>CAZNJE010000041.1:0-42516 GCA_964573295.1 uncultured bacterium | reverse complement strand
AGCGCCAGGTTGTTGATCGTGAAGAGGGGTTTCTCCACGATCATCCGCAGCGAGGTGTAGAACTTGTTCGAGCGAAGCTCCACATCCGGATCGTAGGTGGCCGGCGTCCAGGAGTTGAGCTGGTAGGCTTCCGACCGGAAGGTGAGCTCCCCTCCGCCCCAGGGAATCCATGGCAGCGGCTGGACCAGGTCCAGCACGCCGCGCACCTGCAGGCTGCGGAAGTCCTTGGCCACCGGATTGCCTTCGGCCACATCGATCAGCCGCGTGCCCTCGTCGTAGACGGGCACATAGAAACTGCTGCGGGCATAGGTCCGGAAGCCGGCCCGCGCCGCCCACAGATTGTGCTCGGCCCAGCGCAGGTTCTCGCGCAGAGACTGGATGCGGTAGCTATCGGTGAGCGCGATCTCGATCGCCCGGTCGACGGTGAGTTCGATCGCCTCCCCGGGTGCCTCCGCATTCGTGTCGGTCCGGCCGCCTGCCGGATGGGACGCCACGAAACACAGCAGGGCCGCCATGGCAAGCCCGAGGGTGATCGCGCGGTGTGAACGACTGGCAATCGATGTTGTCATCGCGTCGGCCTCATTCGTGTCGTAGGGATTCGATCGGGTCGAGCAGGGCGGCTTTGCGTGCCGGATAGATACCGAAGACGATCCCCACCGTCACCGACACGCCGAAGGCCAGCACGATCGAGGCCGGTTCGATGATCGTCTTCCAGTTCGCGTAGGAGGCGATTCCCTGGGTCATCAAGACTCCCAGAAGGATGCCGAGCAATCCGCCCGAGAAGCTGAGCAGGGTCGATTCGAAGAGAAACTGCGACAGGATATCCCGGCGTGTAGCGCCCAGCGCGCGCCGGATCCCGATCTCGCGCGTGCGCTCCAGGATCGTGGCCAGCATGATGTTCATGATGCCGATCCCACCGACCAGCAGAGAGATCCCGGCAATCGCACCCATCACGATGTTGAAGACCTGCTGGGTCCGCTGGCTCTGACGCAAGAGCGCTTCGGGCACGACGACCTGAAAGTCCTCATGTCCGTTGTGACGCAGCACGAGCAGGTTACGCACCAGGTTGGCGGCTTCGCGGATCCGCTCCTCGTTCTTCACCGACAGAACGATCTGATCGATGTCGGGTTCACTCGCCGACCACAGGAAACGGTGCTCGATGGTCGTCAGCGGAATGTAGACATCTTCGTTGAGATCGCGCTCCCCCACCGCCGCCATTCCCGTGGCGCGGGTCGTGGCCCCCAACACGCCAACGACGGTGAACCATGAATCGCCGATCTTGATCTCGGCGCCGACGGGATCGGCCGACAGGAACAGCTTGCGCTTGATGGCGTTGCCCAGCACGCACACCCGGCGCGCGTGGTGAAGGTCATCGAAGCTGAAGAACCCACCTTCTTCCACCTGCAGCCGTAGCAGCGCCGGCAGGCGCGGGGTCGTCCCGATCAGGGTCGCGGTGGCCTTCTCGCTGCCTCTGCGCATCGTTATCTCGGGCAATTCCTTCTGCGCTACGGCGTAGGTGATGAGCGGGTTGAGCGTGTTGAGCGCGCGAGCGTCGTCGAGCGTCAAGCCGCGGGCGAGGGTCACCTTGCCGGCCTCGTCCTCCTCGGCCGTCACAGGCCGCGAGCGCAAGATGATGTTCTCCAGACCCAGCATCCGAATCTGCTCGAGCGCTTCCTGCTTGGCGCCCGCACCGATCGAAAGCATGGCAATCACCGCCGCGACGCCGAAGATGATGCCCAGCATGGTAAGAAACGACCGCAGCTTGTGCCGCTGCAAGCCCGCCAGGCTGACCGTCAAGCTCTCACGTACGTTCACGCCACTCCCTCACTCGCTGGCGCCCGGCGGCAAGACCCCTTCGCTCTCAGTGGCCGCGGGGACATCACCGATCTCTTCGAGCGGCAAGGTGGGATCCCGCAGGCAGACCTCCTCACCCTCTTCGAGCCCCTCGAGCACGATCACCCGGTCCCGGTTCCGTTTCCCGACCGTGACCACCTGACGCCTCCAGGAACGTCCCTCCATGAGATAGACGACCGTCTCCCCGGCATCCTCGAAGACCGCCTGCCGCGGCACGTAGAGCGCATCCTCGATCCGATCGGTCACAATCCGGCACTCACAGGTCATGCCCGGGCGCAACCCCGCGGCGGTCGAATCCACCGTGGCTTCCACGTCGAAGACCTTGGCATTGGTGGCCGACTCACGCCGCGCCAGGGGCGCGACCCGCGAGACCGTGGCGTAGAAGGTCGCGCCGCCCAAGGCCTCGACGGTCAGCACGACGTTCTGACCCACCTCGATCGCACTGACCGCGACCTCCGGCACGTTGGTCTTGACCAGCATCTGTGATAGGTCGGGGATCCCGATCACCGGCATCCCGGGATAGGGTGTGTCGCCCACTTGCACCTTCTTCATCTCTGAACCGGCCCAGATCTTCTGATAGACGACCAGGCCATCGATGGGAGCTGTCAAGGTGAGCGAGGCGAGCATCTGCTGAGCTTCATCGAGGTCGGCTTGTGCCTGGCGGATCCTGATTTCGCTCTTCTGCAGCGTGGCGGCGTCGATCACCTTTTGAGCTTCGATCCTCTGTTTCGCCTGCTCGAGATCGAGCTCGGCCATCCTGAGACCGAGCTCGGCCTCCCGTCGCTTCGATTCGGCTTCGTACTCCATCATCCGGTAGCCGATCTGGGCCTGCTCGTAGCTGTACTGCTCGGTCTTGAGCTGGCTCTCGAGCTGAGCCCGGTTCGATTCGATCGAAGCTTGCGAAGCATCGAACTCCGCCCGCGCGGTGGCCAACGCGTTCTCCGCCTCGGTCACGCGTTGCTCGGCCTCGCCGGTGTCGAGTTGCAGCAGGAAATCTCCGGCCTTGACCTGCGTTCCCTCGGGCACCATCCGAACGATCTGCAAGGTCATCCGGCGCCGCCCCCGCGGAATCGAGACGTTGGTCGAGTTGAGCGCCTCGATCTCTCCCTGCGTCCGGACATCAATGACGAACTCGCCGCGCTCGACCTGCATCGTCGCGATCTCGATCGGTTGCGGCACGGTCGTCCAGATGATGATCACCACGACGACGCCAACCGCCAAGCCGACGAGCCACCAGCGCCGCCCAATGGGAAGCTTCATTCTCGGACCTTTCCTCATCCCGGCCATACCACCGCCCTTTCGCAGCTAGGGCGATGCCGGGGGTGGAGGCGGACGTTTGCCGTCGCGGTTGCCGGCACGTGAATTCTCCCCGCCGGATGATCGACCGCCGCCCTTCCCGCGCTCGCCTCGGTCGCCGCGCTCGCCTCGCTCGCCGGCCTCGCCGCCCTCGCCGCGCCGCGAACCCTTCCGTCCCTCGGGGCGCTCGCGCCGGCTCTCCTCCCCGTCCTGCGCCTGAGCTTCCGGCTCGGCCGGACGGTCGTAGTCGAACAGCAAACCCCGACCGGCCAGGATCTCCAGATCCTCGACCATCATCCTCCGCGCGGCGAGCAGCCGTTCGCGCTCCCGTTCGGCCCCAAGAGGCAGCGCCCCCTCGGCCAGCGGTCTCCAGCTCAACTCCATACCCGCCCGCACGCCACGCCGGATGACGATCCCTCCACCGCCACGCGGGCCCAGCTCGACCGCGAAGCCGCGTTTCTCACCTCGCGGAAACACCACCGGCTGGCCCGAGACCTCGAAAACCGCGCCGGCGGGCACCCAGAGGGCATTGGGAATCTGTTCGAGCAGGATTTCCACCCGGGCGGTCATGCCGGGTTTGAGTTTGGCGTGCGTGCCCTCGATCGAGACGACCACGGGAAACCCGGGCGGACTGTCCGGCGAGGGCGAGGGCTGGGTGATCTTGCCGATTTCGGTCACCCGGCCCGGAAGCTCGACTTCGGGGTAGGCGTCGAGCGAGACGCGCACAGCCTGGCCATCACGCAGAAGCGGCCAGTCGATTTCGTTGATCGAGAGATGAGCCTCCATCTGGTCGAGATCGGGGATCGACAGAAGCCCTTCGCTGGGGAAAGCGGTGTAGCCCGTCCGCAACCGCTCCGGGCTGCCCCAACCGCCGACTTCCCGGTAGACCACCAGCCCGGCACTTGGAGAGGTGACATGCAGAGCGTCGATCTGCTCACGGTTGCGCTCCACGCGCCCGCGCGCCTCGGCGATCCTGGTCTCGAGCTTGATGAGCTCGCTGCGATGAATGATTTCCTGGGACTCGAGTTCGGTGGTCACCCGGGCCACGCTGATCTCCGCCTGGCGAAGCTGCAACCTGACGATGTCCTGGCGGGCTTTTGACTCGAACCGACTGCTCTCCAGCCGAAGCTGGGCTTGTTCGAGCGAGTAACCGGCCAACTCTCGGCCGTTGCGCAGGTTCGCCATGCGCAACGCCTGCCGGGCCTCGAGCTCCTCGAGGTCCGCCTCGAGCGAATGGAGGGCATCGAGGGCTTGGTCGAGCGCGGCGCGGGATTCGCGATCGTCGAATTGCACCAGGAAGTCGCCGGCCTGCACGCGCGTTCCTTCGGCGACCAGGTCGGTGACCTGCAGGGACTGGTTCCAGATGCGCGGCGCGGAGATGTGAACCTGCTCGACGGCGGCGATCTCGCCGGATTCGACGAGCTTGACCTCGAAGGGACCTTGCTCGGCAACCGCCCAGCGATCCGTCTCGGAGCCGGCGCTCGAGGCGGCGCTCGAGGCACACGTGATTCCCAGCCAAGCCACCAGCAGCCATCCCAACGGGACCCATCGGGGCACGATGGACCCTGCACGCCACATATGTGCGAGCGCAACCGTCAGGCGGTTCTTGCGGAAGTCGGATTTCCCTGAGTGGAGCATGCCCGTCCCCGTGCCGTCGCTTCATCGATTCAGACACGCCGAAAGATGGTTAGGTCCTAATTGTTTATCAAGAGAAGAATTACGCGCAATTGGATCAGAAGGCAGCTGCTCGAAAAAAATGGTCAGGAACCTTGACTTCGAATACGAGTTCTTGATATGAATCTGAATTCGGATTTTGTATTGCGGAAATTGCTCTTCGTGGGAACCGGCTCATGAGGTCCATCATGAAGCACACAAACGACGACAAGGGACATCCAGCCGAACCGGCTGAGCCCTCCAAGACGCATTCCCCCAAAGCCTTACGCAAGGAGCGAGAGCGTCAGGACATCCTGTCCGCCGCCAGCGCGCTCTTCGCCGAGCAGGGCTTCCGTGCCACCAGCGTCCAGGAAATCGCCGCTCGGGCCGAGTTCTCGGTCGGGAAGATTTATAGCCTCTATCCCGGCAAGGAAGCCATCTTCGATGCGTTGGTCGAGGGGTTTCTCGAACGCATGGACGGCTTGATCCAGTCCTTCGACCGGCCCGACCTTCCCCCGCTCGAGCGGCTGCGCCACTGGCTCAACGGCATGATGGAATCGGGCGAGCCGGACCGCAATCTGATCCGGGTCGGCATCCTCGAGGCCCGCCGCGGCCGGCATCACTATCACCCTGAGCGGCGGGCCGGCTTCGTGCGCAAGATCGAAGAGATCATCCGCGCCGCGGTCGATGCGAACGCCCTTCCCCCGCTCGATGCGCACACCTACGCGGTCATGCTCCAGGGCGTGATCGAGGAGCTGACGCTCACGATCGGTTCAGGGCACGATGCCACCCCGTTTCGCAAGATCCCTGAGCTCGTTTTCGATCTCATGATCAATCCCTTGTCGAAGACGGCCACCCAGTCTCACAGCGAGGAGTCCTGATGAGAAGGTTGATGCACATCCAGGCGATCGGTGCCCCGCCCGCTTTCACCGGGATCGGCCTCATGAGGGCCGGCCTCATCGCGACCGGTCTCTTCGTGGCCGGCCTCATCATGGCCGGCCTCGTCGGATCCGCTCTCTTCGGACCCGCCCCCGCGTGGGCGCAGACCGCACCCGAGCCCCGGTCACGGTCCGGGACGCAAGAGGGACTCTACGAGGCAACACCGAAAACAGCGGAGAACGCTCTCGAGCTCTCGCTCGATGAGGCCATCGCCTGCGCGCTCGCAACCGACGAAACCGTCGCACAGGCCCACGAAGCCATCCGTACCGCCCAAGCCGGCCTGATGGAGGCGCGCGCCGGCCGCTGGCCACAGCTGGATGCGGCGACCGAGTACCGGCACAACATCAAGAAGCCCGCCTTCTTCCTGCCCGGCGACTTCGCCACCGCATTCGGCGGCGCCACCAAGGTCGAGACCGGCGGCGACTACGACCTCACCGGAGCGCTCACCGCCACCTGGAATCTCTGGACGGCGGGACGTCTCTCGGCCGCCGGCGGCGCCGCGAGTGAATGGCTCGCCTCGACGCGCTATCGAGAGCAGGCCGCTCGTGACTACATCCGCTACCGCGTCCGCGTCGCCTATGACCAGGTGCTGCTGGCACAGGCAAACCTGAGCATCGCCCAGCGGGCGCTCTCCGAGACCGAAGAGGCCGCACGCGTGGCGCGCGCCGGGTTCGAGGCCGGCACCGTGAGCCGCTTCGAACGACAGCGGGCTGAAGTGGAGCTGGCCAATCGCCGCGCGCCGCTGGTCGAAGCGCGCAATGCGGTCGGCCAGGCGCGGCTCCAGCTCGCCCGTCTCTGCGGTCTGTCGCTCGAGACCTCACCCGTTCTGACCGACTCCCTCGAGGCGGTCGTCTCGCCGGGACCGGCCACGGAGATGATTGCTCGCATGCGGCGCCACAGCCCCGAACTGCAGGCCCTGGAGCACGCCGTGTCGGCCGCCCGTCGCAGGGTGGATCTGGAGCGCGCCCAGCGGGGCCCTGCTTTGCAGCTCAGCGGGCAGTACGTCTGGCAAGGCCAGTGGGACGACGATCCGATCCCCGAAGACGACCACCTGGCCACCAGCGCCAACGTCGCGCTAGGCGTCTCGGTCCCGATCTTCGACGGCCTCGAGACCAAGGCCCGGATCGAGGGTGCCCGGGCCGATCAACGCGCCGCGGAGTTGGAGCTGACTCGCGTCGTGCGCGACAAGGAACTGGCCGTCAGGCAAGCGCTGCTGCAACTCGAGAATGCCCTCGCCGCCCTCGAAGGCCGTCGGGAAGCGGTCGCGCTGGCCGAAGAAGCCCACCGGCTCGCGCTCGTGCGTCTGGCGAACGGTCTGGCCACCCCGCTCGAGCGCCTGGATGCCGAAGCGGCCATGACGACCGCCCGCGCTCAACTCGCGGCCGCGCTCTACGCGGCCAACCTGGCCGAAGCCACCCTGGAACTCACCGTCGGCGCCCCCTTGCGCACGGATGGCGCCGGCGATCCCATGGATTCGACCGAAGCACTTCCCCACACGATCACCGATCCCTCCGGGAGGAACCACCATGAGTAACCCAGAGCATCCGAATGCCACCGCCCGCCCCGAGGGCTCGGGGGATGCACGCCGTGCACCTCAGGTCACAGGTTCGGACCCCACGCACCCGCGACGCGGCTCCGGGCGCGCCACCCGTGTCGGGCTGATCGTGAGCGCGCTGGCCCTCGTCGCCGTCTTCGCCGTTCGCTTCGCCGGCATCGGCCGGACCGAGGTGCCGCCCAGCATCGCCTCTGTGCAGGCCGAGCGCGGCAAGCCGGTCGAAGCCGTGCAACTGCAGCCCGCTGATCTGGAGAACTGGATCACGGTCGCCGGCACGGTTGAGGGTATCGTGCAATACCCCATCGTCTCGAACAACTCGCTGCGCGTTGCCGGCCTACCGGTGCGAGAAGGCGAATCGGTCAAAGCCGGCGACGTCATCGTCCGTCTGGCTCGCGAAGCGCCGACCCCGATGGTGCACTCCTATCAGAAAGCCCGCGCCGCATTCGACAATGCGCTCAAGGACGTGCGCCGCCTGCGGGCGCTCTTCGAGGCCGGCGCGATTTCCGAGCAGGCCTTGGATCAGGCCGAGACACGCCTGGAAGTGGCGCGTGTGGACCTCGAAGACGCCGAGGGCAGCACCTCCCTGACCGCCAGCCAGGACGGGCTCGTCTCCCGCGTGCTCATTGAAGAGGGTGAGACCGCCAGCGCCGGCAAGCCGCTCGTTTGGATCACGCGAACCGACTCGGTCAAGATCGTCTTCGAGGTGGGCAGCCGGCAAGCCGTGGCCCTGCGCGAAGGCCAGCGCGCGCAGTGGATCTCCGAGGGTACCGGCCGCTCCGGCGAGGGCCGGGTCGCGCGGCTGGACCTGATGGCCGATCCGAAAACGCACCTGCTCGAAGGCGAAGCGCTCTTCCCGAACCCCGACGGCGCCCTGGTGCCTGGACTGCTGATGTCGGTGCGCGTCCTGACCGGCCACCGCGAGCAAGTGCCCACCCTTCCCAGGGACTGCCTGCTCACCTCCGGCACCCAGGCGAGCGTCTACGTCGTCGAGACCACCGGCACCGGCGACACCATCGCACGGCGCACCGCCATCGAGACCGGCCTCTGGACATCCGATTGCGTGGAGGTCGCCGGCGGTCTGGCTCCGGGCGCGACGGTCGTGCGCTATGGCCAGTCCAAGCTGCAGGACGGTGAGAAGGTCTACGTGGTGAACGCAGCGACGAGCGCGCCCGTGAGCGCCACACGGGGTACGGACGGGCATGCCGAGGGAACGTCGGCGCCCTGCGCCGGGGCAAACGCGTCAGAGCGCGTCGCCAACACCAGTACATCCCGGAGTACCTCCCCGACTGGCTCCCCGAGTACCTCCCCGAGTACCTCCCCGAGTACCTCCCAAGGAGAGACGCGATGAATCTGCTCCGCGTATTCGTCGGCCGGCCCGTCCTGACGACCATGCTCACCGTCGTGATGGTGGTGATGGGCATCTACGCCTATCAGGATCTCGTCGTGGAGCTGTTTCCCAAGATCGACTTCCCGGTCATCGTCGTCACGACCGTCTACCCCGGCGCCTCCCCCAGCGAGGTCGAAAGCCAGATCACGAAGCGGATCGAGGATGAGGTCGCGACCTTGGCGAGCATCGAAGACCTGTCTTCCGAGTCACGCGAAGGAATCTCACAGGTCGTCGTTCAATTCGCACTCGAGACCGACGCCGATCAGGATGCCATCGACGTCAAAGACAAGGTCGACGCCATCGCCGCCGACCTTCCCGAGGACGCCTACGATCCGGTCATCGTCAAATTCGACCTGGCGGCCACCCCGGTGGTCGACCTGGCCCTCTCGGGCGAGCGGCCGCTCAATGAGCTCTACGAGATCGCCGAGAAGACGGTCAAGGAGCAGCTCAGCCGCATCCCCGGCGTGGCCGAGGTCGTCATCACCGGGCAGCGCGAACGCGAAATCCGAGTCTCCGTGGCGCCCGAACGGCTTCGCGCCTACGACCTCACCTTGATCGACATCATGCAGGTACTGGCCGCGGGCAATCTCAACGTGCCCTCCGGCCAAATCACGCGCGAGGATCACGAGATCACCTTGCGCATGAAGGGTGAGATCACGAGCCCCGCCGAGCTGGCCGCGTTCCGGCTCTGGCTCCCCTCGGGCAAATCGATCCCCTTGAGCGAGGTGGCCGAGGTCATCGACACGACCGAGGAGGTGCGCGAGGCGGCGACCTACGACGGGGCCCCGGTGATCGGCCTGGGCGTGCAGAAGCGCTCGGACGGCAACACGGTCGATGTGGCCGAGGGCGTGGTCGCCGCGGTCGAAGCCCTGCGGCCGCAGCTCGGCGAGGGCGTGAACCTGACGATCGTGCACGAATCGGCCTCCTTCGTCCGGGATTCGGTGCGCGATGTGCTCACGAACATCCTGATCGGAATCCTGCTGGCCGGCTTCTTGCTCTTTCTCTTTCTTCACGACTGGCGGCAAACGGTGATCGCCGCCGTGGCCATGCCGGTCTCGGTGGTGGCCTCCTTCCTCTTGATTCAGGCGTCGGGCTTCGCCATCAACGTCATGACCCTGATGGCATTGGGGATCAGCATCGGCACGCTCGTGACCAACAGCATCGTGGTGATCGAGAGCATCAGCCGGTTGGTACACCAGGGGTTGCCGCCGGAGGAGGCGGCCGCGAAGGGCACGGCCCAGGTCGGGGTGGCGGTGCTCGCCTCGACCCTGACGAACGTGGTCGTCTTCACCCCGATCGCGTTCATGAGCGGGATCATCGGCCGCGTGTTCGTGCAGTTCGGCATGACGGTCGTCTTCGCCACGCTCTTCTCGCTAGTGGTGAGCTTCACGCTGGTACCCATGCTCGCGGCGCGTCTCCTGCAGCCGGGCCGCGGCATCGGCGGCGGGGACAACCTGTTTGCGCGCGGCGCACGGGCCTGGGACCGCTTCTACGGCGACCTCGAAGCCCAATACCGCCGGGGTCTCGAGTGGGTACTGAGCCACCGCCGCTATGCCCTGGCCGCCGCCGGGCTGCTCTTTCTCTTCGGCCTCTTTCTCTTCCGGTTCCTGGGCGGTGAGTTCATGCCCAATATCGACCAGGGACGGTTCACGGTCCAGATGGAGTTGCCCGCCGGCACGAGCCTGGAACGAACCCAGGAGCTGGCCGCCCAGGTCGAAGCCATCGTGCGCCGGCAGCCGGAGGTGACCTCGATCACCGTCCAGATCGGGGGTGAGCAGCTAGGCGTCGAGGACGCGATGATCTACGTCTACATGGTCGAGGCCGGGAAGCGCGATCGCAGCCCGGAGGAGGTGATCAACTCGCTCCGGCCCGATCTGGCCATGATCCCCGATGCGCGCATCTCCCTCTTCGCCTTCGGCGAGACCGGCCGGGTGCAATCCGACGTCGTGCTCGAGGTGCTGGGCGATGACCAGGCCGCCCTCTCGTCGGCGGCGGCGCAGGTCCTGGAGGTGCTCGAAGGGGTACCCGGGCTGGTCGAGGTCACGACCACCGACGAGCCGGGCAAGCCCGAGATCAACGTCGTACCCCGCCGGCGCCAGCTCGCCTGGCGCGGGATGACCGCGGCGCAGATGGGCAGCATCCTGCGCACCGCCTATGAAGGCTCCGATGCGGGCGTCTACCGCGAGGGCGGCGAGGAGTACGATGTGGTCGTGCGCTTCGCCCCCGAGTACCGGCAGGATCCGGCCATCCTCGCCGACTTCCCGCTGACGACACCCGGCGGGTACACGGTCCCTCTCTCGGACGTGGCGGTCCTCGAGCACGGGATCGGAAACCCCACGATCCTGCACACCGACAAGCAACGCATGATCAAGCTGGGCGCCAACATCGCCGAGGGCAACCTGAGCGAGAAGCGCCGCGTGATCGACGCCGGCCTCGCCAACCTTGATCTGCCCGACGGCGTGACGGTGCAGTACGGAGGCGACGCGGAGATGCAGGACGAATCCTTCGCCGCGATCTTCGAAGCCCTGATCCTGGCGATCGTGCTTCTCTACATCGTCATGGCCGCGGTCTTGGAGAGCTTCGTCCATCCGCTCACCGTCATGGTCACCCTGCCCCTGGCCCTGGTGGGCATGGCAATGGCGCTGTTCCTGACCGGCGAGACGATCAACATCATGTCTCTCATGGCCCTCGTGATGATGCTCGGCATCGTGGTCAACAACGCCATCCTGATGCTCGACTACACCTCCCAGCTTCGCAGCCAGGGCCGCGGCCTGCGCGAGGCGCTGCTCGAGGCCTGCCCGACCCGCTTGCGTCCGATTCTGATCGCCAACCTGGCGATCGCGGTGGGCATGCTGCCCCAGGCGATGGGCGGCGCCGGCAGTGAGTTCCGCATTCCGATGGCGGTCGTGCAGATCGGCGGTGTGTTGGTCTCGGCCTGCTTCACGCTCTTCGTGGTGCCGGCGGTCTACACGATCTTCGATCGGCTGACGTTGCAGGGACGGCGGGAGGCGCCAAACGCCTGATGCGGCCCTGACGAGTTCCATGGCGGAGTCCAAGCCCGCCCCAAGCCCGCCATGGGCATCGGGGGCCCCTACCGGGGTTGCCGTGCCTCCCCACGCTCTTCCCCATGCGCCCAGCCGCGTGGGATTCGTCCATCGGTTCAGCCGGCCCCTTCAGCCGAACGAGGCGATCTCCACCGCCTTCCGTACCGAAAGCGGGCCAAGTGTGATATCCTCCAAAGTGCCGCTGCAGAAATCGCGTCCACGCGTTATCACCACGGGAGGTTATCATGTCACCCGCACTCCAGTTACCCATACCAAGCCGGCTGCCGGCCGCCCTGCTGTTGCCGCTGCTGCTGCTCATGCTTCTGCTTCTGCCGTCCGGGGCGCAGGCTGATGAGCCGCACCTGGCCGTGCGGCTCTCCGGAGGGGACAGCGCCGTCTATGCACTCGGTGACATCGAACGGATCGGCTTCGAGGACCAGGACACACTGGTGGTCGTCACCGGAAGCGGTCCAGAAAGCTTTGCGACCGAGACCATCGTGCGAATCGAGTTCCTGTGGACCCCGGCCAGCGCTGAGGATCCGGCCGGAGCCGCCGGACTCGTCAAGGCCCTCCATCTCTTCCAGAACCAGCCGAACCCGTTCTCGCCGCAGACGCGGATCGGCTTCGAGCTCCCAGGAAACGGAAGCGTGGAGCTGAGTATCTACGCTCCCGATGGACGGCTCGTTCGCACGCTGCTCGACGGCCAACGGGAAGCCGGCCATCACACCGTGCGCTGGGACGGCCGGGATGATAGCGGCCGCCGAGCTTCGGGCGGCGTCTACTTCTATATCCTGCGGGCGCCCGGAATCGAGGAGAGCCGGCAGATGATCCTCTTGCCGTGACCACGGCAAGGTTCATCACAAGAGCGGGAGAAGAAACAACGGGAGGACTCCAGCAACGCAAGGGGAAGAATATCATGAAGAGACGAGTTGTTCTGCTGGCAAGTCTGGCGCTGGCCATCTGCATTCCCGCCAGCCAGGGGGAATGGAAAATGCTCGTTCACGAGGGAGAATCCGTGACCGAGTTTCAGGTTTCCAATGTCGACAGCCTGACCTTTCATGAGGATACGACCGGTGTGCCGGGGATGATCGCGATCCCGGCGGGCACCTTCACCATGGGCAGCCCCGAAGGCGAACATGGCCATCAGGCCCATGAAACCCAACGCGAGGTGGTGCTCACGACACCGTTCTACATCTCGACCACCGAGGTCACGAATCAGCAGTTCGCGGACCTTGCCCAATGGGCGTATGACCTTGGCTACTGCACGGTCGACGGGTCGAGTCTGCGCGATGCGCTGGACGGTTCGACCGAAGAACTGCTGGACCTCGAGGGCATTGCATCCCAGATCTCCTTCAGTGAGGGCACCTTCAGCGTGCAGGCCGGCAAGGAAGATCATCCGATCTACAACGTCTCCTGGTTCGGAGCAGCGGCCTACTGCGACTGGCTCAGCCTGCAGCAGGGCTTGCCACGGGCTTACGATCACGCCACCTGGCTATGCAACGGGCACGCCCCCTACAGCGCAGAGGGCTATCGCTTGCCGACCGAGGCCGAGTGGGAGTATGCGTGCCGGGCGGACACACAGAGTCCATTCAACACGGGGCCCTGCCTGGATGCCGCGACCGAGGCGAACTACGATGGCACCCAACCGTACCCGGACTGTCCCACGGGGCCCTACGAAGGATCCACCGTACCGGTGGGAAGCTACCTTCCCAACGATTTCGGTCTCCAGGATATGCACGGCAATCTCTGGGAGACGTGCAACGACTGGTATGGGGGTGAGTATGGCGGGGATGAGACCGATCCGGTGGGCCCGATGACCGGCACTCATCGGATGGTGCGTGGCGGCAGCTGGGTCAACAGTGCCACGAACTGCCGCTCGGCAGTACGCTCAGGCACTTTACCCGACGAGTTTGCCATCTCCCGGGGTTTCCGGCCTGTGAGATCGGCGCTCTGACGCATCATGCGGCCTTCGCTGCCGCCGCGGCCGACAGAGGAACAACAGGAGAGGTGAGCATCTACCAGACCCGGCGCCGGGATGGCGCATCGTAGTATCCTCTCCTGCTTCCTCTTGGACGCACGCGGCCTTCCCCAGCGCGCCACCCCACGACCATCAGCTCACACGCTCGAAGAGGAAGAGCGTCTGCACCTTCTTCGGCACGCCGCCCACTTCCAGCAATGGGTAGGCCAAGAAGTTGACCGGCCCGGACGCCGGTCCCGGATTGAGCACCAAGTCCCGACCCCGCGTGAACTCGAAGCGGTTGGCCGGATGGTGGCCGAAGTAGTACATGCTCAGAGCGCTGAACTTGTCGCCCTCGCTCAGGTCCACCGGCCACCACTTGCCCTGGGCGTAGAATTCCGCCCAGCAGTGATAACCGTCGGTGCCGCCGTCATCACGCTCGGATGGGATCGACACCCCGATCGCGAAGCGGGCTGGAATGTCGATCGCCCGGGCCAGGCCGATGAAGTAGGAATGGTAGTCGGTGCAGTTACCGGTCTTGACATCGCAGGCGTGCATCGCGTCGCCCTGACCCCATCCGGCACCAACCTTGATGTAGCTCATCTGGTCGATGACATAATCGTAGAGGGCCCGGGCCTGCTGGAGATCATCGTCCAACCCCCCGACGACCTTGTGGGCTTCGCTCTTGAACCGGTCAGCGAGCGGCACCAAGCGCTCGGGTTCGAGGTAGCGAGCCGCCTCGGAGGCATCCCCCGGATAGGCCCCCTTCTCCAGGCGAACGACGTTGTAGACAATCTCCACGCTCTGCCCGCTGTGTTCGGGACCGAGCTCGAGATAAAGCACCTGGTTGCCGTGGGTCTGATCCTCGAGGGTCTCATAGGCGCAGGGCATGCCGATCGACTTCACGGTCACCGCCTGGAAGTCATCCGAGCCGGCAAGCGGAATCCAGCAACGCGCCGGCTCGGTGATCTCGGGCAGGGTGGCCTGATAGCGGAACTCGAAGGCATCCTTCCCGGTCAGCACGCCCATCAGCTCCTTCGAGGCATCCTCGACCGGGACGCGCTCCCACAGTTCCTGCGCGTTCTGCTCCCACAGGTAGTAGGGCACACCATTGAGCTTGTGCACGGTGGTCTCGGTGACCACCATCTCGCCCGGATCGCCCTTTAGGAAGAAGTCCACGTCGTAGAACTGCCCGTCCGCGCTTGCCATGTCCACGCAGGCGAAGTGGCGCTGCGGCGCCAGCGAGGCCAGGTATTCCACGTGGATCCGCACCAGCTTCAGTTTCAGTTCCTCACCCTCGAACGGGACCCGGAAGTACCCGCCCCCCTCTTCGATCTGCTCGGCGATGTGCTTCTCGATCCCGGCCTTGATATCGCCGGTGACGATGTTGGGCACGTAAGGCTCGGCGGATTCGGCCTCGGATGACTGGGCGGTCGCGCCCACGCCAAGCAGGCTCAGGCCCGCAAGCAAGAATGAGACCGCCTGCGCCGACCTCCAGATCGCCGTACGTCGCGAGGCGGACTGTCGCACGGCCGGCCACCTCAACCCCTGTGGCGTCCATGCGCGCGAAACCACTACCAGGGGATCCACTGCCAGGGGGCCCACTACCAGGGGGCCCCATGCGTTCGGCAACGCAACGGGCCGCCCCTTTATATGTCGTATGAACATAGTTCGCCCTATCCTTTCCCGATTCGGTGTCTTTGAATGATCGCCTCGGCCTGGCTCAGTGGCCCGGGTGGTCCTTCGGCCTCGCCTTCTCGGGGTCCTTCTTGGGGGCGGCCGGAAGCAAGACCGCATCGATCACGTGAATGACGCCATTGGATGCCGCGATGTCGGTCTTGATGACCTTCGCCCGGTCCACCATGACACCGTCCTTCTTCACCTGGATACCGAGTTCCTGACCGTTGACGGTCTTGACCTTCGCGGTCTTCACATCCGCCGCCATCACCTTGCCGGCGATCACGTGGTAGGTCAGGATATCCACCAGCATCTGCTTGTTCTCGGGCTTCAGCAGGTTCTCGAGCGTCCCTTCCGGCAGCGCCGCGAACGCCTTGTCGGTGGGGGCAAACACCGTAAAGGGCCCCTTCCCCTGCAGGGTCTCGACCAACCCGGCGGTCCTGATGGCCGTCACCAGGGTCGTGAAGTCGTCGGCCCCGGCGGCGACGGCGACGATGTCAGCTCCGGCTTTCGGATGCTCGGCCTTGGCCTGTTTGGCCTGCGGATGGTCACCGGCCTGGGCGATGCTGCCCATGGCAACCAACACAGCGAAGAAACACACACTGACGAGGCTCATGGTTTTCATCTTCTTTGGTCCTTATGTTGACTCGTTCTAATCTCGAGCTATCTCGTGGGTAGCTTTTTGCGATGAGGGGCCTCTCGTGCGCATCGGCCCACTCGATGGCTGGCATCACACCACCGGGTGACATCAAGTTCCCGGCCGTCAGCCGGGTCGTTGCGCGCTGTGGGCAATCCCAGCGGATGGGGCGGGAGGACGCGGGCACGTTCAGCAACGAAGTCACAACACGAAAAGGTTAGATGCCTTCGCGGAATAGGACCGTGGTGCCATAGGCCATGGTGGAATCCCAGGCTAGTGATTCGTGCCGTGCTTCGGCATGTCGCCGGAGCCACGTCCGGGCCAGATACAGCTTCGGGGACTCGAGCGCCATCATCCAATCATCGCCAGCGACTTGCCGGGCCTCTTCGCAATCGATGATACATAGCTCGGGATTCCCACTTTGTGAACGAACCGTAATCCGCTTTCCGAGGAAATCGATATCCCAGTTGCCATTCCCACTGAAGATACCGTTTGTCAATTCGATGACATCTCCGTCGAGGGCCGCCTCCACCGCGGCCTGGATCGTAGGGAAGTCCCCCGTCCCGTCCGGCTGCACGAGGTAGGTCGTCGCCAAAACCGGTGTCGTGAAGATCAGGCAGAGAGGGAAGACCATGACAAAAGTGCGCATCGGAGCATCCTGGCTGATTCGCACCCGGGATGGCCAGAGGACGGGCTGGTGAAACGCCACCCGGAAGGATAGCCCTCATCGCGCACAATGGATCATGGTCACCACGAGCACGTTGTGATCGATACCGCATCGGCTTCCGGGGTGCAATGCGTCATCGACCGATGCAGCACACCACCGTTCCGTCGACATCCTCCCCTTCGAGACTCACACTGGAGAGGCCAGTCTTTGCCCGGCACCTCGTGCAGACCGCGACGATCCACAGCCTTGTTCCCACCGATCGTCCCAGGTATCCTGCAGGAAGAAAGGAACCCGGATGTCCGCATCGCTCGTGATTTCACATTCCCCATGCCTCCGCCCAGGTTCCGCAGGACGTTCGCGCGAGCTTTCTGCTCACGGATTCTGAACTCGCTCGCGAGATCCATCTGTGCACGGATCACTACACTGACGAACTCTTCACGATCGACCACCCCGACGCAACCGCGCTCGTCTATCCGGCCAGCCGCTTGGTCGTGGACCCAGAGCGTTTCTTGGACGACGATGACTTCCCCGTTTGACGGGGTCCGAGAAGGAAGTGCGACTTCTGCGCCAGCATGGCGCGAAGATCAAGCAGTCTGGATATGGCCACTCGTACTCCCTTCCAGGCCGCCACCCCTGTCGTCATATAGCATGATTAAGGTCTTCTTCGGCACGACCCAGGCCGCCGTCCCCGCCGCCGACGAGGAAAGCAAAACGTTGCCCGTCTACATCCAGGACGAGTTCTTGGACGTCTTCCACGAAACGACCCGGCGAGACTCCGCGCCAAAGGGATCCGGCGTCACGCCCGCCCCTTCCGCCCCCTGCGCCCCGTGCGCTTGAACTCGTTCCGCAGCCAAGCCCGCGTCTCCGGCTCATTCGCCATCAGCGCAAGCAGTGGCGGGGTCGATGCGTACGCCAGCCCCTCGGGATCGGCGCTGTCCAGATCGAACTCGAAATCGGGGCGTTGCGCGATCTTCTCCCGCTTCCCGGGGTGCAGCAGCAGGTCGGCCACCAGGCGGTTCGCCGCGATCGCCTCGCGCAGCGCCTGGCGCGCCTCGGTCGTATCACCATCCCGCTCGTAGAGCAGCAAGGCGCGCGCGTAAGGAAACGACGGATGGGCTTCCTTCGGGAAACGGTCGACCAACGACAGCGCCTCGGTGAAGGCGTTCGTGGCCATCAGGTGCAGCAGAAACTCGTGCTTCAGCCCGCGCGCATCCTGCGCGTCCAGGTCGAGATGCTTCCAGTACAGACGCTTCGCCGTCTCGATGTCACCTTCGAATACATGCCCCCGCGCGGCCCCGCCCAGCGCCCGCATGTAGGGCCGGGTCGTGACCATCGCCCAGAAGCGCCCGCGCCCGGTCTCGAAGCGCTCGGGCCCCAGCTCTCGTTCGCCGGCCTCGATGCCGTAGTGGTAATACTCGAGCGCCTTCACCGGGTTGGGCATGGTCTCGGCCAGGATCACGTAGGCCTCGGTGCAGTCCGCATCGATCGTGAGCGCCTTGCGCGCGAGCTGCCGCTTGCGCCAGCCGATGCAGTCGTAGGCCTGGAAGAGGAGGTCGCGCGCGCGGCCGCGCGGCGTGTCCTCGAGCGGAATCTGATCGACGGGCCCCTGGCCGAGCACCTTCGTGATTTCACGCTGCATCGCTTCCTCGGACTCGAACTCCCGGCTCGCGAGCACCTGCTCGATGATCTGCATCCCACGCTCGGCAAACCGGTGGTCCGGCCGGAACCCCCACGAGAGCACCTTCTGCCGCGAGGGTGGATCGAGCACGTAGGGCAGCGTCATCGTCAGTTCGATAGGTCCGGCTCCGGTGGCGACCGTGCGCTGGATGCCGCCCCGGTCCAGTTCCTGCTCGGTCAGATCCGTGAGCGCGCGCAGACAGGCCTCCAGGTGGAGCAGTTCCCTCGCGTTCGGCCCGGTCACCCGATCGGGGGCCGAGTAGCAGAGCGCGGTGGGATAGGCTTCGTCGTCATCGGCCACCGGCAGATCCTCATCCTCCCAGAGGTCGGCGTCGCGTGGCGGCAGTTCGTGCATCGGTCGAAACATCAGCGACCAATGCGGCCCCGCAGACGACGCGTAGTCCTCGACCGGCTTGCCGATGGGAAAGGCGCGCTCCTCGAACACCGCGAGAGACTCGTAGAAGGCGAGCCCGAAGGTCTCCCCCGCCGCGCCCATGACGACCGCGAAGGAGAGCGCCGCATTGGGCGCGGGCTGCTGGCTGGTCGCGAACCCGATCGGATCCTCGGTGGTCAGGTACTCCCACGGGGCGGCGGCGAAGAAGCGGGCCGCGGCATCGGCGAACGAGCGCGCGCGCTCGACCGTGACCCCATCGCCCTGGAGCAGGCCCGGACGGCCGGCATCGATCTTCGAGTACTCGTAGAAGCTCTCTTGCAGGTGCCGCACGATCCCCGGCTTCGGATCGAACCGTACCTCGATCCCCAGGCCCGCCAGGAGGGAGCGCAGCTCGGCGGCGAGCGCTTCGTCGTTGACCATGATGCTCGTCGGCCGGCCGCCGACGTAGTCGGGCTTGCGCGCGAAGGAGGCCAGGCTGCGCAGGGCGATCTCGGCAGGCCCGGCGCCGCCGAGCTGGATGTCCGACGGCGGATGGAGCAGATCGACGGCCGGATTGACCCAGATGAACGTATACGGGCGGGCCGGATCGCCGTCCTCGTCCTCCACCCATCCGGGCATGCGCATCCACACGCCCTGCCATTCACACTCGCCCTTCTCGGGCAGCCGCTCGATCGCTTGTTTGATCAGATCCACTCTGCTCCTCCTCCTGCTCCTGCGGGGGGTCTCACCCCCCCCCAGAATCTCTGTTGCCCGATCTCATATCAAGGCCAACTTGGGCGCCATGGGCGGCCACCAACCGGCGCATCACGCACATACGCGGATTCTTCGCCGGCACGACCAACTGCCTCGATTGCCTGTTCGCCGCCGGACGCTACCAGGAGATCATCGAGCTCATCGACACCGACCCGCATCCGATCTGGCACTATCGGCAATACAAGGTCAAGGCGCTCGCCGCCATGGGAAGGCCCGAGGAGGCCATTCGCTATGCCGAGCAGGAGGCGGGCATCAACGATAGCCCGCACGGGACCGCTTTGGTCTGCGAACAGATCCTGCTCGATCGGGGGCACCGGGAGGAGGCCTATCGTCGCTATGCGTGCCTTGCCAACCAGCGGGGGACCTATCTGGCCTGGTTTCGCGCGGTGGCCAAGAAGTACCCCGAGAAGAAACCAGAGGAGATCCTGGCCGACCTCGTCCGGTTCACCGAGGGCGATGAAGGCAAATGGTTCGCCGCCGCCAAGGACGCGGGGCTCTTCGAAGAAGCGATTGGACTCGCCAATCAATCCCCCTGCGCCCCGCAGACGCTCACCCGCGCGGCCCGCGACTTCGCCGAGAAGCGCCCCGTCTTCGCGATGGAGTCGGGCATCGCCGCGCTCCGCTGGCTCACGGAAGGGTACGGCTACGAAATCACCGGCATTGACGTGCTGGATGCCTACGCACACACGATGACCGCGGCAGAGAACGCCGGCCAGGCCAAGGAAGCGCTCACGCGCATCCGCTGGCTCGTGGCCCAGGAACGACACGGCGAGCGCTTCGTGACGAAGGTCCTGGGGCGGGAGCTGGGCTTGCAGCGGTAGACGACTTCTCGGCGAGTACGAGTCTTGATCCAGAAGGAGATGTAGTAAATACTCCACAGGTGCTTGGCTCTTCACTGGCTCTTCACTGGCTTTTCACTGGCTTCCTTGGCCACATCACGGGGGTGCAGCATAGGAGAGAAGACCCCTTCGTTCGAGCCGCCGGCGATCGGGCCAAGCCCGCGGCTGAAGCCACAGATTTGCGCAGCGTCGAACCGCAGGCCAAGAGCCTGCCCCAGATCGGGGAGCGCCATCGTCGTTTGACGGCCGGCGGGGCGCACGTGTACCTTGCTCTCAGGGAAGGGATGCGCATGAGCATAAGATCTTCTAGAGCGGGCTGGCTGCTCGCGGCCGTGCTGGCCGTCGCGCTGGCCGTGAGCCTGGCGCCACGCCTGGCCGGCACGTTCGGCGAAACGGATCCGGCATCCGCGCCGCGGGGCGGCGCCGGCGCGGACCCATCGCCGAGGACGGTGACCGGGCCCGATACCGCCGCCACACGTGCGGCCATCGAGCGCGCCACCGCCTGGCTGGCGCAGACGCGGATACGGATGGACGACCCGGCGCAATTGGGCCGCTTGCGCTTCTACGTCATGGAGGTGCGCTGCTGGTACCTGCTCCATGCCTTCGCGCGCGAGGACGCCGAGCGCGCCCGCTACCGCGACGCCGTGATCGAGCGGCTGCAGCTCCTGGGCGACGGGGCGGCGCTGGTGCAGTTTCTGAGCGGAGCGCACATGCCCAATCTCATCACCGATCTGCTGATCCTGGTGGTGATGGCCCAGGATCTCGGCCTGCGCCTCCCGGCGCTCGATGCGGCTTTGCCCAAACTCTATCGCCTGGGCGACGACCCCAACCGTCCGGTCGCCCTGAGCGTCGCCCTCACGTACCTGGCGCAGGAGGCCGGTCTCGCCCCGCGCCCCACCGTGGCAGAACTCCGGCAACAGGGCATGCTCGCCGAGCGGCCGCGCGAGGCCACGATGAGGATGCCCGAGGTCTACCACCTGACCCACGAGATCTTCGGCTACACCGAGTACGGTCTCGCGCCCGGCACCTTCACACCGCTCGAACAGGCCTACCTCGACCGCAGCCTGCCGTTCTGGGCCCTGCTGCACGTGATCCTGAATCTGCCCGATCCGGCGGCCGAGATCGGCATCTGCCAGCAGGTGAGCGGCAGCGCCTGGACCTACGGCTACGGCGAGAACATCCGCTATCTGGTCGAGATCCAGTCGCCCGCGGGCACCTTCGGGGAGTCCACGTTGACGACGGCCGAGCCGGATGCCACCCGCCTGGGCTACCTGCACACGCTGATGGTGGCGCTGCACGCGCTGCTGGGCCACGAGGCGCTGTTGACGGTGGGCGAGCTGCCGGGCAGACCCTGACCGGGCGGCGCCGATCTCCAGCTTGAGAATCCGGCGCTGCGCCACCCGACCTTGCGGCGAGCAAAGGTGGTCGAGTCGAAGCCGGCCGGCAGCGAGGGCAACCTCTCTCCGGCCTCCAGCCGTTGACCTCCGCCACGAGCGCGTCTTTCATCATGGATGACGCTGTTCGGGGAGCGGTGAAAGCGGACCATGGGTGAACGGGAGTGGCCGCGAACCGGGTCCCCGCACGATCCCCCTTCTGGTCGCTCACCGTGACGCCAATTGTCGGTGCGCCTCGTGATGCAGTATCGTGACCTTCTCCCAGAAGGTCCTGGCTTCATCTTCGGTAGCTTCTACCCAGAAGCCATCCATCGCCTCCCTACCTCTGTCGGATTCCGCAGGTATCCAATGTGGCCAGAAAGACCGAATCGTCATCTCACCCTCGGGGCAGTGGTTTGCAAGCACTCGATCTCCCGGGTCATTGTATGAGGAAGTTCTATCGTGGCTAGGGGCCTCTCACTCCCCGTCCGTTTGTCGTGGGTTCTGAGAGGGGGATTTCAATACCTGGGGCCGAGCGTAGACTGGCGAAGAGAGACCCTTGCGCAAGCCCTTGCGCAAGCGGCGAGAGGGTACCATGGCATTCCGGCGCATCACGGTGGATCCCCAGCAGATGGGAGGTATTCCGTGCATCCGCGGGCTGCGGATTTCCATCGCCACCATCGTGGGCCTGGTCGCTGACGGAATGACCCTCGATGAGATCCTATCAGCCTACCCGGATCTTGAAGCCGAAGACATCCGCGAGGCGCCCGCGCTTTGCGGCCGAGGCACTCCAGCGCATCTGCGCGCGTCGACTCTGTGCGCGTCAACCCTTCGATGGGCGTCGAGGAGCCTGCCAACACAGCGAAGGCTCCTTCTTGCGCAGCGCACAGTCACGCAAGTAGAGATTGATGAGATGCTGGTAAGGCAATCCGGTGCGCACCGCGAGTGCTTTGAAGTAGACGACAGGATCACGATCCAGGCGAATCGTGATGGACTGCTTCATGTGGCGCGCGTAGGGATTCTTGCGAGCCTTCATCTTCGAGAAGTCATAGTGATCTCTCATAGCGGCTAACCCCAATAGTCGTTTTGCTCGCTTCGGTCGGCCTTGCGTGCCGAGATGATCCAAACCACGAGGTCGGCCTCGCGGAAGCAGTGGCGCACAACCAACACCCGAAGCTGGAAACTGAGTCCGAGAAGAATGAACCGATCCTCATCCTCTGAATGATCCCGGTCATACTAGACCTTCGAGTTCTCTTCTCTGAAGGCATTCGCGGCCTCTTCGAAGCAGACCTTGTGCTTTCGATAGTTGGCGCGATCCTTGCGTTGATCCCAAACGGATTCAAGATCACTCATACGCACAATGTACGTACTGGAAGGTTTCAGGTCGACGGGAACTCGTGATGCGTTTGAGGTAGACGTGCCAAGTAGTGCTGCATCTGTCCTTCCGGGAAGAGGTGAAGAGGTAAGGACACTTTATCGGCCCGACGGCACAGCCGATCGATTCCCCACCCTGACTTCCACCACTTGCACATCGGGGTCCCTGTCCAGGAGCACCCGCAGGGGTTCGTCCTTGCCGTAACGCGGCCACCTCTCCTTCTCGGCGGCCCACCCGACGGGCACCAGCAGGAGGTCGGGCGAATACAGGCCCATCTGCCGCATCAGCGTTTCCTCGAAGGCGTCCGCGCAGATGGCGATGCCGATCCTACCCAGGGGGGTCTGGGCCACCCTCATTTTTTCCGGCCTGCCGTCCTCGTAGGGCGGATCGAACAGGTTCAGCTCATGAAGATTGTCGATCTTGCGTTGGCTGAGGAGCAGGGTGCCGTCGGGTCCGATGAGCATCGCCGGCGGCTGTGCCACCATCACCGTCCCGCCGCAAACAACCGTCGCGTCACACCCTGGGCCGCGACGCGTGCGTACTCCGAGTAGGGCTTATCGTAGGTCAGCTCCCCGCCCTGGGAGTTGGCCGTGGCCGATCCCTCCCAGACGACATCGCCCGGCTCGCAGTCCCAGACCTGGCAGAAGGCGCTTACCTGGGAGGTGCGTACCGTCTGGACGCCGCTCAGGAAGTTGTAGGAGGTCTGCGTCTTGCTGTGGAAGTCCTCCAGGCTCACGAAGAGCAGGTAGCGAACCCCCAGGGTATCACCCAGCTGGGCGACGTTGTCGCGCTGCAGGATGGCGGTCTCGCGGTAGGTCGCGATGAGATCCTGGTAGGTCCCGGAGAGGTCGGCCGCGTTGATTCGGTCCATCGTCTCGCGCCCTATCCCGAATCACCGTCGCGCACCCGCTGCCGGTCGTGACGGCCACCACGGCCAGGACCGCCAGCATCACCCAGCGGCTCACGGGCACCGCCCGCGCTTCGAGTCTCCTGCTCCCACTGATCACCTGCATGTGCATCCCTCCTCTATCTCAGGTTCCCGAGTTGCCAGGAGGCGCCGCGAATTGCCTCGAGTTGCCTCGAACAGCCACGGAGAGGAGGCCCACTGTCACCGGATGTCTCCCGGTCGGCGCGCGAGAGAGATCACGCTTGGCGGTCACGATCGGTAACGCCTCCGCCCCTCACCTGTTGCCGAAGACGCCCAAGGCGCCCAGCACAGGAAACAGAAGCAGAAGACGTGCCACGCCGTAGAGGGCAGGGATGCAACGGGCAAATCGGCCCGCGGGTCGCGGGTGGATCGCAGGCGCATCGCAGGCAATCCAAGCGAGAGCACGCGCTTAGCGCACTCGTACTTGCTCGAACTGAGCGGGGACCCCGCGCAGGGCGACTCGCGGCAACATCAACCCAGGTTGATGTTGCTCGCACCTGGGCTGTAATGGCGCCGCCCAGACACGACAGCTGGGGTGTTGCGCGCTTGCAGCTATGTGTGCGTGTGGGCAATGCGTGCGTGTGGGCAATGCGTGCGTGCGGCTATGCGCGCCGGTGCGCGTGAGGGCCCGCATGAGTGACGGTCGGCGCGCGCAGCGCCTGGCCCAATGGGGCTCACCGATTCGACTTGACGAACTTGTGCACCGCCTGCGCACTCAGGCCCAGGAGCCGGGCCGCCTCACTCTGGTTGCCGCCGGTCTGCTCGAGCGCCAGCAGCATCAGGTGCTTGCGCGCCTGCTTCAGAAAATCGTCCAGCAAGAAGCCCTCGTGCGGCACGGGCAGCCCCGACATCGGATCGGGTCCGAGGGCGCCGGGTTCCATGATGAGGTCGTCGGCCTCGAGCACCTCATGCCGGCACAAGGACACCGAGCGCTCGATCACATTCATCAGCTCGCGCACGTTGCCCGGCCAGTTGTGAGCCTGCAGGCGCTTCAGCGCAGCCTTCGAGAGCCGCTTCGGCCGGCGCAGGGAGGCATTGAGCCGATCGAGTACATGAAGAGCGATCTTGGGCGTGTCGGAGGCTCGCTTGTGCAGAGGCGGTAGCACGATGACACCCACGCACAGACGGTAGTAGAGATCCTCGCGGAAGTCCTTCTCTGCCACCGCCGCCTTCAAGTCACGGTTCGTGGCGGCCAGGATGCGCACATCGACCTCACGGCCGCGGTCGGCGCCGATGGGCTCGATGATCCGGTCTTGCAGCACCCGCAGAAGCTTGGCCTGCATCGGCGCATCCAGCTCGCCCACCTCATCGAGCAGCAGGGTCCCGCCGCCGGCGATCTCGAACTTGCCCTTCTGGTCGCGCACCGCTCCGGTGAACGAACCTTTCTTGTGTCCGAACATCCAGCTCTCGAAGAGCTGGTCCGGAATCGCCGCGCAGTTGACCGTCACGAACCGACCCTCGCGACCGCTGAGCCGATGAATGAGCCGGGCGATCATCTCCTTGCCGGTTCCCGTATCGCCTTGGATCAGGATCGTGACATCGCGGTCGGCCATGAGCGCGGCGTGTTCGACCGCCTTGCCCATCAGGGGATGGTCCGCCACCAGGCCCATCTCGCGCATTGCGCGCGCCACGTCGACCTCGGGTTCGGTCAGGGGCCCGCAGAGTACCTCAAGCGGCAGCTCACCCAATACTTCGCCCGCCGCCTTCTCCATCGGTGCGCCGGCCGGCTCGGCCTGCGGCCTTGTGGACGGCCTCATCGCCCGCGCTGCAAAGCCGGCCCCCGGCCGCTCGGGCTCCGGCTGCCGCGCCCGTCGCATCTCGGGAAAGCCGGGTGCGGTCGGATCCAGTTCGGCCACCAGCGGCTTCTCGGACGTCACGAATCGCGGCGGGCGCACGTTGAGAATCCGCGCCGGGATCTCTCCGCTCGCCACCAGCATGAGCCAGCAGGCGTGCATGTGGGGGGTGCCGCTGGCCACACTGACCGCCGCATCCAGATGAGGATCCTGTGCCTGGATCTGCTCGAGGTGAGCTCGCAGCTCTCGCAGAATCGCCAGATAGTCGGTGGGATCTTCGAGCGGAAGGTCGCGCACCTCGACCTCGAGCCCCTCGTGGCGCTGGCGCAGCGCTTCTTCGGTTCCGGCGGTCTGATCGGCCGTATTGGGCGTTGCGAAGAGGATCACCTTCTCGAAGGCCTCGGCCGCCAGGAGCGAGAGGATCGGTCCGGGCTGCTCTTCATCACCGATCAGACCGACCGAATAGGGATCGTGGTAGCCGGTAAAGGTCAGGAGGGTCTTCATATCTGCATCAACCTCGCGGCAGTCCTCACGCGGACAGCTCTCCGGTCCCCCGCCGGGACCTCCTTGCACCAGCGCATCGCCGGGGCCTCAGCCCCAGCGAATCATCCTCGTGGAACGTTCCTCCAGAATCGCGCCCTGTTTACATAGCATCCCCCGGGCGCCGCTTCAACCTTGGTTGAAACGACCGTCCATCTCGGCCGCCATCGCGCTCGGCACGCGGCGGGGATACAAAAAGACCCCGCGAGCTCTCGCTCCCAGGGTTTTCCGCCAACCGCCACCCCGCGCAAAGGCGGCGAAAGCCGCTTTCGCTCTCGCCGCCTCTGCGGGGCAGTCATAGCACTTACACGGACACTCAAGAGGTCCCTCAGGAAGCAACCGGCTCCGAGGCTCCACCGCCGGAGGCCAGCTGGAAGCCGCCCGTCGCCTCGGTGGGGAACTCGTGCGCATCGACGTCTTCGTCAAAGGCATTCTGCACGCGCACAACCGGATCCGTCGTCCAGGACATCATGCCCCACTTCACGTTGTAGGCTTCGTAGCCCAGCATCCGCAACGCCATGGTGGCCACGCCCGCGGTGTGTCCGGTGTAGCAGACGACGGCGATCGGCTTGTCGGCCGGGATCTTGCGCAGGTTCTCGACCTCGGTGATCGTGCGCCACGGGATGTTGACCGCACCCGGAATGTGCCCGAGCGCATAGTGGTCCTCGCTGCGTACGCTGATGACGTAGTAGTCGTTCGTGTCGTCTCCATCGCTGATGTTATCCCAGAGCGCCTCCGCAAGAAGCGTCGGGGGTGCGCTGCTCTCCAGATACACGTTGGCGGCCGCCCGAACGATGGCGTCGGTATCGGTCGAGCTCGTGACATCCAGTTCCGGGAGATCATAGGTCGACGGCGTGTTGGCGGTGGTCTCGGTCACGAAATCATGGGCGTCGGTGTCTTCGCTGAAGGCGCTCGACACGCGCACGTCCGCCTCCTTTGTCCAGGACATGATGCCGAACTTCATGTTGTAGGCTTCATAGCCAAGCGCCTGGAGAAGGGTCGTCGTCACCGCGGCGGTGTGCCCGGTGTAGCAGTAGACCGCGATCGGCTGATCGGCGGGCAGCGCCGACAACTCGGTCGCGTCGCCGGTCTCCCGCCAGGGGATATTGATCGCGCCGGGCAGGTGACCGATGTCGTAGTGCGCCTCGCTGCGCACCGAGAGGACGAAGTAGTCGTTCAACTCGTCGCCATCACTCATGTTGTCGAAGAGCGCTTGCGCCGTGACCACGGGACCGTCGCTGCCGGCCACATAGGTATGAAGCGCTTCGCGCACCACCTCGAACTGATCAATCGGGTCATCACCCGGGCCGGTCGAGTTGTTGTCGTCGTCATCAGAACAACCCCAGAGACCAACCACCGCGACCAGCAGAAAAACCAGATAGGAATTGCGCCACGTCATCGTCTACTCCTTACTTCTGATACCTTACGAATCATCTGCAAAAGCGATCGATCCCCTGTTTCGATCGAAGCCGCAAGCTTGCCGCTCCCGGCCGATCGGCGTCAACCCCTCAATTCTCCGGCCACTCGTCGGGAATCACAATGCCGATATTGGCGTTGTAGATCGGTGTGCCGGGTTCGCCAATGTCGGCCTCGCGCAGCAGCGCACTGGTCGACTGGTGGCAACTGTAGCTGCAGCTTTCGCCCGCAACCGGAGCCGTCTGCTCCGTATTCTTGCTAATGTTGTGCGGCGACGAGTACAGCCAGGTCGGTTTGCTCTCGAAGTCGCGCAAGTCCATGCCCCAGTTGGCATAGGTTTCTGGAGAGACCGCCACCTGCCGGACTACGGCGATGTCGTACTCCTCACGGTGCGGACTGGGATTGCGCGCCATTTTGAACTGGATCGTGCTTTCATCGATGTCGAAGCCCTCGTGCTCCAGGGTGTGGTTGTGGCAATTGCTGCAATTCTTATAGGGCTGCGAGTGACAGGCCTGGCACTGCAGGTTCGGCAGCGCCTCGGTCGGGACCTTATCGCGGTGACAGTGGGCGCACTCGCTGCTCTCGGCCACATGGTGAGCGTGCTGCACGCTGGCCGCCGGCACCTCGACACCTTCGTCACCATGGCAATCGGAGCAGCCCGCGCCGGTGTCGACGACGACATCGTCGCCATGGCAGTCCTCACAGCGCGGCATTCCGGCCACTTCGTACATGTGCCCATAGGCCGTGCCGTCTCCGTGGATCTCGGCCGCCTCGTGGCAACTCGCGCACCGCATGCCGCGGTTGTAGTGCACATCCGCCGTGACGCCTTCTAGTTTGCCCTGGAAATCATCGCCCACGCGCGTGCCGTGACAGGCGGTACACTGCTCCGTCATATCCGGCGTCCCGTAGAAGCGGTGGGAAGAGAGGCTGGTGCCGCCCTTGAGCATGAATCCCCCGCCCACGCTGTTCGGTCTCGTCACGTGGCACTGACCGCATGTGGTGTGGCAGGCGCCACACCGGGCCTCGAAGTAGGGCTCCATCGCCTCCGTGTACTCGCCGCCACGCTGCTCGATGGCGGTGATGTAGCCTCCCTGCGTGGTGTGCAGGCTGTTGGCCGTAAAGGTGACCTCACTCGTGTGGCAGCCATCACAGGCGGAACGTAGATCTCCAACCGCATCGCTTCCGTCATGGCAGACCGTGCAACCCGACTCGCCCGTCGCGCTCGGATCGAGGATCACGCCTACGTGGGCCTCCTCCACGGTCTCGAATGTGTTGTCCGCCGGCCCGCCGTGGCAGTGCTGGCAGGACAGGGCGTGGTGGAGATCGCCGCTGTACTGGGGCCCGTGAACGCTGTCCAGGAACAGATCGCCGTTGGTGCCGGTGATGATGACCGATTGCCAAGCTTCCAGCTCGGGCACGGTGCCACCTCACCCGTCGTCCTTGGTGCCGGTCGTCAAGACAAGCTCTTCGGTGCCAAGCACCTCCTTGAGCGCGTCTTCACTCGAGTGACAGCCCAGGCAGGTCTGGTCGGTACCGCCGCCGGGACCTGCAACGTCATTGCCGGTGTCATTCTCACACCCCCATAGCAGAATCGCCAGAACCGGCGACAGCAAGATGGTCAGGATGGCACGCTGCGTCATGAAAGCCTCCCGAAGGTGCAGGCCGCCGTGTGCACGGCCGCCTGCGGTGTCAGGGTCAAACCGGGATTGAAGATTGGCATCTCCGAATTCAATCCTATCATCTGCATCGAAAGGAGGTCACTCCTTTGTGAGAACACCCCGGCCGCGAGCCGCGCCGACTAGAAGCGCCCGCTGATCGAGACGGCGTAGAGATCCTGGATGTAATCATCCCAGCGGTTCTCGTCGAACTCGTTGCGCCGGTAGGTCACCGCGGCCGCCACACGTTCGGTGGCCTGCCAGCGCAAGCGCAGGAGCATGCGGTCGTGATCGGCGTTGACCGCCGCGAGCTGGGCCGTCTCGTGGCCCGTGTTCTCATACCGAATGCCCTCATACATCCCTTCGAACCGCAGGCCGTGCATCAAGTGCAGCGCGGCGCCGGGCGCGAAGCGTAAGGTCGCTCCGTCGTAGTTGAAAGCGGCCATGCCGGCGGCCGGATCCTGAACGCCGACCAGTTCGTAGGTCTCCAAACCGTAGGAGACCATACCATAGACCGTCAGGAAACGTGAGGTCAGCCAGTTCAGATTGGCGAACAGACGGTTGGCCTGCCAGGTGGTCTCAACTCCACCGGCGTCGGTCCGTTCCAGGGTCTGATCGCGGCCCTGGTACCCGATCTCGACCGGCAGGTCGCGCCGGGGGGTCAGCTGCACAGCGGCGTCCCAGGCCAGGCGCGTCCGCTCGTGATCGCCGAGAACGCCATACCACGCATCCCCGGACCCGGTCCACGTTTGGTCCTGCTCGACATCGACGCTCGTATAACGCAGGCCCAGCTTCAGCCGCGTATGGCGGCCCAGGCGGGTACGCGAGCGCAGCGTGAGGTCGTTGCGCATCACATCCTGATCGAGAGTCTGGGTCTCATCGGGTGTCCAGTCGGGACGATCGCCCTGGGCGGTGGCGTCCTCCTGGACGGTCTTGCTGAAGCGATACTGCAGCCGCACGCGAGTGTTGGGCAAAGCGGTGTTGGCAACCGCCAGGCGTGCGTCGGTGCGATCGCGTGTGCGGTCAGCCGCATAGAGGATGCTTTCGTTCTCGTCCAGGCGGATGTCCGACTCCTGGGCCGAGACGCGCACCGAGGCGTTGACCGCCGTGGCCTTGCCCACGCGGGTCGTCAACGCGAGCTGGCCGACCTGGGTATCGGTGTCGCCATCGTGCACGGCCGTGCGGCCGGCCCCCCAGCCTTCGTCGCCCTCGGATTCGAGGCGGGTCATGCCACCGTGCAAGTGCAGCCGGAAGGCCTGGGTCAAGTCGTACGCCATGGCCAGGCGGGCCTGATAGAGCTTGCGCTCGGCGTCATGCGTGTGGCGCTCGACATACTCGCGGACCTCATCGCTCGTCTGGTAGCTCAGGCGCAGCTCGGTCGAGAGTGGACCCCGGTCGTCGGTACCGCCGATCCAGATCTCGGTCACCTGCGAGTCGATGGTCTGTTCCTGGGGCGCTGCGTTCCCGCTGGCGCCCCGCAGGAGGCTGGCCTTCGAACCGTCGCGGCGCAGGTCCGAGACACCGCCTTGGATCTGCGTGGCGTCGGAGACCTGGTAGCGGCTGGTGAACTCGCCCCGCTGCCAGCTCAGGTGGGGCGTGGTCGGAAGCTCTGGAGGCGCGGGTGGGTAGGGAAACGTCGGCGATCGCATCTCGCTGTCGCGGTCGGAGTAGTTGTCATGGGCCCCGTAGGTCAGACGCGCGCCGTAGACGCCGGGCGAGCCGGCCCGCAGCTCGACATCACCGGCCAAGCCGTCGCTCTCGAGGTCGCCGCCGAACCCGCGTAGAAGCACCAGGTGGCCGCTCTCGGCACGGCGCAGGTAGCTGAAGAGCCCGAAGCCAAAGCTATCGCCCAAGAGCGCCCAGTCCTCGGCGGCCTTGGCCCCATCGCCGTAGTCGTCATTGATCAGCAGCCCGGCGGTGGCATGTGTCGTCAGACCGATCTCGTCGCCGGGCGGCGCCCAGATTCGCTGCGCCTGGGGCGGCAACTCCTCCGCCATGGCGCACAGCGGCAGTGCAAACACCAAGACCAGCGCGGTGGTCGTCAAGGTAATCTTCATGACCCGGCCTCCTTTACTGGTCCCGGAAGCTTGGAGATACGTTGGAACCATGAACTTCCCGGTGACAGTCATAGCAGCGGGCTTCGCCCGTCATCAGCCCACCGTGGTTGACATCGCCCAGAGCCCAGTTGTCCTCGGAACTGAAGGTGACTTCGAAGTGACACTGCAGGCACAGGCCGTTGCCGTCCTGGACCAGCAACTTGTCATGATGTGAACCGTGCGGCCGGTGGCAACTCAGGCATTCCTCGCCGCTGACCGCGCTGTGCTCGAACACAAACGGTCCGGCCATCTGCGTATGGCAGCCCAGACAGGTCTGGTTCACTGCGTCCCAGGCCGCTGGATCCGGTCCTCGGTGAACGTCGTGGCAGTCACCGCAAGACAGGTGTCCCTCGAGAACCTGGTGGCGGAAAGGCAACCGGAACTCAGCGACCGTGGCGGTGTGGCACTGAAGGCAGAAATCGCTGGAGTTGCGGAACTCGATTGCCGGACGGGCCTGGATGTCGAAGTGCACCTGGTCACCGTGGCAGTCGGCGCAGCCTACATCCGTGCCGGCATGCGGGCTGTCGGCGTAGTGCAGGTCCATGCTCACATGGCACTGGGTGCACATGGCTGCACTCTGGTCACTATCGAGGCTGTTGAGCATCTCTCCAGTTAGGACCCAGCCGTCGCCGCCGCCCTCGACGTGCAGGCTGCTCGGTCCATGACAGGCCTCACAACCGTAGACATCGGTGCCCGGTACCGACAGCCCACGCTGCGGAGCATGGGCCGAATGCCGGTAGGCATCGTCGATATCCTCGTGGCACATGGCGCACTCCTCGGAGCCGATGTACTCGGCGCCGGGAGGCGCGGTGAAACCGTCGAGATGACTGCCGCCGTCAGCGTTCTGCCACCAGAACAGAAGCATCAGGCAGCCGAGCAGGCAGATCAGACCGCGCATGGAAACCTCCCCAGCGATGCGAACCAGGTTCACGACCGCACGTACGATACCCAACGTCGGCAGGGAGTACAAACGGAAATCGAGCCAGGCGCTGATTGCCCGCCAATTCTTCGCAAACGGTTTGGGCACAGAACGCGCTTCGCCTGCATCCAGATAGCATCTACCGGTCAGGGCATCAACCTTGGTTGAAATGCGAACCCGTCCGGTCTTGTAATCCGCGCCTCTCCAGCTTCGCGCCATCCCGCGTAACTACAATCAAAACAACCAGTAACGTGTCCGATACCCATCCGGTCGTCGCATAGGACCGGCGCATTGGCCCGGTCCGTGCAGGTGGGAGATGTCGACAGGCCCGGCCCGGGTGGCCGGGCGCTACGAAGATGACCAGTGACCGGGAGGCAATCATGACCGCACAGATCGAGGACCGGTTCATCCACGAGGCCACCACCTACCTCATCTCCCGGATCGATGGAAGCGAGCCGTTCGATCCGGCCGCCCACGGACTCACCCCTTTCCCGCCGCACACGGCCTGTCACCGCGGCTTCTACTGCATCTACACGACCGAGGATGAGCGGCTCGTCTTGAAGGACCTCTTCATCGGCTTGCCCCCGAGCGTCGCGCCCATTCCCGCCCGAAAACTGCCTAAGCTCTTCGGCCGCCTCCCGACCTACTCCGACGGCGGGGCGTTTCATCTCTATGCCGACCTCGGCGCCCCGCTCGATTTCAGCGGCACGCTCTGGGCCGGGGATGACTTCATCAACGATCTCTATGTGCACATGGGCTTTCAGGCCCCGCACACCTACCGCACCATGCTTCGGTTCGAGTTCGAGCGGGGGGTGCTCGCCAAAGCGACCGATTGCTCGGCGGAGATGGCGCTCGAACGGATGGATCACGGCTACATGCCAAGTCGCGAGGAATGCGCCATGCTCTATGGCGATGCGCGTGCGCGCCCCTTGCGCGAGGAGCGGGACAATCATGACGATCATCACGCCGGCGAGAGCAGGCCCCAGGGCAACGGGTAGGTCACCGGCTAGGGCAACGGGTAGGCTTTTGGCCCCCCGTTCAAACTGGATGTATCCTTCCGCGAGAATCCCGGATTCATCATGGCAGTCGTCGGGATGAGCTGCCTAGCGCTTGCTACAGTGGCAACCGTAGACTACTTGCAGGGCAACACGAACCCTGATGACGGGACCCTAGCGCTCGCCATCATCGCATTCTACGCCGGCACCAGCATGCTCGGCCTCTACAATTGACCCACTGCAGATGGCCATGCCCGCGAAGGCACCTTGCTGCTTCCGCGGGGAGAGACCCTGCGATCGGAAGAGAACGCTTGCCGTCGTGATTGTGCCGGCTTGATTGCCCTTTCCCCCACAAAAGCCGGTCCTGGAGAAGAAAGCTCACTTCTATCTCTTGAATTTTCCGAAGTTCGCTGTTCTCCAGATAGGAGGTGTACGCCAAACAGGCCCGGTCTACGCGGCGACGAAACGCCACACGAGTCTCTCAACACATATATCTGCAATTATGCAAGTTATGAAATGGACATCCTCTTCGCCGGAGGAAATGACGCCGGGAATCCCCCGCTGGCCCAACCGATCCCTCATTTGTGTGGGTGTGTGGGCACGCCCGGGTGTGCCGGGGCTCCGCCCCCCGCTTCCTGGTCCCTGTCTTGCCTGTACCCCCCACAGGTCACAGGAGCCATCGACAAAACCAGGATCCCCTTCCAGTCAGGAGGCCCCATGCCGGCTGCGAAGAGCACGCCCCCGGCCCCGCCCGGGAAGCTGAGTCGCGACCAACTCCCCCACGCCGATCTGGTGGCCAATGGCGGCGACTACCGGTCGCTGCGCCGGTCGCTGAAGAAGCGCGACCTCTGGCCCGATGCCGTCGAGCCTTTCGTCGCGGCGGATCCGGAACGAGGCCAGGGGCTTCGCGATGCGCTTGTGGCCGAACTCGTCCCGGTTCTGACGGGCAAGCGGCTCCTCAACCTGGCGCGGGCGCGTGAGCGCGTGAGCGTGCGTGCCCAGACGCTATGAACGGACGGCCGCTGGCCGATGCGGGCCGGACAAGGCAGGATGGGGAACCACGGAGGCACCATGAACACAATGCCGTATGAGACCAATGCCGACCGAGCCGGGGACGATTATGCTCAACAAGAAATCCCCCTCGATGCGCGCTGCTGGAGTTGCTACATCAGCTGCAAGGCCCCGGGCGGCGAGTGGAGCGGCTCGTTCCTGTGGTTCGCCACCTGGTCCCACATGTCCGAGTTCCTGCCCCGCGTTCTCCCCGCGGTCTGTGCCGATCCAGCCGACTCCGATGCCGCCGGCCGCATTCACGAGGCCTTTCGGCAACACCTCGGTGCCGCGGACCGCACGTTTGGCGCTGACCCTCGCATCACGGCATCCGACGTGGGCGTCACTCTCGAATCGATGCGGCTCGCTCTCAACTCGGAACTGGACGGCCACGTCCGCATCGACTGGTGGGGCGAACCCCATGCCCTCTTCGAGGACAGCGATCCGTTTTCGCGCTCCCTCCGAAGCTGGTTCCGAGGCGGGGGTAACGGCCACGTGCGCGACCTCGCGCCGCTCATGAATATGCGGGTGCCGAAGGTTCTCGCACGTGATGATACGGTGGATCCGAGTGTAAGGGAACTCCCCCTTCGTCCCGAGGAGACCGAGCTCTTCCTGGCGACGCTGACGAAGTATGGGGACTGACATGCAGGCTGACACGCTAACCACACCGAACCCACACCGTCTGAACATAGCGAAAGCGCCACATGATCGCCATCATCTGCAATGCCATACTGGCCGATGGGCTGTTTGGGTGGTAGAGAAGTAGCGCCTCTCCTCAGACTGTCTCCTCAAACAAGCAGGCTGCAGCTCCCGCGTCAGAATGGCCGACGCCTCTTGCGGAAGCACCAGCATCACGCGCCCAAACTCCGAACCCTGACTCTTGTGCACCGTCATCGCGTAGACGGTCTCGAACTCCGGCAGCCTCGTCGGGGGGAAGGTGCAAAACCCGCTGGCGGCCGCGCGCGCAGAGCCCCGCCGATACGCAGAGGTAGCCGACCGCGCGCAGGGCGCGCCGGACAGCGGTCTCGACGGCCGCCGGCTGACAGGTTTCGTCGGCCCCCAGACAGTAGGCGCCGAGCGATGTGATGCGAAACAACATCAGACCGTCGTAGCGGCTGAAGTACATGAGGTCGTCGGTAGCGATCCAGACGCCGGCCGGACATTCGGCCAGCGAGGCGGCGATCACTGCGCGACGCGAGGAGGCCGCCGTGAGGCAGCCCTTGCCCTTGCCCGTCTGCCCCTTGACGCACTCGATGCGCGCCAGCTCATCGAGAATCTTCGCATCGATCCACTTCGACCAAGCGGTTCCATCGTGAGTAGGGCAGATCGTAGGCTTGGGGTAGTTTGGCGAGTGTCTCGACCTGCACCTTGGCCGGACGCGGCACAAAGGCCTTGAGCCGTTTCTTGACGTCGGCGGGCATCACGCCATTGCCGTATCCCCACCCGACCCCTCCGAGAGCGTGCCGATCTTCTCAGGTTCCGCGCCAAGGCTCAACTGCCGGTCGCACCGGCCGGCGTCGCCTGCCCCTCCAGCGGTAGAGCAGCCCGGCGCCGTCCAGGCGGAAGACCAGATCCAGCCAGAGGACGCATCCGGTTCGCACGCCGGACTCACCTTTCTGGCTCCTCTCCCTTCTTTTCTTTGCGCACCACTCAATCCCTTCTCGCATCTTCCAATGGAAGCCTTCCCGCAGCTGGCCGGAGGATCCGCCAGCCATCCCGGGGGTTCCGAGCTGGACGCCGGTGGGCCTGCAGCTCGAGTGAGTGTTCGGAGTAACCAATGACAGGAGGACACGATGACCCGCTTTCAAACCCCAATGACATTCGATTCCGTCACATCCCCGGCGAAACGCGATCGCAGGCCCGCCGGAATCCACCGCTGGCGCGCCATTCCAAGCTTGCCGTTCGGTCTGGGCGCGCTCGGCGCATCCGTCATCATCATGATGCACCTTCTTGCCCCCACCGCCGCGGCCCGTTCGATCTCCGATGTGATCGTCCTGAAGGCCCACGACCAGGCCGGCGTGACGGCCAGTAGCCTGACGATGGAGCGCGCAGATTCGCGCGACCTGCCCCTGACCTGGTTCGGCAATGTCGACGCCGGCGGCATCGCCGTGCCGGGAGACATGTGGACCTTCGATCACGGCGGGGCCGACGAATACGAAGGGTGGGTGGAGGTCGAGCCGCCGGTGCCCCCCGCTGCTTGGAGACGGATCGACGCCGCCGACTGGGCGGCTCACGGCAACCCCGACCCCGCGCCGATCATCAACGGCACCGGTAGCGCGTGGGCCGGGTTGTACCAGGACGAAGCCGATGCTCTGGGGTGGGCCACCGGAACCGGCTACGGCAACGACTGGGCGTATCGCTTCGTGAGTCCCGTATTCACCTGGGCCGGTGGAGGGCCCATCTCACTGGCCTTCCACTACTGGACGGATCTGGAGCAGGCCTACGACTACGTCCGTGTGTACCTCGTGGGCGTGACCGGCGGGGTCGAGATCCTATTGCCCGGCGCGGAGTTCACCGGCATCGAGGCGCCCACCGTATTCTATGCGGACTTGACCGCCGACATGTTCGCCCAGCTCGGCGAAGGCGAAGCGCAGCTCGCCTTCGAGATCGAATCCGATATGGCATACTCCGACGAAGACGGGCTCTACCCGACCGAGTACGGCCCGTTCGCCATGGACGACATCTCCCTCACCGGGAACCTGGCCGGTGGAGACCTGACCTACACGTTCGAGAGCAGCGACGAAGGCTTCACACTGGAAAGCGCGGCCTCACCGCCGGTCAGCTTCAGCGGCATCGCGCCGGTCGAGGACTACAACATTCCCTGCGATCCCCTGCCCCTGACCGGCAACGTCCTGCATCTCCATGACGGCGCCGAAGGGCATCCGGATGGGCAGCAAACGGTCATGGTGTCCCCGCCGGCCGTATTGCCGGAACCCGGCTGCTCGATCATCGGCATTGCGGACGTATTCATGGAAATGCCTTTCTACGATGGCGTCTTCTATCGCCCGGGCTGGATGTATACGACCGACGGTACAAACTGGTCCGACCGCACGGGGAACCCGACTTGGTTCTACAACCCCGGCCCTATCTGCGGGCGCATGCTCTGCCCCGGCGACGGCTACGTTCCCTCCGATGCGATCGCCGTCAAGCTCGTGATCGAGCTCTGGTCGAGTTGCGAGTCGTTCGGCATTCCTCCCCAACAATGCACCGGCCAGAGCAATGCCTCGCCGCTGTTCGACAACATTCGCATCGGCGCGATTCATCCCGGTGTGCTCCAGGTACCGAGCACCGAGTACCCGACCATCCAGGCCGCGATCGACGCGTCGGATGCCGAGCATACAGATATCCTTGTATGGGACGGCGTCTACCAGGGCTACGGAAACTACCACCTCCACTTCGACGAGCACTATCATCCAGTGAACCTCTGGTCGATCTTCGGGCCCGGCTCCACGGTTCTGGAGGGAGACGATGGTGACACCTTCGGAGTGTGCATGCTGTACGACCAGGCGCCCGACCCGGTGCTGATCGACGGGTTCACGGTGAGGAGCCACATGGATGCGGTCTTCTACAATGAGTGCAACCGTCACCTTCGGCTCAGCAACTGCGTCCTCTGCAACAACTCGAACAGCGCGGCCAACCTGCGCTACGGAGGGCTCACGCTGTCAAACTGCGAGATCCGTGGCAACCACGCCGGGTGCTTCCTTGATGAGTGCGCGGCGGAGTTCTCGGGCTGCACCATCGCCCACAACCACGAGGACGGTGTTCTCCTTGAGGGTAACAACAGCACCACCCTGATCGAGAACAGCATCCTGTGGGGCAATGGAGAGAACGACCTACGTGTGGAGGGCGGCGGGGCCGTAGTCCACGTCTTTGGATGTGCCGTTGATCCCCTGAACGTCTACGATCCCCTGAACCTGATCCAATGGGGCAGCCCCGACCTGAATGTCTACATCGACCCCTTCTTTTGTGATCCGCGTATGCCGGCAGTGACGCTCGAGGGGGACTATCGCCTCGACGCCGTCTCTCCCTGCCTGCCCGAATTCAGCCCCAGTGGTCTCCTGATCGGCGCACTGAGCACGGGCTGCGATCAAGGCCTCATTGCCGCCACGCCCACCGGCTCGGACGTAACCGTCGAGCTGGGGGACATCGCGCTCACCTTCGAGACGGTCATCACCGAGGGCGATTCCCGTGAGATCACGCGCGAGGAAGGACCCGAGGTGCCGTCTCAGTACTCGCTCGTGCCCGCCGATCCGGCCGAGTTCCACATGTTGACCACGACCGCCGGCTTCGAGGGGCAGATCACGATTTGCATGCCCTATGACGAGGGCGAGGTCACGCTGGGCGAGGAGAATCTCCGGCTGCTCCACTACGATGCCGAGCTAGCGCCTCCCGGATGGGTCGATATCACGAGTTCGATCGACATGGAAGAGAACATCATCTGCGGCCTCTCCCCCTCGCTGTCGCCGTTCGTCCTTGCCGAGACCAGCTCCTCTGCCATCGAGGAACCGGCACATCCAACGAGCCTGCGGATCCATCCCAACCGTCCCAATCCCATGGTGCGCTCCACGCTGATCACCTACGAGCTGCCTCAGGCGGCCCGGGTCAGCGCGCGGGTCTTCAATGTCAACGGGCGGCTTGTGCGGTCGCTCCTGGATGGGGCGCTGCAGATCGCCGGCCACCACCAGATCCACTGGGACGGTCGCGATGACGCCGGGCAGCGGGCCGAAGCGGGCCTGTACTTCTACGAGGTCAATACCGGCGACCGTGTGGAGAGACGTCAACTGCTCCTGGTCAGGTGAGGCATATCGGAGACGACACCTTTCGTACCCCCTCACCCGCGAGGAGGCTCCCGGTCCGGTTGGGCCGGGGGCCTTTTTGCTACGTCGCTCACTTGTAGCCGCTTCGCACGATCTCGCCACGTTTCGTCCGCGCATATCGAAGCGATTTGCGCATGCAGAGATAGAGGCGGCACCAGGCCGTGGCGGGGATCCACAGGAGGGCCACCGGCCGTGTTCAAGGGCTCGACCAACAGGACGACCGGGATGAGATTATGCCGGTGAACCCTGCGGCGAGGGAGTCGGCAACCCGAGTCCATATGAAGAGGGTGCGTAGAGTGATCTTGGCGGTGCTCGGAGGTTCTCCGGAGCAACGCCCGGCCATCCTGGCCCGGTTGTGCCGTGGCAATGAGGCCCTTCGCAAGGAGACCGAGTCTCTTTTGTCCCATGACGCCACCGACCTCAACATTCTGGACAGGGTGCCTGAGACTGAGGTCATTGCGGCCCTTGCCGCTCGCCCCCCGACCGACAATCGCAAGACCTGATCGGAGACCACCATGAACACGCTCCCGCCAAAGAGCGATTCTCCTCATCCGCCCCGGGACGAAACAACCGTGATGTCAGGTTCCCCCACAGATCGCGATACGCCGGCCGAGCACCGGCACGCCTCCCCCGATTCGCCATCCCGCCTGGGCCCGTATCGACTTCTCGAGCAGGTCGGCTCCGGCGGAATGGGGCAGGTCTGGAAGGCTGAGCGCACCGAACCGGTCCATCAAATCGTGGCAATCAAGCAGATTCGCCTGGGCCTGGACACGCGCCATGTTCTGGCTCGCTTCGATGCCGAGCGCCAGACCCTGGCCCGCATGGAACACCCCAACATCGCCAAGGTCTTCGATGCGGGCACCGGCCCCGATGGACGGCCCTTCTTCGTCATGGAATACGTGCGCGGACTGCCGCTCCACCAACACTGCGACCGCTACCGCTTGGCCCTCAAGGAACGCTTGCGACTCTTCGTCCAGGTCTGTGAGGGGATCCAGCACGCGCATCAGAAGGGAATCATCCATCGCGATCTCAAGCCGGGAAACATCCTGGTGGAACAGATCGATGGACGAGCAACGCCCAAGATCATCGACTTCGGCATTGCAAAGGCCACCGAGCACGACCTGGGCGACGAGACCCGATTCACCATCGAAGGGCAGCTGGTCGGCACCCCCGAATACATGAGTCCCGAACAGGCCGCGCTCGCCGGGCAGGATGTCGACACTCGAAGCGACGTCTACGCGCTTGGGGTTCTGCTCTATGAGCTGCTGACCGGGGCCCTGCCCTTCGATCCCAAGTCGCTTCGACAGGCCGGTTGGGCCGAAGTCCAGCGCATCATCTGCGAGGTGGATCCTCCCCGTCCAAGCACGCGCCTCGATTCGGTCGATGCCGAACCGATTGCCCGAAGTCGCAGTACGCGGCTCCGGCGCCTTGCCCAAGACGTGCGTGGGGACCTTGACTGGATCGTGCTGCGTTGCCTGGAGAAGGATCGGGCCCGGCGCTACGCCTCGGTGAGCGAGTTGGCCGCCGACATCGGCCGGCACCTCGAGCATCGTCCCGTCGAGGCCGGTCCGCCTTCGGCCGTCTATCGGTTGCGCAAGTTCGTCCGTCGAAACCGGGCCTTGGTCACCACCTTGGGCACCGTGTCGGTGGTGCTCGTCCTGGCGGTGATCGGCATGTCGATTCTGTCGAACTGGGCCCTGCGGGAGCGCGCCCGGGCTGAGGCCGGTCGTGCCCGGGCCGAAGCGATCACCGACTTCGTGACCGGCGCTCTGATTTCCACCGACCCGAATCAGGGCGGGACCCACGACTTCACCGTGCGCGCGGCGATGGACCAGGCTCTTCAGTTGCTCGATGGAGGGGCCCTCGCCGAGCAACCGGACGTGGAAGCTCGGCTGCGCCTGACGATTTCGGAGATTCTTGACGGAAACGCCGACTCCGAACTGGCGGTGGCCGTCGCCCGCCAGGCGCTGGAGATCAGCCGCAGCCTTCATGCGCGTGATCACGCCGCAATCATCGCCGGTCTGAACGGAGTGGGAGCCTGCTTGTTCAACCTTGGCCGCTACGCCGACGCACTGACCAGTTTCGAGGAGGCGCTCGCCATGGACAGCCGCCTCGACCCCGAGCCAAGCCTCGATCGCGCCACACACTACAACACCATCGCCTGTTGCCTCCTTGCGCTGGGAAGGATCGAAGACGCGCTCGTGCAAAGCAACGCCTGTCTCGATATCCGCAAGCAATTGATGCCGCCCGATAGCCACCGGTTGGCGGCCTCATACGGCAACACCGGTGCGGTCCTGCTGTACATGGAACGACACGAGGAGGCCCTGCCCTATTTCGAGGAGGGAGTTCGAATATTCGAGCGCCTCTACCAGACCGCACATCCATCGCTCGCACAGGCATACAACAATGTCGGATGCTGCCTGCGTGCGCTGAAGCGCTTTGACGAAGCACTCCCCACGCTGCAGTCCGCGCTGGAGATGAAACAGAACCTCTTCCCAGGCGACCACCCAGAGGTATCCAAGACGATGAACAACGTGGGCATCTGTCTGAGAGATCAGGGCAACCTTCAGGCGGCCCTGTCGATGTGCGAGGCGGCTCTGTCCATCGACCGCCGGCTTCACTCCGGTGACCATCCGGCGCTCTCGCTGACGCTGTCCAACCTGGGATCCTGTCTGTTTCAACTGGGCCGCACGGATGAGGCCGTCGCGCTCTACGAGGAGGCGGTTGCGATCGAGCGACGCCTCTACCCTGCCGGTCACCCCGATCTGATCGGGGATCTGCAGAACCTTGCCAATGCACTCGATGAGAACGGGCGTACCGAAGAGGCCGCCCGGCTGCGGCAAGAGGCCGATGGCCTGGCCGACTAGATCCTGAACTGGCCGCTCCGGCAGATGAGCGGGCCCGCCAGCGCCACCGCATCTGGGCCGGCAAGCCGCGGCTGAAGAGGACGAAACGAAACCGAAAGGGGATTCCGGAAGAGGAGGAGGGCGACCCGTTCTTGCGCCCCCCTCCGGAGCCGGTTCCGAGGCGGAGGCGGCGGCCACATGCGAGACACACATGCGAGACACACATGCGAGACATCGCGCAGCTCATGAATATCTGGGGCAACGCAGACCAAGTTTGGGGACTGCTGGGCGGAACGCACCGAGCGCTCTGGGTGGTGCCGGTGGCTGCCGGTCAGGGCCCCGACATAGTCCCATAGTCCATAGCGTCAGTTGAGTTTAAGATTCCGC
>CAZNJE010000040.1:0-43175 GCA_964573295.1 uncultured bacterium | reverse complement strand
TCGAAGCTCTTTGGGTCACACGGCCAGAGGCCGTGGGTTTATCGACGGACTAATCCCTGGAGATGGATTGCCCGGAGCCGCGCGAGGTGCATTCCGAAGGCCGCGGTCGTATCGTAGAGATTGGTCACCTGGGTGGACTTCACCATCACTACGAACGGCGAGCGGCCTGAACCGACCCGTCATCTACGTATCAACTCAGCGGGACAGGTATGCCCGCGCATCGACATCTAGCATCAGACCCGCAGAATCTCTGAACGCGACCTCGCAATCTGCTATCCCCAGGGCTTGGCGAGCCCAGAATGCCTCGTTGCCATCGGAGCAATCACGCTCATTTGACGCGGATGAGGTTTTCGGCACGCACAGCAGTCCGGACGATGCCAAGGCGAATGCATCCGACGCGAATCCGTCCGTGGAGCCAGTCTCAGTGCCATGCTATACTTCATACTGTGACTGGAATATGGCGACCGGGACCGGATTTCAGGGCTGGAGTGGTTGGGCGACTGGCAAAGCGGACACAGCCGAAGGAGACCCCATGCGAAGATCCATGACCTTGCTCGTTCTCGGCATCCTGGCATGGCCAATGCAGATCGGGGCAGCGGAGTCCGGCGTGCCCACACCTCCAGAAGCTGCGTCGGCGCCGGCCGCGTCATCCACGCAAGCTCTTGCGCGTCTGCCCGGGGAGACGATGGAAGATGCCATCCCGATCCCGGCCCTCCCCTTCACCGACACGGGGCACACCTGCGGCTACGCCGACGACTATGCCGTCATGTGCCCCTATGGGAACTGGGCACCTGACGTTGTTTACGCCTACACGCCCGATGAAGAAACGAACATCCGCATCAGCCTCTGTGCTTCTTTCTATGATACTGCGCTTTTCCTGTATCACACGGAGTTCAGCCCATACACATTCCAAGACTGCAATGATGATCTCTGTGGGATCGACGGGTATCGCTCGATGATCGAAATCGCACACGTCCAGCCCGAGTTGACCTACTACATTGTCGTCGACGGCTACATGAGTGAGTGCGGCGATTTCATCCTGGTCGTCGAGGACCTCGGGCCCTGCGTGCCCGAATGCGGTGAGCTTTGGGAGATGGAGGGCGAGCCGGACTGCTACCATGGCTACGAGGATGTCTACAATGCCGGCTGTCTCACTTACCCACCGCTGTTCCGTACGATCGAACCGAGTCCGCACATCATACGCATCTGCGGATCCAGCGGGTCGTACTACACCGGTGGAACTCCCCACACGGACGGCGACTGGTATGAGATCGACGTTGAGAACCCCGGGCAAATCGACATCTTCTGCGAGGCCGAGTTCGATTGCGAACTGTCGCTGATTGATGGGCGCGGCGGCTGCAGCCAGATGGTGATCCTCGATCAGGACACCGGCATGTGGTGTGAAGAGATGGCGTCGGTCTCGGCCGACCTGCCGGAAGGCACCCACTGGATCCGGGTCGAATATCTCGCCGGCACCGCCGCCTGCGGATTGGAGTACCGTTTGTGGATCGATGGCTACACCCCCCATCCGATGGGGCTATCGGGAGACAGTGGCGGCCTTGACTGTCAGCTGCTGCCTCCGCTGCCCAACCCGTCCAGCGGCACGCTCGAGATTCGGTATCGGATCGGAGAGCAGGCGGTTGCCGAGATCGGGATCTTCGACGTCAGTGGCCGCTGCATTCGCACGGTGGTGGGTCAGCTCTCCACGCCGGGGCCCGGCCGGATCACGTGGGACGGCCGGGATGATCACGGGCAGCCCGCGCCGTCAGGGGTGTATGAGTGCCGCTTGAGGACTGCAACGGGATCAATCGTTCGGCCGTTTCTGCGCGTTCGCTGAGGATGGTTTGACATGATCCGTAAAGCTGAGAGCTGTTTCAAGCGTGTGTCATGACGATCCCGAGGACCACATGGTGACCTCATGATGATCTCATGGCCACCCCATGGTGGCCTGATGGTAGCTTCATAGTGGCCTCATGGATGCCAAGTCGGATCCATCCTTTCCTGCATTGGCAGTTGCGCCATCCACTCACCCTCCATACTGTACACTGAAAGCCGCCCCGCCACAGTCAATTGGAGAAACTGCCATGAGAAGAACCCTGCTCCTTTCGGTTCTCTTGTTTGTCATGACGATGGCCGGCCAGGGCCATGCATGCACCGGAATCTCTCTGCAGACGACCAATCGTGAGGTGGTGGTCGGCAGGACCGTTGAGTGGTCGCTGAGCGATGCCAGCCACTATCGCATCGCGATCTTCCCCAGGGGGAAGGAGTACGCCGCCCTGGTTCCGGACGGCGAAACCGGCATGGCGTGGACTGGTCGCTACGGCTTCGTCTCCATGACCGCCTACGGCCAGGACTACGGTCCGGATGGCCTGAATGAACAGGGACTCTACGTCGGCATGTACTACCTGCCCGGGTTCGCCGAGTACTCGGAGTTCCACCGAGAAGAGGCCGGCCGCTCTCTCAGCGTCGGGGACTTCATGCAATGGATGCTCTCCAGCTTTCGGACCGTAGCAGAGGTTCGGGAGAACCTGGGTGACATACTGGTCGTCCATGTGGAAGACGACCGCTTCGGAGGAGCTCCCCTCCCCTTCCATTGGAAGATCAGCGATCCCACCGGCGCCTCGATCGTCCTGGAGATCGTTGAGGGGGGACAGATGAAGGTCTATGACGCCTTCCTCGGTGTCATCACCAATGCGCCCACCTACGATTGGCATCTGACGAACCTACGGAACTACATCGGACTCTCCCCCGAACCCCGTCAGCCTCTGACCATAGACGAGATCCAGTTGAGCGCCCTGGGGGCCGGCTCCGGCATGATCGGCCTACCCGGCGACTTTACTCCGCCCTCCCGCTTCATCCGGGCGGCCGCTTTCTGCGCCACCGCCCGCCCTCTGGCCGATCCGCAAGAGGCCGTCTTCGAAACCTTCAGAATCCTCGACAGCTTCAACATCCCGTTGGGGGCGGTCCTGCCCCGGCACCACCTCCCGAAAGACATCGAAGGCGCTACTCAGATCACATCGGTCTCCGATCTGGCCAACCGGATCTACTACTATCACACAATGTTCAATCGAGAAGTGAGGATGATCGACCTGAAGAAGATCGACTTTGCTTCGGTGGAGCAGCAGGTGGTTGATGACGATTCGGCACGGCGGCACGAGGTCAGGGAGCTGATCATCCGGTAACAGCCGATCAACTCCTGCCCGAGGCCGGCGACCGCCAGTGGGTGCTCGCGGTCCCCTGGTCCGCGCGATTCGCAGTTGAAGTTTCCTGTACGCTACTTCTGGGTCTTCTTCGCGGTCTTCTCGGCGCGCTTCTCCTTCAAGGTCTTGGTGGACTTCTTCTTGGGCTCCTTCTTCACCCCATCCTTGTTGGCCATGGTCTCCTCCATCCTTCGAATCCAGTATCCCAGGCTGAACCTCCCCGAGAACGTCAATCTTCTCATGTTCTGCGCCATGGCTCAACTGCCAGTCGCACTGGCCGGCGCCCGCTCGCACCTCGACAAAGCGGAAAAATGGATCGCGCGCGTGTGATTCTTCCGTGCCTTGCGGTTCCTCTCTTATCGTGAGTGCTCCTCGTGGGGAGCGCAGCCGCACGTAAGGTTCGGCATGGCGGGTTCGGGATCCCGGGTGCGGCATGGTGGGTCCGGCATGGCGGATCCTCGTGCCGCCTCCGGCATGCCGGCGAGCCGGGTGGACCCGGGATCAGGAGTCCGAGCGAGGAGGAAGCTTCATGAAGTGGGTCGCGGTATGCTTTGGACTGCTCGTCAGCTCGGTGCCCTCATCAGCACAGCCGGCCCTCCCGCGGGATCTGATCTCCGCGGCGGCGATCGACTGCCAATCGGGAACGACCCGCATGGTCGGTTCATTCGGGGGCCATGCCTTCGGTTCGGCCTACGGCCCCTCGATCGTGGTCACCGAGGGCTTCTGGTTCCCCTCCCCGGGAGGGGCTTCCTGGATCGCGGAAGAGTCGGTCATCCGGTATGCATTTCATCTGTCCCCCCCTTTTCCCAACCCGGCACGCTCCCGGGCCTCGATCAGCTACTCGGTACCCGGCGCGGGTGATCAGCAGGTCCCGGTGCGCATCGACATCTTCGATGTCACGGGCCGGCGGATCGTGACCCTGGCGAATCAGACCCGGACCCCGGGGCCTCACAGCGAGCAGTGGCTGGGACGGGACGCGGCCGGGCATCCGGTCGCGCCCGGCGTCTACTACTGTCATCTGCAAGCCGGTCCGGCCTCGGCCACACGCACCCTCATCGTGTTGAAGTAAAGGAGATTGACATCATGCTGCGTTCACTTCTGACCTCGGCCATCATGATTGGGGGGCTATGCTGTTTGGGCTTGGGCCTGTACCTGTGCATCGATCCGGCCCAGGCCGCGGTCCCCGATCGGATTTCCTACCAGGGCTACCTCGAGGAAGACACCCTGCCGGTCCATGGCACCCGCGACCTGCGCTTCGTTCTCTACGGAACATCGCTCTATCCGGACTCGCTCTGGAGCGAGAGCCACCCGGGGGTGACCGTGGATCGCGGCGTCTTCAGCGTGCAGCTCGGCTCGGTTCAGCCGCTCACCACCGGCGTGCTTCAGCGTGAGGCGATTTATCTCGAGACACAGGTCAACGGGATCACCCTCGCGCCTCGCAAACGACTCGATGCGGTTCCCTACGCGCGTATCAGCACGTTGGCCGACTCGGCGGCCTATGCCGTCGCGGCACTCAATGCCCAGTACGCCGAAACAGCCGCAACGGCCGCGCATGCCACCTCTGCGGAGACGGCCGACTTCGCCCTGCACGCCGCCTATGCCGATTCGGCCGGCAGCGGGGGCGGCGGTGGCTCCAGCTCCTACTGGGGACCGAATGGAAGCCACATCTACAACCTCAACTCGGGCTCGGTCGGCATCGGCACGAACGCGCCCGAGCGCAAGCTCCACGTCGTGGACAACAGCACCTTCCCGGCTGCCCAGATCCGCAATGACGGCAGCGGCCCTGCACTGAGTGTCTCCAGTTCGAGCGGTGCGGGCACCGGGCTGCAAGCCTCGGCCAATGGCACGGCCGTATCGGCTTGGAGCAACGGCACTATCGCGGGAGTCGGGGTCTTCGGTGGAGCGGATGCCGCCTCCGGCCACACGATCGGCGTCTCCGGCTATGCCGCCAGTCCGGACGGCCGCGGCGTCAGCGGCCAGGTGGTGGGCGCCGGCGGCTACGGCGTTTTCGGTGAGGCCGCGGCGGCCGGCGGGTATGGAGTCGCGGGCAGGAATCTCGACGAGGCCGGCCCCGGAGTCGGCGTCCTCGGCACCAGCGCCGGGGCCAACGGGATCGGCGTACGCGGCGAGGGAACCGGCCCCATGGGCATGGGCGTGTCCGGTAGCGGTGCCACCGCCGGCGTCTACGGGGAAACCACGATTCCCATTGGCCGTGGCGTGCACGGCCATGGCGAGGGCACCGGCGTCTACGGCACGGCCGACGGCTCGAGCAGCTATGGTGTCCTGGGCGTAACCACCGGAATCAACTCCTTCGGTGTCTATGGAAGCACGACCCAGGCGACCGGCACCGGCGTCTACGGCAACGGGGGCTTGTACGGCGGAAGGTTCATGACGTTCGGTTCCGGTGCCGAGTGCTGCGGCCTCATGGCCGAAGCCATCTCGGCCGAGGCTCGGGCCGTCAGCGCCCTGGCCTCTGGATCAGGCGCCACCGGTGTCTACGCCGAGGCATCCGACCAGGCTTCGAGCAACGGGGCGGGCGGTCATTTCGTTTCCCGCGGCGGCGGCGCGGCGGTCATCGGTCACGCCTCCAACATCGGATCGGAGGCCAACTATGGCGGCTACTTCACCACGGCAGGTAGTGACGCCAGTGGGCTGGTAGGCGTCAACACGTCTTATCTGAACGACACCCCCGGCGTTCGCGGAGAGCACCGGTCAAGCGACAGCTGGGGCATCGGGGTCCGCGGTGACGGAAACTACCAGGGTGTTGCCGGCTACGCCTATGGAGGAACCAACGCCGGTCCGCGCTACGGCGTCTACGGACGAGTCGAGGGCGCCACCACGACCGGGATCAGCTACGGAGTCTACGGCACGACGAGCGGCAGCGGGACTCGCTATGGCGGCTACTTCAATGGCAACGTCCACGTAACCGGAATCCTGTCGAAGGGCGGCGGCTCGTTCAAGATCGACCACCCGCTCGATCCGGCCAACAAGTACCTGCTTCACTCGTTTGTCGAAAGCCCCGACATGATGAATGTGTACAATGGGAACACCGTGCTCGACGGCCTCGGCGAAGCGGTCGTGACGCTGCCGGACTGGTTCGAGACCCTGAACCGTGACTTCCGCTATCAGCTGACCTGCATCGGCGGCTTCGCACCGGTCTACATCTCCGAGAAGGTCCGTGGCAACCAGTTCCGGATCGCCGGCGGCACCTCGGGGCTGGAGGTCTCCTGGCAACTGACCGGCATCCGCCAGGATGCCTTCGCCAACGCCCACCGGATCGAGGTGGAAGTGGAGAAGCCGGACGAGGAGCGAGGCACCTACCTATTTCCGGTCGAACACGGGATGCCGGCAGATCTGCAGACCGACCAAATCAATGAGGAGCGCAGCGCGCGCTTGAGCCCCGTCGTTGCGCCCGAGGCCTTGGACATCGACGGCCGGTAGTAGGCGGTGCATCTCTACGGTGACACATCGTTCCGAACCCACCCTCCAGAGCAAGAGCGTGCGTCCGGGCTCCCTCCGACTCATTGAGTTTACGGATTTCTATCCCGCAAGGTATAATCACCTGCTTGCCCACCAGGGCTCCGGAGAACCTCCCGGGGCCCTGGTGCGGTTGCGGTGTCTTTCGCAACGGTTCCGGCGCCGGAAGGTGCCTTTCTTTTCTCAAGGGCGTGATTCGATTGCGACAGAGGTGTCCTACGTGTCAGTTGACGAATGGGATGACCAACCGGCAGACGAGCAGCTCGCGCGCCGGGCAAGGAAAGATCCCGGTCTTCCGGCTGCCCGTGATGCGGCGGCCGAGTTGCTGGGACGCTATCGCAAGCGCGTCTACATCTGGTGTTTCCGGTTCGTCAACGATCACGAGACGGCCATGGACTTGGCGCAAGACGTGCTCTTCAACGCTTATCGTTCTTTGAACTCTTTCCAGGGAGACTCCCGCTTCAGTTCCTGGCTGTACGCAATCACCAGGAACCGCTGTTTCAACGAGCTACGTCGCCCGGCCATCTTCAGCGAAACACCGGTCGAGCTTCACGATCGCGCCGCGGAAGTGGACGATCCAGCCGAGCGGATGATCCAGCGGTACGATGAAGAGCGAATCCTGGAACTGATTCGTCGGCACTTGGACACGGAAGAACAGAACGCTCTCTGGCTGCGCTGCTTCGAGCGCATGCCGATCGACGCGATCACCACCGTCCTGGCCATTGAACAGCCTTCCGGGGCGCGCGGAGTTCTGCAGCGTGCGCGTCGCAAGCTACGCAACGCGCTGCAGCGGGAATGCGAGAACGGGGAGATTCAGCCGTGAGTCACACCTGTTTGCGAGACGAAGAACTCTTCGACGCGGCGGCGTCCGCTGAGAGCGCCCGCCTCAGACGGGAAGCGGAGGCCTGTCCCCGCTGTCGGGCACGTCTGGCCGCGTTCCGCGAGTTTCTGCACCCGTCCGGGGTCCCGGCCGGCGCCAAGCCGGAGGAGGCCGACCGTCGCCTGGCGGCCGCGTTCGTCACACCCCACCGGGGCGGCCGGCCGGCCGGGCAGCCCACGTCTTCCCCATCCGGCGCCACCAGCGGCCCCACGAATGCCGCGCCACGGAAAGCGGAGACACCGGTTTCCTGGTGGCGTGGCACGGGTGGCACGCGTGGGCTGCGTGGGTTGCGTCTGGCCTGGGCCGGAGCTGCCATCGTGGTTCTGATCTGGGCCGGCCACGAAGCCGGGGTCTTCGAACGGGAAGGCGGCCACCAGATCCTCCTGCGTGAGGATCCCGGTGGCGCCTCGCGCGTCGTGGAAACCCACGCACCCGTCCTGGATGCCGGTGGGGCCGTGCGGCTGAGCTGGAGCCCGGTCGCCGGTGCCGATCGCTACGACGTGGTGATTCATGGAGAGGACTTCCGGGAGATCCTGCAGCTCGACGCCGCTGGGCAGCTTTCGTTGATCCTGCCCGCCGAGCAAGCCGATCGCTTGCGCGCGGGCCCCGAGATCTACCTGTGGCGCGTGGCGGCCTACAGCGGCGGAGATATGCTCGCGCAGTCGCCGATCCAGCCGCTGAATCTCCCCCGCGCCCCGTAATATAGGTTAAGCAATGCAGGTTCAGCAGCCAATGAGATCCTCCGGCCGGGTTCGGCGGCTGACCCTTCTTCTGGCGGTCGGCACGGCCCTGATCGGATTGCTGCTGGTCTCCCCCGACTCGCGGGCTGGGGGTTCTGACGGCGCGACCGCCCTGGCGGTGGCCGACTCTCTGCGGCGCGCCGGGAGGCCCGACTCCGCAGCGGTCCTGCTTCAGACCCTGGCGCGCAGCGCGCGCGACCGGGGGGACTCTCTCCTCTTCATGGACCTCAACCTTCAGATCGGACGGCTGGCGCGCTATTTCGGCCAGGCCTCACAGGCGGAACCGGGTCTTCGGGAAGCGCTATCGATGGCCCGGGCGCGGGCCGACACGACCCGCATGCTGGCGGCCCTGCGCTGGCTGAGCGTGGCGGTTGAGTTGCAGGGGCGCGGCGACGAAGGCCGCGACCTCGCCAAGCAGTTGGTCGAGTTGGGGGAGGCGGCGGGCGACAAACGGCAGGCCGGCTGGGGTCGGGTGGGACTGGCCTGGCATGCGATCCAAAGCGGCCGGCTCGAGGACGCCGAGAATCTCTATGGGCAGTCGGCGCGATTGTTCGACGCGGCGGAGGATGTGGAGGGCGCGCTCTGGTCGCTGCTCGGGCTTGGCCTCGTCCGAACCCGCACGGGGAATCTCACAGCGGCGGTCGACGCCTACGAGCGGGCGCTGCAACTCGCTCGCAGGCATGGCGAACGGCTGACCGAGGCACACGCGCTCAACGACCTGGCCGCCATCGAGTTCTATCTTGGCGATCCGGTACGGGCGCTTGCGGAGTTCGAGCGGGCACGATCCGTCCACCAGGATCTGGGCTCTCTGCGGGAGACCGTCAGGCCGATGCTCAACGTCGCGCTCTGTCTCGGTGAGCTCGGCCGCTTCGAGGCCGCCGAGGATACCCTGCAGGCGGGACTGGAGCTTTGCCGCCGTCATGGCTATCGCGACCTCGAGCCCCTGGTGTTGACCCACTTGGCCAGGCTCAGTGTTCGCCGCGGTCGAGTCCACGAAGCGGCCCGACGCTTCCAGGGCATCCTCGCGGCCGCGGACCTGGGAGAGCTCGATCCACTCTCGCTGCGCACTCGGTTGCAGTGCCTGGAAGGAGCCGCCGAGGCACTGACGGCGCTGGACAGTGCCGCCACCTCGCTGGATCTGCTCGCCGAGGCGCGCGACCTGTTGCGCGAAGGTGGCGATGCCGAGATGGCCACGCGCATCGGCGTATGCCAGGCTCAGGCCCTGCGTGCACTGTGCCGCTGGGAGGAATCTCTTCGCGAAGCCCAACTCGCGGCCGAGGCCGCCGTCCGGCGTGGGCAAAACGAGGAGGCGATCGAGGCACTCATCGAAGCGAGCGCCGCCTGGCGCGCCCTCGGCACCCCCGACAGCGCCCGCACCGCGCTGGCGCGCGCGGCCGAGATCTGGGAGCGTGACCGCACCCGCTCGCTCGATCCAGCTTGGCGAGAACGGCGCGGAGTCATGGGCCCGCGGATCTACACCGATCTCGCGATGCTCATGATCGCCGGCTCCGGACCCGCGACCGACGCAAGCGCCACGGCCCGCTCCGACGCCTCGGCCCACGCGGCTGCCATCGCCGGCTCCGACCACCAGGCCAACATCGCCGCGTCCCGGGATGCGGCGGCCTCTGCCGTCGGTTCCGTGTTCGACCGCCTGCAGGCGTTCAAGGCACGAACACTGCTCGAGCGCATCTCGGCGAGCGGCCAGCCGTCCGATCCGCGCGAGGACGACGCCGGGCCCCGCTTGATCTCCCTGGCGGACCTTCAGCGGAGGATCCTGCGGCCGGGCGAACTCTTTGTCGATTTCTATCTGGGTCCGGACACATCCTTGGTGGTGGCCGTCAATCGCGACACGGCAATCGTTGCCGGGCTCCCGCCCCGCGGCGCGCTCGAACCGATGCTTCTCTACTACCATCAGCTCGTCTCCCGGCCCCCCGCAGACGGGCGGGAGCAACTCGATCGCGAATCGATCCGCCGCGCCGGTGCAGTTCTGGGGCACAGGTTGTTCGGCGACCTCGAGGCGATGATCGCCGGCAGCGCGACCATCATCGTCGCCCCCGACGGGCGCATCGGGCTCATCCCGCTGGCCGAACTCCGGCGCCACGCCGGCCACACGCCCGGCGGTCAGAGCGCTTCCGGCCAACCCTCCACGCTGGGCGGCCACAGCGTCTCCGGTCAGCCCTCCTCGCTCGGCGGTCAGAGCGCTTCCGCTATGCCCCCCATGGCCGACGCCACTGAGTGGATCCAGGTGCCGTCGGCCTCGGTCTTCGCCCGGGCGCGTGAAGCCGCGGCCGTCGCACTGACGCGGCCGCCGGAGATCCTGGCCGTCTCGGGCCGGCATTCCCCAGGCGGCCGTCAGTTGCACGGCTGCCGGCGCGAGGTACGCGAGATCGAACGCCGATTTCAGCACGTGTCGCTCCTCCATGCTCCCACCGACAGTTTGGCACTGGCAACCGGCCTGTACAGGGCGGATCTGCTGCACTTCGCCTCGCATCTGGTGCTCAACGAACGGCATCCCTGGCAATCGGAGCTGCGTTTCTCGGCTCCCGGCGCGGCGGCGAACCTACGGGCCGCCTCAATCGCCACGATGCGTCTGCCCGCCCGGCTGGTGGTGCTTTCGAACTGTACCTCCGCCGGGGGACAGGTGCTCTCCGGCGAGGGGATCCTGGGCATCAGCAGTGCCTTCGCCAGCGCCGGGGTGTTGACCATGGTGGCCACGCTTTGGCCTGTCGATGACCGGACGACGGCCTCCCTCATGCTGCGCTTCTATGACGAGCTTTCCGGCGGCGCCACGGTGGCCGCCGCCCTGGGCCGAGCACAAGCCTATGTGGCATCCCGGCCCGAGACCGGGCACCCCTTCTTCTGGGCTGGTCTCGTGGTCATCGGGGACGGCGATCTGCGTGTGGAGCTGGCGACGCGGCCCGGCTGGCGACGCCTCGCGGCGCCCTCGGGAGCCGCCATCCTCCTGCTCGTACTCGGAGCGGCCATGCGGCGCGCGAGGTTGCATCCCAAGCGCGCGCGGCCGGGGACCTAGTCCGAGCTGGGTACACGCGGTGCTCTGTCGCGAGGCGTCTTCGGACTTCAAGTCTCCTGATCGGCTCCGGTAAGCCAAACGACCTCGCTGCGCATCACCTGTGCAAAGCGGTCCTGGCGCTGCATGAGCCGGGACCACTCGGCCTGTGTGTAGACCAGGATCTCGGCGGGCACCGGCAGGGTGCTCACGTCCCAGTCCAGGGGCCGCTGCGCGAATGGCCGCCCGGCTCGCGTGACCACTGCCACCAGATCGAGATCGCTGCCCACGCCCCAGGTTCCGGTGGCGTAGGATCCAAAGTAGCCCAGTCGTCGCAGCTCGGGCCGTGCGTGGCTCTCTGTGTCGGCCCACCGGCGGGCCGCCCGGTCCACGGCATCCAGATCAGGCCATTTGAGCACGGACGAGCGCAAGGATCGCACTGGCATGGTCGATGGCCTCCTGGCTCTGAAGGGGCCCATAGTGCTCGAAGGGGGCTCCCTCGGGGTGGCCGTTGGGGTAGCGACTGGAGACGTAGAAGTTGTCCAACACCTTGGCACGATCGACGAGATCGGCGGGAGTGCTGCCCGGAAGCTCTCGCAGCAGGCGCGCCACCACGTGGCCCCAGGCCTCCTGGCCCAGATGCAGGTGCAACGCCTTCACGGCCTTCTCGGCCGCCTGTTGGGCTGCGAAGCAGGCCCACTCGTGGCGATCTTGATCCCGCGATGCCTGGGCCTGCTCCAGGTCACGTTCCCCCTGCGCCGGCGAAGACGTCACCGGCATTGTATGGGCCCGCCGCCTGGCGGGCAATCGGGGAAGCCCCCCCGACAACGGCCACCCGGGGTCACGAGGGCTTGCCCCAGCGCGCCATGCACTGCGCCGTTTCACCGATGGCGTCCTGGTAGGGCGTCGGAGGGAAGAAGCGACGCACGAACTTGCCGCTGTCGAAGCGATAGGGCTTCGCGTACTGGTAGAGCATCTCCAGCGATTCCCGTGCATCGCCATTGAACCAGCCGGCCAGCCTGAGCGCGCGGCTCCCGAGAACCCGGTAGCGGGGACTGACGCCAAAGGCCTCGGCGACCATCTCGATGAACTGCCGGCCGGTCGGCGCGTCTGGATGTGAGGGCAGATGCCATACCTGTCCGAAGGCCTGTTCGGTGTTTCCCAGCAGCGCCAAGGCCCGGGCGGCATCGGGCGCATAGACCATCGAGTGCGGTGCTTCATCATTGCACAGCCAGACGGCCCGCTCCCGGTCACGCAGGCGTTCGAAGACCATCGGATGCACGAACGTGTTCGTGGCGCCCGGGCCATAGAAGGAGGCCGAGCGCGCGATCAATCCCCGTAGGCGGCCGGCGTCGACCGCCTCCATGAGCATGCGGACGGTGCGCGCGCGCACCTCACCCTTGCGACTGCACGGATTCACGGGCGTATGCTCGGTCATGGCGCCTTCGACGGCCCCATACAGGTACACGTTATCCAGAAAGACCAATCGAACACCCTGTTGTTCGCAGGCGCCGATGACGTTGCGCATGATCGCCGGCCACTCGGCCTCCCATGCGACAGCTCTGTAGGTCACGCCGGCGACCAGATACGCCACGTCGGAGCCTTCCAGGGCTTCGGCCACCTGCCCGGCATCCAGAAGATCGGCCGTACGCGCCTCGGCGTGGGCGCCCGGTGGTATCGGCTGGCGGCGCCGCACCAGGCGAACCCGCGCGGTATGGCCGGCGAGCGCTCGCATGAGCTCGTTGCCGATGGCGCCTCCGGCTCCCAGGATCGTCTGGACCCCGATCGCCTCGGCCGCCACCGGACCTTCGTACTGCACATCGATCATGGCGCACCTTCCAGATTCGCCAGCACGACCCGGGCAAGGCTGGCTTCCATGTCGGGGACCATCTCCGGGTTCTGCTCAGCCGCCGCATCGGAGTTGACCTGAAAGGCAATCGTGATGCCGTGCTCCGGATAGTGCCGCAGACTGGAGACATATCCGGGGATCCAGCCGCCGTGACCGTACGCTGGGCCGAAGGGACCAGACCGATAGATGGCGACCCCGGCGCCATAGCAGAGATCATCCGAGTCGGCGCTGACCGGAACCGGCCTCAAGAGCTGACCCAGATAGTTTCCCGGCATCGCATTCCCGCCAAAGAGGGCCGCTCCCCAGCGGGCGAGATCCAGAGAGCTGCTGACCCAACCGCCCCCGGTCCATTCGAGTCCGGGATGCCACGCCAACCGGCCGTCGTCGCCGATGCTCTTGCACGGAAACCCGAACGGGTTGTCTGCGGTCGTGTAACCGGGTACCAAACCCTCCAGATCGCGGCGATCACTCGGGCTGGTCGCCGTGAGCCCCAGGGGCCTCGTGAAGCGCTCGGACATCTCCTCGAAGCAAGGGCGCCCGGTGACGGCTTCGATGATGAGCCCGAGCAGAATGTATCCTGTGTCGCTGTACGCCCACCCGGCGCCCGGCGCGAACAGCGGCGGCTCCTCCAGAACATAGGCAACCAGTCCCTCGGGGGTGAACGCGTTATCCCCTTCCGGCCAGTGGCGCGCGGCCTCGGTCTGGAAGCGCTGCAGATGAACGTGGTCCGCCAACCCGGAGGTGTGGGTCAACAGATGCCGGACGGTGATACTGTCGCGGTTCGGAAGACGGCCGAACCATGGCCGCTCACCCAGCCACCGTGCAATGGGCGCATCGAGGTCGAGCGCGCCTTCCAGGGCCAAGGCGATCACGGTGGCCGCCACGTAGGTCTTGCCGATGCTGGCCGACAGCATGCGGGCCCGCGGAGTCATCGGGGTGGCCGATTCCAGATCCGCCAGTCCGCTAGCGGCACACCCTGTGGTGCCATCCGGCAACACATAGGCGGCCGTCGCGCCGGGAACGCTGCAGGTCTGACAGAGCGAATCCAGCGTTGCCTGAAAGGCGCCGAGGAGCTGGTCGGCGCGGGCGTCGCCGCCGAGGACAGCCGGGCCGGTCGGGGCGGCCAAGCTGGCTGGGTGGGCTGGACTGGCCGCGCTGGCCGAGCTGGCCGGGGCGGCCGGGCTGGCCGAGCTGGCTGGGCGGGCTGGACCGGCCGAGCTCGCCAGGCTGGCCAGGCCGGCCAGGAGGAGCACGATCCACCGGCAACGAATCCTCATCCGAATGCGGCCCGTGACGGCCGCCGGTCTCAGGGTCGAGCGGGCAGTCATTGCAGATGCCCTCCTCCTTGCCGCGGGATGACGCCGGTCTCCGCGCCGGCGCGCGAGAACATGCGCTTCCGGTCGATGAGCACCACCCCGATAGCCACCGCACTGAAGAGGTAGGTGTCATAGGGCTGCGCGTCGGGCAGCATGGGGTTCATGACCAGGAAGTGGAATAGCGCCGCGAGCAGAATGCTCCCCCGCGACGCATTGAACAGCGCCGTCACAATGATGCTCAGGGCGATGCACCCGATGAAGAAGGCGGAGAAAGACCATTCGCTCTGCTGCGTCCCATTGAGCACGAATGCAGGCAGATGCCACACACCCCAGATGACACCCAATACCAACGCCGCGCTGATCGGCGTCATCTTCCGTTGCAAGAGCGGAAGAGCGAGTCCTCGCCAGCCGAACTCTTCCATCGGGCCCAGCAGGGCCGCCAGGACCATGGCCACGACCAACGACTGCAAGGACGAGAACGGGAAGGGATCCGTGAGGAGGTTCCCTTTCCAGGCGGATCCGCCGATGAAGAGCAGCGGGATGCCGACGATCAGAAAGCCGTACCACGCCGGCGGGCAACGCCAGAGCAGCGCTCGAGAGAGGTACCGTCTCAGTCCGGACACGCCACCGCGGCGCGCCACGATGGCGAAGGCCGCAATGGCCGGCGCGTAGACGGCCAGGTAGAAGAGCGGGTGCCTGCCGCTCAGCTCGCCAACCAGCCGAGCCATCTGGTCCGGGAGGAAGATGAACAGAGCCAGGACGCCCCAGGCCAGGCCAAAGGTCATCAGGAGAAAGGGGCCGATCGCGCGGATAGAGATTCGGTCCTCGTCGTTCGCAACTCGGTCCCCGCCGTTCGAGACTCGGTCCCGGTCGATCTGGGTGGTCGTCTGGATGCTCTGCTCGCGCGCGACGAGGGCGTCATCCTCCGTCGAAGCGACGCGCTGTGGACTAGAAGGCACGTGACACGGAAAGCACGAGGCCGGGTTGCTTTTCGACATCATAAGTCTCCTCATTGTGACCGTCGGGGTCGTGAATCTTGAACTCCTGATCGATGGCGTGCGTCACGCCGAGACCGATGGCCACGTCGCCGTGAACTCGCGTATCGAGACGCAGCGTCACCGTCGATCCGGCCAGTTCCACATAGCCGCCTGGCCGAACCGGACTGTCATCGGCAAGTCGGTACACACCGCACTCGGCCGAGCTGTACTCGAGAGAAAACGTGAGCCGGGTCGCCTCGCTGAAACGCCACACCGCATCCGTCGAGGGAAGTCCCAGGTTGACCGACAGACCGCCGGTGGCCTGAGCATTCCACGAGATGCCCAGGATCGGCACGAAGTCATAGTCGGTGGCGACCTCCTGGTGCCGCGAGTAGAAGGCCCCCACCGAGACCATCCACATGGGACCGAGGCGGTAGACACCGTAGGCGCCGCCGTAACCCGACACGGAACGTTCCAGTTTTTCTTCAAAGCCGGTGGTGATGCCCAGCAGGGCCGCGTACATCAGGCGCGGGGTCAACACGCCACTGCGCCGAAGTCCCAGATCCAGGTGATAGAGACGGCCCCAGGGGAGGCGACCATGCGTATCCCCCACGAGGTCACGGCCGCCTGACCAGTCGAACTGCAAGACCTTCGCCGATCCGGCCAGTGATCCCCTCTCGAGATCGATCATGCCCGTGCGCAGCTCGTACGCGGATTCGGACTCCCCAACGCTGGACCGGCCGGTGCCGGCGAAGCCGATGCTCCAGGAGCCGAGCATGCCAGCACCCGAGCCTTCGTCGGCCCGCGCCCCCGTCACGGCCCCGCCGGGCCCCAAGACCGTGCTCGCGCCGACCAGCGCCGCGAAAACGATGACTTTTTGTGGCCTCATCATGGCTATCCCCCTTGGTGGTTACGTTGACTTGGACGACCTGCTCGGTCGCACGCTGCGTGCCATCGGGCCACGGACTCCACAATCCATTCAAATAGAATGACTTGCAGAACCAATTTACTTACGGCGGGTTCTTGCGCCCCTCGCCGTTGAGCGAAATTCCGTTACGAAATCTCGTAGTTCGGCTATGATCCGTACTATTCGTGATCCGTAGTCACCGTTGTCCGTGGGAGAGGATTGCATCGACCAACGCGGAGAGACCTCTATGACGGGAACAGAATCGGAACGTAATGCGGCCACACGCCACATGGCCACACGCGATGCGGCCAATCGCCATGAGGCCAATCGCCATGCAGCCAATCGCCATGCAGCGACCATTCTGCTGGTGGACGACAAGCCGGCCAATATCAAGCTGCTCTTCGATGCCCTGGAAGGCACCGGGTACCGCACCCTCGTGGCGCTCGATGGCGAGAGCGCCGTGCATCAAGCCAAGCTTGCGGGTCCGGATCTGGTGTTGATGGATGTCATGATGCCGGGCATCGACGGGTTCGAAGCCTGCCGGCGCCTCAAAGCCGATCCGGCGACCGGACAGATCCCGGTCATCTTCATGACGGCTTTGACCGACACTTCCGACAAGATCAAGGGATTCAAGGCGGGCGGCGTCGACTACCTGACCAAGCCGCTACAGCACGACGAAGTCCTGGCCCGCATCGACGCTCACCTCAGCCGGCACCGCTTCTGGGCCGATGTGGACAACTACGGCAAGATCCTGCTGGAGATGGGCGCGGCCGAATCGCTGGATGACGCCTGGACGGCCCTGGCCGGCCCGACCGGGATGGCCGGGGTGGCTGGTCCGACCGGAATGGCCGGGGTGGCCGGTTCGACCGGAATCGCCGGGGTGGCCGGGATGCACAACGACCTTGCCGGTCTGGCTCTCTGGCTGGCATCGAAGGACGAACTGGTGCTCCGCCACGCCGAAGGCTTCTCCCACATCGATCCATCCTCCTGGCGGCATCCGGGCGGCACCTACGCGCGCGTGCCTACGACGGATCCCCTGCTGGGCCCGGTCTTCACGGAACAGCGGCAGGTGTCGGCCGCGGATGAAGTCGAATGGAACCCTTTTCCGCCGGGCGCGAAGGCCGAGCGCATTCAGGCCTACATCGTCTCGCCGGTATGCTGCCAGGACGCGTGCTTCGGGGTTCTGGGAGCGTTTTTCAAGTCGCCGGTTCGCTTCGCCTTCACCGAGCGAAAGCGATGGCAGCACATCCTGGCCCGCAGCCTCGGGAACGCCGTCTTCCAATCTCGCTCACGAGAAGCCATCCGCCGGCTGAGTGAGCAACTCAAGCAAGAGAACGCCGGCCTCAAGGCGGAGGTCAGCGGGGCCGCGCTACCGGGCGGGATCGTGAGCGCCGACGGGGGGCTGCGTCGCGTGCTGGAACAGGCGGACCTGGTCGCCCCCACGGATGCGGCCGTTCTGATCCTCGGGGAATCGGGGACGGGCAAGGAGCTGCTGGCCCAGCGGCTGCATGAGGGCAGCGGACGCCGAAACGAGCCCATCATCCGGGTGAACTGCGCCGCCATACCCGGGGATCTCTTCGAAAGCGAGTTCTTCGGCCACGTGAAGGGCTCGTTTTCGGGCGCGTTCAAGGATCGGGTCGGACGGTTCGAGCTGGCCCACGGAGGGACCCTCTTTCTGGATGAGGTCGCCGAGATACCGATCGAACTGCAGGGCAAGCTCCTGCGCGTGCTCCAGGAAGGAACCTTCGAGCGCATCGGCGACGGCAAGACGCGCAAGGTCGATGTCCGCCTCATTGCCGCCACCAATCAAGACCTCCAGACGGCCGCCGAAGAGGGCCGCTTCCGCCAGGACCTCTACTATCGGCTGAGCGTCTTCCCCATCATCATGCCTCCCCTGCGCGAGCGCCGTGAGGACATCGCACCGCTGGCCCGCCATTTCGCGGCCTTGAGCGCGCGCAAGTTTGGACTGGCCGTGCCCGAGATCACCGGCGAGATGGTGGCGTCACTCCAGGCCTACGAGTGGCCCGGGAACGTCCGTGAGCTTCGAAACGAAATCGAGCGCGCCATGATTCTCGCGCGTAGCGGCCCCTTCCGCCTGACCTTGCCCGCACAAGCAAGCGCCGGCAAGGCAACGCGCAGCGGCGTGCCCGATCGAGTCATCCGCGAAGAGGAGTGGGCGACGATGCAACGAGACAACCTGCTGCGGGCTCTCCAGAACTCCGCCTGGCGCGTGGACGGACCCGGCGGCGCCGCGGAGCTGGTCGGCTTACGTCCCACGACGTTGCGTTCACGGATGAAGGCGATGAAGATCTCCCGCCCCGTCTGAGCAAGCCGTGCTGGCGGGCCGTTGCTGGCGGGCCGTTGCTGGCGGGCCGTCGCTGGCGGGCCATCGCTGGCGGCCGTCGCTGGCGGCCGTCGCTAGCCGTCCTTGACCGCCAGCAGCCGCTGCAGGGCAGGTATGTCGAACGAGCCGGCAAGCCGGCATACACGATCGATGTAGCCACGATGCTCCGGAAAGAGCGTCTCGAGACGGTCGGCCTCTGCGAGCACTCCTTGAACGTCTCCGATCCGCGCCGCTTCGCGCATCACGTCGTAGTCGCGTGGCAGAGGTTCGGGCGCGACCACCGGCGTGGACGGTTCGTCGGCACCCCCGACCGGCGAGACGGCCGCGGACTCCTGCGGGACCGCGGCACGGCACGGCAAGACCAGCCGAAACACGCTGCCCTGCCCCGGCTGGCTTTCGGCCGTGATGTCGCCGCCCATCTTGCGCGCCAGCGTCCGGCTGATGGCCAGGCCCAGGCCGGTCCCTTCACGCTGCGCCAAGCCCTGAACCTGCTGGAAGGCTTCGAAGATGCTCTCCATGTCGTCCGGGGCAATCCCGATGCCCGTGTCGGTGACGGTGAGGCCAAGCAGGTCGTCCTCATGGGCGACGGCCAGTTCCACCCAACCCTGCTCGGTAAACTTGATCGCATTGCTCAACAAGTTGAGCAGAATCTGCCGAAGACGTTTCTGATCCGTGACGACCCATTCGGGAAGATCGGCGGCAGGCTTGTAGTGGAAGGCGATGTCCTTCTCCTGCGCGCGGGGAGCGATCATGGCAACAACGGCTTCGATCAGATGGGGCAGCCGCGTCGTGCCGGGCTGAATGTCCAGCTTGCCTGCCTCGACCTTCGACATATCGAGGATGTCGTTGATGAGCGTGAGCAAGTGGTCGCCGCTCGTGCGGATAACGGCGGCGCGCTCACGGTTCTGCGGCGTCGACTGCGTGTCTTTCTCCGATAGCTGGGCATACCCCAGGATCGCATTGAGCGGGGTACGCAGTTCGTGGGACATGTTGGCGAGGAACTCGCTCTTGACCCGGTAGGCGGATTCGGCGGCACGGGTGGCCGCCCGGAGTTCTTGGGTGCGTTCGTCGACCAGTTGCTCCAGATGCTGTTGGTGCCGCTGCAGCGCCTCGGCCTGACGACGCAGCTTGATCTGGGCTTCTCCAGCGGCCCGTTCCTGGCCCAGCGCCAACAGGATGATCAGGGCCAGCGCGCCCCAGGGATACAGCTCGAACCCCAGGGAGACGGGCAGAAAGGCCAGGGCGATATCCAGGACACCGGCCAGCGAGAAGACGAACACACCCAGGGCAATCAGATGGGTCGCCGCCGGCCCGCGCCGAAGATGGCGCCATCCCTCGCCCGCTCCCACCAAGAGCTGCAGGGCGAGCGCCCCGTTGCCGAGAACCTGCCCAGCCGGTCCAAATGTACGCCACCCGGCGGCATCCGGAACCCAGATGGCCAGACCCACCACGATCTGCAGCTGCCAGCAGCGCCGAATCAGATGCTTCCAACCCGGGCCGAGGGACACCTCCGCGAACCGCCAGAGGCCTATGGGAAAGACGAGCACCGCGAGGAGGCCCGCAAGGTAGTACAACCCCGCGCTGTCCGAGAGCATCAGCACCGGGTTGCGGGAGAAGAGCTGTGACAGGCCCAGCGTGATGGTCATGAACGCAAACCAGGGCGAGAAGGAGAGGCCATAACGGCGACGCACGCGATGGGCGAAGAGCGCATACAACCCGACAAAGAGAAACAAGTACCCGAGCGCCTGCTCTTGCCAGGACTCGCCCACGAGCCGGTGCATGAAGTCCGACAGGGCGACGTGCAGAATGACGGGTTGTTGTATGGGGAAGCGACTCGGATCGCTGTTGTGGAAGAGGATGTGTAACGCTCGCCCGTCGGAATCGCCCGGAAGAGGGATCAAGTGCAGGCGATTGGCCGGGCGGGAGAAACCGAGTCCGGGTGACGGCGAACCCGAAGCGTAGATCCGTTCCTCGCCCAGATAGAGCGCGAACGCATCACACTGCACATTCCCCAGGACCAGGGATTTGTCCGGGTAAGGAGTTACGGGAAGCTCCCGCCGCCACCACAGCCAGCGCTCATCCTCGCTGTTCTGCGCAAGCACATCCCCCGCACGCAGGCGCCACCCCGGCGCCTCATCCACGGCCTCGGGCAAGTCCCGGGGCAGCGCCCGATCCGCGGGCGCCGCTTCATACCGGTACCACCACCCGTCACGCAAACCATGCGCCCAATCTGAAGCGGGGCGGGTCTGCGCATCCTGCCACATTCGCAGCACGACATCGGGGGTGTGGCTGGCTTCGGCCAAAGAGGGCAGCAAGAGCAGCAGCCCAACCGAGAACCGTAGGGCCAGCCGAATGCGCCCGATGTCAAATGCCCGTCGCATCAGGATCCGATCTTACAGCATGCGGGGTCGATCCCAGCAAACTCATGGGTGGGCGATCCTCGCAACCTCATGCGGGATCAGTCCCCGCAACCTCATGCGGGATCGATCCCAGCAACCTCACTTGCGGAGCAGAAGCACGGAACGAACGGTTTGCTGATGCGCCGAGTGAGCGCGAATCCAATACCGGCCGGCTGGGACGGGGTACCCTTGATCGTCGCAACCGTCCCAGTACAGCAGGGATCCCCTGGCCCCATTGGGGATGTCAGAGAAGCGGCGCACCTCTTGTCCGGTGAGAGAGAACACGCCCACGTCCCTGATCCGCGTCGCCGTGCCCGCCTGGCCGGTGGCCGAACGGCCTTCGGTAGACGACCCGCTGCACCCCTGGTCCGAGAGCTGCAAGTACACCCTCCCGAGGGCCGGATTGGTTCGCAGGCCGAAGAGCGGCAGTTCGTCGTGATACCCGGACGTCGGCGCCGCGGAGATCTCAGCCAGATGGATGCGGACTTGAACGAATCTCGCGCCGGGCAGCTCGTTTGACCAGGGTGGCGGCATCGTGCTGCCCCACCCATCCTGCGGACCGTTGGCATCGTAGTAGGGCCGGGTGAGGTTGTCGAGAGGGAAGCCAGATGGAGCCGTGTCACCACCGCGGTATTCGATCCACACCGCTCCGGGTCCCTCCCAGCTTATCGTGTCGCGCAATGCCTGATACTCCCCCAAGTCCACCACCGGGGAGAGATAGAATCCCGTCGCCGCCATCGGTTCGAGTTCCAGGACGTTTTCGCGAACCTCCGTGTTCACCAATCTGCCAACCGCCCACACCAGACCGCCCGGTACGGTTACGCTGCGGTTGTAAGTGTCGAGCGGGTCGATCTGCCAGCAGCGGTTCCCGTCCGGGATCCCCCCGTGGACGGTCTGGTCAGCAGCCAGCCAGATCGTATGGTCCGATGTGTCGACCGCAAGGCCCTCGGATTCCCCATCTTCGTAGTAACCCATCAGTGTATCCGGCGGGTAGTAGGAGCAGGGATTCGGGTAGGTGCCCAGCACGATCGGATTGCCCGTCTCGACCTTCAGGTGCCAGATCGTCTGGTCGGCCATGAGCCAGAACGTGCCATCGAAGGGATCCCGTGCCAGGCCCTCCCCACCCACGCCGGTGGCATGGGTCTCGATCAGGTGGCCGGCCTCGCTATAGCGATTGAGCTGACCGTCCCAGTTCGACTTCGACCACAAACCGCCCGTCCGCGGGTCGTAGTCAAGGGATCCCGGCAGGCCGGGCATGTTGAAGTCGCCGGACAGGAGCTCGCCGTCGCGGCCAAAGTGGTATGCCCATCGGTCTTCGGGGTCGCCGTCATCGCCCCAAGTCCAGAACGTATCGTCCGAGGACTTGTACGCCAATCCTTGGATCCACACCATGTGGGGACTTACCGGGATCGGGTCCTCCACGCGTACCCCGTCGCGCTTGCGCAAGATCTCGATCGACTCCCCCGTCTGCTCCCATGTGAAGTGCGCACAGTAGAGCACGTGCCGTTGCGGGTCGTAGGAAAGGTCGGTGTTGATGAAGTTATCGGGACAGGTCCAGACGCGGACGAGGTAGGGAGAGCTCTCATCGTTGTAGGTCAGCTCATAGCCGTGGAGCCGGGGTCCTTGCGAATGAGCCTCGAACAGAAGGCCGCCCGTGGAGACCAGGAGCGCGAGGAGCAGTGCATGGCGGCAGAGCAAGCCTGCCGTTCTAGAACCGCGTGAGTGCGCATCATCCCGGTGCCGGCAAACGCTGGGCAAGCGAAGACACACGAATCGAATCTCCTCTCGGATCCCGCGTCGCGGCAACTCTCGTGGCAGGATCTCTCTCGGCAGGATCCCTTTTCGCAGGATCCCTCGTCGCAGGATCTCTCTCGACAGGATCCCTCGCCGGCACCGCGTGAGACCCCCTTACCCGGCGCATCTCACTCCATCGAAACCCATTCAGTCCAAATTCTACCACGCGTACACTCGGATTTCATCGTGAGTGTCGGGGGCAAGCGACAGCATCGCTGACGCGTGATCTGTCTTCCGCTTAGAGGCTACCTGTCAGAGGCTACCTGTCAGAGGCCATCCGCCCGGCATCTTCCCTGTCATTCAAACGATGGCAACCAGCTCAGTCGTAACTACTGCGTCTTGAAGGCATCCGGAAAGCATTCCGGGGCCGTCCACAAAGCGCCCAAAGCGCCTCCGCGAGGCGTGCGGATGGTGATGCGTGGCTAGGGCACCGGCGCGGAGAAGACCGATTCCAGTTGCGGGCGGCTTACTCGTGTGGGAGGATCATGGGGTGGAAAATCCTGATTGGAGTGAGTCTATTGGGCAACACTGAGCAGGAGTCCGACGACACGCCTTCGATCTGCTACCCGGACCTCTGCTCATGGTCGACTGGCCTCTTCAATGACAGCTCAGATGGAGTAGGAAGGAGTGGAAGATGATGAGAACGATCTTTGTCTTCACAGCATTGCTTGCCTTCGCGATCGCGCCGGCCGCTTCCGACACCGCCTCGAAGGACGGCAGCCCGGTCATCGTGAACCCCGGCGATGACAGTGCACCCAGCTACATTCGCACCGACTACGAGTACAACACCGGCGGCACGATCGACTTCGTGCCGACGACCGGCGGTTCGCATGACGGCTGGGGCGAATGGTTCGTCACCACGGTTTACAACAATACCGGCTATGACATCACTCTGGTCGAGCTCGGTTTCCCCTGTTGCGGTCCCCCGACCGAGGAATTCGGCTGGCTGGTCTGGACGAATGTGGGCGGCATCGTGCCTCCGTCCGGAAATGCCTACACGGCGGATTACTACGGCCCGTTCACACCCGTCGACCCGAACCCGGAGACATTCCCGCCGACGGTCTACACCTACATTGACATCTCGGCTGAGGGGATCCTCTTCGAGGATGGCACCTACCTTTGCTTCGGGTATGACAACACCGGCAACGGCGGCCAGACCGATTTCAACGGTGTGGATACCTGGGCGTGGTACAACAACATGTGGGATCCCGACCAGAGCTGGGGACGCACCGCCATCCTGCAGATCAAGGGCAACTATGGGGTGACCCCGGCGGACGAAACGAGCTGGGGCGCCGTCAAGTCGCTCTTCCGTTGATGGGAGGCTGATCGCCGGCTCGTCGTGCTCACACAGCTCGAGCGCGGCCGGGACCAGCTGCTGCCCAGTGCAACCCAGTGCAAAACAGACGCCGTCTTGGTCGCTAGTCGCCGGGACGGCGTCTCCTCGTTTTAGACTCCTCGTTTAGAGAATCAAGCCCCCACCCACACCCACGCTAACACGCACCCACATGTGTCCGAGTTCGGATTGGAAGTGGGTTTCGATCGTGGCGGTACTCTGGCTCTGCTGGACGAGGAAACGCAGTCCGCGAGCGCTCACCACGCTGGGCAAGGAGAAGTGCACGGGCACACCATGGTCCGATAGTTTCCGCTTCAGCTCACCCACGATGAAGTTGGCTACCTCCCCGATCGCGTCCCCGATGTCGGGGTCGTCGAAAGTGATCGGGCTGCCCAGGAGCTTGGACGCCACCTGCTCGGCGGCTCGAGCATCGAAGCCGAAGACGGTCGACCAGTTCACCCCGCCCAGGATCGAGATCAGCGCCAGAATGACATCCTCTCCCTCACCGGCGTCATCCGGCGGCGGGCTCGCGCGCAGGAGATCGGCGCCGGTCACCTGTTGGATGATCTCCCGCATCGCCTCCGGGGCACAGTCTCCGTGGGCAATCCTCTCCTTGTTCTCGGGATCGGGGATGCCGTTGATGAGCGTCCGCAATCCCTCTTGCATCCCCTCGTTCTTCAGGGGCTTGAGCAGCACGGCGGCGACGCCGGCCTCGTTGACGGCGCGCAGTAGCCGGTCCTGATTCGTGTCGGCCGTGATCATGACCGATGGCGGCACGTGGGGATAGGTCTTGCGCAGTTCGTTCAGAAACTCGATGCCGCCCATGCGAGGCATGTGCATGTCGACAAAGAGCATGTCGATCGCGGTGGGATCGAATCTCTCGAGCGCATCGATGCCGTCGCTGGCTTCGACATAGGTGAAGTCGGCCAGCCCGGTGGCATCCAGCGAGCGCATGATGGCCTTTCGGGTGACCCCGGAATCTTCTACGATGAGAGCACGAATGCGCCGGCCCATGGTCTTCGGCCTCCGGATCGACTAGGTCGTCCCACCTTCTCCCTCCTGCGAGGACTTCTACGTTTACATCGGCCTTCCGGCCCAGGATCTTCGAGTCAAATGATGGCCCAGTCCGGCAGCGGACTCTCACCTGCGCGGCTGCCATAACCCAGTCGGGCAGAAGCCTCTCACCTGCGCGGCTACGGTAGCCCAGCCCGGCAGCAGCCGCGGGTCTGCGTGGGTACGGAAGGGCCAGATCGAGGGCCGGTGTCCGGGGATCGGACTCTGCACCGCAATCCATTGTCGCAAAAGGATTTATGGAACACGCCCATGGGATTCCCCCCTTTTCTTCCCGGCGCCTGAGCCGCTCGATTGCGCTTCGAAACGGGCCCATTCCACCGAACTCTGCTACTTGCGACCTCGTAGGAAAGGCCGACAATACGTCTGCAGTCGCAAGCGCACGGAGGACCCGACAGCTTGACGGGACAACTCGACGGGAGAGAAGCGGTTTGAGGGCGGATGAGGAGCTGGTTGCCCTGTGTCGTCAGGGCGATGGACGGGCCTGGGAGGCGCTGATCCGGCGCCACCAGGATCGGATCCTGAACCTGGCCTTCCAGTTCACCGGCAATCGCGAGGAGGCTCGCGACTTGGCCCAAGAGATCTTCATCCGGCTCTATAAGAAGCTCAACCAGTACGAGCCGGACCGGCCGTTCCAAACCTGGTTCAACAGCCTGGCGCGCAACCTGTGTATCGACCGTTACCGGCAACGCAAGCGGGAGCGGGTCGTCGTCGGAACCCCGGTCGAAGAGTTCCCCCACCTCACCACCAAGACCGAATCGGCCCACCGGCGAGTGGAGCGACTGGAGAAGAAGGAACGGATCATGCGTGCCCTCGACACACTCAGCGAGATCAGCCGGGAGGCGATCGTCTTGAAGGATCTGCAGGAGCAGTCACTGGACGAGATCGCCACCATGCTGGAGCTGCCGATCGGCACCGTGAAGTCCCGGGTCCATCGCGCTCGAATCGATCTGGCGCGAGCGCTCCTCAAGATGCAGGAGTCTGGCACGCAACCGGAGGCATCGAATGGACTGTAGGTCATTCCATACGTTGCTCACTGCGTACGTGCAGGGACGCCTCGATCCAAGCCGGTTTGACCAGATGGTCGCGCATGAGGCCGAATGCGAGGCCTGCCACCGGGCCACCTGCGAGGCGATGGACACCGACGGCGCACGCAGCCCAGGCAGCGCACGCAGCGTAGGCAGCACCAGCCGCGATCTCGCCGCCTATGGCAGCGACGCCGGAAACGCTGCGGCGGGTGAGACCTGGCTGCGTGACACCTTGTCGAAGACCGTCGGAGCCGATTGCAGCTACATCGAGTTGCAGCTCGCAGCCGCTCTGGATGCGGCGCGGCCCGTCGAGCTGCCGGGACTGATCAAGCAGCATCTGAAATCCTGCGAGCATTGCCGGGCCATGGCACACGCTCTAGAGGATCTTCCGGCGCACTACGCGGTCCTGCCGCGCCTGCGCGCCGATGCCGGATTCACCCGCGAGGTCGTCGAGCGGACCTGGGGCCCGAAGGCCGGCTTCCGGGAGGTTCTACGAGCTCTGTTGGCCAGACCCAGCCTGATGTGGGAAGGGGCGGTGGTGTGCGCGCTGCTGCTGACGCCCCTGGCGGGCAACACCACGACCAGGATCGCGCAATCGATCTTGACCGCTGGATCCTCGGTCCAGGAGCAGACGGTCAGCAGCGAGACTCCACCCGGTGTCACCCGGCAAGCCGATGACCTGAGTGACCGTCTTGGATCCTTCCATCGAAACCAAACCCGCGCGATCGAGAAGGAGTGGACCGCTGCGCGCGAGAAGATCGAGTCCTCGCTCGAGGACTTGGCGGGCGAACGACTGGGCGAGAATGCCTCGGTCGCCCTTGTCCGTTCACTGGCTCGTCATACGCTGGGCACCCTTGGCCTGATGGAGGAGGACCCAGATGGAGATTCGCAGGCTTCACCGGCGGAGGAGCCCTCGCCGAAGGCTGATACAAGCGAAGGAGGTTCGCAATGAACTGCGCCAATCACCCGCAAACCCCGGCCGTCACGGTCTGCTCGACATGCAAGCAGCCGCTCTGCAGCGAGTGCGCCATCCACTGGCAAGGGGGTGTGATCTGCAAGAAGTGCCTGGAACTCCAGGGCGTGGACAAGACGCGAGACCACCCCATGCGGAAATCCCCTGGATTGGCGGCGTTCTTCTCGCTCATGCCCGGCCTCGGACAGATCTATGTCGGGTACTATCGCGCTGGGTTCATCAACATCTTCGTGGTCGCCGCGATCATCGCAATCCTTGCGCAGACCGGGGCCATGCTCGGCCCTTTCCTGGGCCCGTTCCTGGCCTTCTTCTGGATCTTCAATATGATCGACGCTCATAAGAAGGCGAAGCTCTACAACCAGCATCTGCTGGGAAGCGAAATCGCCCAGCCACCGACCGACAGCCCCCTCGCTATGGGCGTGGTCTTCATCGTCGTCGGCTTGCTCCTGACGCTGGGCATCACCTTCGACGTCAACATGGAGTGGGTTGAAGAGGTTTGGCCGCTGGGCTTGTTGGGTGGAGGCATCTACATGGTCTGGCGTTACTACAAGACGAAGAGTGAACTCAATGAACGCCGCACCCCCCCTCGGGCGGGACTCCCGGGAAGCGGCGGAGACGGCGTGGAGCGCGATGTGAGACAGGACGAGTCACAGGTGTCCTAACGAACACGGCTCGGGCGGGCGCCGCGGCCAGGCCGTCGTAGCGGCCAGACAGGCGCAGCGGCCAAGTTATTGCCGTTGTCGGCCGGTGCCGCGGTCAGGCCACCTTGTGCAACACCGTCTCAAGGAAGCTCGCCCGAGCGATCGTTTCATCGTTGGCCAGTTGGCAATGCAGAATCTTCGCCGAGCCGGATATGACCGGCTCGGCGTTGGTCCCTAGAATCGAGAACAAGATGACAGCGCCTTCCCATGGCGTGGTCTTGCAGCGGAACTGGACTCCACCTTGCGAGAGGTCGATGACATTGCCGAGTTTGGGCCGCTTGTCCTCCTCGCCATCTCCATTGATGATCGAGAACCGAATTGCGAGGTTGGCCGGTACACGGACCGACTGCCTCCGGTTGCCGTGCACGCCCGGCTTGTGCGATGCATCCATCTCGTAACTCCCTCGCAGGCTGCCCATGGATCCGTGCCCCCGGCCGATTGCCTTGGGATATCATCAGCATCGGCATGCACCGTAGGTGACTGGAGCGCGGATCTCTGTGTCACCTGTAAACGTCATGCTTGCCCGCTGCAGGGCGGCGCCCATTGCTGTAGACTCGTCGGTGTTGAGGGTGCCGGGGATGCCCATGATGACGATGCACGTGAGGACAGCGCGCGTGCTGGCAAAGCACGCACCGGCCGCTCTGGCAAGATGAAGGAATCGGGCCAATGAACATCAAGATCCTCTTCGACAACGAGACCTCGAACGAGGAGTTCTCGGGCGGCTGGGGATTCTCGGCTCTCATCGATGAGCGTATCCTCTTCGATACTGGCGAGGAGGGGAGCTATCTGCTCCATAACATGGCGCTCTTGAATGTCCCGGTCGACTCGATCGAGATGGTCGTCATCTCTCATGACCATTGGGACCACACGGGCGGCCTGTGGGCCATCCTCGAGCGAAGAAAGGGCATCGAGGTCTTCGCCTGCCCGGGTTTCGGTGATGACTTCAAGCGTCGTGTCGACGAGGCCGGGGCTAGACTTCGGGAGGTCGCCGGTCACACGCAGATCGCACCGGACATCTATCTCACCGGTGAGCTGGCTGCGCACTACAAGGGTGAGTATCTGGCCGAGCAATCTCTGATCGCTCGAACCAGCCGGGGACTGGCGATCGTGACCGGGTGCTCCCATCCGGGCATTCTTCGGATCGCCGAGGAGGTGCGGCGGACCTTCCCTCAAGAGCGGATCCACCTGGCCATCGGTGGCTTCCACCTCATGAAGGAGAAACCCCAGGCGATCCGCGATGTCATCGACGGGCTCAAGCGGATCGGAGTCGTTCAGGTGGGGCCCACGCACTGCTCCGGGGAAACCGCTCAGGCGCTCTTCCGCGAGGCCTTCGGCACCAACAGCCTCGCGGTGGGGGCGGGTCAGTCCGTCGACGTCTGAGCATTCGCTCCCTCGTTTTGAGAGCAACGATCACGGGTCAGCAGCACGACCGACCGCGACAGAAGCTCGATCTCTGCGCTGGCGGCTTCAAGAGCACTACCGTTCGCCGGCTCGTGTTCGATCGGCTCGTGTTCGATCGGCTCGTGTCCGGCCGGCTCGTGTCCGGCCGGCTCGTGTCCGGCCGGCTCGTGTTCGGGTGGCTCGTGTTCCGCCGGATCGTCTCCCGCTGGTTCGTCTCCCGGCGGCTGCGGATGCCTCGTATCCAGCACCCTCTTCCAGGGATTATCACCACAGCCCTCGGGAATCATGAAGGTCCGTTGTTCGCCGCAGCCATTGAAGAGGATCAGGAAGTCGTCGTCGGTAACCGGCGCGCCCCTATGGTCCGTGTAGTCCAGCGATCCAGACAGATAGACCTGGACGCACTCCATTCGCGGTGTCTCCCAGTCTTCGTCGTTCATCTCCGCGCCGTCGCAGCGGAACCAGGCAATACTCGCGGCGCTGCCGCGGATCGGTCGTGACTGAAACCACTTTCGCCGCCGGAACACGGGGTGTTCCCTACGCAGACGAATGAGACCGGCCGCGAACTCGAAGAGTGCCCGATCAGCCCGCTCCCAATCGTGCCAGGTGATCTCGTTGTCCTGGCAGTAGGTGTTGTTGTTGCCGCCATTGGTGCGTCCGATCTCATCGCCCCCGAGCAGCATGGGAACGCCCTGGGACAGGAACAGGGTCGTCAGGAAGTTGCGCACCTGGCGGTCGCGAAGCCGGTTGATCTCGGGATCGTCGGTTTCGCCCTCGACGCCGCAGTTCCAGGACCGATTGTCATCGCTGCCGTCGCGGTTCTCCTCTCCGTTGGCCTCGTTGTGCTTGCGCTCGTAGCTCACCAGATCCCGCAGGGTGAAACCGTCATGGGCCGTGACGAAATTGACGCTCGCGTGCGGCCGGCGGCCCGTGTCCTCGTAGAGGTCCGAGCTGCCGGTGATGCTGCTGGCCAGCTGCCCTAGCGTCTCGTCCTGCCCCCGCCAGAAGTCGCGGATGAAATCACGGTAGCGTCCGTTCCACTCCGACCAGACCGGCGGGAACTTCCCGACCTGATAGCCCCCTTCACCCACGTCCCAGGGCTCGGCGATGAGCTTCACCTGGCTGATCACCGGATCTTGTTGAACGATGTCGAAGAAGGCGGACAGGCGGTCGACGTCGTGCAACTCCCGCGCCAGCGTGGCGGCCAGGTCAAAGCGGAAACCGTCGATGTGAACCTCTTCGATCCAGTACCGGAGCGAATCCATGATGAGCTGAAGCACGTGAGGATGGCGCATGTTGAGGCTGTTGCCGGTCCCCGTGTAGTCCATGTAGTGTCTGCGATCATCCTCGACGAGCCGGTAGTAGGCGGCATTGTCGATACCTCGGAATGACAGCATCGGCCCCAGATGGTTTCCCTCGGCCGTGTGGTTGTATACCACATCCAGGATGACCTCGATCCCAGCTCGATGAAAATCCAGGACCATCTGCTTGATCTCGCGGACTTGTTCGCCCACGCCAGCCTGCGACGCATAAGCGTTGTGCGGGGCGAAGTAGCCGATCGAGTTGTAGCCCCAGTAGTTCCGCAGACCACGTTCCACCAGGACACGGTCGTGAATGAACTGATGCACGGGCATGAGCTCGACGGCCGTGACGCCCAGGCGGGTCATGTGCTCGATCATCGCGGGATGGGCCAGTCCCGCATAGGTTCCGCGCAGCGCATCGGGTACGGCGGGGTGCCGGGCGGTGGCGCCTTTCACATGCACCTCGTAGATCACCGTCTCTTCGAGCGGGATGTCCAGGCGAACATCACCGTGCCAATCGAAGGTCGGTTCGATGACCACGCTCTTGGGGCAGTAGGGCGCACTGTCGAGTTCGCTGGGCGTGTCGTGGTCACCGTTGATCTCGTACGGGAACAGGGCGTCGTGCCAGTCGATCTCGCCCTCCAGGGCCTTCGCATATGGATCGATCAAGAGCTTCGCAGGCAAGCAACGGTAGCCCTCTCCGGGCTCCCAGGGGCCGTGAACCCGGTAGCCGTACCGCTGACCGGGTTTGATTCCGGGGAGGTAGCCGTGCCAGACGTAGGCGGAGACCTCGGGCAGACGGACCCTGGTTTCTTGCCGGTCCTTCTCGAACAAGCATAGCTCGACATGATCGGCGATCTCGGAGAAGAGCGCGAAGTTCGTACCCTCACCATCGTAGTGACTTCCCAGCGGGAAGGACTTGCCTGGCCACACGTCCATGGACCCTTCATAGACCATTCGGAAGAAGCTCCCCACCGGTGGTTTCACGTCTCAGCGGCTGGGGAGCAAACCGAGACCCGTTGTCTCGAGCTGAGCGCGCTTGCGAAAGAGCCGAGGCGGAGTCCGTCCAGAACGGGCTCGACACCGCATTCGCCTGAGCCGGCTCGGCACCGAGAGCACCAGGCTCTCGGTCGGGCAGGGGGATCCGGCCGGAAGAACGAACGGCCGTATACCAGCAAGCTGCAAGCCTCACCTTGGTCATCCGCTCGGACTCCGGTGCAAGACTCCGTTCCGGCACTCCGGTGCGGTACGCCGTTGCGGTATTCCGTTCCGGTACTCCGGTGCGGCACTCCGTTGCGGCACTCCGTTGCGGTACTCCGGTGCGGGCACAGGCGGACTTCCTCCCCGGCGTGGGCGTGCCGCATGAAAACCAGGACTCCGGAGGCAATCTCCACTACATCTTGTCCGCAATCGGGGGTAGACTGATCTGCAGCGATGGCTGTAACGAATGGCCCGTGACCGGCTTCTGATGATGCGGAAAGCTCGCCCATGATCAGACCTGATGCTCCCGACAACAACTCGCTGGGTTCGTCGAGGCCTCGGTTTCTCGATGAGCTCGACCGCGATCCGATTCGGGCCTTCCGCACCTTTCACGACTTCGCTCGACGACTCCTCACCACCTATCCACCTCCCGCCATGCGCGCAATGTCCAAGGAGGATCGGGAGGATGCGATCTCGGAAGTCCTCCTCCACTGTCTCAAGGAAAACATGCGCGTCTTGCGGCGGTATGAGGATCGGGGACGGCCGTTCGCTCATTGGCTTCTCGTGGTAGCCCAGTACCGTGTGCTGGATTTGCTGCGCCGTAACCGGCGTCGTACGTTCGAGTCCGTAGAGGAACTCGAGCCGTGGGTCTTCGGCCGCGAGTCGCGGGTCGAGATGCATCCGGATGATCGCGCATTTTTGCGCCAGAATCTGGAGGTGGTCATGCGTTTGATCAGACAGATGGAGCTGCGCGATCAGATCTTGCTCTTGGCGAGCGCGGAGGGCTACCGCCCGCGCGATTTGGCCTCCTTGCTGGGTTTACCGCGAAGCGCAGCCAAGAGGCTCTCGGATGAGCTACGCTATTGCCGCACCCGCCTGAAGATGGCGCTGAAGAGAAAGCTGGGCATGGAGTGGGAGGATCTTCTCCCAAGTACGGGAACACACCCGCGGCAACCGCGCAGAGGAATTCGCTGACACGATGACCGATACGCCTACATCTCGTCCCGATCCCGAAGATCGCCTGATCGACCACGCGTTGAGCGAGCTGGGCCGGAACACGCTGAGACCGGAAGACAGGCCGACCAAAGAGGCCGTCCTCGCCTACCTTCATGGAACGGCGGACGCACGACAGCGTGAGGAGGTGCAGCGGGCTCTGGCCGCCTCGCGCGAGTTCCGCGAAGAGCTCGCCGGACTGTCTCAGGTTTTTGACGAGATCGAGCAGGCCGGTGCGGGCGAGCATTTCGCAGCCGCCGAAGCCGGCGCGCGTTCGTCCCCAGAGCCGCCCAAGAACCGCATCGGTCGACCCGCGCGCAAGCAAGCGGTCTGGATCTCGCTTGCGCTGGCGGCAGCGGTGCTCGCCATCCTGTTACTGACCCAGGTGGGCCGCTGGCGCAAGATCCCTGCGGGTCCCCGGGTGACTGAATGGAACCTGATTGAGGAATCACTTGTGCCGAGCACATTCGAACCCCTCGTCCTGCGGAGCGGCGAGGCCACATCCGCACCGCATCCCGAGGCGGTCGGCGCAGCCATTGAGAGCTTTCGCCGACGGGTCGAGTGGCGGGATGGACGTCTTCTGCTCTTGGCCGGCCCCACGCCTGGCCCGGATCCTGCCGCGCGGGTCCCGACAGCGAGTGATCGGTTGGTCTTGATCAGTGTTCTCGACCGGGACGGTTCACCCAGCCAGACCGTTCGCAGCACGATTCCCGCCGACAATCAGGAACTCTGTGCCTGGTTCATGACCTATCCCGGTCTGGATCTGTTCTCGGTCGAGCTTCCCGCCGACACGGTGAGCGTGCCCAGGAGACACATCCCATCGGAGGGCCTGCTGGTCGTCACCTACCGGGGAGCAGGAGGCTACCAGGCAACCGAGCCATTCCTTCTGTCGGACGAGTAGTGCTCGAATGGCATCCGAAGGGGTACCGATCCGAAGGGGGCCGATCCGAAGGGGCCCGAATGGTAGCCGGACGACGCTCGCCGGCATCCGGCCTAGGCCGGCGTCTGAGCGTCTACCAGATCGGCTTTCTTCAGCTGGTTCGCCACCACCTCGGCCAGCGATGATGCCAGGTCCGTTTCGCTGACCGGATCGAAGGTGCTCGATACCGCGGTCCAGACGAGCTTGTCGTCTTTGATCCGGTAGAGAGCACTCTGAACGCGATAGGTTTCGCTCAAGTCCCAGTATCCGGGCGCCGAGACCACCTGAACGCTCGGGTACCAGTACTCCCAGTACCCATGGGGATAGGGGTTGTAATACCCCCAGTAGGGATCGTCCCACCAGCTCGCGGCGGCCGGATCCACGGGAGAGATGTATGTGGTGGGCGGTACATAGCGGCCGCTACGGTCGATCGCAACGACGCGGAAGAGGAGAACCCCGTTGGCCGCCGTGCCGTCGAGGTATCGGCTCAGATCCGCCTTCGCCAGCTTCTTCTTATCCCCCCGCAAGAAGGTGAATCCTGGCACCGCTTCGATGCCCCTCTCCTCCAAATGGGACACCATGGAGGACTCGAAGGCTGTGCTGAGATCCTCTTCCCTCATAACTCCGATCACAGCCAGCTTCTCCATCGGGCGGCCCTCATAGTCGGGCAACACCCAGTTGGTCTCCAGAGCGGTCTGGGTGCCGCAGGAAGACAACCCCAGCAGCATCAAGACCGGCGCCAACAGGAAGGACATCCCCGCGAACAACCCCGCGACCGGCATTCGACTCGTGCGTCTATTCATGGTTCGACCTCTCATCCAGACCTGATCACCTCATCATGACCCTCATCTCCTCAACATGCCCCCCGGCATGACCTCAACACCTTCAGCGGTGTCGCTCACCCTACTGGGGAGAGCCGATCACTGCCCATGGGGATGAAGCCAGTTCGCCGGTAGGGTTCACCCTTAGGGTTCCTCTGGACATCCGCCCAAGGAATGGATTCATCATCCGGTATTCGCGGATGCGCCTGCGCGGCTCCTCGGGGGTTGGCCGCCACCCGGGCTTCTCCGAGGACGGTGGCGAGTCGCCATCTCGAACTCGAGGTCGTGACGCTGGGCAACGCGGCATCAACGAAGCAGGAGCACCGGTCTGGCGACCAACTCGGCGCCGGTGGTCACTCGAACGAAGTAGGTGCCTGCGCCGGCCGGTCGCCCCGCGTCGTTTCGGCCATCCCAGGTGACCGATTGCTCACCACCGGGGACGCCCGTGCCGAGCGTGCGAATCAAACGCCCGGTAGCGTCGTAGATCGCAACGATCGCTGCTTCGCGCGGCGCAGATGAGAAGAAGATGCGCACATCTCCGATGGCCGGGTTCGGATGGACATCTACGAGGCGCACGACTTGCCCTCGACCAACCTCCCCCACGCCAGCGCTGGAGGGAGCCGTCCTGGCGACCCGGAAACCGATGTCCCAGTTCGCGTGATGCTGGAGGTAGTGGTAGCGGCCCGCGCACAACAGCGTCACCGGTTCGTGGAACCAGCACCCTCCACGGAGAATCCGCGACACCCCGCTCTCAGGTCCGGTCGGGTCGGTCACGGACTCGGCGCCCACATCACACACGTACCAATCGTTGCACCACTCGAAGACGTTGCCGGCCACATCATACAGACCGAGGCTCTCGGGGGCCGGGGGATAGCTGGCTATGGGTGTGCTCCAGCCGACGCAGTAGCCGCTGATCTTGAAGTTGACCCTCTCGCAGGTCGGAGCCTCCTCTCCCCAGGGATAGCTTCGCTCGTCGTCGAAGCGCGAGGTGTACTCGAACTCGGCATCGGTGGGGAGACGGTAGCCAACCGCCGAGTACGGATCTCCACCATTGCAGGCCCAGTCACCCCAGCCAGGGTTGTCCACCAGATCATAGGCGCGCGGCAGCCCGGCCTGGATGCTCAGCCAATCGCAGTAGCGGACCGCCCCGCGCCAGGTCACCATCTTGACGGGATGGTCCGCCGGATCATAACCACCGGGATAGGCGGCCTGCGCCTGATCGGAGGGAGACTGCCGGAGCGAGAATGCGCCAGCGCCGTCAAACTGGATCTCGCAGTACTCGCTATCGAGAAGGAGGAGCTCCTCGGTGCTCCCATCGAGCCCATCGAACACGGCCGAAGAATCCGCGGTGACGTAACCGTGATCGAAGGCCCACTGAAGCGCTTCCATGTATGCCTGGTTCGTGACTTCATGGAGGCTCAGGTAGAAGTCGCGGGTCAGGGTCACCTCGCGCTCATCGACGCCACAGCGTGCCACGCCGTCTCCCATGATGAAGGTTCCCGCCGGCACTTGGATCAGGTCGCCCACCAGGCTGTCGCTTTCCGCGGGCGCGGCGAAGGAGACCAAGACCAGCAGCGCCAGGCAGAGGCGGACGGATGATCTCGTCGGCATGACGGCCTCCCACAGGTGCATTGGCAACGGCGTACGTCGGGTAAGTATACCACAGCGAACCGGTGGGCCTTGGCGGCCAGGCAGCCGGCTAGCGAGGCTCGGGCGCTGCCGACTCTGGCGCTGCTGGGGCGGGCGGTGTTGGCTCGGGCTCGGGCGGTGTTGGCTCGGGCTCGGGCGGTGTTGGCTCGGGCTCGGGCGCTGCCGACTCCGGCGCCGCCGGCTCCGGCGCGTCGCAGGCGGCCAAGATTTCCTCTCGTAGACGCCGCGTCAGCTCACTGTAGGAATCGAGTTCACCCCGGCCTTGGCCAGTAAGCGCGTAGACGCCGCGATCGATGCGTTCGAACCAGCCGTAGTGGTTGTCCGCGAGGATCCGCAAGGTCTTGGGCCCTGTGCCGATCTCGCGTAGTTGCCGCGGAGTCGTCGGACCGAGCTGGTCGAGAGCGCATGCGATGCGAAGCGCAGTCTCACGATACGCGGTGATCAGCTTGCGCCGTGTCACGCCGCCGCGATTGTGGTTACCGCTGCGGCCCTCCATCTCCCGCAGCACTGCCCTCCGGCGCCGCGCGAGCTTTCGCCGTTGGTACGGAAGGGGATGAAAGAGAACTTCGACCCGTGATCCGCGGCGGGCTGGTGTAACGACGATCAGACCGAGCTCGAGGGCGCGCAACACTCGCTTGATTCCGTGCCAGCGACTGCCGCGGGAGAAGTCAGCCGGTCCCGGCACGGCCACGTACACCGAGGAGGTGATCCGCTGACGATCGGTGGCTTGAATGAGCAAGTCCACGCTGACATGCCGCTTCAGCTCGATGACGATCAGCTCCTCGCCCCGGGTAGCCGTCAAGTCGCAGTATCCCACCTCGGCGCGCACGCGATAGCCCTGCGCATCCAGGTGGTCGCGCAGCGGTTCGAAAAGGTCCTCTTCCCGGATCTGGGCTGTTTTCTTGTGGTCCGGCTTCACGCCATCCTCTCCCGCGGGTCGCGGCGCTGTGGAGCGGCCGAGTTTCACCCACCGACTGGCGACCGCCGCCGATAGTCCCTCTCGCTGGAAACGCGCTGAGCATCCAGCCCAGGCCGCCGCGCGCCTATGATCTGGTGAACAACCCTGGCTATCGTGTGGCGACCGACTCCAGCCGTTCATACAACGGCTTGAGGGCCGCCGGATCCGAGTTGACCTGTACGGCGCGCTGCCAGATCTGCTGGGCTTCGCCGGGTTCATCCAGTTCTCGTAGCAGATCCCCGTAGGCCATCAAGAAGCGCACGTCTTCATGTCCCAGCCTGTGGGCGCTGGCGTAGTGAGAGCGGGCTTGCCCCGGCTGCCCACTCTGGCGCAACAGATGGCCTAGATTGACATGGGCGATCGCGTGATCCGGCCGCCGGGCCAGGACCCGTTGGTAGAAGGTGATGGCCTCCTCCGGATGTCCCTTCTGCTGGGACAGAAACGCCATTCGAAAGGCCGCCACCGGTTCATTCCGGTCCCAGCGCAGGGCTATGCGCATGGCATGCTCACAACGTTCCATGGCCTCCACGGCCGCTGCCTGTTCACTGGCCTCGATCGCCCGCCGGGCGTCGAGCCAATGCCCTTCTCCCACGATGGCCCAAGCCGTCGCTTCGGTGGAATCACGGGCCAGTGCTTCCCGTGCCGTGTCGAGAGCCGGCCCATGCCGGTTCACCTGCCACTCGAACTGCGCCAGCTGCGCGTAGGCGGCGGCCACATCCGATTCGCCCGTCTCCCGGGTGGCTTCGGTGAGCATCCGGCGAGCTTCGTTCCCCCGATCGGTCATCAGGTAGACGCCGGTGAGCAAGCCGCGCGCTCGGTTGCGTCTGGGATCCTCGGCGTGTAGCTCGGCCAGCAGTTCGCGCAGGCTATCCTCGGCCTCCCGCGGCCGGCCCGACATCACAATGGCCCAGGCCAGGTCAAGACGTGCCTCGGCGTCCTGGGGAACGCGGGCGAGCACGGTCTGGAACGATTCGGCCGCCGGTTCCCACAGCCCGCGCCGCAACTGACTGAGCCCCAGAAGTCGCCATGCGGCGGGATTCTCCGGATCCTCCCCCAGAACCCGCCGCAGCCGTTGTGCCGCCTGGGCGGGGTCCGATGAGAGGTCCACCTGGGCGGCGTGGATCTCATCCACCAAGTGCATGCGTCGCTGAGGCGCTTTGGGATTGAAGGCGGGTCCGGTGGGCCGGCCCGCCGAGAGATAGCCGAGGCTCATCAGCCGCGCAAGCTGATCCTGGTTCGGGCCGTCCGAAGGCCTCTCGCCCAGTGTCCCGTTCTCGGAGGCCGCGTAGTGGTCCACCCACCGGTCCAGCCGAGGCACCCGCTCGGCAAAGTCCAGGCTGAGGTTGTGCTCCTGCGCCGGATCCTTCGCTAGGTTGTACAACTCGAGAACGGGAGACTTGACGTAGCTCCAATCGTCCCACCGAAGCCCCCTCAGTGCACTCCAGCCATAGTCGAGGAACGGAGCCAGCGTCTCGGCATAGACGACCTGCTGGGCGCTGGTCTCGCCCGCAATGAGCGGCAACAGGCTCCGGCCAGAACAGGGCAGTGCGTCCGGTTCCAGACCCAGCGCATTGACCAGGGTGGGAGCCACATCCCGCAGGGAGCAGACCTGCCCGACGCGGCGGCCGTGCCAAGAAGCCAATGGAGCGCCGCTTTCACCCTTCGGTGGGACCAGAAGACAGGGCACCCCAAGGGTAACCTCGTGCAGTAGCATCCCGTGGGTGGCCTCACCGTGCGCGCCCAGCGCTTCTCCGTGGTCGGCCATGACCGCGATCCACAGATCGTTCCGGGTGTGCGCCGTCGTCACGCCGCGCATCAGGACGCCGATCTGCTCGTCCATGTAAGCGATCTCGCCGTCGTAGGGCTCGGCGAACGCTTCCCGGTAGGGCTCGGGAGGAGCATAGGGCGCATGGGGATCGAAGTAGTGCACCCACAGAAAGTAGGGCCCCCGCTCGATCCCGTTCAGCCAGGACAGCGCCCGTCGCGTGACCTCTTCGGCCGACCGCTCCACGGCCGCCCACTCTCCCAGGGCTCCCGGGGCATCTTCGTTTGCGCCCTCGGCCAGGGCATCATCGTAGGTGGCGAAGCCTTGATCCAGTCCGTAGCGACGTTCCAGTGGAGTAGCTGCGATGATCGCACCGGTCTCGTAACCCTTCCTCGCGAGCAGTTCAGCCAGGGTCTCTTCCTCCTCCGGCAGACGATAGAGGCCGTTGTGCCGAATGCCGTGCTCGGGCGGATTGCGACCGGTGTGGATGGTGGCGTGCGCCGGCAAGGTGATGGGCACCGGGGTCACCATGTTCTCGAACAGAACCCCCTCGCGCGCCAGCCGGTCCAGATGGGGGGTCAGGGACCGCGTGGCGCCGTAGCAGCCCAGGCGATCCCGCCGGGTGGTGTCCAGGGTGATGAGCAACAGACTCGCCGGTTCCCCGCCGAAGGCCGATTCGGCGGTGGCCGATTCGGCGATGGCCAACTCGCCGGCGGCCGACTTGCCGGCAGCCGACTTGCCGGCGGCCAGTTCCCCGGTGGCCGATTCGCCGGCCGGTCGCGGCCGTGACGACCCTCCACCGGACGTACCGATCTCGGCCAGCCAGGGACGCGGAGACTCCCCCACCTCAGGGATCTCGAGCTCGGGCTCTCGCGAGCAAGCCGTCATCAGAAGGACGGTGAGCACAACCGACACAAACAGATTGCGTTGGAGCACGTACGCCCATCCCCCTCGCCCTGGCGAGCGCTGTGAGATGAGTCGAGCTGCCGGGGGCAGCTGCGGGACTGGCACCATGATTCCCTCCACGGCAAGCGGTTCGCGACCGGCGGCGGCCATCTCCAAGGCCACCCAAGACTATCGTATGGATCAGGCAAGGCAAGTCCAATATGGAAAAGGAATTAGGGGCGGGGTTCGGGTGTCGGCGGGCCGACGGGCCCTGGGCCGAGCAGACCTGGCCGAGCAGGCCTGGGCCGAGCAGGCCTGGGCCGAGCAGGCCTGGGCCGAGTGGCCCTGACCGCCGGGGGACCAGGGTCCGGCAATCGGATGGTTCCGGTTGCGTGGCATCAGGTCTTCTGATTCTGGTTGACGACTGGGCATGATGAGATGCACAATTGTTAGTAGATAGGGCTAATCCCTTGAGAGTGACGAGCGCAAGATGCGCCCTGAGAAAGGAGGTGCCCCGACAGCAGTTGAAACACGTCTTTCGTTTGCATCAGTCAACACACAAACATCTTTGGAGTCTTCTGCTTCCCCCCCTCATTGTAGGGAGTCCGTCGACGGCCAATGAACAGGGGAGGGGAAGCGCATGGCAGCTGTGAAATGGGAGGTAAGGCAATGAAATCTATCTTCGCGGCCCTCGCGCTCGCGTCTCTGATCGCTATTCCGGCATTCGCTTTCGAGGATGCCGCTGCTCCTGGTACCCCGCGCGGTACCGATGAGATGTTCGACGAGCTGTTCTCGTTCCCGATTGCGGAGAACAATCACTGCGTCGGCATCGGTTTTGACGGCGAGTACCTGTGGGTCAGCGCCGGTGACGCCACGACCGGCTTCTGCGAGTTCTACATCTTTGACGAGTACGGCACGCTGGTCGAAGGCCCGATCCATCAGCCCGGTGGCGCCACCGGCTGGGGCAACCGGGACCTGGCCTTTGATGGCACCTATATGTTCGGTAGCTACGGCATGCCGATCAACGGCTTCATGGACTGGAACACCTACAGCGGTTCCTTCAATGGTCCGATCAACCCCAACCGCGCCATGGCCTATGATGGCAGCGCCTTCTACACCAGTGGCTTCGGCGAGATGCTCTACAAGGTCGAGTGGGACGGCACCTGGGGCAGCACCGGCGATGCGACCATCCTGAGTGGTCCTTTCGACGGCGCCTACGGCCTGGCCTACGATGAAGGCAACCAGTGCCTGTGGATGTCCACCGCCAACTACACGGGCGATGTCATTCAGCTGGACATGAACGGCAACACGATCGACACCTACTCCACGGTATTCGGTGGCTACGACCTTCACGGTGGCTGCACGATGGCCGACACGCGCTTCGGTCACGTCCTCGTCATCCTGATGCAGTCGGACGTCGACACCGTCGTCTTCTACGATGTCGAGTCGATGCCTTCGCCGGCCGAAGACACGACCTGGGGCGGCGTGAAGTCCCTGTTCCGCTAGTCTCGTATTGACGATTGAGAACATCCCGGTCCCGGCTCGCTCGCGGGCCGGGATTTCTCTTGGTGCCAAATCCCTTCCTCTGGGCGTATCCTCGTTTGCGTAACTTCGTCACTCGCACCCGGAGGGAACGAAATGGCACTCGATATGTACCGCTCCCGGAGACCGGCCTGGTTGATCGTTGCCGCGTGCCTGGCGGCGGTCTGGGCGGGCTGCGGATCCGGCCGGACCCCTGATCGGCGCCCCGATGTCATCTTGATCACGCTGGATACGACCCGGGCCGATCGAATCGGCTGCTACGGGTGCGACTTCGCCGCGACCCCCATCCTCGACGCCTTCGCCGGAGAAGCCACTCGATTCCGCGATGCCACGGCTCACATCGCCATGACGCTCACCTCGCACACGACGATGCTCACCGGCCTCACCCAGCTCGAGCATGGGGTCCATCGCAACTCGTCCTATCTCCTGCACGATGAGTTCCAAACACTGGCCGAGCTGCTGAAGGAAGCCGGGTATGAGACCGCCGCCTTCGTCAGTAGCTACGCGCTGGCGCCGCAATACGGCTTGACGCAGGGGTTCGACGTCTACCTCTGTCCCGAGCAGGAACAAGACGGCCGCATCACGACGCGGCAAGCGGCTGAGTGGCTCGCCGAGCGCGGCGATTCCTCTTCGGTCTTCCTGTGGGTGCACTACTGGGAACCGCACGATCCCTATACGCCGCCCGAGCCGTTCGCCTCCGCCACCAAGGGCTTGCCCTACGACGCCGAGATCAGCTATATGGACTCGCTGCTGGGGCAATTGCTGGACGCGCTGCGCGCGGAAGGCCGCTACGATCCGGCACACATCATCATGATCGGCGATCATGGGGAAGGTCTGTTCGATCATGATGAAGAATTCCACTCCTTGCTGATCTATGACTCTACCGTCCACATACCATTCCTCTGGAAGCGGCCCGGCCAGAAGCGCGGCACGACGGTGGATCCGGTCGTCGGCTGCGTCGACATCACTCCCACCGTCTGCGACTACTTGGGCTTGAAGCCTGGTGCGGCTTTCGAAGGCTTATCGCTCCGCCCGACCATGGAGAAGAACCGCCCCCCTGAGCGGGAAGGTCTTTACCTCGGATCGCTGGTTCCGTACCTGGCCTTCGAGTGGAGTCCGTTGCATGCCTGGCGCACGCAGGAGTGGAAGTACATCGCCTGCCCGGAGCCTGAGCTGTACCACATCACGTCGGATCCCGGCGAGCTCGACAACCGGGTGCTACGGGATCCAGAGATAGCGACCCGAATGCGGGAGCAGCTGAGCGACTACATGGCCGAGCACGATCGAGTGGACATGTTCAACAGCGCCAGAACCCTCTCGGTGCAGGAGAGGGAGAAGATGGCCAGCCTCGGCTACATCATCAACGAGTCTCCGAAGGTCGACCCGGGCATGGCCGCGTGGGACACCGGCGAGGGAGGTGGCGGTGGAACCCGGCTTGGCGACGGCAGCGACGAGGGTGATGGCGACGGTCATGAAGCCCGGCTTGGCGTCGGTGGCGTCGGTGGCCTCGGCGGTTCCGCTCACGACGGCGATGACGCCAGGGCCACGCCGGGGACAATCGGGTCCCTCTTCGCGGGGCTTCCCGATCCCAAGAAATACATCCATCTCGAGAACGAGTTTGAGCGGATGCGCGACGGACGTACTGCGCAGCAATGGGATGAGGTACTCGTAACGTCTCACCCGATTTCAGAATAGTTTTGCCTGAGCGCAGATTTCCCTTTTTTTCCTGAGCAGCACCGGTATGGTG
>CAZNJE010000039.1:0-45497 GCA_964573295.1 uncultured bacterium | reverse complement strand
ATGGGAATGGGAGATGCAAGCTGGGAGGAGATGGACGCTGCGCGGGCCGCGGTCCGGTCTGCTGGGCGGTCCACCTCGGTGGGGCTGGCAGTCCGTGGAGCCGTGTACGAGGCAGCCGCAGACGACGCCGGGGTGACGGAGGTCCTCTCCGCCGCCAGGTGTGCCCAGTCAGCCGTCTGGGAGGCGGCCTGGAAAGACGGAGCCGCCGGGTGGCACGCAGGCGACGCGTCGGCGCATTATGCTCTAACAGACGAGCAGGACTGGCAGTCAGAGCTACTCGATCGGCTGCTCCGGGGAGAGTGGCCGGGGGGGGTGTGAGATGAAGGCGAACACGCACAACCGGGCAGACTTGGAGGCCTTGCGCAGCGAGGCCGGAACGGCGGGAGATCTCGCCATGGTCACGATGTGCGATCAGGCGTAAAGCTGAGTGCCAGGTGTAAGGCGATCAAGAGCAACCCTCGCATGCCGAAGATTCTCATTGACGAGCTGTCTCGTGATTGATACTCTAGTAGGAGCTGGCGGGAGGCGAGGAGTCGTAAATGGCGAAAGCCGTAGGGGTTACACTGGAAATGAGAGAGAGAGCAGCGATACGGATTCAGGCATGTCGGGAGGCCAGCGGGATAACGATGCCGGATCTGGTACGTCGCACTGGGGCATCGAGGGCAACGCTCTACGGGCTGGAATCGGCCCCTGGGGACTCAGCTCGCTCTCAGTACCCTGGCGCGGTGTTGTTGTTCAGGTTGGCGCGAGTGTACGGGGTCGAACCTGAATGGCTCGCAGGCATGGAAGAAGGAGGGCAGCAGGATGAGGATCACGATGGCAATGAAGACCGGGTATCCTGACCCGATCAAGCGGGCATTTGCGGAGAGGTTGCTGGGGTTGGAGTGGCTGGACGTGATTGAACCGGCGGTGATCGAGTTGCAGGAGCTCGCAGACGAGGATGCGTCGATCGTGGTGAGGGACCACTACGTATCGCTGTACCAGACGATGGCAGCTCCGTCGGACACCGCAGAGTTACGCAGCCGGGTCGAGGCGCGCGGATGGCGTGCATCGGAGCGGACTCCGGTGGACGTTCCGGAGGCGAACCTGCGGATCTACCGATACACCAAGGTCTGGAACGAGACCGAGGTGGCGATACACCTGAGCATTTCGTTCACGGAGAGCCGGTATGTCCAGATCGGTTCAAGCGAAGTTCCGGAGTATGCGTTGGTGGAAGAGCCGCTGGTCACCAATAGTGCTCGCATCGACACATAGCACTGGGTTGGGACTTCCTGGCGATGCAGACACACGATTGGCAGTCACTGGGCGCCGTACAGAGGAGGAGCAGAATGAGAATCGAAGTATCGAAGGGGCAGGAAACGAAGGAGCCGGTCGTGAGGCTGAGGCTGGAGCAATGTCCAGGAGGAGTGAAGGTGATGGACGACGAGCTTGGCGGAATCATTGGGATGTACTGGCCCGAGGGGTATAAGCCAGCCTTTGGAGCCAGCTCCTGCGCTCTGCCAACAGACTCAAAGGGCCGCGTGAAGGTCATGGGCTACAAGCCGCTCGATGAGATTGAGCCCAACCCGTGGATCCCGGTGGAGAGCATGGAAGGCATCCCGGAGGGGTGCAAGGACGGGCGGGACGTGGAAGTGACGTTCAGTGGCAGAGTGCGTGTGATCAAGTACAGTAGTATGCTAGGACATTGGGAATATTCCGGGGCCATCGTGAGGTTCTCATGGTCCGACGGCTACCACGTCTGCGCTTACCGCCTCCCAACGCCGTACAAGGGAGGTGAGTGATGAATTATAAAGCAAGTAAGCACCCGGGTCTGGAGCCAGTGCTCGCAGGTGAGAGCGTGCCATACAAGAGCGAGCACGGTTGGTTTCGTACACCTGGGAACCCCCACGCTCGGATTGAGGGGTCCGTAACAATGTCCGGCTCGGCCCAGGTGTCCGGCGAGGCCTGGGTGTCCGGCTCGGCCCAGGTGTTCGGCGAGGCCTGGGTGTTCGGCGAGGCCCAGGTGTTCGGCGAGGCCCAGGTGTCCGGCGAGGCCCGGGTGTCCGGCTCGGCCTGGGTGTCCGGCGAGGCCTGGGTGTCCGGCTCGGCCCGGGTGTCCGGCTCGGCCCGGGTGTCCGGCGAGGCTCGGGTGTCCGGCGAGGCTCGGGTGTCCGGCTCGGCCCGGGTGTCCGGCGAGGCTCGGGTGTCCGGCTCGGCCCGGGTGTCCGGCGGGCACTTGGTGGGTAGGGCAATCAGCGCAAGTGCAGTGCGGTGGTCTGCATATCTCGTCATGCCTGGAGTGGTCCGCGTCGGTTGCGAAGAGCACCCGGTGAGCGACTGGCTCGCCGACGATCATCCTGACATACCATGGGATGAGTACTGCACGCTCGCGGAGCAGGGGGCTGTGCAGTCCATGGTACACGCCATGGCGATACAGGAGGCGCTGGGACAGACGTGGGCGAAGGAGGAGTGCAATGCCTAAGTGGAAAGCTCGAGGCGAAGAGGTCTACGGCGCGGATGGTTTGCAAGCGTTCGTCATCTGCCCGGTGAACGAGTCGAAGAAGAAGGCGGTGGCGGCGGCGAAGGTCATTGCTGCGTGGCAGAACGGATGTATGTGGCCTGATCCAATCCCCACAAGCGAGAGGTTGCCGGAGCCTGGGCAACTGGTCCTGTTCGCATGTAGCAAGGCAGGTAAATGGGTACAACCAATATATCGCGGCGGCAGTGACGAGTGGGTTAAGCAGGTATATTCCCACTGGCTCCCGATGCCGATGCCGCTGCCGCCGGAGGAGAAGCGATGAGATATGATCGCAAGAATAGGTTTCCGTCTGACGATCTCTACACAGTCATTGAGGTGTTGTACATGTGTACTGATCCACCGGCCTTGAGTGGTGCACACGGCAAAATCGATTGCGAAATGATCAAAGAGATTGAATAAGACCTTGAGGACTACCAGGACGAAAAATGTACCCACGGGGATGGTCTTTATCTGTTTGAGGTGCGGTGGCAAACTCCGGAGTGTGACTCAGAAGGTAGAACGACAATTCCCGGGTACTGGGATCTAGAGGAAATCAGATTCAGGGAAATTGAGATGGCGGACCAGTCTCTTAGGCTCAACAAAGACGAGTGGATGCGGTTGGCCCCGATTGTGGACATGCTTGTGAAGGGGGTGCGGGAATGCTCCGAGTAGGAAGCTGGCTCAACGGGAGCCCGGTCAATGACGCTGACGAGCTGTTCGACTACCACGTGGTGAGCAGCGAGCCGGAACGCATCAAGCCCGGCGCGACGGTGGTGCGCAACTTCGGGCTGGCGTCGTGCTACCGCGGTGTATCTTGGGAGCCAGATCGTACGTGGTGCGAGTACATCGACTCGGTCGATGGCTGGCTCAGGGACGAGGCCGGCGCTCTCGTCCGCACCGGCAGCGGCAAGTACGTGTGGGATCACGCCAAGGTGGACGGGCGCGAGATTGCGAGGATCATGTTCCAGTGGCTGCGACAGAACCCTTGGTGCGACGGCGTGATGCTGGAGATGCTGGCGCGGCAGTGCGTCATGCCGCAGTGGACCGTGGGGCGTGGGTGGCACGGGGCAAGCGTGCACTGGAATCGGTATTTTGACGAGGTGTGCGAGATCCTGACCGTGCGAAACAGGTCAAAGAAATGGATTGTCACGCTCAACGGTCGGCATGAGGGGTTCGTGACATCGGACGACCTAGACATGCACGCCACCTACAACAAGCTGGAGGGCGCGCTGATCTATCCGGAGTTCCGCGACCATCACGACTCCCATGACCGTGCGCATGGTCAGTATATCATATCATGGGATTGGTGGATCGAGCACATGCAGCGCTTCCCGTCCATCCTGGAGGGCTTCGCGCAGCCGCAATGGGGCGATGAGTGGGTCGAGCAGTACACGCGCCTGCACGCGGGACTGTGCTCGTTGTTTGATGCAATCTGCATCCGGCATGTGGAGCAGCCCGGCTTCTGGACCAGCATGAACGAGTGGCACCCGTTCTATGACACCATCAAGGCGCTCGGCGAACCCAAGATCCCGGCGCGGCGGGACGGAGAGGTCTGGTGGCGAGACTACGAACACGGTACGCTGATGGTCAACACGGCACGTTACGAGGTGCGCCGGCTGGGCGTGACGGTGCCGCCGATGGATTGTGTGATTCAGAAGTGAGGAGGTAAAAGATGAGAGGTACTTGTAGATGGTGTGGTTCCGAGGTGTCACGCATTGAATACGACGAATCCATGGGCAACGTGAAGGTGTTGTGCTTGCAGTGCATGGCCTCCGGCCCAGTCGTGACCGTAAATCGCCCAGTTGGAGAAGACGAGATCAGCGCAGCGAAAGAAGAGGCGTGGCGACAATGGTGTGGCCGCGGTGCGCATTGGCCGAATGACAATCGCACGAATGAAGTGTCGCCAACGGAGGAGGATGCTGACGCAGATGGGTATGTGATGGTAATGGTTTGGAATGAAGCAGAAGAGCGGTCTTATTGGCAAAGGGTACGCTGGATTGCGGTTGCAAACCACCCGAACGAGTTCCCCGTGTGGCGGGCATGGCCTGGAAAAGACGAACAACCGAAGTTCGGCCAGGAGAGGCCCGAGTTCGGATCTCGGCGATGAGTTCACTTACGTCTGCCGGTGTCGTCAAGATAGGAAACGGGAAGCCACGTCCGATGCGCGATCACGAAAAGAACGGCCAGACATGCTCGTGGGTGTATGACAGCGATGACGTACTTGTCCCCGACAAAAGAGGCGGCACCGTGTGGCGTCCTGACATGTGCGGCGCCAAAGCCACCTACGTTTCGAAGTCAGCAACAACGTTTGCCGTGTTCTACTGCACCAAACATGCGAAGGCGATTATATCCAAATGATCCGATCAATTTTGGAGAAATAGAGGCGCGTTATGCAATTGGAGAACCACATGGTGACGAGCGGAAAACCATACGATGATCCGAGGGCGAAGTACATTCCTCCGGACGAGAACGACGCGATTGCAGCGTTGACCGAATCAGACGAATCTATCCCGATGGTGGTGCCATACTGCACCGTCCAAGAGTGGCATCGCGCAAAGCAGATGGTGCTCGATGGCCGGGAGTACGTGCTGCTTCCGATCGAGTTTCTTGTCTACGCGAAGGACGCTCTCGACGAAGCGGAGAGCGAGAAAATGTGTGAACTGGACGAGCTTGGCCGGAAGGCTCTCCGCTAATCGAGATCGCTCGGGTCTTCGACTTCTATGTCGTAGTCGTACACGGGAGGCTCTGTGGATTTCTTCTTTTTGCGACGGGAATCAACGGATCGCTTGGCTTTGACTTCTACGTCCTTGACCTTCTCGGCTTCGGACACGAGGAAGTTGAACGTGTTCGAGTTGAGGTTGACGCCAGCAGCCAAGTTCCCAGCTCCGTCACGAATGGCATCATCAGGCGCGGAGAGCACGAGCTTGTCGTTCATCGGGCCGATCCAGTCGTGGGCAATTTTCAGCAGTTTGATCAGAACGCTCGTGCTGGTCTTCTCCAGCGTCTCGGGATCGGACAAGCGGCGTTCGATCTCTTTGAGGACGATATCGAGGATGCCGTAGTAGCGTCCGGCGTAGACCGCCAGGTTCTTGGCGACCCCTGCCATGAGGATGATAGCGATTCTTTTTCTCTCCCGCCGGAGGGTCGCAGAAATCTTCTCGGCGGGGGCGTCAAGGACTTTGGCGACCTTGTCCACGCTGGCGCCTTCGGCAACGAGGGCTCCGATCTGGCGCAAGAGGGATTCGTCTACGAAGTCCTCTTCCATTGGGGGAGAGTCTTTCGATGGTATGTCGCCGCCGTTGACGAGGAGTGCCAGCATTTCGTCATTCATGTTTGCCATGGGCATGATCGTACCACAGGGGAGGGACAGATGAAGTTGCTTTTAGACCGTACGAGGAGAAGGGCCGTAGTAGCCAGGTCCAACGAAACGTACATGCTCAGGGATTGGCTCCGCCAAGAAGGGTTTCGGTTCTTCAAGGGGTGGTGGGAGTTCCCGCTCGATATCCAGACGCTTGAGCACTTGGAGCGTGCGTTCAACGAGCGAGGTGGCAACGTCGAGTTCGATGCGTCGCTCGAGGAGTGGATGCAGCACGAGCGCAACGCGAAGCAATTGGCCGAGGTCGCTCGCTTGGGCAGAAACGGGAAGCCGACGACGGATGGCTCTCTCAAATGGAAGATGAATCCTTACACGCATCAAGAAATCGGGGCCTACTGGCTCACGCAAAACAGATGGTGCATGTTGCTTGACGATATGGGATTAGGGAAGACAGCTCAAGCAGTCACGGCAGCGTCGAACCTGCATCCCTTCTCGGTTGTGATCGTTTGCCCAAACTCGGTAAAGGAGGTGTGGTCCGAGGAGATCGAGCGGTTCTCGGTCGCTGAGAACAACCTCGTTCTCGTCCCCTCGGGCAGCACGAAGGATCGAGAGCGGTCCATCCAGGACGCGGTCACGAAGACGGATGGATGGGCAGGCATCCGCTGGATCATCTTGAATTACGAGAGCTTACGGTACTTCGAGAAGACGTTTTGCCAAGCTGCTTCGGCAGGTTGTCTCATTTGCGACGAGGCCCACCGGCTCAAGAATGGTCGCGCCCAGGTGACGAAGATCGTTGAGTCAGCCGCCCCCAAGTGGTTCTGGCTGTTGACGGGCACACCAATCGCCAACCGACCCGAGGATCTATGGTCTCTGATGAACCTTGTGCGACCTGGCCTGGCCGGGTTCTACTGGTACGATTTCGAGCGCAACTACATAAAGCGCAACAAGTTCAACGCGATCTACGGATACCGCAACTTGGGGTTCCTATCTGACAAGCTGTCGAGGGTCTCGCTGGGAAGGAAGAAGGAAGACTGCGTGGACCTGCCCGAGAAGGTGTTCGAGAAGAGGGTTGTCGATCTATCCTCAAACGAGGCAAAGGCTTACAACCAGATGAAGAAGACGCTGAAAGCTTGGCTCGACGACGATGTTGAAGATCCCCCCACGCTCGCGCAGGTAAGCGAATTCACAACCCGGTTCATCCGGCTGAGGCAGATCGCGTGTGGTCTGGTAAGTGAAGGCAGAGACGGGAAAAAGAGCTGGTCGAAAGAGATGACCAAGCTAAAGACGGCCGTCGCGGCGTGGGCGGACTCGGGGCACCGGCGGTGCGTAATGTGGTTCCAGTACGTAGACGTTCTGAAGAAGATGGCTGAAATGCTCACAGGCGCCCCTGTGGGCCTTATCCATGGGGAGGTGACCCCTGCATCCCGGAAGAGGGAGATCGACGCCTGGAGCCACAATTCCGGCGGAATCCTGCTGTGTCAGATGGACACCGCGGGGGTCGGTCTGAACCTTCAGGCAGCGGACCTCCAGATCTTCGTGGATTTGCCCACGACCCCCATGCAGAGGAACCAATGCGTGGATCGGCTCCACCGCATCGGACAGAAGAACCAGGTAACGATCATTGACGTGTTGGCAAAGGGTACCGTAGATGAGACAATCTTGAAGCGGCTCAAGCAGAAGATCGGATTGAGCGACTTCATCGAGTCGAAGAGTTACGGGCGTACAGCAATGAGGGAGATGGTGGAATGAATCAGATTCAGACGCCGATGGCATTGACCGCGCTGAAGATGAGCCTGGGCAGTCTTGGTCGGGCGGACTTTTTGACCGAGTCGTCGTTCTGGCCCGGCGACCTGATCTACCCGGACGAGCAGATTTCAATCTTCGTGTTGAACTGTTTCTGGTATCGGTGCCCCCATGATTTTCCGGACGATATGGTGTGGACGCCAGCGACGAAGAAGCGGATCGACCGGAATCTGATGACGCTGCGAAAGGTCACCAAGAACTTGAAGAAGGTGGGCTGGATGGTTCACCACGTATACGAATGCGAGATCAAACAGAACCCCACAGAGAAAGCGAACGAGGTGATGGCCTTACTCGAGTCCAGGAGGGGCCACACCGGGCGGACGATCGCGCAGAAGGGCCAGGTAGAGTTGGCGCACCTGGCTCGGATGGATGCAGGCAGCCGGGTGTCGGACACCGCATGGCGAGCATTCATCCGGTGGATGAGCGGTATGTTCACTAACAACTTGGTGCAGCATAGTACAAAGTGGGAGTGCGAACAGTATTTCACGAAGAAGGAGAAGTGGACGAAAGCCGCTTTCGCGGAAATCTGGGAATGCGCTCGCCATCACGAGGTGATTGGACCCACGGGAGGGCGCCCTACGAAGAAAGGTGCTCTCTTCGATGCGTGTTTGGTTGATTGCGGGTTTGTGGGCAAGAGGGAAAGGGAGGAAAAATGAGTGGCTACATTGACAGGATCAAGGGTTTGGAAACTGATGATATCTGGCGTGAGCTGGAGGGCGACGAACCGTGCAAAGACACGTCGGTCTACTCATCGAGCCGGATGTCGGACTGCGATTGCTTATGGAGGTACAAGCTACAGTACGTCGATGGCTTCGAACCGAAGTCGAGGAACTTCAGCGCCAGCGTAGGCTCGACGCTTCACGCAGCCATTGCCAAGATCCACATCGAAAAGAAGCCCAAGGACTGGTACGACATTTTCACGGAGCAGTGGGAAGAGACGGTTCACAACAGCGACGACGCAAACCTACCGTGGAGCAACGAACTGAGCGACAAGGAGTACACTTCGGCGAGGGAGGATGCGTCCGTCGTGCTCGACAATTATGTCAGGCGCAACGGGCACGTTGACGTGGTCGGTGTCGAGATGCCGTTCTTCATGGTGCTTCAGCACCCTCGGACTAAGACGAAGTACCGATTCACCGGCACCGTCGATCAGATCCGGAATACGTCTGACGGCGGTCTGTGGATTCCGGATTTGAAATACTGGAAGACCACTCCGGGCGAGGACTATCTTCGTGCAGCTAAGGCGCCGACGACGTACGGCCTGGCGCTGAAGGACGGAGTCTTCATCACCAACGACGGGGATCACCGGAGATTCGGAGAGTACCCGGAGAGGCTGAGCTGGTACCTGCTGCGTAACCTGTTGCCCTACAAGCGCAAGACGACCAAGGGCGGCATGGTATTCCAGAAGGGTGATATGCGAGGGGACCCGAACCTCGAGATCCTCAGGGACCCGGCAGAGTATGGTGACCGGAAGAGCGAGATGTTCAGGCTGATTCAGATCATCCGCATGGGTCTGTTCGTTCGCCAGGAGGCTCCCACTAAGTGTACCATGTGCAGAATGAGCCATGTCTGCACTGCACAGCATCAAGGATTTGATGACGCATTTTCACTGTCAGACGAGGAGGTGTAGCGTGTCGGAGAAGAAGTCGTTGCAGAAGGTCGAAAACAAGATGGCGATCCCGCACAGCCCAGCGTTCGACTCGGCGTGGGACGACCCAGCCGAGGAATTCATGGGGCCGAAGATCCCGATCCTGAAGGCGGTGCAGAGCGGAACCGAAAACGCGCCCGGCGGGTCCGTCGAGGGCCAATTCTTCAACTCGGCCACCGGGGAAGTCTACGACAACCCCGAAGCTCTGCTGATCTACGTCGGGCGACCCAGGATGGCGAACTACAAGCCCTACACTCCGGGCGTGAAGAAGCCGCTGACCTGCTCGTCGTCGAACGGAGTCGAGCCCGATGGTGGTGACGCTCCCCTTCCGGGACCGTGCCGCAAGAAGGTTGGCAACCGCTGGGTCGAGGTGTGCCCCAAGGCAAAGTGGGATGGCGACAACCCGCCCGAGTGCTCCATGCTCTACACAGCGCTTCTGTGGATCTTGGGGAAGGAGGACGCGGTTGTCTACACCTTCAAGCGCACGTCGATCAAAGCACTGCGCACGGTGCTCACTCAGCGCCGGGCTCAGATGGAAGCACTGCTCGACAAGGACAACCAGGACGTCCACCCCAAGTTCTTGGTTCCCGTGAAGCTCTACACCGAGAAGAGGGCCAACTACTACGAGGTCAAGATGGACCTGCTGACCGATGAGAAACACCGCGTCCCGGCAGACTATGCACGGTCCGTCATGGGCATGACGAAGGACTTCGTCAGCCAGCTCAACGAGATGACGACCGACGAGATCACCGAAACGAACGTGCGTGAAGATGACTCTCCGCTTGAGTCGTCGCATCTGTAGACGAACCACCTGCGGGTCCGCAGCGCATAAGGGCCAGCTCAACCGGGGGGACCCCCAGCTCCCCGGACCCTCGCGCTGCGGGCCCGCTCAACCCAAAGGAAGACGAAATGACAGACCGAAAGATCTTAGATGGACAGTACATGTCACCAGACTTCGGGTATTTTTACGTGCGGGACAACAAAGCGTACTGCGAAGACGGAGACATCCTGGACCTGGAAGACGAGCACGGCACATGCTTCCGTTTTGTGCCGACGGAGTTCGTGGAAGACTACTCGAAGTGGAGCGATATGAAGCGGGAATCTGTCTTGAAAGAGTACGCAAAGGAGCGACGAGACGCAGAAAGGAAGGCAGCCAAGGAGAGGGCGGCGCGGCTCAGAGTAGTCAAACGCGCGAACAAGAAACTCACAACAGAAGAGTTCGATGCTGTCTGTGAATGGGCCATTACCGGAGATCGTTACGGTACGGAAGAGCAGGGAGATATATAAGATGCACTGGATTGACGTAGACAACCTCTTCTCGTGGGGACCGACGGCGGATCCATTCAGAGCATTGAGCCGACCACCCGTCCTTTTCTCCAAGGTCGCCTACCTGGCAAGCGGCCCTGAACCTCTGATGGTTATCTGTGAGCCTACTCCGCAAGCTGCCTGCATAGGAGCATGGATCACCAAGGTTGCAGAGAGCTGCTCCATGGAAACATTCCTGACCTTCTACGGGGCGAAACGTTTCGGCATAGATCTCGACATCGACGGGAAGGCTCCTGGGTCGATGATCACAGTTGGCATACCGATTGCCCAAAAAGAAATCATCGAGAACATGGGGGCCGTAGGATGGAAGCTCTATGCGTGCCCAACGACATCATCGCTTGATGCTATGAAAGTGATATCGAGGTCACTGGGATACAGGAATCATATATGCGCCGTGCCTTGGGCCAGGGTAATACTCCCCAGAAGGGACATCCCTGCTCAGTACCACAAAACCGATACCGGATGCGCGGGGTTCGATGCGGCGGTGGAGGCTGCCGGTGCGAAGCTAGATCATCAGCCGGTGATGAGGCGCAAGGTCCGCAATTGGATCAGTAAATCTATCAGGGATCCCGACTCCAGGAAAACGCTGGCATCGTTGATGGTGGAACGCGATCATGACCTAGCCAAGATCATCTCAGGCTTGCTCTGATCAATACGGCACCGGGTAGTTATTATCGAACGACTCCGACAGTATCCCGATGTTGTTCCAAAATCTCGAATTTTTGTCCCTCATGTCAATGAACCCACGCTCGTGCAGTTGATGACTCAGACGATTCGAAGCCAGAGGACGGTGACCGGTGTCCTCACACCACTTCTGGTATCTGGCGTAGATAGCAGTTTTCGGTGTCCTGGCGCCGGTCACCACCGTAAGGCAGTCGTCGATGAACATCTGGATAATATCCTGGTCCGCACGATACTGGTCAGTGGCGTCTGTAATCTCCATGGCGAGGCGCATCTTCTTCCCGCTCCCGAGCCACCCCAAGCAGCCCTTGAGCATCCAATTGAAGATTCCGGGCGCTTCCTTGATGAGCATGTCATCCAAGTCAGGGATCTCGTTCTCTTTGTCCACCGTGAACGTGAACGGTATGAGCCGTATCCTGGCCCATATTGCAGGGTCCATGCCCTTGATAGCGGGCTTGTGATTCGTTGCGAGGAAGAGGGTGAACTTTGGTGAGAACTCGAAGTATTCGTGCCGCAAGAACCTGGCTGTGATCTTCCGGTCACCAGTCACAGACTTCACTAGGCCTTCTGCTATGCTCGCCGATGCCTCTGTCTCTGACGCAGTCACCAACCGCTTGTCATGGAGCATCGCGATGTCGTTCGGTATCGCACCTGGGCTGTTGCTCGTAAGTGACGCTGCGGGAACGACGGCGGAGTAGTCACCGAGAACTTCGGATATGGTATCGAGGAACACAGATTTACCGTTCATTCCGGACCCATGGAGTATGTAGATGCACCGCTCGGACGTGAGCCCGGTCATGGCATATCCGCAGATGAGCTGGAGGGACTGGCACATGACTTCGTTCGACTTCATTATCTCTTTCACAAACGATGTCCACGATCCTGCTTCCGCTTCCGGATCGGAATCGAATTTCGCCAGATTGGTGATCATATCCTTCGGATCATGAGGGAGTAGCTTGCCGGTGGATAGGTCAACTGTGCCATTGAGACAGTTGAATTTGAGGGGGTCGGGGTTGAAATCGCTGTTATCAACCAGGATGCTTTCGTTGCCGACTGACAGTGGCAGAATAGATTGGATATGGCTTGCTTGTTGAGATGTCTTCGCCCAGGACGCCAGCTTCTTCGCAAGGTCATCGTCCTGCTCTTCATTGGCTTCGTTCACGATCGACCGTACGGTGTCTATCACCAGCGACAGCGCAATCTCCTTCGATTGCACCCACCTCAGCCCATCATGTACCCACCAACCACTCTTCCTCGAGTACCGGACCCTCTCTCCATGCCGATCCAAAAAACGGCATGAGTTCCCAAGGTCCGTCATCGGATGACGCATAGCCTGCCCCTTTGGCTAGTTGTCGTTTTCCTTTGGATACGGAATCGGAGTGTCTGACCATTCTCCAGCTTTGATCCGGTCGTACTTGTGTTTGATCTCGATCTCACCTATGTAACAGATGCCCCATGGCCCCTTTGTCGGGTTGGGGCCAGGACCGACGCCGCGATACCAGTAGAACCCAGGTTCTGTGGGGTAGTCTTTCGTCACCTTCATCGTCATGCCTCCCATTCATAAAAGAAGGGGGGTCGGGCGCCTGGCCCGATCCCCCCTCTATCGCTGCGGCTGCTACGCATCCTCCTCGGGCTGACCCTCTTGCTCGGCAGGCTGCGGCTCTTCCGCTTTCCCAGGGTCCCAGTTGCCTTCCAACTGCCAGTCGGAAGACTCCTTGCTCGACTTCCCCCTGGGGGCGAAGATCGAGCGGAAGTGGGCGTCATCCATGACGAGCTGTTCCCTGGACTTGACGTTGTAGACGAGCCAGGAGAACGGATCCTCCGCACGGTTGTCGCCCTTTGGCGTGTGAACAGTCATCGGGTAAGCAAGTCGAATGCCTCGCCAGTCCCTCGAAGCCTTCTTGTTCAAGGGGATAGGCTTAGCATCTCTGGGACTTTGCTTAGGCATTCGCTACCTCCCTGTCGAAGAGTTTGTTGGCGACCGTGTCAATGATGGTGTCGATGATGATGTTCTCGAACCACGTTTCGGCGGGCTCGAAAAGGACCGGAATGTCCACGTCAATCCCGATATCCGGGTCGTGGTAGATGTTCTTGGTTACGTCCTTGCACCACGAAACAACCACGTCTCGCGGCTCCTCGTGGCTGGCCTTCTTCGCCAAGTCGAACGCCCGGAACCCGATGGCCGTTACGATCTGGATCCCTTCACCCAGCGTCACCTTGCCATCGGACTTGGCCTCGGCGACCATCTCGTCAAACCCCTCGTATTCGGTCTTGAGTTGCGCATACTCTGGTAGCATAAGTATCACCTCCTTAGTACTTTGTGGTAGTAGAGAATTGCCGTCGCTGCCGCGTCCAGCATATCCCATTGTCTTTCAGCCAAAACGTCTGCCTCTACACAATCCCAAAGGGGATCTGGTCCACCCATATCATGAACCGCTTGGGCCTGGGCTATCTTTGCATCTCGGCTACGCTGAATCAAACGGTTCATGCGTTCCCAGTTGTCGCGCACGAGATCCTTGATCCGGTTGGGGGAGACGCGAGGCACTCTAGGGGCACCAGTACCGAGCGATCGAAGTTCTTCGTCGCCGGAATAGAGCGCCTTCAGCGCCTCCCCGAACCGGACTCCATGAACCAAACAGTAGAGGCTGAAGACGTCACCCTTCTCGCCACAGCGGAAGCAGCACCATCCATCTCTTGAGACGGACATCGCATCTGCTCGCTGCCTGTTCTTCAGTGAGTCGCATAACGGGCACCGGGAACGGCCTTTCTGCACGGAATATCCGAGATCCTCGAGCAGTCGTTCAACGGGCCAGTTGGACCTAATCTGTTCTATATCAAAAGGTTTGCGCATTTGCTGCGTTGGTGCCCCCACCACGAGCGTCAGGTGGGTATCTGGAAGATGCCAAAATATCAGAAGCGGGTCAAGCAGAAACCGAAAGCCCCACCCCATAAGGGCAGGGCTATCGGCGGGTGACAGCGTATGGTTGGCATTGTCGTGGTCGCACCCATCTTGTATCATCCGGCCATGGGTGCGTCAACTGAAAATCTTCAAGTCAAAGAATCTCTTCTCCGCAAGACCCTTCCGGCTGCATTCTACAAGCCTAACACTCCTGCGCCCGAAGACTTCATCAAAGAGAACGGTGGGATGCCTGGATCCCGGTCAAAGGGTGACAACCCTTGGTTCGAAAGCGACGCTCAGACCAGAATCAGCGTCGGGGGGAACCGTGCTGGGAAGACAACGAAGCTGATCCTGGAGATCGGATCCTTCTGCCTTGGGCGCCGGCCATGGTACCCAATGGACGACCCGTGGGCTACACGAGGTCTGAAGTCGAAGGCGATGGAAGTGACAGGGCGTCCCGCACGATGCCGGTACATGGTCCCGTCCTTCAAGGTCCATCTCCCAGAGGTCATCAACGAGTTCCGGAAATGGTGGCCGGACAATTTCTACTCGGTGACCGGGAAGGACGAAAGAGGCAACCCGTCTGAATTGACATGGTTCAACGGCGCCAAGATCATGTTCATGAGTCACCACATGAGCCGTCGTGACGTAGAGGGAGTCGAGTCAGACCTGGTATGCTGGGATGAGCCGCCGCCCCCTGAGTTCTGGTCCGGACTTGAGCGTGGCCTGGTCTCCACGGGTGGTCGGACGATCGTAGGCTGCACGCTGCTCGATGCGTCGGGCTGGTTCTGGGAAGAGGTTCTGAGCCCAAACGAGGACGGGTCGAACCCTTCCGTTCTGATCACGTGGCACTCGATCTGGGACAACACGGCGGAGAACGGGGGGTGCCCGTTCCAGACGGCGGAGAACGTGTCGAATTGGCTCGGGAACAAAGTCACAGACCCGGACGAGCGGTTGGCTCGAGAACATGGGTTCCCCATGCACGTCGGCGGATTGGTGTTGCGAGACCTGTCGAAGAAGAACATCGTGGACCCGTTCGACCTCCCGCCCGACACGATGATCGTCTCAGCGATTGATCCGGCGGGGTCCAGACCATTCGCCGCGATCCACGTCGCCTACTTCGAGCACGAAGGGTCCTGGGTAGGCCACATCTTCGACGAGACGTACATGGCAAACGCACGCAACGACCTGGGAGCTTTCTGCCAAGAGTTCTTGGCGAAGGAGCATGGCGAACTCGACCCGGTTCACCCATTCGAATCAGTTCTGACGCTGATCGACCCTTTCTCGAACGAGCCCCAGAAGGCCGATGCAATGGGTCGCACGATGAAGGATATCATCGAAGAGGACTACGGCATCGTAACGGTAGACGCCGACCGCCGGAACAAACGTGCTCGTCTCATGCGACTCAATACCAGGTTCCTCAAGAAAAAGTACATGGTCTGGTCCAACTGCAAACGGTTCCTCGCTGAGACGAGAAGGTGGACCTGGGACACGAAGCATTCAGCCAAGCTCACCAAGGGAGCAGATGACCTTTGTGACTGCGTATCCTACGTGGACCACTCCGACCCTCCATCTACCCTGATGAGCTACGTAGACGGAGAAGGGAAGGACGGAGTATGGACGCCACCTGAATACAGAGAGCGCCGACGGCGCGGAAGCTCGGAGATTCTCTATGCGTAAGTTGCTGAGGCTCTACGTACCATCCTTCCCGAGACCGTGGCAAAGGATGCGTGGGTCGAAAACGAAGTTCAAGCGCACCGACCTCAAGGCGTGGGGAGAGCTGATCGCAAACCTCGCCCGGGAGGAAATCGAGCTGTCCGAAGAAGCTCCTGGGTTCTTCCCGTATGATGGGAAGTTCTTCGTCCACATCCTGATCTACGTGAAGTACGAAGAGCAGATCATCTACGACCTGAACGGGGACCCCGACAACATCGAGAAACCCATCTTCGACGCGCTAACGGGCATTGTATGGCGAGATGACAAGATTCGGTACATTCGGAAGCACGCCACTGAGGTCCAAGTCACTGACATTGAAGAACTTGTGGGCACTCACGTGCTAATCTACCGCATTTAGCTTAAAACCCCGGCCTCCCGAGCCAAATCACGCCATTCCGGATGGTAGAAATGGGGTCGGTCTGGCTTTTGCCAGTCTCCACCCCACGCGAGGCCTATATGTTTGCCGATCGCTGCCACCAGACCCCATGGGCCATCCCATGTAACGCGAGAGAAGCTCGTGAGAGAACCCCGGAGAGGTGTCCCGAAGCAGATGTCGAAGGCCAGGGAAGCTGGCGCCTCAGTGTCCCCTGAGCGAATCACGACGTTGTGAGGGCTGGACCCTGGCTTGGCATTGGTGACGATCCGACCAGGACGAGTGCGGCCCTGCGCGTAGAGGTATTCCTGGTCAGCCAGGCTGCGGTAGGTACTGGTGATGAGGACAGGGGGGCCTATCGTGAACATTGCCGAGCGTAGTCGCACGGCTCTGTCACGTATGGCGGGGTGCAAGTCATCAACACTCCGACTGCCAATCATTCTTCTCTTCGGAACCCGTTACGCATAAGCATGGAGATGATAGTCTCCCCTTGCGATGAAACGACGAGTTTCATGTCTTGGATGTCGGACTTCAGTTCGGACTCCAACCTATCAAGGCGATCGTGGTACGCCCGCATGTTGGTTTCCTGTTGACGCTCCAATGCCTTGTGTTTCAATTCACACTCTCTTCGTGTCATGAGTTCGCTCTGAACCTGGCGAAGAGGGCGTTGGGTACGTATTTCTTTTTCGAAGAAGGCACTCAAGAAGCCGCCAACCGCACCCAACGCTGTGCTCAAGATGTCCATCCCGTCCATCTACTCTCCGGCTGCTCGCAATCCGTCGAGCTGCTTCATGAAGTCATAGTCTTTCTCACTAGCGAAACGGAAGTAGCCGTCCTTGGAAAGATTCACTTTCGCAATGGCGTCGTCATGACGCATCACAATGAAGATGTCATCTCCGATCTTGACCCGTTCGCCGTGGTACCTTGCAAACAAGATGTCTTCCCCGTTTTCAAACGGAACAGGCTTGCGCATGGTCACAGCGTCACCATCGACTTCCACCACATCCACTACCCGGCCAACGCCCACGTTCGCCACGTGGGCAAAGAACACCTCCTCACGTACCGTATCCGGAATGATGATATGCTGGTCCTCTTTGTACTTGCCCGTACTCAAGTAGGCTCGGCACACCATTGATCCTGGCAACGGCTCGATCGTAGATCCTGGGGGCAACGTAAGCATGTCGGGGTCCTCCTATTCATTTTCTCTTCTTCGAGCAGCGTCCTCTTCCCAGTCTTCAGCGATGCGGAGAGCTTCTCCTCGTTCTCTCAGTCTCCTCTCCTCCGCAGACTGCTTCTTCGACATCTCCCTGATCTGGTCGAACCGCATATTGAGTATCTCTGCGCTGGGCCGCGCCTTGTAAACACCAAGACCGAGCAAAGACCTCATGATGCGTTCGTCAGCGTCAAGTATCTGCCTACGCTTGTGGGTCCTCCAGACTGAGTTGGGTCCCACGAACGCCGCGAACGGGTCCATTCTATCGAATTCGTTGAGAAATCGCAAGTTTCGCATGAGAGTGACAGTACGGGCTGGCCAATCCCTTCCCAAGAACTCCTGCTCTCGGCCTTCGAATGGGCGAGACTCGCCGAACGATGGGCTACCCGTGGCACCCTCGATGAGGGCCTTAGCAACTGGGTTGCTCATCTGAAGTGCGAATCGAAGAATCGAATCAGAAGAATCCAACCCGCCGAGGATATTCACGATGTCGCCAGCGGGGATGAATCCTTCCACACCACGAAACGACATCTCGCCTTTTTCAGAGTCGTACGACACAGGGACCGCTCCGAGGTCATGCAAAAATGGGGATGCCCATCGAGGCAGAGCGCCATGCTCGACCCCCTCGGGCTCCTCGAACCCGATTCCACCGGCGGCGCCGGACTCGTGGAGGCGCCTCAGGTTCGTCAACCGCCACCTGTGCATTGGGTTGAAGAATAGCTGTTCGAATTGAAGGGGAATGTTGAAACGTGTCCACCGGTAGAACGGAAACAAGCGGGTCAGGTACTTCCGCTCAACCGGCGTCATGACGAGGGAGCTGTAGTTGCCGAGGAACTTCTTCGCGATAGCCGCAGACTCTTCGATCGACTTGCCCCTTTCGAGCATAGATGCGAAGAGGGCCAGCTTGTCTGAGTTCTCAATCCACTTGCCGACTTCGCGACCGCCTTTGACGAGACCGAAGTCTGAGCTTCCAGGAACCCACTTCTTCCAGTTGCTCTGCGGGTTCTGCATTCGAAACAGATCTTCGAGTTCGCTTGAGAGGAGGCCCGAATCCGTCACCCCGAGCCTTGACGCGAGTCTGCCAAGTTCCTTGCCGTCAACCCCACCATCTATCCCCTCAACGTGGAACTTGAGCCTGCGGACCCCCTTCATGTCACCACGCTGCATTTGGAGCTGTAGCGCTTTCGCTTTGAAGTAATTCGTCACGTCTTGCTGGGCGTAGCGAGGGTCAACACCCCAACCGGCCATCGTCATGTTGAAGATGTTCGAGATCGAGTTCCTGTTGTGATAGGCCGGGTAGAGCGGCAGGGTATAGGAGATCCACCACTTCTTCATCGTGTCGGCCATGCGGAGGAACACGTTCTCGTCTGGATCTGTGAGGAACGGCTTCGCAGCTCGCATCATCGGGGTAGCGGCTCTTCGGGACACATACACATCCCGCATCTCTGGCATGACGCGCAAGACCTGTTCTCCGCCATCGACATCACTCAGTTTCGTCCATGCCCCCATCTCCTTTTTGGGAAGCTTCTTGACATGCTCCTTCGTGCGGACGTACGGGCTGTCTTCCGTGAGCAGCGTTCGGAAGTAATGCGCCGCTGAAGACGCTCTCGCTGTGTCCTGCGACCGCGTAGCCATTACCGTTGCTTCATCTACGTGGAAGAAGCTAGCCAGCTCCCGGTCCGTCCCCCTGATTCTGCGGATGATCTTTCCACCAAGGTGGTCTTTCCTGTAGAGCGGTCCAAGCTTGAACTTCTCTACGTCAGACCCTTTGGTCAACGGACCTTCTTGGCCGCTGAACTTCCACTCGTTATTCCTGATTACACGATTGATCTCCTCGGTGGATAGCGGCCTGCCCGTAGACTTCTCCACCCACTCACGCACAATGTCTTCGGCTGCGTTCGGGTTGAGCTTTGCCCCAGGGCTACTTTTCTGGACGAAGCGGTTCATAGCATCTAAGGCTTCTGGACTGATTACGTGCGGCACGAAGTTCGGGGTCATCTCGACCGCCCGCTCCATCTTGACGATCTCACTCTCGATCTGCTTCACGAGTGGGTTGTTCGCCGCCTTGTTGCTCAGGTAGCGGCGAGACATGTAGAGGTCTTCAAGGTACTCAGCAGCAGGTTTGAGCGCCTTATTGTCGAGTACGGCCTGGGCCACCACGTCGGTAAATTCGCTGCGGTAAGCTGACTCGAAGTCTTTCAGCGTTATCTTCGAAGCGATCCTAGCTTGCTCCATGAGAGACTTCGTCCCGCGCTCCCCAGCCTCCAAGATCTGGATTCTGTTTTGGTCGATCACCCGGCGGGTCTCTTCGAGAAGGTCCCGCGCGCTCTTCTCTGCCGCTTCGTATGCATTCTCGTATGCCTGCCAATGCTTCTCTCTCAGATCCTTGAGGACTCGCTTGGGGTGCGCTCCCAAATCCTTGAGCGTAGAAGGGTTGACGCCGTGGTGGATGCGGACATTGCGCATCTTCTCCCATAGCATCGAGTAGTCCTGAACGGCCTCGTTGAGCGCATCTATGTCGCCAGGGTTCTTCGCCAGCTTCTCGATAAGGGTTCTGGCATTCTCGGGGTTCGAGAATGTTTCGAAGTCGTCGAAGATTCCGAGCTTGTTGAGCTTCTCTATCGAGGTGCGCCCTTCAGCAACGTCAGCTGCGAGCGTCTTCGCAAGATCGAATGACCGCTCCTCTGCCGTGAGGTGAACACTGTAACCCTTCTTCCTCAGCGGGCGAATGGTCTTCTCAATCTTCCCGGATGCGTTCAGCATCTCTCCGCGAAGATGCGGCGCGAGTCCAGAGATGTCGTTGACCGCATTGTCAAACTCCTTTATCCCCGTACCTCGAACGATGAATGATCGCATGGCGTTGTTGAGCTGGTTGTTCTTCGACATCTCCCTCATCGCAAGCTCGACGCCCTTCTTGCTGCCAGCCTGTACCGCTCGCATGGGATCCACGATATTGGATGCGACCTCAAGTCCCCTCGCCAGCTTAGGTGCCTTCGTCGCTTGGGCGCCCATGCCAAGAAGTTTCCCAGCTCCACCCGCGAACAGAGATGCGTCAAATACCATATCTCCCATGAACCCATAGACCTTGCGTGCGTCCTCCCATGACGCCTTCTCACCGGGCATCAGGGACTCCATCACTGGATCCATCTGCCTGAGGAACCCCGGCGGGAGCGGAGCATCCTGAAGAGCGATCTTGGCAGATATGAGCCCTTGCCCAAGAGCCCGCTTGTGCTCAGCTGGGAGGTGGTCGAGAAGCTGGGCGAACTCAATCGCTTCTTCGCCCTTCAGCACACGCCCAATGCGGTCCTTCACTTTGCCTACCGACGTGTCCCCTTTTAGCAGTTCATCTGCGACTGCAAACACCCAGTCCTGAGTAACACGATCCACCACGTCAAGAGTCCACATGAACCCGCCCTTGACTGCCTCGTAGGGCGCATCGGCGAGTTCCTTGAATGGTTTGATCTTAGGGGTGTAACTAGTCTGTGACGCAGCCGCCTGTTCCATGGCGTTTGCCAGCACGTACCTCTCGGTGAACATGCGAGGCATCTTCATCGTGGATATCGCCTGCGCCGGAGACAGCCCTTCTATACCATAGTCTTGAATCCCCCTCATGAGGGATTGCATGGCATCTGGCGTAATGCCTGGCGACTGGGCCGTTGGTTGCGAGGGGGGTGGAGCGGGAGCCGACGCAGACGATCTTTGCTCAGCAGCCTTGATCGAATCCAAGAGCGTACCTTCCTGCTCTAGCCTGCGAAGATCTTCGTCAGACTTGTCAGGCAAAAGCGCCCTGATTTGATCACGCAATTCGTCGTTAGTCGCCAAACAACGCCCCCTTGCTTTCATATCGCTCGCTCACCGACCCGCTTTGCGGAACTCCCATTCCTCCAAGTAGTTGCTGTCCGAATCCAGCCTTTATCATTTGCTGGACTGCTGGGTCGTTAGCCAGCTCAGGGAACATCTTGAGCATGAACACTACGTCATCGAGGGCCGTGAACTTCCTGATCGCAAGCCTCTCAGCTTCACTCACCTTTTCCTCGTCCATGTACTCGTTCGCGATCCGAGAGAACTCGCCGGACCCTGGAGCCGGGACACGCCCAGTTTCATCGGCTGCGTTGAGGAGGCGTACGCGCAAGCCTTGAGGAACATCCGACAAGTACTTGTTCGGATCATCTTCCGTCTGTTCTTTCAGCCTCTGCGCCAGAATCTTCCTCATGAAATCTTGCTGGGATTGCTCCTCTTTCCATTGTCGTTCTTCGGCGGTTTGTTGCTCTTGCCACTTTCGCTCGTCTGCTCTCCGCTCACCTTCCATCTTCTGTGCTTCTCTGGCGGCTATGACATCCCCAAAGGCCCCCAAACCAGAAGCGAGACCTTGACCCCAGTTGAGAGGTTGTCCACCTGGCTGAACGAACTTCCCGTTCTTCAGGACAGCGGCCAGAGCCCCGACACCGCCTATCGCAATCAGCGCCTTGGCCCACGTCGGTAACCCACCACCCTCTTCTGACTCCGGCAATCCAGCTACGTCCTGCCGCATCCGTTGACTCATGGACTGGTTGGGAGCCTGCACCCCGGCTACATCTTGTCTCATCCTCTGTGAGATGGCTTCGTTGCGACCAGATGGCGCACCTTGCGTCTGCTGGGTTGGAAGTGCTTGCGATTCTCCACCTTCCGATCGTGCGATCACTTGCGCCATCATCGACCCGAGATTGGACACATCAATGTTGCCAAGAACGTCAGAAAGGGCCTTCAATGACCCTGCGTTGGACTTGCTCTTATCGGCTTTGCTCTTCGCCATATCCGCTCCCTCCGAGCCCCCGCCAGACCCGCCTTTCAGAATGTCCGGAATTGCGACCCTCGTGTCATCAATTGGAGCGGAAGCCATATCGCCGCCAGCAGCAGCGATCACCGACGACAAGTCGTTCGGCGCGAACTGATCAATGACCTGGGCCAGCGTAGCTATGCCACTTCCTTTTTCGCTGGCAGGCTCCCCACTTCCTTCCCTGGCAACCCCCTCCTTTTGAGGCTGATCGTTCGGCTCCGACTGAACAGACGTCAGCGCGTCAATCACTCGGTCCAAAGTAGGCTCGCCCGTCATGCTTTCCTGCGCAGACGGTGAAGGACGCGAAGCCATGTCGGGACTACCTGTCCGCACAACCCTCCCTGCTTCTGCACCACCAGCCGAGAACCCTGGGTCATCTTTGATGACCTGGCTATTGTATAGGTAAGCGAGAGCCTTCACGATAGGCGCCATGTCATCCAAGTAGTATTCGCCGGTGAATGGGTTCTTGACTGGATCCGGTGGCAAATCCGGTGCCATCTTGTGAGGCCAGAACCTTTCGTATGTATCTCGCTTGTTCGGATACATGTCCAGGTATGGCATGTTGGAGTAATCCGGCTGCTTACCGAGAGCTGCCCCGGGGAGAAGCAAGTCCCAATCGAAGCTCTTCAGGTTGTCCCATAGTGACATACCGATCTCCCTTACTGGGCGAAGAAGCTGTTTTCAAATTGATCATGCGTGCCGCTACCCATCAGCGTCTCCCGATATGGTCGCATGTGCCCCTTGCCAGCCTCCATGGTCGCTTGGTACGCAGCAGTGTCCGGCTGCGCCATGCGGATCCTCAAGAGACGCTCAAGGGCTGGACTCTGTTGAATCATGAGCGAATTCTGAAGAGCCGTCTGCCTGAGCTTATTCATCCGCTCCAGCTCGGCCATCCGGGTCTGACCCTGTCGCCCGAGTTCGTTCTGGTAGAGAGCGCCATAGTTCTGCGCAGCCTGCGCAATCAAGGGCTGCATCATTTCACTCTGCATGTCATTGCGAACGCTGCTCATCCCAAGACCACGGCCCATTGCCCCCTCAGTGGCCCCGGCAGAGATCCGCTTGCCAGCTTCCTCAAGCCCGCCATAAGCTTGGCGCCCGAGACGTGCCCGTGTCGCTGTGTCAAGCTCTCCTGCCATGAGGTCCCCAGCCCCGACGCCGCCAACTTCGCCGATGCCAAGCATCTCAGCAGTGATCCCACCTGGGCTAGCGTAGTCAGACTTCATCAGAGAATAGGCAAGCAAGTTCGCCAAAGAAGCCATGCGTGACTCTTCGTCACTTTCCGGCATAAGCCTGGTCCTGTTCACTCCCTGCGTTTCTGTAGGCGTATACTCACCCCCCTGCGACTGGCCAGGAGACAACATCCCCTGTATGATAGAAGCAGCAACCGTAGCGGCAGGTGCCATCCAAGCAGCCATATTCAGACCCTCCAGGTATTTACGTGGCCTTCAATCCTCTCAATCGAATTGGCGCCACTGATCGTACCATGGGAAATAATGCACGCAGACCCAGTCCCCGTATTCTGACCCGACCATACACCAGCGACGGTTTGATGTGGAGACAATATATCCCCAGGGGAGACTGTCCCCTGAGCAAGTATACTGGTGTGGCGCCCACGGATTCTTACAGTGCCGATATCGCCAGAACCAATACTTGTAAAGTCGACTGCTCCTAGCACTTTTTGCCTGGTAGAAAGAACCGTCGTTGCGGTAATCCAAACCCCAAGGCACGTCGCTCCCGATGTATACGAAATCAGTGCACAAGAGCCAAGTGGCATATCAATGCTCCCGACGTTCTTGACTCGGACAGAAAGCTGCCTGTTGGGGAACTCTGCTTTTGAGTGCTTATTCGCCATGCGAACCGCCTATGCGTTGTAATTTATTTTCCAAGGAAGTTGAACACACAGAACTTCTTTCAGCCCTCCGTCTGAATCTCCGTATGCAATCGCACTTCTGCCTCCCTGGGAGTTCGATAAGTCCCACGCATTCGCAGATCTCATGTATCCGTAGCCAACGGTACCAGCCCCCACCAACCAATCACCACCAGCGATCGTCCCAGAACAGAGCATGGTAACTAAGCCGAATATAGCAACCTGCCCTTTGCTGTCCGTTCCGCTGGGTTTCGCGATATGGCTAACCGCTGGCCCAAGGTGTTTGGCCCTCAAATACGCAACTCCAGCCACGTGATACCCAGCAGAAAACGGGAAAAAGTCTGCGTCTACCGTAGTAGACCCAATGCAGTATGCCATATTTATCGACATGTGCTTCTCTATCCCCACGTCGGTTTTGTATGTCGACTCGTCGTTCGTGCTGTGCCCGCAAATCGTAATCGGCGCCTTTCCGGGCGAAGTGTCTAGCGTAATATGATCGTGCGACATTACACTCTCCAAGGGAATATGTGTGCATCCACTTTCGAATCCCCTGCTGTTGCGTTGTCGGCCGCAAACCCGATGCAGTTGTTGGTTAGCACGTCGGACACAGAACCTTCTGTGCAATACCCATCGTTTGTCGCTCCCATTATAATTGACTTTCCTATGCCAATTGCAGTGGCTTCTTTTGTTATCGAAACTCTACCAGCAATTGCAATCGGGCCAGTAGAAGCGATAGCCTGCCCAGAAATCGCCACTCCGGCCAACTTCCTATGAGCCGTTTTAGCCCATGTTGTACTGCCCATGCATGCCGACGTGTCACCAAAGGTAGCAAGCACAACCCTGGAGCGCCCAGCAGCATCTTCTCCATAATAACAAACAAGATTGCCAGCACTTACTGTTGCATTGAAGTATACGCTCTCTGTCAACCAAGTGACGCCTGTCATCTCAAGCGCCATGCTATGAGACGGCTGCCTCAGCCTTCCAGATTCAGAAACCGGCATTTTATACCCCCGGATTGTGAGACACGTCGTTATCGGTACCATTGTCCGTGAGGTCGCTCGATGCATTCCCGTGGACAACGTTCCCAACGCAAACATTGTTAGAAGTGTACGTATCCAACAAAATCCCATACGCCTGCTCTCTTGACCCAGCAGATCTATCGTCTCCGCAAGAGTTGCCAGTAATGGACACGTATTGAACTGGTTCCCCATCTGCGCCAGAAGCCTTGATTCCGCATTCATCTCCTGCCGCTCGGTTGTTGTTGTTGCAAACATTGCCTACCACGGCACCAAACTCTACCCCATTTCGAAGGAAAATTCCGTTGTCGTCATTGTCCTGGCAAACGTTCCCATTTATAACAAAGAACCTGACTGGAGAGGCCTCAGCACCATACAGGGAAATACCTTGATTCTGCTGGCCATTACCAATAACTGTGTTCCCGGAAACGATGACTCCCACGATGCTCGTCCCAGGGGTCCGCGCCTTGATCGCGACGCCATCATACCAATTGTCGTAGAACGAACAATTCTTGATGATCACACCTTTCACACTGGATCGAGACAGAGTCTCAATCAAAATCCCATCCTCTTCGTTCTGATCAAACGTGCAATCAGCAATGACCACATTCGAACATCCAGTCAAGCGAATGCCGTTTTTCATATTGTTCGCAAAATGGCAATTTGTAATCCGAAGCTTGCTTATCTCGCTTACCCTCTGAATGGTGCCAACGGTACCCGCATGGTAGATCCCGCACCCCTCATCGCTCGTCATCACCCCCATGCCAATGAAATTGCACTTGTGGATCATCGCGCCATTCGACCCAAGTGCATGGATGCCAGACCCTTCAATGTCTTCAAAGTGACAACCGATCACCCTGGCATTCTCGGATCTATCGAGCGATATCGCAGCATGGTGCCCATCTGTCGTGCTGCTTCCATCAAATCGCATGTTGATGATCTGCATCCCGGTCGAGTAGCTATTTTTTTGCCCCATCATGAATTGAGGCACATTCGGACACGTACCCGTCGTGTAGATAACCGTTGACGGACCCGCGCCAGCAAGCACGACATTCGACTTGTCCTGATCCGAGCCACTCAACCACACAGACTCTTCGACAATGTAATATCCTGGAGGCAAAAAAATGAAGCCACCGGTATCCGGCAAGTCGTCAATCGCTTTCTGCAACCTAGCCCCGTCTCCAGCAAAGCCGGACCCAGCACCATAGGACGTAGCATCCACGATGCAGTACCCCGTCCCACCGAACCCAAAATACCTACGGAACCCATAAATGGAATTGTCTCCGCCATCGATGTTCTGGTCGCTCGTGAGAACAATGTCTTCAGCCAAGTCCGACCCGGTGATGCTTGACATTGCCGAGTCAATGTCGTCGATCAGTGTATTCCAGTACGAGTTCTTCCATGGAACCCTCTCGCTGAGCCTGCCGACGCTGGATGAGAATGACATCTATCTCTCCTAGTAACCCGAGTTATGACCGTACGACGTATCCGTACCCTCGTCGTTGAATTGTACCAATACATTCCCACGGACGATGTTCGCTATCACAACGTGATCGTAGATCCACCCAGTATTCGTAGAATACACATCCACGTTGATACCGTAGTCTTGCGTAGCACCGTCCCCTTGGTCGTCGCTGGAAACATTGCCTACGATGGCGTTCTTCCTCGTTACGTCTCCGCCCGTCCCATGGGTGTTATCTGGACTGTAAATTGCGATACCGCTGAGTGCGCACCGAGCCACGATATTCGAAGTGATTGGGACCAACCTCCCCGAATCTCCAGTAGATGATGCCCCAGGATGGCCCTCGAGAAGGATACCGAACCCATCGACGCCGGTTTGGTCCATGACGATATTCGAATGAATGGGGATCCCAGCAATCCGACACACATCGTCGCTTGTGCCCGGATCCCGTATGAGCATGATACCTGCTCCCGCATTCCCCAAAACCAAGTTCTCCGACACGTTGATGCCGCGGACATACTCAGGAGAACCTACGTCATGCCGAATGACAATCCCATATCCAAGGCCGCCCGTGATGATGTTCCCAGAGATGATGTTCGGATTCACACCAACTCCACCACCTACATACGTCTCTACCCAGATGTTTGCGTAGGATCGGCTAGCACAACAATCCTTGAACACGCAGTCCATGATCCGAAGACCGTCTGCATCGAAGACGTGGATCGGGTTCCCATCGCATGAGTCAAATAGGCAACGGGTGATAGAGGCCCCCTGCACCCGGCTAGCCACAGAGTTCGTGTAGATCGTAATCCCATCTCCGTCACAATCCACAAACTCACACCCGTCGATCCGAAGGTTCTTCACGTCGTCTTCCAGTACATATATCGGATCGTACGAAGAGTCTCCTTCGACGAAGAACACATTCTGGATGGTGGGGTTTGTTGCGTAATGAACGACGCAACCGGCCCCTACGGTGCTACCAATCTCGATCCTGAGATCCCGCACGGTGTGTCCCGCTAAGGCGGTCCCGGCGCCCCCTAAGCGGAACATGCCATTGGTAGAGCTGCCCGAGCCAATGTCCAATACAGTGGATCGACCAAACCCCTGAACCGTGACATGCTCCTGAGACCCTCCTGTTCCTCGAAGATAGACCGGAGCATTCACATCGTACTCACCTGGTGGAATCATCACTACTCCACCTGTGTCGGGCAATGCGTCTATGGCGTTCTGGAGAGCTGTCTGGTTCTGAGCCGCGGTGTTGCCTGTCTTCCCAAAGTCGTACGCCGTCGAGTCGATCACCCTCCCTGCGCTAGCGCCAAACCATTTCGCGAAGTTCCAAACCTGAAGCCCTCCAACAAGGTCAGCTTCCATCGTGATCGTTGTGGACGCACTGAAATTCGACCCATTCAGATCCCCGAATGCAGCGTCGAGAGCGTCGAGGAGTGTATCGACGTTTTCGTTCTTCCACGGACCGGTCGTGGTGATGTCTCCAGGTTTCACCCAAGCCATTAGCCTTGCCTCGGTTCGACATACGGGAACAGCCGATCTGAAGTCACATCCGCCTTCCCCGCTTCATAGTTGATTCTGAACCCCCGCAGCCTCGTTCGGCCACGAGTACCGGAAATTGAGAAACTCAGCGTAGATCCCCCCTCCCGCAAATGAACCAACGTTTTCGCACGATGCCCTTTCGGCGTCAGCCTGATCTCATTCCTCCCAAAGAAAGGCGTAGGGAAGTTCGCCGGGTTCATAGTCACGTCGATGTCGTTCGGGTAACGATTATCCCCGTACCATGTAACCGTCATATCACCTTCGCCCCAGTTGTCATGAGAAATCCACAAATCCTTCCATGCCTTCATCGCAAATGCGTCCCCAGCATCTATCTCAACGAACTCCGCATCCCAATCGTAATCGCTCATCACTGCTTTGGTCTGGTCCTGCGCTTCGTCTCTGTGCTCCTCGTAGATATACTGGTACCCACCCGTCATCAGCTTGTCGATGCCAGACCTGACGTCGTTGACCACCGCCGCACTCTGGAACCCATAGGTCACCTTCGAAACCTTCGGGTTGCCCCTGGGTGTCGAATGCCGATAGTTGAAGATCAGGGTCTCGTCATTGATGAGATCCCCATCAGTGTCATACGATAGCCACCATGAATCATGTCCATAGTCGTCCACGGCAACAGCACGTTTCTTGCGTCTGATGGGCAAATCGCGCCACTCATCACTGATCTCGCTGTCCACGTAAGCCGACTCTAAGTCCCCATGCTCAAATACCCGACGCAGAGAATGAATACCGCGCCGTGAGCAGAACATAATGTCCTTGTCCCCTATCATATTCGCGCAACGGTGAGAAACGGCGCCCAGCGTCGTCGAGAGCGGTGTTACCGCAAAGCTGGCCTCCGTCACGCCCTGAAGACGGTAGGTCGACCCTCCTCCGGGTCCGTCCTTGAAAACGATCATCTCACCAGCAAACCCAGCGACTAGGGCAGAGATCTCATTCCCGTCTCCCGGAGCTATCGTAATGTACCCTGCACCACGAGACGTATCCCAGACCGATGGGTCGTAAGGAGCCGAGTAGTGGATCGTCGATGGATTCCCCCGATCTACGATCCACAGCCGGTTCGCGTGCCCAGCTACGATATGCCCAGCAGGCGCCCCACGAAGCCGTTCAGCCTCATCCATTGCCCCGTCCCAATAGTATGGCCTCGGAGCCTTGTTCGAGTTCGACGCCACCACGAGCCTTCCGGCCACCACAGCGAAAGACAGCACGGGCCGATCTTCCCATGTAATCCCCAATGATGTCAGAGTCCCATCCATGTCGGACCTGTAAAGACTGTTCTTGGCGTAAGCTATCAAAAAATCACGAGGTTTCTGCGATACCCACGATCTCCGATAGTGGAAAAGCGCCCTGACATATTTGTCCTCCGAACCTGTCAAATTCGTGGTATTCCAAGTCTTGCGCCCTCCCCGCACAACGGGCAGCCCGTCCCGGTCGAAGATGAAGTTTTCCAGCTTCGCGAAGTCTCCGGGTACCGTATCCTCAATCGGGACAGTAGATACGTAGCTACCCTGAATCTTTCGGACATTGACCATCGGCATTTCTACCGCCTGTCGAAATCGCTGGAGATCCGCCTCCCAGGCATGTGCCTGCGCGTGCGCATCATATCGTCCGGCGTAAACTGCTGCTGCTCATCGGTTTGCTTCTTGTTGAATACGATCCACCGCTCAAGATCCGTACGCTGCCACCGCTCGTACGCACTCCCGTAAGTTTGGTAATCCTTCACCTGCTGCCAGTAGGCCACTACGCCCCGAACCAGAACGTCTATGTCCTCGTCCGCGAGCGGGACTACGTCATCATCTGACGACAGCTCAGTGCTATGCGCCTTCCGATACGTGATATGGATTCCGTACACGTCGTCCGGGAACGGATCGAGTTCAAGCTGGTAGAGGCTGTTCGACACCTGCCTGATTGTCACATGCCTCGGAGGCCCTTCGGTGTACGGGTTCCCACGAAGCATGGATCGCATGTAGTCAAACTCTGACGGCGAGAGAAACTTCAAGTTCCGAACTACCTCGCCCTCGACGTAAGCTGATATGAAGTCATAGAAATCAGTCGGAAGGTCATACCGATCGTGGTGTAACTTGAAATCGTAAGTCTTCCCCGTAAACGAAGCAAACGGGTACGCCTCGAGCGTCAGGGACGTATCGCTTTCCACCGACGCGACCCGCAGAATCACGTCCTCTGCATCGACGCCATCTTCTGTGATAACCAGAGCCGTCCCGCGATGAGCTTCCCCGTCGTCGCCTGACGTATTCCAAGTGGTATTGATCCCAACCGCAGACAAAGTGCTCGAATCAATCTGAGTCAATGACACGCTCGTGCCGTCGGTGCTGCTGTAGTTGTCACGTGTGGCTATAAGAGTCTCCGCAAACTGCTCAACCGACCCAAGGTAGCGGGTCATGTCCCGGCATACCGCGTTGATGATGTCGAGAAGCAACGCCATCTCGACATCCTTGTCCGACACCGTCTCGGGATACTGCCTGAACCCAGGCAGAAACAACGAAGCCTTGCGTACGGTTGTAATCAGCGTTGTGGACTTTGCGCTCATCCTAGAGCCTCATTCTGGAAAGCGGATCCTCTTCGCGAGCCCGCAACTTCGGAGGCATGGCATCGGTCCGACCAACCTTCATGCCTGCCCACGGCCTCAGCGTCGTCATCTGCCAGGCTTCGTATGCATTCTCATACCCTTCCTTGGTGAACCCGCTCCAGAGCGCCTCGACGCCAGAGATGAGCACGTCCATGTCAGCGTCAGGGATCATCACGTAGTCGGAATCAGAATCGACGTACTTGTGCTGACGAATGTACTGGACGTAGAGCCCCGCTGATTCATCCGGGAGCGGATGAACCTGGAGCTTGTAGTATTCCCCATCTTCAATGACGGAGACGTATATCGGGGCACCAGCCTGGTAAACGTTGTTCAGCGTCCCACCAGAACCGATTGTGTTCCTGATATACTCGACCTCAGACCTGCGCTTCATCCCGAGAAGCGTCTGCCAGGTACCGGTGGAGTACCTCTGCACCGAAGCAGATATGAGCTGCGAAAAGTCAGCAGGCATGGTGAACCTGTCTTCACACAACGAGAATCTGTACGTCTTCCCAGACACGGACCCCCACTCTGTCGGCCAGTTCGCCAGAGTAAGGGAAGTGTTGCTCGCTACAGAGTAAACGCGAAGCGGAGAATTGTGAGCATACTCATTGAATGAACCTACGCCGATGTAGTATATGTAGAGAACAGCGTTTGATCTCTGCGCGCCCCCGTAGCTGCCCCGGAGAGCATAGATATCAGTGAAAGTCGTGCTAGACCCAGTGACAACCCCTTCGCTGGTGATTGCCGATATGTAGTCATCGGAACCATTCCCGAAAACATTGTCATGAATTGGCGTCGTAAAGGTAGCATTCAGCATAGGGCTTGGCTTGACTCGGCACATTTTTCGAATCACGTCATTGACGCACTCGACCATGTTCTTCATCGAGGCATCCGGGTTCTCCACGGTCTCAACCCAAGTGCGGAAATTCCCGACCCTGGCACTCACAGCCTGGATGACGTTCTTCAGCGTCCTATCAACAGTAGCCATCTATTGCCTCCTATGACACCTCGTCGATGAACGTGACCGTTTCATCGAACGGATTACTCCCTTCGACGACGTAGTCCGCCAAGACCGTGTTCCGCCACCTCTGCACGGCATCCCTGCGATCGGGGATGTCTGACGAAATCAAGTTCGCAACGATTCCATCAACCAATACGTCGACAGCGTCCTCAGGAATGTGAGCCACAATCGAATCTGGATCAGTGATGTTGTCCATCCCGGTTGCGTAGTCCGCTATGTAGATGACATTGATCCCTCTGGCGTACTGAGGAGCCTTGTAGAGTTCCAAATAATACGAGTACGTCTGATCCGTAGATGCTGACTTCGTGTCTCTCGTCAGCGTACAAAACTGAGGGCCGTCCTGACTGTAAGGCGTAGCCTGAGAATGCAGCCTTTGGCGAATCAGCGCCAACTCCTGCGGTTTCTTGTAGGTCAGCGACCGACCGTACCCATAAGCCCCTACGAGGCCCATGAAGTCGGAAGGCAACTGAACCCGGTCCCCAAGGATGTACACGTCATCACCACTCAGAGTCGTGAAGTAGAACGGATCCACAAGTTCAATCTTGTTCGCCGCGTCAACAGACTCGATGCGCAAGAAAACGCTCCTGGCAGAATCATCGACCTCATGCACGTACATGAGTCCATGCGCATGGTTGTCTTCCGCTACCGAATCACCAAGCGTCACAGCCGTTGCACCGTTTGTGACGCTAGCGGTCGTAGACTGATAAGCGGCTGGGGCCAAGAGTTCTTCCTTGAGCGCCCAATTCGGCCTCTTCGTTCGTATGATCTCTCGGATCACGTCGTCGTACGCCTGGAGAATACGGACCGTCGATAAGTCCGAGTTTGAGTCGTCAAGCGTCTCGACGTGGATTTTCATGTTCCCGACCCTGTAGCTAACGATCCGGGCCACGTCAAGGAGTGTGTACGAAAACGACTTATTGGAATCCATCTTCTATCTCCTAAAGGCCAGCGTGGACGCCGATCCTGACTCTCCTTGAAGAAGCCTCTTTCCAAACCAAAGAAAGGTGCATGGATGAAACCCTTGCCTGAACACCTGACGTAGATGTGTTGTCCATACCATGTTCTACGCGGTCAGAATCGAATGCGCTCATTGACCAGTCATCCCCAGTGTCTGGATCCATAACAGTAATCAATGAGTAGTTGGGGTATTCATAGTTTTCCGCGAGAGACGCCCCGGTAGCCGGCTTGTAATCAGTGCCATCGACCCTCAGGAAGAACTTGACCGTGGTGAAAGCCGGCGGAGAACCGCCCATGGACGAATACCAATCAAATCTAGCGGCCAGCACTTGTGCGTTTTCTTCCGGACAATCTGTCTCACAGCCATACGTTGCGTCACCAGGGTCTATGATGTCCGACTCTTGCCTGTCCACAGTTGCGTTCTTATCAGTGCTTTGAGCCAGTGCTTGCCTGTCAGACGGGTACAGAGGCGGCGTACCACCGTCATGCTCCTCGTTGATCCTGGACGGATTGCCTAGCCATGATGTGTAATTTCCCTCTGCATTCGGCCTCGCAACAGACGAAATCTTCCACCCGTTGTAGAACTGAAAGTTTGATACAATCACGTCATCGTAGTAATATTCAATGGCTCCTATTCCAAGACTAGACGTAGACTTCCCTAGTCGCAAAAAGCCCAAGTCCGCCGCACCAGTTACTCCAGTTGCGTCTATTTCGGTAGATCCATCGACGATGACCTCAATCTCGCCATCCGTTGACCCTGGACCACTCGATGTCCGCTTAACTCGAACGCTGAACTCGTGCCACTCATCCAGACTGACTTCGGTTGACCCCGTCCCTAGCGTGCTCCCTGTAGGCCCTTTCGCGTACACAACCCCATCGCTATCAAAATACAGGATAACACTACGACCGTTAGTAGCCGTCTTCGCCTCGAAAAAGTCTGCATCCGCGCCCGTTTCTGAAATTTTGGCTGGCCTAAACCAAAACGTGACGAAGATTTCCTCCTCGTCAAACATGCTCGCGTTGCTATTCGTGTCATTGTCAACGCCATACAAGTCAGAATACCCAACCCTCATGCCAGTTGAGCAATCAACCTTCAATGCTCCATTCCCAGACCGAACCGTCGTTTCTTGCCCCTCGACGTATGCGCCGGATATGTTCCATGCCTGGCCTACGGCGCTCTGTGTTCCAGGCTCGTAGCCACAGAACGTCAGGATGTCGCCTTGTTGCAAGCCAGGAGAACCACCCATGGTCTACACCTTTGTGTAATGCACCGTGACCGGTGCTACGATCGTGCCATTCGCCCACACATTCACCGCTGTGTTCGTGTCACTAAGCGGCTGGTGAGCAACCATATTCCAGTTGATGGGCAGCTCCGGCCCCACGTACCCGCGCACGAAAGGAGTGGACCCAAAGCGAAATTCGAACCGGCGCCCACTGTCGGTGTTCTCGTTCCCAATCATGAGCGCCAATATCTTGATCGACGTACCACCACCCGGCGCCGAGATCACCGTCTCTGACCCTGACGCCGCTGAGAAGCTGAGAAGCGTTACTGCATAGAGCCCTTTGTTCTGAGTGATGAGTTCAGCGTTGATGACTCCGTCCACCGTGACCGTGTTGGCAACCGACACCGACGGAGTGTTCGACACCTCTACCGTGGGAGTGCCAGAGATACCCACCGTGCCACCAACCGTGACCGTATGAATGTTCGATACGTCCACCGTGCCGGAAACCTCGACAGTGGGCGTATTGGAGATTGATACCGAACCTTCGACGGTTATCGTGTCTGGGAACGACGCTTCAAGCGTACCGCTCACATTCATCGTAACGCCAGAGGAGACTGCTCCGATCTTCACAATCTTGCGCAGAGATCCGTCGGCACCGATCTCGCCGCCCTGGACCTTCGAATAGTCCGATGCGTTAGGATTGTATTTGCCGCTTGGCATCTTGAATCCTCATCCACTCCGTACGAATGTCATCACGGGCCTTCTCGATCGCACGCTCAGCGCTTTCGGCCTGAGCTTCGCGACGAAGAAGCCTCGACTCACGAAGGTCCATTTCATTCCTGGCTGCGAAAAGACGCTGCCTCTTCTCGCCGATCTGCTTCTCCTTGATTTTCAGGTCAGCGGCATCGGCCTTCAATCTTCCTGCCTTCAGTGACGCCGCCCGAGACGCTGCCTTCGCATCTTCAAACATCTTGTTCGCCTGAGCCATGATGTCGTAAGTCTCAATTGAAGCTTTCTTCACCTTCTCAGACTGAATCTCCGCCAAGCGGATCTTTTCGTCCGCCTCGGACTCGGCAATCTCGATCGCCCCTAATCTCTCATCTTGGAGCTGCCTAATCTGAGAAACCTTCTTCTCCTGATCTTCCAGCATAGACTCCCATGACGACAGCTTCTCCCACTTCTCTTCAAGCCCAGCTTTTTCCACACGAAAATCTTCTCGATCTTGCCGCAACCTGAGACGCTTAGACTCGGCCACGTCTTCCTTCTCGTCCAGTTCCAATTCGCGACGGTTGAGCGATGTCTCGAAAGTATCCAAATCACGAGATCTCTTGGTCGTTTCGGCCTCATACTTCTCCCACTTGCCTCGGAGCTTCTCAGACTCTTCCTTGACAACAGCAAGCTCAAGTTCAACCTTCTTCGCTACGCCACGAAGAAGAGTCTTCGCCTCGTCTTCTGCACTCTCAACAATTTGAGCCGCTCGTGCTTCAGCGGCTCTAACGTTTTCAGTGAGATCGTCAAGCTCACGCTTGCGCTGAGCAATGCGATCCTCGACCCGCTCGAGCTTTGCGAGCGGGCCGAGGCGGGCAGAAACTTCTTTGAGCAGCTTCTCGGCCTGAGCTACCTCACTTCGTACACCTTCCGGAGTACGCTGAGAAGCCAGTGCTCTCTTCGAGGGCATCAGCCACCTCCACGATTCGGCCTGAAGGCAAACTCAACGACAAACCCGTCCGGAGCATCAAGCCCACCGAGGGGCGTCCCAGCTATGACCCCGATATGGAACTCTTTCGATCCAGTCTTGTCGAAGTACGGAAGAGCAAGATCGTTCTTCCCCTGAAACTGAATTTGGGTCGCGTGGTTGCTCATCTCGATGTAATCACCAGATGCGAACGGCTCGTGGTCTATGTAGTGGTTGTTCGCAACCGTGTCCGATGGCGTGGACCCACTTGAGAAGAACGCAATGCTGCATCCCGCAAGAGTCGGCGCCGCAGTCCCGGCGTAAATCGCGATATGCTCAATCATCCCTCGCAAATTACGGTCCGTTGGTAATGCGCCATACAAAAGGTTTGTCGCATTTGCGGTCACGTCAGCCATGATCACCGAATTCGCACCAAGGCCGCCAGTAATGGCAGTCCAATATGACGTACCGGCCCGGAACCAAAGAAGATCACTTGTCATTTCTTCTTCCCCTTTTTAGCCTTCTTCTTCGGCGCCGATTCGCGCTTGTTGGAGCAGACAGCCAGTAAGAAGTGCGGCGCCACCTTCTCAATATTGATCTGCCTGAAGTACGGTTTCAGCAAGTTCCTGAGACTCGTCCTGTCAAATGTATGAACATGCTCACCAGCAGGAACCCCTTCCAAATGTCCGTCCGGGGTCGTCAGGATCGCACCCCTGCCCCGGGACGCTTCCTTCAAGAAAGACGCAAGCTTCGCGTCTGAGAGGTGTTCGATCGTCTCTGTCGCGACAACGTAGTGGTCTTCGCCCTTGACGTGGAAGTCAGCCGCATCACCAACGACCCCTTCCATCCACCTCGATTTGACCATCTCGATCGCTTCACTCGAAATATCCACACCGAAAACATGGGCGTGACGCTTCTTCGTAAGCATGTCCATCAACACTCCGATGCCGCAACCGACATCGACCACACTCGAACCTTCCGGAATCATCTGGCATATCCGCTCATACAAACCTACATAGGCCGTTGCCGATTCGCCCCACTCAATTCCCCGCTGCTTCCAAAGGTGGTTCCAGTATAGCCCCGTGTTTATGTCTCCACTCTTGAAGCACGGGGCATCCTTCGGAAGCTCATATACCTTCTGCGTCGTAATATCTAGGTGCCCACAATGAATCCATCCGGCCAAATAGACTTGCCAGCTACCCTCCCTCACACGGTTGTGGTAAATGTCGTCGTAGACCTCTTCCAGAGAAATCCCAAGCTTCTTGGCTGTGAGTTCGTGCATCCGCTTGCAGAACCGAATGTCATGGCCCCACATACCTTGTCTTGTCAGGTCATGGGTGTCGAGCCACCATGGCGCTTCGTCAAGAACCTCCCGCATCTCAATCAATGCTGAAACCCTCGCCAGCATGCATCCGGCGCCTGCACCGAAGATCGGCTCGATGATCCCACGATTGGTGTTGAAATCCCAATACGCCCCCTGGCCGTGCTGCTTGTAGACCAGAGGCTCTTGACAGTCATCCCGTGTCGTATAGACACCAGAGATCACTGCGGCCTCCGGGTGGCGCTCCATGATATTGTGCATATCGTAGAACGCCTTCGGAGGCCACAGTGTATCGTCGTCCCAGTAGGCGATGTACTTCACTCCGTTCTCGATCGCTTGCCAAGTCATCTCGTTGCGAGCCTGCGCAGAGAGAATAGACTTGCGAAAGAGAAACTGGACTGACGTAAGAAGCGGCATGACGAGCTGGAGCGGATTCGCCATCATCTCAATCGGCACGAGACCCGCACGGCGCAATCGCAACCTCTGATCGAATTCCCCACCGCATTTCGTACACTGCACCTTCGTGAACTGGCGCGTCTTGCAGTGAGGGCACTGATACATATCAGGGTCATCCTTGTCGCCACACGGAATCGCGATCGCGAGCTTCGGTGATGTTGGCAACACCTTGCCCTGTGACCGGATATCCATAACCCGGAACAGACCATCCTCCTCGGCTTGCTTGATCGAAGCCTTAACCTCCGCAGGCATTTGCGGGATCTGCTTTTCTAGCTTCTCACTCATTCCATCCTCCACGGGGTTCGGTTGTGAATTGGTTAGATCTCCACGATGAGAGATCCGACAACATGGTTCGCCGTGCTGGCAGTGTTCCCAAGCATGATCTTCACGCTCAGCAACTTACCAGCAGCAAACGTGTTCGCATCCTTGTCAGCAGTGGCGACAGCCGACGTCACGTCAGATGTCGTGTTCAGCTCCGCGATGAGCGCAGTGTCGGTCGAACCCACTACGGCAATCGCAGAAACATGACCCGTAGCGACATCCGTGTTCCCATTCAAAGAAATTGCAATCACCGACCCGGCCTTCGGCGCCGCCCAATCCGTGATCGTGGCAGAGCCACACAGACCCGCCTCTCCAAGATCGGACCCCGTGTCGCCCGCCGTGATCGCCGCAATCTTGAATGGGATGGAAACAAGATTCCCATCGACGCTATCGCCAAGAGAGCACCCATCCACACCGCCAATGCCGGTGTAGGTCAGACCATCAGTGATAACCTGAGTCCCTCTCTTCGACAGGAAGTCTCCCCTAACATGATCTGCCATCTGGCACCTCCTTCCTTACGCGCCTTCGGAGCCGTAGATACCCCGAGGATCCGACGCGCCAAAGGAACAGATGAACAGAACCTTCGTCTTCGCGGTGTGCGAGTCGAAGTGGAACCCGTGGCTGGTCTGCGGCTTCGCGTTCCAGTACCAGCAAAGCTCCGTGTTCTTCTTGTCGCTGAGCACCCACCAAGCGGTCGAAGACGACAGAAACGGCCAGATCACCGGCGTCAGCTTGTTGTAGGTGTAAGACTTCGCATGGGTCGTCGTGTCCGACCTCATCGGAGATTCGAGAAGCTCGTAGGCCAGCGGAGCCTGATCCGCAGGAATCAAAAGCTTCTGGGGCATCTGCGGCTGCGGAAGCCCCTGAAGGTCCTTCTGGTTCATGAACGACACGAGCGTACTCTCCAGAGCCGTCTGACCGAGAGCGGTCGATCCAGCATCATTCGAGAACGTCCCGGATCCACGAACGTATGTGTGGTCCACGTCGCACACGTACTGACCATCAGCCGTGGTGTAGGTGTCGAACGTCCCGTCGAAGAAGGTCGATGCGAGTGTCTCCATCGACATCTTCAACGACCGCTTCAGGTGCGTCGAATACTTCTTCGCGAACCCGTCCAAGTCCTGCTGAGCCGCCATCCAGCCGATCTGGAACCCCAGACCGTACTGAACGTGGGTGTAGGACTTGTAGGGACCCTGCACCATGTTGTCGTAGCTGACGTTGCCGTTCTCAGCCATGTCCTCAAACAAGCCCATACCGGCGAAGGTCGGAACCTGCTCGATCATCCGCTTCGAACTCTTCACGTTGAAAAGGCTCGGCCAGATCTGGTCGGCATCCTTCCAACGCTCGGGACCGATGTATTTGTCAATGTAGGGGATCCGCTCCGCATACGCTCGCGGAAACGTGTCCCTCGTGAACATCGGCATGACGTTTTCTCCTCTCTATTTGGAATCACCTACGCCACTAGGCCCAGGTGGTCTGGTACTTCAAGTTCTGCGCGTACGGGTTGAACTCGACCAGCAGATCGACGTTGGTGTTGGACCACGCATTGCCGATCTCGCCCGACTTGCCAACGATCCGAATCGGGAAGTCATTCATCGTCGTCGTGTTGCCAGCCGAAGTGACATTGATCTCGCAGGTCGAGAGCCCCGAATCGGTCGATCCGCCACCGTTGCCCGTGACGATCGCGTTCATCATCATCATCGTCGCCTCGGTCGTCGCCTTCGAACCATCCGACTGAGCCTTGAAGATGTGATCGTTCGCCGTCCACACGTTGATGTAGTCCTTGTCGTACCCGCTGGAGGAGTAAAACTCCGCAGACACACCAACGATGTCGCTCGGGTTCGTTGTCGCACCAGCCTTCACGAACCCAGACGCATCCCAAGTCACGATCTGGCCCACGTAAATATTCGTCCCGTAGCTGTCCTTCAGCGGCAGCCTCGTGACGTAGGGGGGCGCCCCAGTCTTCGTTTTGACGGGCTGCAACCCCCTCCGAAAATCAACATTACTCATCGCTCTGCTCCTCCTCTATGGTTTGCTGGTCCGGGGGAAGATACTCCTCAAGACCACTCAACTTCATTCCTTCCACGCCCCGACCCTCACTCGCCTTCACAAAGTCGTCCTGGTTCTCGTACGACCCAATCTGGATGTCCCCAATCGGCATCGTAGCCTCCCCATTACGGCCCTTGCGGTTCACAGACAAAGCCTGCTCGCGATAGAACTCCTCGTGCTTGCGCATCCTCTCGGCAATCTTGTGGCGACTCGAAAGATCCTTCCTCCGAGCATCCATGATCTTCTTCGGCGCAATCTTGACGATCGCGTCGTGGCCTACCTTCATGTGCCCCGTCTCCGTCCAGCGACCGTAGGGCACCTTGATGCCCAAGTCCTCCGCCAAGTCCTTCGTCAACGGCTCGTAAAGGTTCGCATCGAAGGTGGGTAGAACCGGGTTGCGCTGCTCACGTAACTCGGAGTCGAAGAACACGTGGATGTGCTCCTTCGTCTCCTCAGGCGCGTCCCATGTGAGGACCCCACGCTCATAGTAGTCTCGGGGTACTGTGTGGTCGTACCCCAATGCCTCGACCTTCGCCTCTGCCCACGCCATCGCTTTTCGGGCGCTGCGCAGCTTCTTCGACGATTCGAGGCTAGGCTTGACCTCCGTCTCTTCTCGAATGTCCGCCTCGCGACGCTTCATGCCCTGGCCCCGACGGGCCTCTTTCCTCTCCTCACGATCCAGCACGCGCTCACGCCGGGAAGCGATAGCCTTGGCATTCTCTGCGAAATCGTTTGCTTTCGGCATCGGTTACCTCCCCAACACTTTGTTCTGCGCCACATAGGTGTCCTCAGCCCGACGCTTGCGGGCTAAAAGCTCCTTGCGCGTGTCCTCGTCATCAAGATCCATCTCCCATGCTTCCGCAATCTCGCGGTCATCGTCGGTGATCTCGTCCACCTTCCGGGTGTAACTCTTCTGGCCGCCACCGAACAGTTGCCCCAATCGGTCGATCGCCTCCTGCCTGGCAGCCTCGGCAGCCTGCTGCTTCGACCCGTGAATCTTCGACACCTCGTCAGGACTCGCCGCCGCTGCAATGGCGATCGCCAGCTTGTCGTGGATGTCAGACCCAACGATCTCCTTGTCCAAAATCCCCGCCAACTCCTTCTTCATCTGAGCCGCCTTGCGAATCAAAGACGAATCGGGCTTCTGAATCTCCTGCTCGTAGTGACTCAGCACACCGCTGGAAAGGATGTTCCCAAGATCTCGTATCCGACCCTTGCGCTCAAGCTTGCTTTCGAGCGCCTCGAACTTCTTCTGCGCAACCCCCTCGAAATCCTTCTCAAGAAGCTTGCCCAGAAGGTCAGGACTGTACCTGAGCGCGAACTCCATCGCAGCTCTCTTGTCCTCAGGACTCGCATCCTTCGGCACCTGCGGAAGTGTATCCGCCCTGCCACCACCCTTCGCACTCTCCATCAACTGACCCAGCAAACCCATCGACTGAGCGTTCTCCCGCTTCTGGGCCTCAAGCTCAGTCTTCAACGATGTGATCGCCTCCTCAAGCTTCGTCATCTTGCCGTCGTCTTCGGACTCAACTTTGCCGTTGCCTACCTTCTCCTCGGACGAATCACCACCCTTAGGATCGTCGCCTTCGGAGTCGGCTTGGTCCTGCATCTTCTCAAGTAGCGCCTCCAACTCGTCCGGCGCAAACCCGCCTACGTCATCTGCCATCGGGGTCCCCTTCCTGCATGTTCCTGTCCTCTCCACTAAAGTCCGGCTCGCGTCCGGAACGAAGTGCCTTCAATATCTCGCCCGGCACCCGCTCCGCCATGCGAAGCCCCTCTATCGCTCCAGCCGACTTACAGTAGTTCATCGCTACAGCGTCGGTCGTTTCACCCAATGGCTGACATACCACCTCGTCCTGAAGATTGCGCTCCAAGTCCGCTATCGACTTCAAAATATACCGAAACCCAGAGCTGTTCAACGTCTGCTCTACCTCGGCCTGAAGCCTCAATAACCTCTCCGCATCGCTCATTGCATCATCCCCGGATCCATCGACCCCTCTAACGGACCACTTACCTGCTCGCCACCACCACCCATCTGAGCCTGCGTTACCATCTGCTGGCCACCCTGACCACCCATGCCACCCTGACCACCCATGCCACCCATCTGCTGCATCTGCGCCTGCATCCCCATCATCCTCTGATGCGCCTCCGCATGACGAGCCAACAACTGAATCTCCTTCGGCCTGTCAAATACCGCCGCCATCGCCTGCGCATCCTGCATCATCTCCGATATAACCCCCAAATGCGCCACGTGATCGTCACTCATCAATGGCTCAATGTAGACCCCGCGAGCCATTACCAAATTCTCGTCCTCCTGCTCCATCGGTGCCCGCTCCTCACCGGAAGGAGGAGGTAATACCTTCGACGCATTCCGCATCCCAGACGCCTCTAAGAAGTCAACCGTGATGTGCCACAACGCTTGAGCATTCTGCTGAATCAGCGGGTTGCCAAGCGCGTTCTGGTACCTGACCATCGCGTTCTGCATCCGCAACTGAGGGTTGTTCACGTCCTCACCTAAATCGATGTCGAAATCAAACTGCCCCTGCAACGACCCGCGATCAATCTCCTCGAGGTCACCCGTGCGCGTGCGAACCGTCTTCGATAAAGGCATGTAAGCAGAGTACAAACTCATGTACTGAGTCAGTAACTCACGAACCCCACCACCCTTCGAGGGCATACCACCGTTGAGTAACCGGCGGAGTATCACGTCGGTGCGTAATTGCTGCTGACGCACCACCAGCGCCGTTCCACCGAGCGTGCGCGGAGCGTTCGGACGGGTTGGACCCCGACCCAAACCCATGTCCGTAGACCCTATCGCACGCTCGGCTTGCATCTCAATCCCACTCTGCTCGCGCCATAAATGCGACGGGTCCGTCGGAAACATGAACGGGTGAAATGCGTCCCTCGGGTTCCTCGCCCGAACTAACGTCCCCGGCATGATTCTCAACGTGTCCGGCGCCAACCCACTCAATGGCGCATACATTCCACTCGGCTTCGATATGATCTCGATCGCGTCTCCACGAGCCCAGTAAAATGCGTTCTCCTCGCTCTGCAACCCCTCCATGATCTCCGGAATCCCCATCCCGTAGTACCTGTGATTTACCGGCAAAAAATGCCAGTCAGCGAAGGGCCGCTTGCCGTGCGGAAAAAGATACTCCAACCTGTGACGACATAACAAAACCTTCTTCCCTATGTCCGCCACACACCGAACTATCGACTCGTCATACCCGTCACCATCAATGTCCTCAAACCTGTACTCCCAAAGTACCGTCACCTCCCCGTCACGAGTGCCCGTTACACTCTTCCCTAAATCGTCGTCACGAGCCTCGTCTAAAATGTCCTCCTCCTCACCATCCCCGTACCCACCACGCTTTGAACAATACCCCTTCAACTCCTTCAACCCAGCGTCCGATAACGAATTGAAAAGATTCAACCGCTTCCGCTTCGCGATGTCGTCGTAGGTCATCCAATCAAGCATCCAAAACTCTTTGGCGCTCTGTAAATCCTTCGCACTCGGGGGAACAAACATGTACTCGGGACGCACCAAATGCAAATACGGCGCGTCGTACACCACGTGGTCCCGCTCTACCATCACCACCGGCTCCTCCGGCCTGAATGGATGGTTCCAGTCTACGTACGCACTCCCCGTGTGCTTGTACCCATCGTCGTCCCGAAATACCACACGGTGCTTGCCACCATTCGACTTCCGCGATACAGGCTCCGTCGATATGTCACCCATCGCTACCGCTATCACGTCTATGTCAGACGGACGCTTCCCTGCCTCCTTGATCGACTGCACAATCTCGGATGGTAAATACTGCTCCCTCAAAATCCTGCGAACATCATGCAACCACGTGATGTGGGAAAATGCAGACCCAAACTCGCACCCGTCGTGTATGAATGAATCTAAATGCGACTGAGCATTCGACTCACTTACCAAACTCGATCGCATCAACCATGTCCACTTCTCCGCCCGCTCCTTCATCACCCGCTCCGCCATCCCCTCCAACGATACCGGACTTACACTGAAAAAATCGAGACCCTGAAAAAATGAGTACAATACCGAATGCACGTCCTCCGTCTTCGAAAATGTCAACGGAGGATTGAACTCCGTCGCGTGCCCCCATGGCTTGTGCGACCGACCCTGCGTCATCCGCCACTGACGATCCCACTCCACTAACTTCGATACCCACTCGCTGTGACCCGATGTCGTCTTGAACGTGTACCACCGATCATACGCACCCGTCGCCTCACGCTCACTCCGCGTACCATGTCCCTGCGTAAGATCCAACTCGTACCCCCTACCTGCCTACTCGTACCCAAACATCACGACCTTCACCGTCGCAGCTGTCGATGTCTGATTCCCTATGTGTAAACAAGTCACGTTCGTCAATGCCCCCACCACAAACCCGCCCGCAGGTACGTCCCAACCTACTCCCTGCGTGTCCGTGTCCGCCGATGTGAACCGTACCTTCACGTGCTGCGATGACTGTACCCTCAAAAACCGGGTAGAAGTAGAGGTCGAAAGACCACCAAGCGATAACTCGGTGTCCCCCGACCCCGTCAATGACAAAATGTGCTCCACGCCCTCAGTCACCGTCCTCTGACTGACAGAGTCCGTCCAGTTCCGATCGTCACCACCGTAGTCTACTCGTAACTGGCCTACCCCCGTTATGATCTCCATCCGTCTACTCCTCGACACCCAACCAGTAACCTACCCCTACCTGCAACCACCACGCAACTACTATCGCCAAACCTCACCTCAACATGAACCGCGCTCACTCAAACATGCCCCCACTCAAAAAAGACGTCGCGACAACCCCAGGTTGACACTCGCGTGACTCCACGTATGACCATCACGACCAGTCCTGTAACTGCAATAACACCAGTACCATGACTCGTAACTCACGAAAGAAAAATGGGGTGACGGTCAACTCAAATTTGACCGTCATCGCGGAAACTACACCAACTCCAGAAGTTACGATTGCGTACGTTTGTAAAGTGATGACGGTCAAAATTGCCTATCGTCATCGCGGAAAGCAGTACCCCTGAGGATCTTGCGGATGTTTACAAGGATTGGTGACGGTCAACTCGGGGGTTAGCCTCTCAGATTTAGTATGCTATGTGGATAACTCTAATATGTATGTTTGTTAACATTTGCTTTAAGTAATAGTATCGTCATCGATTTTACATAAGATATATAAAACAAAAGACTTAGGTATTGAGGTGTCAGAATTTTTATCGTCATTTGACCGTCATCGCTGAAAATAAGCCGTTGAAAACAAAGCACTTACCGGTGACGGTCAAACAGCCCACCGTGGGGCTGACCGTCATTTGACCGTCACCAAACGCCATTTTGCTACAACACCATGTGGATAACTTCACGCATCTTAAGCTCCGGGGTCCCCTTTACGTGGTAACTATACGAAACCCCAATGCTTTCAGAATGTGTAGTAAAATGGCGCACTGCAGAATACTTGCAAAAAGGTGACGGTCGAATTGGATCCCGTGACTAGCAAAATCGCCGCGCACGCACGCGAAGCAGGCCCCGGAGAGGTTATTATAAAGCATTTCGGCAGGCTTGGACCCCACGGGGGGGGGCTCGATAATAAGATGATCGCGGGCGTGCGCGTCACTATACGCCGGGCCACGCCTGGCCACGCCGGGCCACGCCGGGCCACGCCGGGCCACGCC
>CAZNJE010000038.1:0-47768 GCA_964573295.1 uncultured bacterium | reverse complement strand
CGAGCCTCCGAGCCTCCGAGCCTCCGAGCCTCCGAGCCTCCGAGCCTCCGAGCCTTCGACCCCTTTGAGCCCTTCGAACGTTTCGAGTCCTTCGAAGGCTTCGAATACTCCGGACACCGCGGATACGTTGCGCCCTCAACGGCATGTTTCAGAGGGCGTAGAGTTCGAAGTTTCGGCCCGTGCGCGCCATGGTGGCTGGATCGGTGACCTCGCTCGCGCCCTCGGCCAGGGCGATGACCTCATCGAGGTGCGCCAGCAGGACCGGTCCATCGGCGGGCAAGTCTCCTTCGATTCCGTTGTAGATACGCTTCTTGTCCGCCCACACCAGGTTCGAAAAGTGGTCGCTGGCCACATGGAGGGTCTGGAGAGTTCCGGTGGACTGGCCGGCTTGGCCCTCGGGGCCGTGCATCAAGCCGGCCAGCAGGCGACGCACCTCGTGCAGACGCGTACGTGCGGAGATCGGCACGAACTCGCCGGCCCGATACTCCGCCGCCAGTTCCGACTGCGGCAGCAGGACCAATGAACGCAGGCGGACGAAGTGCGGCCACACCCGGCGCGTTACGTCGGCGGATGCGTTCGCATGCTCTTCCCAGTCGTTCTCGCCTCCCAGCCCGCAAAGGAGGTAGAAGCTGAGTTTGAAGCCGCTTTCCACGGCGGCCCGGCCGCCTTCGATCGCCTTCTCCGGCGTCAGGCCCTTGCGAACACGCTCGAGGATGCGGCTCGAGCCGGACTCGAGCCCGGCGTGCAATCGGCTGAGCCCTGCCTCGCGAAGCTCTCGCAGCCACGCCGGGCGCCTCTTTCGCAAAGTCGTCAAACGTACGTAGGAGGTGATCCGGCTCGCTTCGGGAAAAGTGCTGGATACGTCGCGCACGATTTCGGGCAGCTTGGGGTGGATCAGGCTGTCGGAATCGGCCAGGAACACCGAGTCGGCGACAGGGTAGATCTCCCGCAACGCAGCCAGGTCGCGGCGGATCTCCTCGGGACTGCGAATCTCGACCTTCCGGCCCCGGTACATGCCGCAGAAAGTGCATCGATTCCAGGCGCAGCCGCGCGTGACCCGCACGAGGACCGAGCCGGCCTCGCTGGGAGGGCGATAGGGAGGCTGCTCGGGCACATGCGCATGTGCAGCGCGGGGCTCTGAGCTACTCATCCTCACCTCCTGGCGTTGTGGCGCGAATCCCGCAACACCCATCGCCTGAATCTCTTGCCTTCTCTGTGCCTGATCAGCGACTCCAGACGATCCTACCACACCGCCTCCCGCAGATGTGACTATGCTACACTATGGTCACTACACTATGGGCACGCTCTGACGTTTGCTCTCGCGTGGCCCTGTAGTGCACCACGCAGCGCGTGCGAAGACCGTGAACCCCCTCCGAGGAGGATAGGATGCGCCTGGAGTCGTCCCTCCCTGTTTCCGTCTGGCCTGTCTCGTTCTTGCGTGTCTCGTTCTGGCCTGTCTCGTTCTTGCGGGTCTCCGTCTTGCCCATCTGGCCCGTGTTGGTGGCATCGGTACTACTGCTCCTGCTGGGATCTCTTACCACCGCCGCCCATGCGCGTTCCGGTCGCGAGGACGTCTTCGACGTCGAGCAGAGCGACCGTTTCACCGATCCCTTCGTTGCCCCCTTCGGTCGGGCGACCGACGATCGCTCCTCCGGTGGGCGAGCCCAGGGGGACACGATCTGGTTCGGCGGCCATGACGGCGCGGGCCATGCCGTCGAAGGTTCGGTCTGGGACTTCGAGGGCGGCGCCACGGGCGACTTCCAAGGCTGGACGAGCATCGATTGCACCGAGAATCTCGATACCTACTTCGGACGCGTAACGGCCGAGGATTTCGCGACCGATCCGGTCGTGCCCATGATGAATGCTCCCGACTCCCAAGGCCAGATCTGGTGCGGTATCCATGAGGCGGAAGCGAACGAACTGGGGTTTGTCACCGGCATGGGCTACGGTAACTCCTACTGCCAGGGTGCCTTCTCGTCCGCCTTTCCGGTCGGAGCGGTGGGGGTTGCCTTCGACTACTTCCAGGACAGCGAATTCGAGTGGGATTACACCTATGTCTTCGTGCGCTGCCTGGATGGCGCGGGGGATCTCCTGCCCGACGGGGAGGTCGAGCTGGCGCGATTCACCGGGATTCACGGTTCGCCCGAGGCGCCGGCATCCTGGAGCGGCAGTCTTGGCATCCTCGGTATGCCGCCGGGCACCGAGCAGGTGCAGCTCGAGCTGCGTTTTGATTCTGATGGGGCGTGGTCGGACGAGGACGGTCTCTATGATTGTCTGTGGGGCGCCTTTGCCGCCGACAACATCTTGCTCGAGGTGGCCGGCAGCCCGGCCCATCTGGCCGACTTCGAGGCCGGGCCGGACGGCTACACCTTCGGCAAGTGCCCCGGCGTAGGTTCCTACATGGGTCTGGTGGACGAGGGAACCTACACCCTGTGGCTTGATGCACTCGGACTGACCTGCCTCAGCCCGCTCACGGGCTGGGCGATCGAATTCAACGACGAGGAAGGCAGTCCCTATCCCTTCCCCGGCCATCCGAGCGGGCAGCGGGAGATGGGCGTCTCGCCGATCATCGATCGCACGGCCGTCGGCACGGAGGAGTTCAACGCCACCGTCGTCGAGTGGGACCAATTCACCCACCTGGACTGTGAACAAGGCACTTTCTACCGGATGGGCTACATGGTCTATCCGTACACGACGCCGGTGAACCCCGAGCCGCACTGGTCGGGGCGATTGGGACAGGACACCTACCTCTACTCGTCCACGATCAATTGCCAGCGGTACTTCACGAACCTCTCGACGCTCGATGGCAATGCCGGCACGCCGTTGCCGAGCGATTATGAACAGATGCGATTCGTCTACGAGATCTACTGCTCCTGCGCCGGTTTCGGCATCCCCTCGACCGTCTGCATCGAAGAGGGCAACAACCGGGGCAGTCCGGTGCTCGACAACGTGCGGGTGGGATTGACGACGCGGGTGGATGCGCCCTCGATCTCACCTTCCACGGGCCATTGGTTCCACGATGGGTACGGTCAGACGGTGCCGACGTATCTGGATCCGGCCGATGTCGGCAACAGCAACGTTAGCTACGATCTGAGCCCGGTCAACAGCTACCCCGATGAGCAGAACGATTGGCTGGCGGATTCGGCGATGGTGGCGGGACCGACCGTGAACGCCGAGGACGAACGGTGGCTCGTCGAGCTGTGCTTCCGGGTCGCCCGGAAGGGCCCCATGCAGGACCTGATCCCAGCGTATGCGGCTTGGAAAGCGCGACTCACCGGCGATCCGGAGGATGACTTCGTCTGTGTGCTGATGGACTCGCTCGAGACCGCGCAGGGCCCATGGCGCAACAAGTTTGTGACCTACTTCCACGAGGACGACCCCGGCTTTGATCCGGCCTACGGGGACCGGCGGCCCCAGCAGGAGATCCTGCCCGACAGCATCTGGACCCCCGGCACCCGCATCCACTACTACTACCGCAGCTACTGGTACAATGGCGGCGCGCCGGCCGAGACCTACTTCGTCTGGCCCACGGGCTACCCCGAACCGGTCGCGACCTTCGAGATCCTGCCGAACATGCGTGTTGTATCCGAGGATCCCTACGAAATCCAGTGGCCATCGATTTTGTACGTGGATGCGCACAACCGGGGCGCCGAGTACTACATCCGCCCCATGCTCGATCAAGCGGGCCTCGAGTACGACCAGTACGACTACCTGTTCGCGAGCAGCAGCTGGCATGCGCCGCTGGCTCGCAGCTACGGCGGCACCCACTTCAATCCCGGCGGCTATGGCAACAACGGCCTCACCCTCGAGCAGGCTCTGGGATATCGATTGATCATCCTCGATACCGGCCACTTCGGATTGGGGATGCTGGAGGCAAAGGACTGGCCGCTCTTCCTCGACTGGGTCCAGGCCACCGAGTGCGGGGCTCTCGATACGCGCCGCGGCCTGCTGTTCAGTGGATGCGGCCTGGCCCAGCTCATGGAGGACTACGGATCCGTCTCCCAGGAGCTGCTTCACGACGTCTTCGGCGCCACGCTTCTCGATCATTCCTTCCGCGAGTACTCGGGCGTCGAGGATTGGTGCGCCCGTCTGGAGACATCGAGCGGTGCGCCCTATTCGGTGGAGACGCCGTTGACGCTGCGCGGCAACGGTTGCCCGACCACGATTGACTTTGACGTCTTGGGGCTCTCCGGCGCCGCCGGTGCGATGGGGAACCTCGACTACGGGGATGGCGGCAGCACGTGGCCCTACGCTCAAGTCGTGCGTGACGGCGTGGTCTCGGGAGAGTCGAACTGGCGCAGCGCGCTTCTGGGGTTCAGCTTGATGTACCTGGGCGAGGACGGTTGCCAGGGTGAGGTATGCAGCGGTGACAGCGCCTGCGTGGTGGGTGCCGGCACATCGTTCCTGGAGGCGACCCTGGCGTGGATGACCGAAGGCGCCGAGCCTTTCGAGCTCTGGAGTCAGACCTGTTCGGGCTCATCGGTGCCGGAAGAGGAGGAAACCCACCTGGCGGGCGCGGTGACGCACCTGTTCGCGGCCCGCCCGAATCCCATCCAGCGAACGGCGGCGATCCGGTTCCACCTGGCGCGTGATGAGCACGTGCGCCTCTCGATCTATGACGTCTCGGGCCGTCTGGTGCGTGAGCTCGTCGATGCGAAGCTCTCCGGAGGCGAAGAGCACACGGTGCGCTGGGACGGCGCTGCCGACTCGGGATCTCCGGCCGGCAGCGGCGTCTTCTGGATGCAGCTTGCGACCGAGAGCGGATACCGCTCCTGTAAGCGCCTGATCGTGATGCGGTGATGCCGAGCAGGCACCTGCTCGGCGAATGCCTGTACCGCGCCGGCGCCTACTCGCGATGCCCAAATGGCGAGGTAGCGCCGGGCACCCCGCCTACTCGTGGCCTACCGTCAGATAGTAGATGACATCGCTGTAGCCGGTGTTTTCGGGAAACTCGCCGTGAATGTGGATTGTGTGCTCGCCGGCCGAGAGGGGCGCGAGCATCACGAAGATGCCATCGCCGGCGGCCGGGTAGTAGTACCCTTCGGGGAGTTCGACTCCGAAGAGGTCGTTGGGGACATTCTCCTCCGGCACCCAGAAGCCAAACAGTTCATCGGTGATGATTCGATAGTCCCAGATATTCTCAACGGCCACCCCGTCGACCTCTAGAATCACATTCGAGCTGTTTTCCATGTACCAGGCCAGGACCGCTCGTAGTTCCTCCTCATCCTCCGGATCGCCGATGGCGGGTGAGCCGAACCACGACATGACGTTGATAAAGAGCATGGTGCCGGGCGGGATCGTGGCCGTGCGCTCATAGTCACCCCAGTAGCTGGCGGCCAGGTACCAGACGTGATCCTGCTGGTTGTTGGCGACGAAATCGCCGCTTTTGTCGAGCCCGGGATTCTCAGGGGTCGGCGCGGCCCACAACCACTGCCAGAATCCGATCGACCAGTCGCTGTAGCTCTTGCCATGTGGTTTCGCATTCGGCGGGATCGTCTTCGGTGGTCCGTTACGGCCTTGAACATCTGGGAGGATGTCGCTCGAGGTATCTTCTCCAGGTGTTTCGATCGCCACCTGATCATGAGAGCTGGTGGGCATCAGCGTTTCTTCTGGCGGACAGCCGAGGACCAAGAACGCGAGGGCCAGCAACACCATCCCGTGAAGTACAGACGATTTCATGAAAGTCTCTCCTTTCCGCATTCGGTGCGCATTTGAGTGGGGCGTTCATCGAGGTGTCATCCAGGCGTGAGGATCACGTCCGGGCACGCCTGCATGTACTCCAACCCGTTAACGCAGCGATGCGGCAGAATTCGGAGAAGCTAGGAGAAGCTAAGAGAAGCCAGGAGGAGCTAGCACTGACTAGGTCTCGCCTCCAGCCACCTCCACCCGGACGGTCGTGTTGATCCCCCCGCGTGCCTGGAATTCGGCCTCCACGAGGAGCCAGCGGGGATCCAGGAGCTTCGTGAGGTCGTCGGCGATCTTATTCGTGACCGCTTCGTGGAAGACGCCCTTGTTTCGGTAGGACCAGAGGTAGTTTCGCAGCGACTTCAGCTCTACGCAGGTTTCACCGGGCACATAGCTGATGTGCAGCTTGGCGAAGTCGGGTTGTCCCGTCATAGGGCAGACACAGGTGAACTCGGGGTAATGAATCTCGATTTCGTAGTCGCGACCGGGCTTGGGGTTGGCGAAGGTCTCCATCGTGCGCGAGGGTTTGGTGGAGACGCGTTTTGGTATGCGCTTCATGGTCGGGCCGGTGCCCGGCTGAGCCTTCGTGCTTGGTTGCGGCCGTGTGCTCGGCTGAGCCTTCGTGCTTGGTTGCGGCCGTGTGCTCGGCTGAGCCTTCCCCCTCGGCTGCGGGCGTGTGTCAGGCCGGGTTCTTGCGCTCGACCGGTCTTTCGCTTCGGGCTTCTCTGGCATCGGGCGGTCTCCTTATCGAGGAACCACGAGCAAGCGGGCTGCTTGCCGGGGGTGCAACACGTTTTCCGGCTGATACAATGCGCGCGGGCGCTTGTCTACTCGACCTCGGTATGGTGGCTGCGAGAACCTCCTGAGGTCCGGGTCAGGGTTCGAGCAATCGGGCCGCCCAGCTCTCGATCGTCTTGAAGTCCAGGCTGGATGTCACGAAGAAGAGCCGGTCGGCCGTACCGAGGACATAGCCGGTTCGGCCCTTCTCCGACCACAGACGTCCGCCGCCCCGAGTGCGGACGTCGGGGAAGTTATCGGCGATGCCTTCCGCCAGCTTCGTCAGGGCGCTCAAATCGCCGGCATCGACCAACATGGCCAACGTGGTTTGGGGCTTCAGCTCATTCATCTCATCGAGTAGGGGATGATAGCCGGCCACCACCCACCAGGCACCTTGGTGTACGGTTCCTCCGGCCGAACTGCGGCCACTGGGTTCCTGGTCGGTCGAGATGTGGCTGGCTTGCTCGTCACGTGTGGGGCTGTGCCCAGCGCGTTGGGCAGTCGAATGCTTGACGAGGCTCTGTGCGACTTGTTCTTCGACTTGTTCGATGAGCGTCCAGAAGGAACCACCCGCCGCCGAGCCCAGCGCCGCGCGCAGGCTCACCGGTCCCCTGGCCAGTTTTTCGGAGCCGATCAAGCGTCCGGCCACCGGCAAGTACCCCAACGGAAAGCCGCGGCGCGGGCGCTCGCCCACCAGGTCAGGCGGCATCCCCGTCGTGGCGCGATTGACGAGCGTGGCGATCTCCTCGCCCACCCAGGGACCGGTTTCGTAGGCGGAGGTGTCGAAGAAGTACGGTCCGTGGACGAGCAGACCTTGGAAGGCCGTCAGACTGCTGTTGGGAAAGACGCCGATCATGGGCGCGCCTTCCGGGGCACGCGTGGTGAACAGGCCGAATGCGGAGAGTGGATCGGCCATCCGGTAGACATCAAAGATGTAGGTGTGCTCTCCGAACTGGAGTTCCTGCGAGGCGACCTCCTCGAAGCCGTACTCGATGAAGTGAGGCGCAGCGCCGTTGATGTAGTCGTAGAGCTCCTCCCCGAAATAGACCATCGGTTCGCCGACGAGCGTGATACCGTTGCCGTCGGGAGGCAGGATCTTCTCGGCCGGCGGTGCTTCGGCTGCCTGTGCCCGGGTGCCAGTCCCCAGCGTCATCGCGACGGTGGCGATGAGGAGCCCGGTGATCGCACCCGCGAGGTGGTAGGCATGCCGGCGACCGGGGCGGCGATTGGGCCGAAGGCACGGCATCACGGACGCCTCGGAGGGCGGTAACTGACGCTGGACCTTTTTCGGGGTGGGATCCATCATCACCTCCAGAATGGGTTGGGTCTGGGTGTCGCCAGCGATGTGCCGGCCCACTTCGCGCGGGCGGCATCGTGGTTCGCAGGTCGAGACCCCATCATGCTCGGTGAATTGTACGTTGGCGGGCGCCGTCTGGCAAATGGTGACCCGCGGCACTCTCCTTCTCCTCGGTGGCCACCAACATCCGGGTCGGCGTGGCGGGCGCCGATTTCATCACCTCGCGCAGCCTGGGACTGGCCATCGGCGGCGCGATTGGGCTGCCGCTCTTCTTCTCGCAGGTCTTCTCGGTCACCCTCTACGCATTTGGTTTGGCCGAAGCGGCCCAGCTCGTGGTGCCCAGCCTGCCCATGTAAACTATGGCGCTCGCGATCATCCTGGGCGTGGCGGCGCTCTCCTATCTGGGCGCGGGGGCCGCGCTCAAGGCACAGGTTCCCATGGGAGTGAAGGACTCCGCGGGTGATGCGGCGGCTTCCCCCGGTGACCCCGGTAGGATGAGCAACGGCCGGCTCTCGTCAGAGCCGGCCGTGTGTTTCAGGGCCTTCTTCGCGAGACCGGGGCCGATCGCGCCCTGCGTGCATTACTTCATCAGCACCGCCTTGCGTGTCACCGCTTGATCGCCCGTGTCGAGACGGTAGTAGTAGATGCCGGCCGGCAGGCGCACGCCCGCCGCGTCGGTGCCGTCCCACTCGAGCGTGTGGGGACCGGCCTCGAACAGGCCTTCGGTCAGGACGCGGGCCACGCGCCCGTCAGGGCCGTAGATCTTGAGACTCGCCTGACCCGCAGACGGCATGACGAAGCGGATCTGTCCGGCCGTCTGCACGGGGTTCGGATAGCCGGCAAGCTGGAGCCGGTACGCCGGCGCATCCTCGGCGACGTCGGTCGTGCCCATGATGAGCCAGTTGAGCACCCGGTGCATGACGATCGCCCGGTCGTAGGCATTGTCGATCGCCTCGTAGCCGAAGGCGAAGTAGACGACGCGGTGGTTGCCGTCGTCGGCCTTGATGGCGCCGTTGCGATTGTCGTCGTACTTCCAGATCACCGAGGCGGAGCCGTCGGCCGGATCGATATCGCTCGGGTAGTCCTGGTTGCTGGCGCCGTCCCCGCCAATGATCGTGAGGTCGAGCTGGTGGGAGATCGGATCGTTTTCGATGCCCTCGAGCCCGTAGTCGTTGGTGTCGTCATTGACGAAGATCGCGTGGAGGTAGTCCTGGTAGAACTGGGCCGCCTCGCCGCCGATGTCGTTCAGCTCCCAGCCGATGTCCTGGCCGGTCACGAACAGCCGCCCGCCGTTGTCGAGGTAGGTCGACAGCGCCGCGCGGTCAGCCTCATCGAGAGTAGGGAAGCTCCAGCCGACGTTCCAGACAACGGCCTCGAAGTTGGCGAGCACCGACGCGTCGGCCGCGCTGGCTCCCCGGTCCCAGACGCCGTAGTCGCGGCCGAGATAGTCCAGGGCGCCGGTGAAGTAGTCCTCGTACTCCTCGGCGCCGTCATCGTCGATCACGACCACATCGACGTCGTCGGTGATGTAGGTGTAGTTGAGCGTCCGGTTGTAGGTAGCATCCAGGTTCTTCATCCGGATCTCGACCGCGATTTGGTTATAGCCCGAGGAGAGCGAAATCGTCTCCAGTTGCAGCTTCAGCGACTCGCCCGGCTCGAGGTACGACTCCACTGAGGGACCGATGCAGAACTCCTCGGTGCACAGCACATTGATCCAGCCCTCGGTGCCTTGGGCCGTGACCTCGACGAACACCGAGTCGGCCATCGAGCCTACGTTGAAGATCTCGAACCAGTCGTAGGCATGGTTGGCGTAGATTGGGCCGACTGTTTGACGCTCGCCCAGAGCGTAGTAGCGGAACGCGTAGTCGGGTGTGGGCCGGGTGTCGATCGAAGCCCAGACCTTCTTGTCGGCATCGTCCTGCACGAAGGCGACGAGCTTCAGATGCTCTTCCACCCAGCCGGCGTCGATCGGGAAGGTGAGGGCGATGTTCTGCACCTGCCCGGTCGTGTTGACCGTGATGGCTTGGTCTTCGAGCATGTCGCGGGTGACATCCATGTGCTCGTGTGGAGCATACGTGATGTCATCCTCGGTCAGGGCGATTCGCACGAAGATCTGGCTGATGTCGGGCACGTCCTCCATGATCTCGAGGTCGAGGTCGATCGAACCCTCAGGCGCGGTGAGGTCGAAGGAGTTGATCGTGAGCTTGAAGTAGGACGGGTCGTCCAGGAGATTCTCGATCGCCGCCTGGTAGGTCGTACCGGCCTCGACTTCATCGCCGCCGCCGACGATGCGGGTCATGCCGTTGAAGTAGGCCGTGGGGTACGAGTTGATGCTGTAGTAATCGTTGCGGGCGTTGGTCTCCGGCGTCGAGAGACCACCTCCACCGCTGGAGTCGTAGTAGCGAATGGCCGTGAACTCGTGGGGACCGAAGTGATCCTTGTTGACTTCGATGCCCTGGTAGGCCTGAGGGCAGTAGACGCACCAGGTCGTGGTGCCGAGCTCAACCTGAGCGGTGTTGGGGTACCAAGCGCCGGCCGTGCCGGCGCCGATACAGATGCAGGTGCAGAGACTCAGAATGATCAGATGCAGACGCCTTATCATGGCAAACACTCCTCTCCCACTGATGTTCATCGAGACCCGGTTTGTTCTGGAACCGGCGGACCCGTCCTGCGGGGGGACCGGCGGTGATTATACCCGTACGCAATTGACTACAGTATAGCGTATCTACTGCCCGGCCGTTGAGGAAAACTTGAGGGGGCGCGAGTGCCAATTCGTTGAACCTGAGGGGGTTGGCATGATTGCGAGAATCGCCTGGCCGGCCCGTGCGGTGCTCGGGGCGGTGGAGATTGGCGGGGCTCAAGCAGCTCGATGTTGGGGTTCGTCGGGCAAGGGTCCAGCCTCGGTCAGCGCTGCCTTGGTCGGCGCTGCCTTGGTTGGCCCAGCCTCGGCCGGCGCTGCCGGCAGCCGGAAGTAGAAGGTGCTCCCCAGGCCGGGTTCGGATGCGACCCACACGCAGCCGCCGTGCGATTCGGCGATATCGCGCACGATGGCCAGACCGAGGCCGGAACCCTCTCGAGCCTCCGGATGCAGGCCTCGCTGGAAGAGGTCGAAGATCCTCTCCCGGATCGCCGGTTCGATCCCCGGGCCGTTGTCCCGCACGAAGTGGGCGCCCCGGCCTCCGCGCGGCGATATGACCTTCCCATCGTAGCCAATGAAGATTTGCGCATCCTCCTTTGGCGGCATGTACTTCACCGCGTTGTTGACCAGATTGGCCAGCAGCTGACGCAAGCGATTGCGGCGCCCCAGGGCCGCGGGAAGATGGGGATCGCACTCGGCGCGAATGTCCTTGCGCATCAGCTCGGACGCGTTTTCCTCGATCACCTCCTCGGCGACCTCCCGGAGCGAGACCGGTTCGGCCTCCTCCTCGATTCGTCCGATGCGAGAGAGAGTCATCAGGTCGGCCAGCAGGCTCTCCATTGAACGGATGTTGCGGTCGATGCGGTCGAAGTAGCGCAGCGTGTGATTGATGTCCCCGGGGTGCCCGCGCGCTGCGGTATCCATTTCGCCCCTGAGCAGTGTCGCGAATCCCTGAATGGAGATGAGCGGCGCTTTCAAGTCATGCGAGACGGCATAGAGAAAGCCCTCGAGCTGGCGCTGCTTGTTCTGGAGCCGCGCATTCGCCTGCTCCAGGCAGTCGTTGGTGTTGGCCAGAGCACGTTCGGCCCGGATTCGCTCGGAGTCGGCCTTGAGGCTCCAGCGGAAGACGCGCCACAGGAGCATGCCGGTCAGGACGAGAATGGCGATCGAGGCGACGCCGAGTTTCAATGACAGGGCGGTGACCTCGGCGTCCACATCGGCGACCAGGATGGTTTCTCCACCCAGGCTCTGGAAGTTGTTACGGATCGAGACGGGCATGATCCACAGCAGTGTGACCAAGAAGACAGCGGTGCACAAGATGAGCGGCAAGACCGACTGGGTGCGCAGAAGCTGCCAGAAGAGCCGGATGTGCGTGGGCACGTGCAGCCGTTTGCCACAACCCTCTCGCGACTCGCTCGACGGCGGCGTGAACTCGAGGGTGCCCTGGACAGGGATCGTCACGCCCGGCTGGGAGTGCGTCGCGTTCTCTTGGGTTTCTGTGGGGCTCATGGAGTATCCCGCCCGCGCAGGGACCCGGCTAGGCAGCCGCTCGATCGGTGGGCAACTCCGATGCCTGGTCCCAGTAGGCCTTGAGCGCGTTGATCTTCTCGGCCAGAACGGCGAAGTCGATGGGCTTGACCACGTAGCCGCACGCCCCCGCGGAGAAACTGTCGTGGATTTCCTCTTCTCGCTGGCTGGTGGTGAGCATGATCGTGGGGATGTGGCGGGTCGCCGCATGCTGCTTGAGCTGGCGCAGGCACTCGATGCCGCTCATGCCCGGCAATCGGATGTCGAGGAAGATGAAGTCCGGGTGCAACGCGCCCTTCTGCTGGGCCCGGGGCTGCAGGAGGCTGGCGAGGGCTGTCTCCGCGTCGGGGAAACGCGTCACCTGCTCGGCGAAACCCTCCCCGGTCAGCATGTCTTCGATCAGCATGCAGTGATCGTCATTGTCATCCACGAGCAGCACGTGGTAGCGGCGCGAGGTCATGGCAGCAAGTCCCACCTTGACAAAACGTTACGTTATCGGCTTCCATCAGTGGGCCGGGAGAGTCGTGCCCGGCTCACTCTGACTATCGGCACGGTCAGGGGGTCTCTTTGCCCCCGAAGCGGGGGAAGCGACGCGGCCTACCCTACGGAAGTGGCAGGATTCAACCTCCCCGCTCCAGCTGTTGCTTGCCGGCGATCATCCCATGTACCCTACGTGGACTTACCTTTTGCGGCGCAAGACGCGCCGGCAAGGAGATCCAATGACTCGCGAAGAATTCCGCAAGCGAATCGAAGAACAAGTCCTGGTCTGCGACGGCCCTTTGGGGCGGTTGCTTGCCGCGGGCGGCAAGCGTGCCGAAGAGGCGCCCGAGTTGCCCGAGCTGCAGGCGCTGAGCGATTTCGAGCAGGTTCGCGCACTGCACGCCGAGTCCTTAGAGGCCGGCGCCGACCTCATCCTGACGAACACCTTTGCCGCCAACCGGCCTACACTCGAGCCGCTGGGACGTACGGCCGAGCTGCCCGAGATCATCAGAGTTTCTTTGCGGGCGGCGCAGGAGGCCTGCCAGGCCCACGATACCGCCGGTGGCCCTCCGCCTCTGGTTGGGCTGGTCATGGGCCCTCTGTCGGCCACGCTGCAGCCGCGAGGCGCGCTGCCGCTCGCCATGGGAATCGAGGCCTACCGCGAGGTCGTGCGCGTAGCTCTCGAGCGGACGCCGGACCTTTTCGTCCTGGATGCCATGCCTGATCTGCAGACGGTGAAGGCGGCCCTGATTGCCGTGCGGGAGCTGGCACCCGAGATGCCCGTAGCGGTGCAGCTCGCCTTCGGTGAGCTCGGTCGCACGGTGGCGGGAACCTCGCCGGCGACGGCCCTGGCCGTGTGCCGCGCGTACGACGTGGATCTGGTGGGCGCTTGCGGTCCGCTCAATCCCGTCGAGATTCGGGGCGTGGCCAACATGTTCGCGCGTTTGTCGGATCTGCCCGTCATCCTGCAGCCTCACGCGATCAAGAGCGGCGCCGCGCGCTCGGGCAAGATTCGTCCCAACGAATTCGCCAGCCAGATGAAGGCGTTGCTTCAGCCGTCGGTGGCGGCGGTGGGCTGCTGGGGGGCCCCGGCGCCGCACTATCCGGCCTACTTGCGCCGGCTGGTGAAGAAGCACCGGCCCGAGCTGCCGGTGCGATCCCCGCGCACGGTGCTGTGCTCCGAGAGCGCGGATGTCGAGGTCGGCGCCGGGAGGAGCCTATGCCTGGTGCAGAGGTACGGCGGCGGAGCCAGCCGGGACGTTGTGATGCCGACCCACAAGCTGCATCCAGCCGTCCGGGCGGCCGAGGTGTGTCACGCCTATCGCGGCGGTGAAGAGGCGCGGTTCCTGCGCGAGATCCTGCCGGGGCTTCAGAACCAGTGGCGCGTGCCGTTGCTGCTGCGGGCCGAGAGCCGGCGCGGCCTCGAGACCGCGCTCGGACTCGCTGAGGGCCGGCCCCTGGTCTGGGGCGTTTGGCTGCGCAAGGGTGTGCTCGATCAAACCGTTCCGCTGGCTCTCCGCTACGGGGCCGCCCTGGTGGCGGTAACGATGAGCGGCGACCAGCCGCCGCGTACTGCCGACGATCGCGTCCGGGCGGGGAATGAGCTCATCGAGGAGCTGATCTCCCGCGGGGTGCAGCAGGAGAACATCATCATCGATCCGGTGGTCGACGAGTTCGACCCTGGCACGACGGCGGCGCTCGAACCTCTTCACGCGGTGGCCGAGCTGAAGGCTCGTTGGGGCCAACCGGCGCTCGTGCGGCTGGGCCGGCTTACCAACCGTTGGGACCGTGGACGCCGGGAGATCGAGGCTGCCTATCTGGCCATGGCGGCCTCGGCCGGCGTCGACATGGCGGTGGGGGAGTTTGGTTTCGCGCCGCTACGCCACGCTGCGCTGGCCTCGTCGGTGTTGACCGGTCGTGATCCAGGCGGCCGCCGATTCCAGGCCCATTTCGAATTCCCCAGCGCCACCGCACGCCCACGAGACGAGCGCCCCCGCTCTGGCGAGGCAACACCGCCCGAACGAGCCAGGGAGCGCCCGATGCGCAGTGGGCCGGGCCCCGAGAGACGGCCGGCCCGACAGGAAGAGCGGCCCCGATGGGGGGCGAGCGGCGCAAGGAGCTCCGCGCCTGGCCGTGGTCCGGCTCGCGGGTGGGGCCCGGGGCGTGGTGAAGGCCCCGGTCGTGGCCCGGGGCGTGGTGAAGGCCCCGGTCGTGGTTCGGGCCCCGGTCGTGGTTCGGGCCCCGGCCGTGGTCCGGGCCCCGGTCGTGGTGCAGGCCCTGATCGTGGAGGAAGCACGCGTCGCGACGCAGGCCCAAGCCGCGGCGGCCCCCCGAGTCGCGGCGGTCCCCCGAGCCGCGGCGGCCCCCCGAGCCGCGGTGGGTCCCCGAGTCGCGGTGGCCCCCCGAGCCGCGGTGGCCCCGCGAGCCGTGGCGGGCCCTCCAGCCGTGGCAAGAGTCCTGGTCGCGGCGGCACGGGCCGCGGTGGGGGACAGGGAACCCCGCGTAGGAAACAGACGTAGCGCCAGAGAAACCGGTGCGCGCCCCCCCCCCGCGTGACCGCTACGAGTGGTCGTCCAGGATCGGTCGTCCAGGATCGGTCGTCCAGGACTTAACACCAGGAGGAGTTCGATGTCGCGTAGAACCGGTAGGGGCGCAATCGCGGGTTGCTTGCTGGCATCCATCGGGGTGGTCGCGCTCATGGGCGTGGTGTTCGCCGGCACGGCGGCCCCAGCAGGGGCACAGGAGAAGACGGGCTACCAGCGACCTCCCGAGCCGATCGCCAAGCTCATTGACGCCCCCGCATCGCCCTGGGTGTCTGCAGGGCCCCGCAACGAGTGGCTCTTGCTGGCCAACCGGCCGCCCTTGCCCTCGATCGAGGAGGTCGCCCAACCGGAAGAGCGCCTGGCCGGCATTCGCGTCAACCCGCGCACCAACGGCCCCAGCCGCACGGCCTACAGTGACGGCCTCGCGTTACTGCGGATCGACGATCAGCTCGAGCGCCCGATCACGGGGCTGCCCGAGAACCCGAAGATCAACCGATTCGCCTGGTCGCCCGATGGCGCCTGGATCGCCTTCTTGGTGACCAACCAGGAGGGATTGAGCCTCTGGGCGGCAAGGGTCGCCGACGGGAAGGCCCGGCGCATCGTGGACGGACGGCTCAACGCAGCGCTGGGCCGGCCCTACGCCTGGCTAGCCGATAGCAAGACCTTCGTGGTGCGCCTGGTGCCGGAAGATCGCGGCCCGGTTCCATCGGAACCAATCGTGCCGGCAGGACCCATCATCCAAGAAAGTATGGCGCGCAAGGCTCCGGCCCGTACCTACCAGGACATGCTCACCAACGAGCACGACGAAGCGCTCTTCGAGTACTACATGACCTCCCAGATCGCGACCGCAACCCTCGACGGGACGATCAAGGCGATCGGTGAGCCCGGGATCCACGCGACGTGCGAGCCCGCGCCCGGTGGGGAGTACGTGCTCGTCGAGACGATTCATCGTCCGTTCTCCTACACGGTGCCGCACTACCGCTTCCCGCACCGCGTGGAGGTCTGGGACCTCGAGGGCCGGCTCGTGAAGTCCATCGCCGACCTGCCCCTGGCCGATGACGTTCCGATCGCTTACGGCTCGGTGCCCACCGGGCCGCGTTCGTTCGACTGGCGTGCGGATGCGCCGGCCACGTTGTGTTGGACCGAGGCGCTCGATGGCGGCGACGGCGGAAGCGAGGCCGAAGAGCGGGATCAGCTCTACCTGTGGGAAGCACCCTTCCACCGGGAGCCCGTGCCGTGGTTCACGGCCGGACAACGGTTCGACAACATCACCTGGTGCCGGGGTGATTTCGCTCTCGCCGCCACCTGGTGGTGGCAAACCCGCAACATCAAGGTCTGGCGCTTGCAGCCCGACCATCCAGGCGCCGAGCCCGAACTCGTGCAGGATCGCTCCTGGGAGGATCGGTACAACGATCCGGGCGAGCCGGTCATGACCCACAATGAATACGGTGAGGAGGTGATCCTCACCTCCGTCGACGGACAGAAGATCTACATGATCGGCGACGGAGCATCCGGTGAGGGTGACCGGCCCTTCCTGGACGAGGTCCTTCTTGGCACCTGGGAGAGCAGCCGCCTGTTCCAGTCGAAGGCTCCGTACTACGAACAGCCGGTCACCGTGATCGATCCGCAGGATCCCAGTTTCTTGATCCGGCGCGAGTCGGTGACCACGCCGCCGAACTACTATGTGCTGAACCTGGCCTCCGATGATCTGGGCGCGATCACCGACTTCCCGAATCCGACGCCCGAGCTGATGGGCGTCGAAAAGGAGCTCATCCGCTACACTCGCGCCGATGGCGTCGATCTGACCGGCACACTCTACCTGCCGCCCGGCTACGATCCGGATGCCGACGATCCTCTGCCGATGCTCATGTGGGCCTACCCGCAGGAATTCAAGAGCGCGGATGCAGCCGGACAGGTGCAGGGCTCCCCCTATCGCTTCGTGCGCGTGGGTTGGTGGTCGCCCATGCTGTACCTCGTGCATGGGTACGCAGTGCTGGACGATCCGGCCATGCCGATCATCGGCGAGGGCGAGGACGAACCCAACGACACCTTCATCGCGCAACTCGTGGCCAGTGCCGAAGCGGCGGTCGAGGAGGTCGTTCGCCGCGGTGTGGCCGATCGCGACCGCATCGCCATCGGGGGGCATTCCTACGGCGCCTTCATGACCGCCCACCTGCTGGCGCACAGCGACCTGTTCCGCTTGGGCCTAGCACGTAGCGGCGCCTACAACCGCACTCTTACGCCGTTCGGCTTCCAGAGCGAGGAACGGAGCCTGTGGCAGGCCTCCGAGACCTACTGGACGCTCTCGCCGTTCATGCACGCCGATAAGATCGACGAACCCGTCCTGCTCGTTCACGGCCAGGCCGACAACAACACCGGCACCTACCCGGAGCAGAGCGAACGATTCTACGACGCACTCAAAGGGCTAGGCGCGACGGTTCGGCTTGTCATGCTACCGCACGAGAGCCACAGCTATCGCGCCGAGGAATCGGTCATGCACGTGGTCGCGGAAACGGTCGAGTGGCTGGACCGGTACGTCAAGGAGGTCGAGCCGCGGGAGAAGTGATTACCCAGGGCGGCTACCAGGAAACATGAGACGAGGCCCCTCTTAGGTCCATCCTGTTCGAAGGTAGTGTTCCGTTCACTGAATCGACAGGTGCCGTTCCATCGCCTCCCGAGCCGGTGATCGGCAATCTCCCCAGGCTATGATCGATGAACCACCCCTGTGTTCTCCGGCAAGAGTCTCCGAACCTGACGGCCGGTAAGCGTGACGCCGACCTACAGGTCTTCGGCTCCATGGAAAGGAGACTCGCGATGCATTCATATCAGAACCTACGGCGCCTCTGGCCCGCAGTATTGACTCTCCTGCTTCTGGCCGTGCCCGTGAGCACGATGGCTCAGGCTCCCTATGAGGAAAATCTGTGGCCGCGGCTCTTCTGGGCCGGCTTCTATAACGGATACACTCACGGGATGGCCGACTATCCCACCAACGGCGTCTGGCAGGGCCGGGGCGATCTCGACTGCTACGAGGCGCTCGCGGGAGACTTCGAAAACGGATGGGCGCGCTCCTGGGCAGGATCGGGCACGAGCTGGGACGACTACATCCTGCAGGCACGGGTGCTCGCCACCGATGGCGAGAATGCGAACGTGGGATTGGTGTACCGGCAGATCGATCGAGACAACTTCTACCTTCTCGTGCTCGAGAATCGGTCCACCGCCCGCCTCATGAAGTCGGTCAACGGGAACCTGACGGAGATCGCATCGACCGCCTTCAACTACGCATCCGACGAATGGCACGTCCTTCGGGTTGCGACTGTGGGCATCGATCACTATGCGGCCATCGATGGTGAACTGGTGATGACGGCGACCGACGGCACCTTCATGCGAGGGACCGGCGGCGTCGCCGCACGGCTCACCGACGCCCACTTCGATGACATCTGGTGCCTGCTCAATCCGCACGTCGGCCGTGAGATGGATGGACCGAAGGGACGGGCCCTGGCGGAACAGCCGTTTGATCCCGAGGAGCATCCGGATGCCTACGAGCATCCCGCGTTCCGTCCAATGCGTGCGAGTGCCTGGCAGGCTAGGCCAGAGGCACGGCCCGAGATGACTGCCTATCCGAATCCGTTCATGCAATCGACCAGCTTGAAGCTGAGCATCCCGAGCCAATCGGTGAGCGAGGTGAATGTGTATGACACCTCCGGACGGCTCGTGCGAAGGCTGGTCAGTGCGGAAACGCTCGAGCCCGGCGAGCACTTCCTGTCCTGGGACGGCCGGGATGCCGGTGGGCAGCCGGCGCGCGCGGGAGTCTACTTCTGCGTGATGCGGACCGAAGCAGGTGAAGCTACCGCCAAGCTGTTCTTGCAGCGCTAGCGACGGACTAAGGAGTCTTGAGTGTCCCGCTCTGACGAGCAAATCAAGAAAGGGTCGTGGATCAAGTGGCCTGGGACATGCGTGTCGACGCGCCCCAGGTGACGGTGGCGGTTTCGGGCGGCGAAGTGGCCCGCGATGTCATTGCAGCCCTTACGCGCAACGCTCTCTTCAATGTTCATAAGGTTGCCGTTACGGTCGAGGACGGCATCGTGACGCTCGCCGGGATCATGCCAGGGACGGCGGCATCCCGGCGGGCCGCCGTCGGGTGCTGCGTGCACGCGGTCCTTCTCGTGCGGCGTGGATCAAGGCTCCCGCAGAATTCGAACCGAATCCCCCCGGATCTCGAGCACCTCGACCGGACCGCCGTAGGCTTCCGCCATGCCGACGTCGATGCACCAGACCGCGTCATTGCAATGGCTGGTAATGCCGTCGCTCTGGACGGTATGGCCGACGACCATCCGGCGCAGGTTCAGAGCGGTGAGCACCGAATCGAGCGTGGCGCAATCCTCGCCACCGACCTCCTTCGAAAAGCGGCGGCTCCAGACCTCGCTGTCACCGCGCAGGATCTCGTCGGGCCGAGGGCCTTCCCCGCGAAGCCAGGCGCGCACCAGGGCGTTGTGTTGCCCGAGCCCGGCGGCCACGTGCTCGGGCAACACGCCTCCGTGGACGAACAAGTTCCCATCCAAGATCAGGGTCAGATGCGCATCGGCCAAGATGCGCGCGTACGGGCCACCGGGCCTGAAGGCAGCTGCCCGGAAGCGTTGTCCGGGATCCAGGTCGGCCCATGACGAGTCGGCCGGATCGACCTCGACCGCGTCGTTGAAGTCCTCGAACCCGCCCGGTGTGACATAGCGGAAGTCGAGGGCGGTGTTCATGAGCTCGTGATTGCCGAGCAGACGATACACCGCTCCGCCGGCGCGGGCCGCCTCGGCCGCGAGACGGACGAACAAGTCCAGGATGGCCTGCTCGCCGTCGCCCCGGTCCAGGATGTCGCCGGTCTGCACGAGCACGAGGTCGCCGCCGATCCAGTGCCGGCCATCGTCGATGGCGCCGGCGAGGCGCAGCGCCCGCTCGGTGGCCTCCAGGTCGCCGTGAAGATCCCCCACGGCCACGATGCGCCTTGCCGTGGAAGGTTGCTCCGGCGCGCCAGAGGGCTCTGCCGGGGCGGAAAGCTCTGCCGGCGTGGAGTGGCCCACCTGGGTGGAGGCGGCTGCATGATCGGCCATCTCCGGTCCTGCGCACGCGACCCAAAGGCCGAGAGCAACTGTCCGTGCCAGATGAAGCGTGGTCACAATGCCTCCTTCTGCGCGCAACCGCATTCGAACACGACGTACACGCTTGCCGTCAGGGTCTCAAACTGGACTCACGTGTCTGTTGCCGGGCCTCGGACAGGGCTCACGCGTCCGCCGCCAAGAACTCGGCCAGCAGTCTGGCCATCGCGGCCTGATCGGCCGTCCCGGCTGTCTCGCGGATCGAGTGCATTGCCAGCATGGGATTGCCGATGTCGATCGACCGGATCCCGAGCCGGGTCGCCGTCATCGGGCCGATCGTGCTGCCGGTACCCACGTCGGTGCGGGCCACGAAGTGCTGCAGCGATATCCCGGCTCGCTTGGCGCACGCCTGCAACAACGCCTGCGCCTCGAGCTGGGTAGTGTAGCGTTCATTGGCGTTGACCTTGATCACTGGGCCGCCACCCAGGACCGGGTGGTGGTGTGGCTCGTGCGCGTCGGCGTAGTTGGGGTGCACGGCGTGTGCCCCGTCAGCGGAGACGATGACAGAGCGCGCGATGGCCCGGTACAGTGCCTCGCGGGGGCGTGCGGTGCTCTCACACATACGTTCCAGTACCATGTCCAAGAAGCGTGACCCGGCGCCCTGCATCGTTTGTGAACCGACCTCCTCGTTGTCGAAGAGCGCGATAATCTGGGTGTGACGTTGCGGCGGGCTTTCGAGCAACGCGGTCAGCGCCGCGTGGCAGCTTGCGAGGTTGTCGTAGCTGCGTGTTTGAATGAATTCCTCATTCACTCCGCCGAGCGCGCCCGGCTGTAGGTCGTACGGTTCGACCGTGAACGTCTGGATCGATTGGGGATCGATCTCGAGCGCCTCGGCGATCAACTCGCGCATCCGGTCGGCGCCCGCATCCTTCTCGCCGCCCAGACCCAGGATGGGCGGCATGTGGGTTTGCTTGTTGAGGGTCAGGCTGTCTTTCTTCTCCGGTTGGATGTGCGGCGCGAGACTGGGGATCCGGCATAGGGGGCGGGCCAGGTCGTAGATGCGGGTACTTCGAGGGCCGTTGCCCGTGTCGACCACCGCGCGGCCGGCCAGCCCGAGGTCGCGATCAGTCCAGGTATGCAGGAGCGGGCCGCCGTAGATTTCCACCGACAGCTGCACGTAGCCGCACTTCGAGTAGACACCTCGGGGCTTGAGACGCAGCCCCGGGAAATCGGTATGCGCGCCGGCGATCCGGGCGCCGCTCTCCCAGAGTGGCTCGCTTCCCAGACGCACGGCGATCACCGAAGTGTGGTTGCGAGTGACGAAGATGCCCTGTCCGGGCGACAGATTCCAGGCATCGGCTTCGTCGAGGCCGGCGAAGCCGCCCGCTTCCAACCGCCGGATCGTCTCGGTGACCGCGTGGGCGGCGCTGGGTGAGGCGTGGATGTAAGCCAACAGGTCGAGTGCGACGTCCTTGGAATCCGGGTTTGCCATGGGTTCCTCCGAAACGGATGTGGGTGAATCACCGGTTTCCGAGAGACTACCCGACCCGGCGGCGAACTTCTACGGCCGGGGACGATCGGAGGCCAGGGGCCACCAGGTCTCCTGGAGGGGACGCAAGGCCTCCATGCCGGCTCGATACCCTTCGGCGATGGCCTCCTCTCCCCGGTCGAACTCGTGACCACGGATATCGCCCACCCGGGGCCGGATGAGCAGGTCGGGTTGGTCGATCTCGAGCCGGTAGTCGCCGATGCGGGCCTCCATGATGGCGGTGGAGGTGAAGATGACCTCCAGGATCGAAGGCGTATCCTCGCGCTCGAAGGCCGCCTTGAGCGGCGCAAGATCGGGAAGGTGGATCTTCTCCATCTGACGGTTCAGATAAGCAAGCGCGCTGTTGCGCTTGATCACATCGTCACGGATCAACCGCTTCAGGTCTTGCAGGAAGTGCGGCAGGGCCGGCCCTTCGCCGCCGTCCTCTGTCTCCCGTGCCTCGTCCGGTTCGTCTTGCCGTGTTCTATCTGGCTGCGCCTTATCACGCCGCGCACTGTCGTCCTGCGCATCCCGTCCGGCCGTTCTGCGCTCCTTCGCGCGAGAGGCTCGCTCCACGAGCAAGTCATGGTTGACGTCAACCGCGATCACGAAATCCGCGCCCAGGGCGCGCGCCAAGCTGACCGGCACGGGGTTGGTAAGCCCGCCGTCAACCAGCAGACGATCGCCGCGGGCCACAGGGGTGAACACGCCGGGAATCGAGATGCTGGCGCGCACGGCCTCGATCACATCGCCGTGATCGAGCACGACCTCTTCGCCGGTGTTCAGGTCGGTCGCGACCGCCCTGAAGAGTAGATTCAGACTCTGGATTTCGGGTTGGCGGATCTGCTCGCGCAGTTCATCGGCCACGCGCTTGCCGTCGATGAGGCCGGCGTGGCGGAGTCCCACGTCCAGCAGACTCAGGAGCTGACGCCGGTCGAGATGGACGACGACCTCCTTGAGCTGCTCGATCCCGCGCGAGGCGTAGACCGCGCCCACCAGTGCGCCGATGCTCGATCCCGCCACGCAATCGATCCGGATGGCCAACTCCTCGAGCGCCTGTAGGATTCCGATGTGTGCCCATCCGCGTGCTGAACCGCTGCCCAGCACGAGCCCAATCTTCTCGGGCCGTTCGGAGGCGATGACCGGGTCGTGGCGCATCGCTGCATGGGTCTTGTTATCCGAGCTGACATTCATGGGAGGGTCTTTCTCGCGTGATGCGTTCAGTCCTAGAAGCGCCAGCCCACCGCCAGCCCTAGCGAGCCGGATGGCCCGGTCGTGGGCACAAGGACGATCTCACGTTGCTCGTGCAGCTTCAACAGCTCCCGGGCCGTGAAGTGCCCCAGGAGGTAGGCGGCGTAGACATCCGACGGCCAGTGGGCGCCCGAGGTCACGCGTTGGAAGGAGATGGCGATGGCGGTTCCGTAGCAGAAGATTCGAAACGGCAAGAAGCGGATATGATGGGAGAAGATGACGGCCAGCTCGGCGACGTTGATCGTGTGGCCCGAGGGAAAGGAGGTGCCGTCGTCGTAGTGGCGCGGTCCCAGGTCTGCGTTGGGACGTTCCCTGCCCACGGCGAAGCCGCTGACGTTCTTGATGGCCCCGGACACGAAGTGCGCTTCCAGGATCTGGGCCGAGAGCGTCGTGAGCGGACGCAGGCGCAGCAGGTACCCCAGAGCCAGCCCCCCGAAGTAGAAGCGATTCATGTTGCCCATGTGCGCGACGTACTCGGTCGCCTCGCCGTACTCGTGGAACCAGCGGTAGCCGTCGCGCTTTTTGGCGCGCAGCAGCTCTTCGTAGATCTCCTCATCATAAGCATAGAGAACGCCTCCGACCGCGGCCAAGCCCGCTACCCACAGCGCACTTCGCCAGCGAAGATCCAGCGGTTTCGTGTAGACATGCCATGAGTCCTTCACATACGTGGTCGCGACGTTGCGAAGATCCTGGACCGGCCGCTGGGGCGGTGCCCAGATGGGTGGCGCCAGCAGGGGAATGCGCTGCGCGAGCGCAGACCCGGATTCCTCCGCTACGCATCGAGCCGACTCGTTTGCAGGCCGTAGCGACTCGCTTGCGGATCGAGCCGACTCGCTGGCCCACGTCACCGGAAGTGAGGCCGTGTAAAGAAATGCGTCCCCGCAGCGGTCCGGGGCTCTGGCGAGCTCTTCGTTTCCGGCGAGGGTTGCATTTCGGCGGAGATATTCGTCTGCGGTGATGGCTGCGCTTCCCGGCCGTGACCCGGCCGGGTTCCGGCTCAGCAGTCCAGCGGCGGCCGGCTGATGGAGAACGCCGACCAGAAGACCCAGGCCGGCGGCGATGGTGAGAAGCTTCATCCGTCCCATGAGGGGATCGTAGGGGGCCGCCCGGCCGGCGGCAAGCCCTCCCGGAAGCTGGGTCTTTCGGGAGCAAGTCTCCCGGAAGCCGGCTCCTTCGGGAGCAAGCCCTCCCGGCAAGAGGTCCTAGCGGGTCGCGCTCTGGGGGGCACTTCTTCGTTCGCACACCTCGAGAAATCGGCTTCCTACCAGAACCGGAACGTGCGTCATGCGCTTTCGCATGGCCTTGGTAGCCTCGCGGAAGACCGCCCAGCTCAGATCGGAATGACCGGGCCGGTCGTCGGCTTCGCGATTGGCCGCGGGCCAGTTGGGCCCGATCTCCATCCGGGGTGTCACCGCGTGCAGGGCGAGGGCCTCCTGACGGCAATAGCGGTCCGGGCTGTCGTAACGCGGATCCTGTCCAGCTTGCAGGATGGCATTTCGGGCGATGCTCGATCCCGCCCGGCCACCCTCGCGCTCCCGGGTGACCGAGATGCCACATGCGCCGGTGTCGAAGACGGCGTTGCCGGTGATGCGCGCAAAGGGCAGGCCACGGCCGGCATCCCACAAGGCGATGCCCCAAGTGAGCATCGATTCAACAATGTTACCCTCAACCTCGGCCTCCGCGTCGACAAAGAGGCCGATGCCCTTCCAGTAGCGGCGAATGAGGTTGTCGCGGATCTCAGCGCGCGCATTCCACGTCACGCCAACCGCTACGCCGCGGCCTCCGCAGACCGGTCCGGAGCGCCCCCCGTCGATGCCGTCGATCAGAGAACTCTCGATGCGCGCGAAGGCATCCCTGTAGAGCGCGATGCCGTCCCATGAGTTGCGCAGAATCCGCGAGTTGCGCACATGGAGGCGGGCGCCCTCGCGGCCACAGATCCCCATGACCCCCGAAACCGTGCCGGCGACCACTGAGGAGTCGCCCAGATTGGGGCCGATCGTGCAGTTCTCGATCGCCAGCTGCGAGCGGCGCACGACGATCGCGGCGCTCGTTGCCATCGCGGCCGTATCCCGCACCGTCCCGGTTACGGTCAGGCCCTCCAGACGGCAATCCTCGCAGTCCTCGATGAGCAGTCCGTAGCCGGCGTGCGTGTGGATGACGACCGAGTCGGGGTGGCTTGCTCGCAAGGTGAGTCGCGGGGCGCTCAAACGGAGACCGACGGTGGCCGGCACCGGTTGGTCCGGAACCTCGCAGTTGCCGCACGTGGGATCCAGGTAGGGCGAGGGTGTAAGGTGATAGTGGCCTGGGGCCAGCTCAATCGTCACCGCGCCGGCGGGTTGGCTCTCGGTGCGGGCAAGCAATTCGGTCAATTCCGATACGCTGGCCACCCGATACACGATGGGTTCGGCTCCCGCGGCGAATGCGTGCGCTGGGCCGGCTATGACCAGCATTGCCAGTATTGCCAGTATTGCCAGATAGGATGCAGCCAGCAGGATCTGGATGGAGAAGGCCCCGGTCGGCAACAACGAGGTCCTCGCGAGCGAGGTCTTCGAGAGCCAGGTTTTCGAGAGTGAGGTATTTGAGAGTGCGGTTCTCGAAACCCGGATCTTCAAGAGTGAGGTTCCCAGGCGCGCGGTCTTCAGAGGCGAAGTTAGCCAGTGCATTGAATCACCACATATGTGTCTTGTCATCTCTCCTCCCGACAAGCCGTGATCAGCGCCTTGGTCGCCACCAGACCCAGTGACTCCGACGCAGTGACTCCGACGAAAGGACTCCGATGATCGATGACGCCGATCGCCGTTGCAACGGTTGGATGTTCCGGCTCGGCCTCGCCGCGAGCGGGCCTTCCCGGGGGCCGAGTGGGTTTCCTCAGCCAAATGGCGCAAAACCGCCAGATGGGGAGGTAACGAGCTTCAATACGGTATGTTTACTACCCTTGAACGCATGGGTTCAAGCCATTCCGCTTGCAAAGGTTACTTCAGTAGGAGGGCGGATCATCCGAAAATGCTTACTGGATAGCCGCTAGATGGGCGTCCTACGGACGCCCGATGGGTGCTGGATAGGCGCTCGACGGACGTCCGATGAGTGCTGGATAGGTGCCCGATTGACGCTGGATGGGTGGCTAGACAGGCGCCTGAGTCTGGTCGGCGGAAGAACTGGCTGAGTTCAGGGAGGAGACTGCCCCGTGTCCGACAAACGCAAGCGCTTGGGCGACCTGTTGGTTGAGGTGGAAGTGCTGACCCCCGAGAAGCTGCGGGAGGCGCTCCAGGAGCAGCGAACGAGTCATAAGCGCTTGGGCGAGCTGCTGGTCGACAATGGGTACTGCACCGAATACGACATTGCCGTGGCGCTGTCCACACAGCTGGGCCTCGAACTGCTGGATCTGAAGCAGGCGAGGATCGATCCGGCCGTGCTGCAGAAGCTCCCCGAGCCAGTGGCTCGCAAGCACCTGGCGATTCCCGTGGCCATGAACGAGGAGGGGTTGCTGAAGGTCGCTTTCGCCGATCCGCTCAACCTGGATGCGACGGCCGACCTGCAGTTCGCCACCGGCATGCAGATCGAGACCTGTGTGGCGCTGCGCGAGGAAATCCTCATCACTCTCGACCGGCAGTATCGCGCGAAGAAGACCGAGGCCGCCCGCCAGTCCACCAATCCGGAAGATCTTCCCGGTACCGCCATCCAGTATGTCGTGGAGGCCCAACAGGATGGGGCCGATGCCCGCGAACTCGAGAAGCGGGGTCAGTCGGCACCGGTGGTTCGCATGGTCAATCACCTGCTGGCCGAAGCGGTCGAGGCAAAGGCGTCGGACATTCACGTCGAGCCCGAACGTGACAAGGTTCTCGTTCGCTATCGCGTGGACGGTCATCTCCGCGAGCATCTCGAGTTGCCCAAGTGGATCCAGGGTGCGGTCACCTCGCGCATCAAGATCATGTCGCAGATGGACATCGCCGAGAAGAGGGTGCCGCAGGACGGGCGCATCGGCCTCAAGGTGGCCGACCATGCGCTTGACCTGCGCATCTCCACCCTGCCGACCAACTTCGGCGAGAAGATCGTGATCCGCTTGCTCGACCCCGCAGGCATGCCGGGCACGTTGGGCGAGATAGGCTTCGGCGAGAGCACCCAGAAGGCTTTCGAACGGTTGATCCGCATGCCGCAGGGCATCATCTTGGTGACCGGCCCTACCGGCAGCGGCAAGACCACAACCCTCTACGCCGCCCTGGGACAGATCAAGGACGTGACGAAGAACGTCACCACGATCGAGGATCCCATCGAGTACGGCCTCGAGGGAATCAACCAGGTTGGCATCAATGACAAGGCCGGCCGCACCTTCGCTTCGGTGCTCCCCGCCATTCTGCGCCAGGATCCCGACGTCGTGATGGTGGGCGAGATGCGTGACGTGGAGACGGCGACCATCGCGATGCAGGCATCGCTCACCGGCCACCTGGTCCTTAGCACCATTCACACCAACAACGCGGTGGCCACCATCTCGCGCCTGCGCAACCTCGGCGTCCCCGCCTATCTGATTGCTTCGACGATCTCCGGCATCCTGGCTCAGCGCCTGGTGCGGGTGGTTTGCGAGGAGTGTAAGGAGCGGCACGCGCCCACCGAGGCCGAGCTCAGCCAGGTGGGCCTCACGGCGGAGCAGGGCAAGTCGCTCACCTTCTACCATGGCCGCGGTTGTGAGGCGTGCGGCCATACCGGATACGTGGGACGCACGGCGGTCTACGAGCTCATGACCATGAGTCCGGGCCTGCGCGAGCACGTCGCCAAGGACGCCAGCGAGGCCGCCATCCGGCAACTCGCGGCGGCCGAAGGCATGAAGACGCTGCTCCACGAAGGGCTCCAGAAGGTCTTCACGGGCATCACCTCCATCACTGAGGTCGCCCGGGTCACGCAGATGGATGGTGATCTGGGGGCGCTCTGTCCCGAGTGCAATTACGGCATCAGCGCCGGTTTCGTAGTCTGCCCGCAGTGCGGCACCGAGCTCGTGCATCACTGCTCGCATTGCCAGGCCGTCGTGGATGCCTCCTGGGCGTACTGTCCTTACTGTGCCCGTACGCTGACGACCGATCTGGATGAGGTGCGATCACGCGCGGAACTGGCTGGATGACAACTGAAACGTGAGAGCAGCCGAACCTCGCTCCTGGCTCGCGTCTGCGCCACGCTCCAGTGGACGCCGACGAAGAAGGCAGGTCCCTCGAGGGACCTGCCTTCTTCGTGCTCCAAGCGCTTGCGGGATGTGCGGCCCGCGGAACACCCGGCCGTGAAGCCGGGTTCGCGTGACTAAGGCTGGATCGTCTCGCCCCCCATCTCGGCCACTGCCGCGATCAGCGGCGAGACGTTCTCACGGGGTTCGTACTCGATGATCCCGGCTGGGGTCTCCCAGGACAGCGAGTAGGAATCCCCCCGGTGCTTGTAGCGGATGCCCGGCTCCTCGATCCCGAGTTGACTGAGTGCGGCCGGGTACCGATCGTGTTCCTGTTCGTAGTCTTCGATCGCGGCGGCGATCATGTAGAGGTTCACTCTGGCCGCGGTGGCCTCTTCTTCGGGAGAGGTCGCTCCCCCGGCGTGATTCGACATCAGTAGATTGGCGACGGTCATCAAGACGAAGACCGGTACCAGGTAGTACAGCTTGCGCGCCTGAGAGCGTTTCTTGGCGAGCTTGCGCTCGACGCGTTCCTGGGCCGCTTCGCTGCGGACACGCCGTTCATCGCGTTCCTGTTTGGCGTCAGCGAGTATCGCGCCGACTACGCCGTGGGAGTCGCCTTGGGCCGGGGTGCGGGGATCGCCCTGCGACGGGGCACCGGAGTCGCTTTGCGCCGGGGTGCGGTCACGCGACGACGGCTGGGGGGCGTTCGCATCGCCTGGGTGTTGTTTGGACGCATCATCCATGGTGCCTGTTCTCTCCTCCTAGAGGTGTGCGGATCACCAATCGAGACTCTTCGTCAACCATCGGAATCTTGCCGGGTCAGCTTCAGAGAAATCCATCGGACACAGCCACTTCCGGACGATCGCCCCCCGCGGATCGTCCCGCCGGCCGCGCCGGCACGGCCCTGGTTGTCGCCTCCCGAGCAACGTGCTACGTTCCGTCAATCGTTCCGTCAGTCGTGTCGTCAACCGCGCCGTCCATCACACCGATGGCGCATAGCAACCATCCAACGGCGAGCTCCGCCGCGCCACCCGGCTGGGGGAGGGGCGCGGCCAGGAGTGGAGGAAGGCATGCCGGCCAGATTGGAGATCGCGATACGGAAGGACCTCTTCGACGCCGAAGGGGCGACTCTGGCCCGCAAAGCTAGAGACTACTTTGGTTACAACCTCCGGTCGGCCTCGGCCGTCCGGGTCCTCACGATCGATGCCAAATTGCCGGATGCCGATCTCGAGCGCCTGCGCACCGAGGTCTTCACCAACCCGGTCACCGAGCGGTCGAGTTTCGAGCCTCTGAACCTGCCCGCCGACTGGATCATCTGGGTGGGGTTCCGTCCCGGGGTCAAGGATGCTGCCGGAGAGACTGCGCGCGAGGCGATCGAGGATCTGCTCGGGCGCACCCTGGGCGCGGGCGAGGCTTGCTATACCTCGAAGCTCTACTTCCTCCGCGAGTCGGGAAGCGCGTCGGGTCACGAGCCCTCCAGTGCTGCAGCCCCGGCCAGCACGCAAGACCCTGCCGGAGTGCAAGTGCATGCTGGAAAGCAAGCCCCGGCCGGAACGTCAGTCCCCGCCGGAACGCAGGCTCCGGCTGTGGCCTCGCAGCCGGCAACGGAACGTCTCACGCGCGGCGACGTTGAGCGCCTGACCGGCGAGCTGCTCGCCAACGATCTCGTGCAGGTTTTCGAGGTCTTCGCCGCCGGTGAGGACACCGCCGCCGATCCCCAGCCTTGGGATCCGGCCAACGGCATCGGCTACCGGATCCCCAAGGTCAAGCTGGCGCACACGCCGCGGGTAGAGGAGATCCCGGTGGGCAGCGACGAGGAGCTGCTCGAGATCAGCGTGCGCCGCCACCTGTTTCTGGATCCCCGGGATGTGCCCGCCATTCGTCGCTACTACAACCGGCCGGCGGTGCGCCGGGTTCGGGGACGCGTGGGACTCGATCTGCCCACCGACGTCGAGCTCGAGTACATTGCGCAGGCCCGATCAGACCACTGCAATCACAACACCTTCCGCGGCTACTTCGAGTACGTGGATACCGAGACCGGCGAACGGTTCGAGGTCGATAGCCTCTTTCGTACCTTCATCAGCGAGCCCACCCGCCGCATCGCCGCACAGAAGGACTGGGTGGTGAGCGTTCTGTGGGACAACGCCGGGGTGGGGCGCTTCGATGATGATCACTTCTACACGATCACCGGCGAAACCCACAATTCACCCTCGAACATGGAGGCCTACGGTGGTTCGCTTACCGGCATCGTGGGGGTCTACCGCGATCCGCTCGGCACCGGCAAGGGCTCGAAACTGATCCTGGGCACCTACGGATTCTGCACGGGCTATCGCGACTACGAAGGGCCGCTGCGCCCGCGCCTCCACCCGCGCCGTTTGCTCGATGGGATCATCGAGGGTGTGCGCGACGGGGGTAACAAGAGCGGTGTGCCGACCCAGTTCGGCTCGGTCGTTTTCGACGACGGCTACATGGGCAAGTGTTTGGTCTACGTGACCGCGATGGGGCTCATGCCGGCCGAGGTGGGGGGCGAGCGCAGCGATCGCAAGCGGACGAGCCCCGGCGATCTGGTTTTCATGTGCGGCGGCCGCGTGGGCAAGGACGGCATTCACGGCGTGACCGCCTCTTCGAGCATCTACAGTGAGGAAACGCCGGCCGGCCACGTGCAGATCGGCGACCCCTACACCCAGAAGAAGATGCACGACTTCCTCTGCGAAGCGCGCGACCGGGGCCTGATCCGCTTTATCACCGACTGCGGCGGGGGCGGCTTGAGTTCGGCGGTCGGCGAGTCGGCCACCTTCGCCGGCGGCGTGGAGGTGGATCTGGACCGCATTCCCCGCAAGTACGATGGACTCGACCAGTGGGAGATCTGGATTTCCGAGTCGCAGGAACGCATGGTCATCGCAGTTGGCCCCGATGATGAGTCGGCCTTCGCCGATCTCGCCGCGCAACACGCGGTCGAAGCCACCGTGATCGGCCGCTACACCGACAGCGGTTATGTGCACCTGAAGTACGACGGGCAAACCTGCGCCTACATTGCGCTCGACTTCTTCGAAAGCGATTTCCCGCAGTGGCGTTTCCCGGCCGAGTGGACCCCGCCGGAGCGGCGCGGTTGTCGCGAACCGGTCGTGAGCGAACCCGCCGATCACAACGCCTGCTTGTTGGCCATGCTGGCGCGCCCCAACCTGGCCTCGAAGGAATGGATCCAGCGCCAGTACGACCACGAGGTTCAGGGCGGCAGTGTGATCAAGCCCCTGGTGGGGGTGCGGCATGATGTGCCTTCGGATGCGTCGGTGGTGCGGCCCGTGCTCGAGTCGATGCGCGGCCTGGCGATCACCCAGGCAATCAACCCCACCTACAGTCGTCTCGATGCCCACGCCATGACGGCGGTGACGATCGATGAAGCCGTGCGGCGGCTCGTCGCGGTGGGCGGCGATCCCGAACACATCGGAGGGATCGACAACTTTTGCTGGCCCGAGATCCGTCACGACCCCGACCGCAATCCAGACGGCAAGCTCAAGGCGGCGCAACTCGTGAGGTCCTGCCTGGCGCTGAAATCTTCCTGCATGGCGATGGGCATCCCGCTGCTCTCGGGCAAGGACAGCATGTATATCGACGGCGATCTGGAGGGTCCCTTTGGGGAACGTCACCGAGTTTCGGGGCTCCCGAGCCTGCAATTCACCGCCGTCAGCGTCGTGCCCGACGTGCGTCGCTGCGTCACCCTGGAACCGAAGAGCGCCGAGCATCGCCTCTACATCCTGGGCATCACGCGCGATGAGCTCGGCGGGTCGGAGTACTACGACATGTACGGCGAGGTGGGGCTCCGCGTGCCGCGCATCGATGCCGGCGAGGTCTTCCCCATGTACCGGGCGTTGGCGGGCGCGATCGAGCATGGCCTCGTGGCTTCGGCTCACGGCATCTATCGCGGCGGCCTGGGTGTGCACCTGGCGCTGTTGGTGATGGCCGCCGGGTTGGGGCTCGAGGTGGATCTGGCCCGGGTGCCGTGCGGCGAGGAGTCGGTGTTGCGCGATGATCGCGTGCTCTACTCCGAGTCGGCCGGACGCCTGCTGGTGACGGTGCCGCCGGAGAAGACCGGCGCGTTCGAGGCCGCGCTGGCGGATCACCCGTTCGCGATGCTCGGCGCGGTGACCTTGGAGCCCAGGCTGAGGGTGACGGCGACCACGGGCGCAACCGCCGTCGATCTGACGGCCGACGCCATGCGCACGGCTTGGCAGGCGCCGTTCGGTGACCTGATCTAGCCGGAGAGGATGAGAGGATGATCATGGTACGATCGATCCGTCAGATAGCCGCTGAACCGGCCGCCGGGACGAAGCCTCTGCCTGGGAAGACGCCGCAGGCTCTGCCGGCGGAAGCGCCGCGCGCCCTGGTGATGGGCGGCTACGGGCTCAACTGCGATGCCGAGACGGCGCACGTCTTCCGCCTGGCGGGGGCGCAGACCGAGCGGGTGCACATCAACCAGCTGACGAGCGGCGCGGTGCGGTTGGCGGACTTCCACATCCTGGCCTTCATCGGCGGCTTCTCATGGGCCGATGACCACGGAGCCGGCGTTATCCTGGCCACCAAACTGCGCCGGCATCTGGAGCGGGACCTGGATGCGTTCATCGATGGCGGAGGGTACGTGATCGGTATCTGCAACGGCTTCCAGGCGCTCGTCAACCTTGGGCTCCTTCCGGCGTTCGGGGGGGCGCGCTTCCGACGGGAGGTGGCGCTGACCTATAACGACTGCGGCAACTTCCGCAACCAGTGGGTGCACCTGCGTACCGAGGGCTCCCCCTGTGTGTTCACCCGGGGCCTCGATGGGCTCGAGCTGCCGGTGCGCCACGCCGAGGGCAAGTTCGTCGCCGATCCCGAGATCCTTGCCCGCCTCGAGGAAGGCCGCCAGGTGGTTCTGCGCTATGCGCGTCCCGACGGCAGCGCAGCCGGCGGGGAGTTTCCCCTTAATCCCAACGGATCGATGAACGATATCGCCGGGATCTGCGATCCGACCGGCCGCATCTTCGGGCTCATGCCCCATCCCGAGGCTTTCAGCCACTACACGAACCATCCAGAGTGGACGCGGTGGGTGTGGGCGGATCCGGCCGCTGTTCCCCGGGAAACAGCCGAGGAACGGGGAGTGGGAATGGCCTTCTTCCAGAACGTGGTGGATGCGGTGCGACAGACGGGGGCGTAGCGAGTGCCCCCCCGGGGGCGAGAGTATGCACGACCGCCAGATCTTCTTGCGAGACTTGGAAGCGGGCCGCCGGCTCGACCTGATGCTGGTGGCCGCGGTGACCTCGGTGCTCGTCATTCGGTTCTATCTCGATGTGACCGGCTATCCCAAGATCGGCGGCGAGTCGCTTCACATCGCCCACATGCTGTGGGGCGGGTTGCTGATGGTGGCGGCACTGGTGCTGGCCACCTCGTTTCTGGGACGCGGCCCGCGGCAGTGGGCCGCGTTCCTGGGCGGGCTGGGGTTCGGCACCTTCATCGATGAGATCGGGAAGCTTCTGACCCACGACAACGACTACTTCTACGAGCCGGCCGTATCACTGATCTACGTTGCGATGGTGCTACTCTATCTTGCGGGGCGTTCCCTTCATCGAGAGCGCTTGGCGACGCGCGTTGATTACTTGGCCAATGCCATGATCGAGATGCTCGAGGTCCCCCGAGGCGATCTGGACCCTCGCGAACAGAAGCGTGCCCTGAATTACCTGGACCGTGCCGGCGACGGGGCCGTCGCTGACCATCTCAGAGCGGTCTTCCATGAGGCCGAGCTCGTGCCGGTCACGCAGCCCAGCCGCGCGCAGCGTCTGGTGCAGCGTCTGGTCGACGCGTACCGGCGCATCGCGGCGACCGCCTGGTTCGGCCGCCTCTTGATCGCGCTTTTCGCCGCCGGGGTGCTCGTCGACATTCTCCGGCTCTTCGCGCTGGCGCGTCTCCTGCCCGAAGCAGGGGAAACTCTTCTGCAGGTGCCCCTGATCAGTGCCTTGCCTCTCGACACGAGCCACTACACCCTTACCCAGTGGCTTCAGATGGGATCGACCTTCCTGGCGGGGATCTTCGCGGCCGCGGGCATCTTCTGGGTGTTCCGTGATCGACTCATGGCGCTGCGGATGTTCCAGCGCTCGATCTTCGTCTCGCTGTTCCTCACGCAGGTATTCATCTTCTACCGGGTGCAGTGGTACGGCTTGATCGCGCTGGCCGTGAACCTGATGACCCTGGCCGCGCTGCGCTTCATGATCGAGGAGGAGCGCCCCCTCACGGCCGGCGACTCCCGTGGCGAGCCGCCGGTATCGCAACCATAGGCTGCCGTGGACCGCCCTTGCGATTGGCATCGAATCGAGACACGAATGTGACGGAAGGGAAGCCCCCCCCAGGCATCCGCTTGATCGCCGGCCGCTCGGCCGGTGGCTCCGGCCAGGAGGAATCGTCCAGGCTAGCTCGAGACAAAGAGGTCGCGGAGGGGCACCCGCTGCAACGATCCGGTCATCTCCAGTTGCAGAGCGCGAAGCTCACGCTCGACCGGCCCGATTTCCCAGCACTCTTCTTCCGGGAGTTCGGCCAGGTCGGCCGTGTCTTCGTTGAGGGGACAGATGTCGCGGTATTCGGTCAGGGGTCCGTCGAGACCGTCATCGACAGTGTCGCCGAGGCGGTCGTCGGGATCGGCGCCGATACCCATCCACCGCAGCGGCAGCCCCTGCGTCCGGCAGACGTACGGACGGTGCTCGTAGATCCGGCACTGGCCGTCCTCCGACAAGAAGGCACAGGTTCCGGGCGGATGCGGCTCATCCTGGTAGAGGAGGTCGGCGCAGTGGGCCTCGATGCGCAGGGCTTCGACCTCGAAGACGGTCAGGTCATCGACGCAGCAATCACAGCACCCGGCGGCGCAGTGCAGGCGGGAGGCGTAGGCGCGGCTCCGCCGGGCGACCTCGTTATCGATCTGGGCGTGCAGATCGACGATCGCCTCCAGCAGCTCCTCGCGGGAAGGGCTTTCCTGGCTCGGAGAGGGTTCGGAAATCATGATCGTATCCTCAGAAGCGATGGCTCGAAGGCCGCGGGGGCCTCGTAACCCAGCAGGTTCAAGCAGGTGGCCGCGACGTTGGCCAGTCCGGCCCCACCTGGGGGCACATCGAGTCCCAGTGGGTGTTCCAGGTCCGCCGCCGGGAAGACTCTGACTTCAGAGTCCGCGCGGGGCGCGAGCTGGGCGCCGATACCAGGGGGCGGTGTGCTCAGCTGTGCGGCCAGTCCCGAAAGAGCTACCGGATCGTAGAGGATCATCGGCACCCGGTTCAGGCTATGGCTCGTGCGGGGCTTGGGCAGCCCGGTCTCGGGATTGATGGCGAAACGGCCCTGCTTGTCGCGTTCGTACATCTCGTCGGAGTTGCCGTGATCGGCCGTGACGATGGCCACGCCCTCGGCCTTGCGCACCGCGGCGAGCAGACGACCCAGGCATAGATCCACCGCCTCGACGGCCAGGATCGCGGCGCGCCGGTTGCCGGTGTGGCCCACCATGTCGCCGTTGGCGTAGTTGATGCGGCCGAAGTGAAAGGCGCCCTCGCGCAACCGCTCGATCGTAGCGTCGGTGATCTCGGCGGCCTTCATCCACGGCCGCTCTTCGAACGGCACCCGGTCGGAGGGGATCTCGAGATACTCCTCGTAAGCCGGATCGAACATGCCCGTACGGTTACCGTTCCAGAAGTAGGTCACGTGGCCGTATTTCTGGGTCTCGCTGCACGCGAACTGCGACACCTGGTTGCGTGCCAGATACTCGCCGCAGGTGCCTTCGATCTCGGGAGGGGACACCAGGTAGCGACGGGGCACATGTTCGTCGCCGTCGTACTCCATCATTCCCGCGTAGAAGACCCGGGGGCGCTCCCCACGGTCGAAGAAGGGGAACTCATCCCACTCGAACGCCTTGCTGATCTCGATGGCCCGGTCGCCGCGGAAGTTGAAGAAGAGCACGCTGTCGCCGCTGGCGATGCGACCAACCGGTTCGCCCCCCGCGGTGATCACGAACGCCGGCAAGAACTGGTCAATCGTGCCGGGTTCCTCCCGGCGGTAGGTCTCGACCGCTTCGCGTACACTCGGGAACGCGCGGGCATCACCGTGGACGTGCGCGCGCCAGCCGCGCTCGACCACCGACCAGTCGGCCTGGTACCGGTCCATGGTCGTGACCATGCGGCCGCCGCCGGAGGCGATTCGATAGGTGCGCCCCTCGGTGTCGTGGTAGCGGGCCAGGTGCGTCTCGAGGCGCCCGACGTATTCGAGGGCGGATGTTTCGGGCACGTCACGGCCGTCGAGCAAAGCGTGCACGAACAGCCGCTTCACCCCCTCGGCCGCGGCCCGATCGATCAGGGCGTGCAAATGGTCCTGATGCGAGTGAACGTTGCCGTCCGAGAGCAGTCCAATCAGATGAAGCGCACCCTGCTCCCGGCATTCGGCAACCGCGTCCTTCCAGGTGTCGCCCTCGAAGAGAGAACCACTCTCGATGGCCTGATTCACCAGCTTCGCACCCTGGTCGAAGACCCGCCCGGCGCCCAGCGCGTTGTGGCCAACCTCGGAGTTGCCCATGTCGTCGTCACTCGGCAATCCCACGGCCGTACCGTGAGCCTTGAGCTTGACGGTTGGGCAATTGAGCTGCAGCCAATCCAGCACGGGAGTGCGCGCGAGCGCGACCGCGTCGGCTTCGTCGCCACGGCCCAGACCTACGCCATCCATCACCACCAGCAGCAGCGGTCCCGGCCGCGTGAGGCTGTCCTCGGAACGCGCAAGCGTCCAGTCCATCGGTCCTCCGATCTCTGCCGTCGAATGCCTCCGCCACGTTCCGGATCCCTCCCCGCGCCCCCGGCTGTAGGGCAGCGTTCCGGCTGCAGGGCATGGCCACGGCCGTAGGGCATGGTTCCGGCACGGTCGTGCGGGGAATACCCGGGCGGCGTGCATCTGTTCCTCATAGGGACTCATAGCATTCCTGGACCGGGAGTGTCACTCGCCAGTTCTGTTGTGGGGGTGTTTGCAGGGCGCTAGGATAGGCCCGGAAGGGGAGAGCATGGACACACGCCCAACAGAGCCGCCCACGCGGCCACTCGATGAGGAGAACGAGGCCGCGCTCGTGCAGGCTTGGAGTGCCTATGAGGCCGGCGAGCTCGAGCGTGCCGGCCGTGAGGTGGAGCGATTGATGCGGCGCACCAAGCGGCATCCACAGGTGCGCCTGCTCCAGGCCGTGCTCTGGTTGGAGGCGGGGCAGTCGGCTCAGGCGCTCGCCGATCTGGAGGCCTGTTCCGGCGCCACCGCGGACCGGTCCCTGCTGGCCTTCTACCGCGGCCTGGCTCTCTTCGATCTCGCCCGATTCGAAGAGGCCGAGGCGGCACTGCAGGAGGCGGCCAGCGCGGCACTGCAGGAGGCGGCCAGCGCGGCATTGCAGGATGCGGCCAACGCGGCGCACCAGCACGGCGAGGGTGACGGCATTCGGGTGGCCGGCGAGGCGGCGCAGGGGGCCGGCGTGACGGTAGAGCCCATTCTGATCTACCACCGGGCCCAGGTGCGGGAGCACCTGGGCCGATTCGAGGAGGCGGAGGAGGATTACCGCCTGGCATGCGAGGCCGACCCGCAGGGATTCCCGATGCCGCTGAGAATGACGCGCGAGGAGTTCCGGGAAGCGGTGGTGCAGGCTGGAGACCGCTTGCCCGATCCAGTGCGCGAGCGTCTGAACGAGGTACCGGTCGTGGTCGAAGATCTGCCCCCGCCGGCGATTCTGGCCGAGTCCGGCGACGGTATCATCGGTCCTGACCTGCTGGGCCTGTTCGTCGGCCTCAATCTGCGCGAGGAATCGGTGTTTGAAATCCCCGGCGTGCCCCCGGCGATCTACATCTATCAGCGCAATCTGGAGCGCGTTTGCAGCACTCGCAGGGAGCTGATCGAGGAGATCACCACCACGCTCTACCATGAACTCGGGCACTACCTGGGGCTCGATGAAGAAGAGCTGCGTGAACGTGACTTGGATTGAGTGCCCACTGGACTAGCCGTTTCCAAGCCTGCGAAGGATAACACCCACCCGCTTTCTCAGGGATGCCCCGGTTCTGGTCATGCGCCGTGCCATGCCAGATTGAGTGAGCCAACGGGCCGCTGAACGTGATGGGATCGCCAGGCCGCCCAATGCAATGGGGTCCCCCATGGAATGAACACAATGAACACAAGGAGAGCATATGGCCGTTGAACGCATCTCCACCGAAGAAGCCCACCGGCGTCACGAATCTGATCAGAACGACGTGTTTCTCGTGTGCGCCTACGAGGATGAGGATAAGTGCCGGGACATGCTGATCGAGGGCTCGCTGACGCTGAAGGAGCTGAAAGGCAAGGAGAGAGACAAGGATCTGCCCAAGGATCAAGAAATCATCTTCTACTGCGCCTGACCGGAGGAAGCCACCTCCGCCCGGCGGGCGGCAGAATATCGTGCGGCGGGGTTCGAGAACGTCGCGGCTCTCAAAGGCGGCATCGATGCCTGGAAGGAGGCCGGCTACGCCATGGCCTAACCGCAACCGTGGCCTGACCGAAATCATGGCCTGACCGCAACTGTGGCCTGGCCGAGACCACGGCATCGCCATTGGCACCACGTCCAGATTCCTGATAGCCTGAGCAGGAGTTGATCCCAGGCCCGTGGGACCCTCTCACGGGCCTCCTGCTGCCGTCAGCCTGGGGAGAGTGACGTGAGCGCTATCCGCACCACCGATCGCCGGCCCGTTCGCCACGGGCCCTATCCCGAATTCACCTGGCCGGCGGTGATCGTGGGCTATCTGCTCGGCTCGATCATCGCCGTCTCGATCGGCTATGCCGCCTTGATCCTGGGGTTCAGCATCGAAGGGTCCGAGTTGGCCGCCATCTTGGGCTGGGCGATCTTGCGAGGCCTGCTGCGGCGGACGAGCATCATCGAGAACAACATCAACCAGACCATCGCCTCGGCGGTCAACGGTGCCTCGGCCGGTCTCATGTTCACCCTGCCGGCGCTCTTCATCCTGGAGCGCTCGGGCCTCTACCCCGGTATTGCGGAGTTCAACCGCGTGCTCATGGTCCTGGCCGCGGTCACCGGCGGCATCTTGGGCCTGGCATTCATCATCCCGTTGCGCAAGCAGATGATCGATTTCAGCCGCCTGGCCTACCCGGGCGGGATCGCCGTCGGGGCGATCCTGAAGTCCCCGGGAGCCGGCAAGCGCAAGGCCCTGCTCTTGCTTGGCGGGGCCGCCGTCTCGGGACTGGTGCACGTCATTGTCCTGAACCTGCCCGAAGGCCTGCCGCACCTGGATCACGAGAGCTACGGACTGGGCGCACTGCTGGGCGCGCCGCCGATCCTGAACCTGACCTTCTATCTGTCGATGCTCACGATCGGCGTGGGTTTCCTCTCCGGCCGGGGCGGGCTCGTTTTCGGCCTCGGTGGTTTTCTGTGCTATTGGGTCCTGGGGCCCTTGCTGCAGCAGTTCGGTCAACTGACGGGCCCCCATTCGATTGCCGAGATCGTCGCGGGCGGACCAGAGGCCTTCCGCGCCGCCCTCTTCCGTCCCACGGGCATCGGGATCCTGATCGGCGCGGCGGTTGGTGGCATCGTGGCGGCCTTCCCGCTCATCCGCAGCGCGATGAAGTCGATGCACGACGCGCAGAAGGGTGCCACGGCCGGAGGTGCCGACGAGATTCCCATCAAGTTCCTGTATGCGGCCATCGGCATCGGGTTCATCGCTCTTCTGATTCTGGCCCATCTGGCAACCGAGCACATGACCTGGCTCCGTGCGCTGGGCATGGCGGGACTGGGAACGCTCTGGATCTGGGTGGCCGGGGTGATCGTCTCCGAGTCGCTGGGTCGTACGAACTGGTCACCGCTGTCGGGCATGACCCTGATCGCGGTTACCATCCTGATCTTCATCGCCAGCGGACTTGCTTCGACCGAGGTCATGATCGCCTCGATGGTCGTGGGGGTCGCCATCTGCGTAGCCATCGCCATGGCCGGTGACATGATGCTCGACCTCAAGGCGGGCTACCTCGTTGGCGCCACCCCGAAGAAGCAGCAGCTTGCCCAGCTGGCCGGCAACTGGCTGGGGCCGGTCATCGTGATGGCCCTGATCATCGTGCTCCAGCAGGCGCATGGTCTGGGCAGCGACCGGCTGCCGGCCCCGCAGGCGACAGCCCTGGCCGGCGTCATGGAAGGGATCGTGGGTGGCGACGTGCCGGTCTACCGCTACGCCGCCGGAGCCGGATTGGGCGGAGTCCTGGCATTCAGCGGCCTGGGGGGTATCGGGGTCCTGATCGGCCTGGGCTTCTACATGCCCTTCAACATCGTGCTCACCTACACGATCGGCAACACCATCCGGATGATCGTGGACAAGACGCGCGGACACCGGTTCGTCGAGGACACGGGGATTCCGCTAGCGGCGGGGCTCATCGTGGGGGAGGCGCTCGTGGGGGTCGCCAACGCGCTGTGGATCGTCTTTCACTCGGCGACTCCAGGCTAGCATGCCAGAGCTGGCATCCCGGGGCCAGCATGCCAGGACCGGCATGCTGGAGAGAACACGGTCGAGCTGGAGCGGCACACGCAAGGCTGACGAGCAAAGGGAGGAAGACCTGTGCGACGGCTTGGACACGCGCTGATGTGGATCGGTTTCGTGGCGGCGGCCTTTGTCGCGACCCGCCAGCTCGATACGATCACGTGGGGGTGGTACGTCGCGGCGGCGGCGGTGGCCATCGTCGGCATCGCGATCCTGCGGCGCACCGCGGGCGCAGCCGCCGCGGATACCGCGGCGGTTCGCGCGAGTATCGGTGTGCTGGAGCAGACGGCGCGAACGCTCGTCGACCGCATCGCCGCTCTCAATCGCGATCGCGACCAGATCTGGGTCTACGACGTCCATGGGCGCATCGACGATGAGCTCAGCGACTTATTCGCCACATTCGCCGATGCGCGCGAGGCGATGATCCACGCCATCGATCTGCAGGCCTACGCCGATGTGATGGACAATTTCGCGCGTGCCGAGCGGCTAGTCAACCGGGCGTGGTCCGCCTCGGCGGATGGGTACATCGACGAGGTCTGGAGTAGCTTGGCCTCGGCCGAGGAAGCCATGGGCGAGGCCGACCGGCTCCTGCGCGATCACCTGTCGAGGGTGGCGCCGGGGGATGGGCAAGGCGGCGCGCGGGCAATCGGGCCTGGTGGTTCGCGGCCTCCGCGGCCCACCGGCGAACAGCCATGAATCGGGCGCCGCGAGACCGCAAGGAACCGGCCATTGCTGGGCGGTCACGGCACGGTTTGCAGGAAGCCGGTCGCTCTTACCGGAACAGGCTCTTGACGCCGCCCCAGGTCGTGGATCCAACCGGCGTTACCGGACCCGGAATCCAGGTCGCGCCACCGGTGATCTGAAGCCCCGGATAGGGATTCGTGAACGATTCCCAGGTGCCGCCCGGGCCCTGCGAGAGATCGTAGGCGTAGTAGGGATCGACGTCCGCGACCGCGGCGAGGTAGACCGTGTTGTTGCCCACCGCGAGGGCCCTCGACATGCCGTAGAAACCGGCCGGTCCGTTGGACAGGAAGATCATCTCCCCGGTCTCGATGTTGATCGAGTAGAGACCGTAGGCCCCATACTCGGTCCACCCATAGAAGAGACCATCTTCCGGGTTGTAGTCCAGTGCGAAGAAGCGATAGCCGGTGCCACCATAGACGTCCAGCACGAGGGTGCACTCACCGGTGACCGGATCGATCTCGTAGATCCCTTTGGGATCGGCGTAGTTCGAGTACCCGTACAGCGCGCCCTGGGCGTAGGCAAGGCCGGTGATGTCCACGCTCAACGTGGCCACCTGCTCGGGCGTTCCCAGGTCCGTCGAGATGTAGAGATAGGTCGTGAAGGCACCCGCGCACAGGTAGAGATTGCCGGCCTCATCCGCCGCGGCGCCGGATGCCTCGAAATTCCACAACGGCGTCCAGGTCACATCGGGAAACCCCGAAAGATCGCTCACGTAGGCGGGAACGTCGGATTCGAGTGCCACGAACAGCTGCTGAGCGCTTGCCGCGCCCGCCAAGCACACGGTCAAGATCAAGACCGTAGCGAGACTCTTCATGATGTCAGCCTCCCTTCAATGCGAGGATTCAAGTGATGCCGGCGATCGTCCCTGTCTTTCGCGGACGGTACCACAACGATAGTAACTCCGTGGACCAATACGATGCAATGCGGAGCCTCCGGTTTCGGCTGGGTTTGGCACGCTTCTGCGCCGGGGAGCGGCGCATCAGGAAGGGGACGAGCTCGTGCTGGATGGTCAGGAAGCGTTCCTGATGATGACCGGGCTCGACGGGGGCATGCTCGGCGGTCTATTGGGCTTGGGAGGCGGCATCCTCGTACCGGCTTTCCACTGGTTCCTGAGGGCGCCGATCAGGGTGGCGACGGGGTCATCCCTGGCATGCTTCGCGATCAACGCTCTGATCAGCACTGGTTTCAGCTGCGGCGCGAGGCTGGCCGCTGAGATGCGCGCGCACGCCGGGGAAGCGACGGTGGGTCTGATCGGCTGCAATCCCGCCATGGAGGAAGATAGGCTGGTCAAGGCGCCTGCGTCCGGCTGGGCCAGGCGCCTGCGCTCGGGTGGGCTCGGCCGCCTTCGAGAGGACCGGCTTTCGGCCCGGGTCCTGGCCCGGGTGCCGAGCCGGGTCCTACGGGCGAAGACTCTCTACTCGTACTCGAGGAGATCGGCGACGATATTCCCCGCCGTGGGGGCGCCTGAGGCACCGTGTTGCAGGGTCCGCGGGCCCTCGCCGCCATCGGAGACGGTCCACTCCACCAATGTGTGGTTTGCGCGGTAGTCGTGGAGGACGTTGCCGTAGGAGGCTTCGGCGGTGAGGAAGCTGATCTGGCTCAGCAGCAGCCCCGCGTCGACTAGCTTGTCGATGATCCCCAGGACGCTGTCGACGTGGTTGGCGACGATCGTGGCCTGCAAGGATCGCCGCTGGTAGTCATAGATGTCGAAGGTGTCGATGCGTTTGAAGATGTGTCGCACCAGATCGGTGGAGGTGCCCCCGTAGACCACATCCCGGTTGCTGATGTGGGCCAGGTAGCCGAAGTGGCCCGGAAGCGAAACCGTGAGCGCCGTGCAAGTGGACACGCCATAAGTGCACAGCATCTCGCTTCCGGTCGCCTTGCGGAATTCGTCGATGTCGACGACCGTGACCTCGCTCTCGACCCGTAACGGGAGGCTTGGCTGCGGCGGTTGCGCTTGGAGACGCGAGGCGAGATGGGGACCTAGTTCAGCGCGGCGTTTGCGGTACTGCTCGGTGATGACCTCGGCCTCATCGATCTTGGCGATGAGCAACCATTCGCTCTTGCCAATCTCGCAAACCTCGAAGGAGCTGAGCGCGCGGTGGCCGCGGTAGTCGGTGACGATCTTGTGACCCGTGCCCTCCTCGAACTTCGCCTGGATGTTCTGCGGAGACAGATGCAGGTTGAGAATGCTCGGTTCCTTGGAGAAGCGCGACTCGGTCAGGAGGTACTGTTCGCGGTTGACGAGGAAGATCTCGCCGGTCTCACCCAGATTCTCCCCTTGTGTGAACATGCTGTTGATCTTGTTGATCGAGCACTGAAACACGAGCCACCCCTCGAGAGTGGCGCCGGTGCGAACCGGTTCGACGAGGAAGGCCGAGGGCTCGTCGGAGACGACGTAGTATTCGAAATCCACGAATCGGCTGTTGGGACTCTGGCGGAGATGGCGGGATAGTGAGGTGGTGGCCAGTTCCCCCTCGAACAGGTTCTTGTGATAGTCGCCCTGACGGCGGATGGTGTGGAAGATGTCGCCCGCCCCGTTGACGAAGAGGATATCGTAGAACGACAAATAGTGATGCAGGTAATGGCTGCGGATACCGTCTTTCAGGTGCTCGATTCTCTGCGCGAGATCGGGCGGCGGCGGCGTGGTGCGCTGGAGGCGGAAATAGCGGTCCTTGATGCGGAAGAACTCCAGCAAGACCTCGTCGCGGGATGCCGATTCGGCCAGCGCGGTGAGGCTGGCGATGTGGTCCAGGAGCTGCTGGCGGCGGTCTTCGCGAACCGCGTCCAGCCGCTGATAGGTTTCCAATTTGATGGCGGCCGTGCTGGAGGTGCCACATACGGGCCCCAGCAGGCACAGCCCGGCCCACAGGATCATGTGTCGTCGCATACGATTGCCTCCACCTAATCATCTCGGACGAAGTGCAACTCTTCTTCACCCAAGATGGTCTACAAGGAGAAGCAATGAAAGGGTGTTTGCGGGCTTGGGGCACTGGGTGGACGCACGGAGGTGCCAGCGGTTCGAGCAGTAGTCCACCGATACGCGCCGGATGCGCCCGCGCGACCGGTGCGGGTGGCGTGGGTGCATCCCCCGTCAGACCCGGGGGAGAAGACTGAATTCTCGCGACCTGATTGTCTCTCGCCAACGGGCATGCCAGTATCGTGCCTGGGAAGATCTCTACTGGAGTGTCTACGCCCTGTTTCGCTGGCGTGTGAACGCCAGGTGACCTTGCGCACAAAGGGGCGCACAAGGGGGGAGACATGAACGACACGCTGATCCGACCAGGGTGGCCGCAGGTGGCTTCGGCCGTCTTCACGGGGCGCGCGGGTTGCACGACTCTCAGGGCTCTCGTCCTTCTCAGCAGTCTTCTTCTGGCGGTCTTGGGTTTCCCGGCGGCGGCCGGGGCCGATCCGAACGTCGAGCGCCGGGAGCTCGTGGAGACCATCGCCGGGGACGTGCAACGAACCCTCCGGGCACTCGGTGACACCCGCTTCGACTCCGCTGTGCTCGAGGTGATGCGCCGGGTGCCCCGTCACGAGTTCGTTCCTCGATCTGAGCGCGAGTCTGCCTACGAGAACCGTCCCCTGCCGATCGGATACGGTCAGACCATCTCGCAACCATTCATCGTGGCGCTCATGACCGACCTGCTGAATCCGGACTCCTCGGATGTGGTTCTGGAGGTGGGCACCGGTTCCGGATACCAGGCGGCGGTGCTGAGCGCCCTGGTGGCGGAGGTCCACAGCATCGAGATCATTCCCGAGCTGGCCGCGAGCGCACAGCGACGCCTGGACCGGCTGGGCTATGACAATGTGAACGTCACGACCGGTGACGGCTACTACGGTTTGGCGGATCAGGCGCCCTTCGACGCCATCATCGTCACCGCGGCGGCCAGCCACATCCCTCCGCCGCTGGCAGGCCAGCTGGCCCCCGGGGGCCGGATGGTGATTCCGGTGGGCGGAGCCTTCCTGACCCAGGAACTGATTCTGGTCGAGAAGGTGGCGGCTGACAGCCTGCAGACCCGTCACCTCATCCCGGTGCGCTTCGTTCCCCTGACGGGCGGCCACTGACAATGGTCCCGGTCCCACCGGTGTCGGGCGCGCGATCGGCGGCCATGTCCGCGGCCGTCGGGATCCTCTCCGGCGTGGCCCTGGCATTCGAGGTTCTGCTGGTTCGCCTCCTCTCGCTGATGCAGGGACAGTTTCTGGTGCCGATGATCATCAGCCTGGCCTTGCTCGGGGTCGGGGTGAGCGGTGTCGCGCTCTGGTGGGGCCGGCGATGGGTGGCCCGGCGTTTTACGGCCGTCTTTCTGCTCACGGCGTGCGCACTCGGGGTGACCGTGAGCGCCACGCACATCGTGGGGCAGACACTGCGTTTCAATCCCCTCGAGATCATGTGGGACGCCGGGCAGTGGCCCGTGCTCGGGGCCTACTACTTGCTCTTCTCGATCCCCTTCTTCTGCAGCGGCAGCTGCATTGGCATGGCGCTCACGTTGGGGCGCTTCCAGGAGCGGCGCGTCTACCGGGCCGACCTGATCGGAGCGGGAACCGGTGCTGTGCTGGCCCTGGGGCTGCTGGTGTGGCTCCGGCCCGAGGACGCTCTGCGCCTCTTGACGGCTGCGGCCTTCACGGCGGCGGCCTTGGGCTGCTGGGCGCTGCTCGAGCGGCCGCGTTTGGCCGCGGGCCCACTGCTGGCCGCGGGTCTTCTCCTGGGCCTGCTGATTCCTGAAGGGTGGATGCGTCCGGCGCTCTCCGAGTACAAAGGCCTCTCCCGCGCGCTCCTGATCCCGCAGACCGAGGTGATCGTCGAGCGAAGCGGTCCGCTGGGCCTGGCGCAGGCGGTGGCCTTCGGGCGGATTCCTCCGCGGTTCGCCCCCGGGTTGAGTTTGCGTTGTCCGCATGTGCCCGGACCGCAATACGGACTCTTCCTCGATGGGGAATCCCGGGGTGTGATCCCGGAGGTGTCGCCATCCTCATACCTGGATTGCCTGCCCTCCGCGCTCGCCTACACCTTGCTGGAGGAGAGAGGGCGCGTGCTCGTTGCCGGCGGCATCGGTGGGCTCGGGGTGCTCGAAGCGCTGCATCACGGCGCCGCCCAAATCGATGTCGTGGAGACCCATCGTGCGGTCACCGCATTGGTCGGCGAGCTTGCCCAGCGCGATGCGACCGGCGTCTTCGCGGACGAGCGGGTTCGGATTCATGTCGCCACCCCGCGGTCGTTTCTGACAGGCCGCGACTCGAGCTACGACCTGATCCGGTTCTGGTCGCTGGGCTCGACGCCGGCCGCGCTAGGTGGACAGGGCATCGAAGAGGATTTCAGCAGCACCGTCGAAGCATTGGAAACCTATCTGCACCATCTTTCCAGTGATGGTCTTCTGATGATGTACCAGTGGATGCGTTCCCCGCCCTTCGAGACCCTGAAGCGCGTGGCCACGGTGCGAGAGGCGCTCGAACGGCTCGGCGTGAGCGACCCGCAAGCCCACATCGTGCTCGTTAGGAGCCAGAACACATCGGTGATGCTGGTCAAGCGCGCTCCGATCACTGATGAGGAGCAGGCACGCATGCGGGAGCAGGCCGCGGCGCTTGGCTTCGAGCTTCTTCACGCGGGATCGTCCGGCGAGGCCTTCGGTGTCCTGCTCGGCGCGAACCCCAGGTCGCTGTACGATCGGTACAAGTTCCACATCCGGCCGGCGACCGACGATTCACCGTTCTTCACCCGATTCTTCAAATGGTCGGCCTTGCCCGAGCTGCTGGCCCTGCGGATGCAGGGCGGCGCGCCGCTGCTGCAGTGGAGCTACCTGACCCGGGTGGCCACGCTGGGGCAGGCCACCCTGGCCGGTTTGCTTCTACTGGTGCTCCCTCTGGCGATCATGTCGCGCCGGCGGGAGCCGTGGGCCTCGCGCCGTTGCGCCACATGCTTCTTCGCCGTGTTGGGCCTGGGCTTTCTCTTCTTCGAGATCGCCCTGATCCAGGCCCTCACGCTCCTGCTGGGCCACCCCCTCTACGCGGTAGGGTTCGTGCTCTCGGCCTTCCTCTTGAGCGCCGGGCTGGGGGCCGGACTGGCCGGCCGGATGAGCCTGACGGCGGTCACCGGATCGATCGTCGTGCTCGCGCTCTGCTTCGCTCCTCTATTGACCCCCCTGTTGCGCTCGCTCATGGGGCTGCCGCTGGCGGCGCGCATGGGCATCGCGTTCGCGGTGGCGGCATTACCCGCGTTCTTCATGGGCATGCCCTTTCCCATCGGCTTGGCCCGGCTGACCCGAGAGGCCCCGGGATGGACGCCGTGGGCCTGGGCCGTCAACGGCTTCGCTTCCGTGGTCAGTCCCCTTCTGGCGGCGCTGGTGGCGATTCACTTTGGGTACCGGGCCGTGATGCTGGCGGCCGCGGGACTCTACCTCGTGGCCCTGCTGGCGGGGCGCTCATGGAGCCCCAAGCAACACCTTCGCCGATTCCCGCGTACAGGAGGCTGAGGAGCGATCGCGCCCGGCGTCCCCCGCCCGATCGCGCCCGGCGTCCCCCCGCCCAATGCTGAGTCCGTCGTTCC
>CAZNJE010000037.1:0-47793 GCA_964573295.1 uncultured bacterium | reverse complement strand
CCTATGACCGTTCAACTTCTTCCCTCAAAAAGCGTTGCAGAATCCGGATTGAGCCCCGTTTTTCTCTCCGAGTCGGTTCCGAGTCGTCCCCGAATAATCCCCGCGTAAGGCGCCCTTCGTATGGTTACAGACACATGATGCAGATGCATGCGGGCCGCCGGATCCCGGCAAGATCGGCCGTAACTCCCGGGGTTTCAGAAGGTCCGCGCGCAGGAGTGCGGGATCTGCAAGCCGGTGACCGAAGCATCCCGCACCAAGGCAACGGGGCCGGAGACCCGGTGGGCCTTCGACCCCGCCAATCCGTCCGACCCGGCCGTCCCTGCGCGGCTGGTCGTCGTCCTGGGCTCTGTCGAGTGCCAAGCCGACGTAGGGACAGCTTACATTTCGACAGTGGGCGGCCGGGGAGCGCCTCGCATGAGCCACTCCCCCCGCCCGTCTAGCGATCGTCGTCTTCCTCCTGAAAATCGTCATCGGTCAAGTCGTCGTCATCGAAGTCGTCATCGTCATCATCATCATCGTCGTCGTCATCGTCATCGAAATCATCATCGTAGTCATCGTCATCATCGTCATCGTTGCGACCGTACAACCAGAGCGCATCCAGCTCCTGCATGCTTGCCTCCCGGCAGATTGCCCTGCCTGGCTCGGTCCCCCGCGGGGCGCGAGCCGGTCCCAAAAGCCTCGCCTCAGGTAAATCGCCCAGGCGAACGCAGCCTATACGCGATGCGGCCCCCCGCAGTCAATCCCCAAGTTGCGGGGTGTGCACACCGGAGGTAGGGGGCGCCCGAACCCGCATGTACTACGCCTGACCACGCGGAGGGCCTCCCCGGCGTTCGTTCTGCCGTTCCGGTGGTCTAGGGCTGCACAACCATGCGCCGAATCACCGTCTGATTCGTCACTTCCAGCCGCAGCCAGTAGACGCCGGCGGTCAGGCCGGCGGGGGCCCATTCGATCGAGCGATCCCCCTGCGGGAGGTGCCCATCGAGCACCAGCGCCTGCAGGCGTCCGCCGACGTCGTAGACGCCCAGGCGCGCATGCCCGGCCTCGGGCATCGCGAACCCCAGTCTCACCTGGGTGCCGGCGGCAGGATTCGGGCTGCAGGTCAGCTCGGAGGCGGCCGGCACAACCGCCGGGGGCTCCGCGGAGGCGGTGGGTGGAACGATATCGAAGATGACCCCGTCGATGACCGTCAGCCCGTAGGGAATGCCGTCGGGCAACAGGTACCAGCCGTTGTACGCGCCGCCCCAGCCGAAGTTGAGGTGGTAGAAGTCGTCGGTGTTGTAGCCGTCGATCACGAGATTGTGCCCCATCGTTCCCGGCGGATCGACGACGGCCAGGTGCGCCGGCTGGGCGTTCTGCATCTGGGCGGTGAGATCCGGATAGAAGTTGGGGTCGGACTCATCGGCCACCCGGCAGTCGGTGAAGCCGAACCGCTGGAAGGCATCGTAGGCCTGGCCGAGGCCATAGGTGCCCGAGATCGATGCGCTGTAGACCTGGCGCGCGGCCACGCCGCAGGCGAAGACGAGTGCGGCCTTGTCGCTGCCCGTGAGCGGCACGCTTTGATTCCAGTGAAGCGTCACCTTCTCCAGGGCGATGTTGAGCGTCTCGAAGTCCGGGAAGTCGTACTCCACGGCCGCATCGGGTATCCAGTAGTAGTTGCCCGAGTAGCTGTGATAGTAGCGATCACCGTCACCCAGAGCCGTGCCCTGGATCGTCTCGTGATGGTTGACGATCATGGCCATGGCCACGGCTGGGCACCCCGCCACGCTGCGCGAGCCGCCGTGCGCCAAGTCCAAGGGGCAGTAGTCGTTGTAGGGCGGGTTCTGCGTCCAGTTGCTCTGCAGCCAGCCTCCGGTCGGCGTCGAACCCTCCGGCGGCCATTGCTGGAACCGCGTCATCCCGGGCGCCATCCCCGGCGAATCCCCCGGCGTCCGCAGCTCGGTCCAGGCCTGCTGCCAGGCTTCGGCCGTCGAAGGCTCGATCTGCGGGTAAGCCGCCAGACGGCTGCGCACATCGGCCGTCACCAGGTCTACAAGCGGGTGCTCGCCGGCGGCCGCCGGCGGGCAGGCCGAATCGAAAGCATAGGCCAGGACCGGCGGCAGGCGATCGTCTCCCGGAACCACGACGTACCCGGAAGGCGCGAGCAGGCACAGGTGCGCCCAGAGAGTGCCGTCGCTCTCCAGCCCCACGACCTCGCCGATGGTGCGGTTGACATCGTGACGATCGAGGAACGCGGTTGCCGTCTCCCGCGCGCCTACGTCGTCGACCGGCGCGGCGCCGGTAGGAACCGGATGCACGAGCACGAGGCCCAGAAGCATGGACGCGAGCCATCGAAGTAGAATCATGGGTGCAAGCTCCTTCCGCTGACCGTCCCGGAGAGCGATGCTCCAGACAGACCGTTGCCGCCACATCAGCGGTGCCGGTGATGAAGTGTCTCCGATTATACACGTTCAAGGCCAGCCGGATGCAAGCAAGCATGATTGGCCGCCGGGTTGCGCGACCTCAACCTCGGCAAGCGGGCTCGAGATGACCCATGGTGGAGCAGGTCTGGCCAATGCGACCGCCGCAGGCGGCACAACGCGCCTGCGGCGGGCTTGGGAAGGGGGGGGGCGCCTCGGGGATGAGCCACGCTCGCTACCGCAGCATCACCGCCTTGCGCCGGCCGACGGACTGGCCGTCGATCCGCAGTTCATAGAGGTAGGTGCCGGTCGCCAGCGGCTGACCCAAGTCGTCCTCTCCGTCCCAGGCAACCTGGTGCTCTCCGGCTGTCAGTCGATCGTTGATGAGCTCACGTACCTTGCGGCCGGTCACGTCGTAGACGCGCAACTCGACCTGTGCCCCGTAGCCCAGCGAGAGACCAAAGAGACCCGAGTAGGATAGATGTAGGCTTGGCTAGTCCACTGAGCCACACCGGTCAGCGCATCACGGATGACCATCTGGGTACCCATCTGCCCGGCCAGTTCCAGCAGTCCGTCGCCGTTCATGTCGCCCAGGCAGCTGTCGGTCAGCCCGGCGCCGGCCAATTCGATTTCCTCATCCCAGATGACGGCGTAGTCGGCCTGAGCGGCCGTGATCAGCGGTAGCATCCCCGATAGCGCCAGCGCGCCAGTCGCCAATGCGCGACGCAGGTGCGTTCGGTTTCTCATGGTTCTTTTCCCGATTACTGTTTTCAGATTCAAAAGGCCGGCGGGGACAGAGCCGCCAGCGTGGTGGTCGGTCAGCATCACAGTGGATTGTTCCACTTGTGCGCACTCGCCTGAATCGGTGTCTTGAGATAAGCTGGCTCGATTGCAGATGCGTCCAGTATCTCAGAGGAGCCTTCGGTCATGAACATCGAGTCGCGTCTGGCGTTGCGCGCCCAGGGCCGTAAGCCGTCACCCATCAGGGCGATCTTTCCGCTGTTGTCGGTTCCGGGCATGATCTCCTTCGGCGGGGGATATCCCAATCCGAAGACCTTCCCCTTCGCCCGCCTGGAGCTGTCCTTCCACGGCGGAGAACAGATCCGGATTCCCGCCGAAGAGCTCGCCCCCGCATTGCAGTATGGGCCGTCCGATGCCGATCCACAGCTGTTGCCGCGACTGATTGCCTGGCACGAAGCCAAGGACGGCCTCACGCTCACCCCCCACGGGGTCGCGGTCTTGAACGGCTCGCAAGAGGGCCTCTTCATTGCGGCCTTCCTCTTCCTGGAGGAGGATGATTGGGTCGTCGTCTCCGAGCCTACCTATCCCGGCGCCCTCTCGGCCTTCACCGCGTTCACAAAGAACTTCGTCGCGATTCCGCTGGACCGTGACGGGATGGACACCGCGCACCTGGAGACGGTGCTCGCCGAACGTCGCGCCGCCGGCGCGCGGATGCCGAAGCTGATCTACACCATCCCGAGCGGACACAATCCCGGCGGCGTGGCGCTGTCGGATGAGCGCCGGCATCACATGCTGGCGCTGGCGCGTGAATACGATCTGCTGGTGCTCGAGGACGACCCCTACCAGCTCCTGCGTCTGGACGAGAAGCCGGCGCCGCCGACGCTGCAGTCGCTCGATGGGGATGGCCGGGTGATCCGGCTCGACAGCTTCTCGAAGATCTTTGCGCCCGGCTTGCGCGTAGGCTATGCCAGCGGCGACCCTGAGATCATCCGCCACTTCGTCTTGTTCAAGCAGTGCGCCAACTTGCACACCGGTTCTCTGGCGCAGCGGGTGCTCTCCGCCTATCTGGATGCGGCGACGCCCGAGGGTTTCCTGGCCCAGATCCGGGAGAAGTGTGGCCTCTATCGCACCCAGCGCGACGCGATGGTTGCCGCGGCCCGCGAGGCTCTGCCGCCCGGAGTACGGTTCAACGTTCCGGGTGAGGGACTCTTCATCTGGTTCGAGCTGCCCGAGGCTTGTGACGCGGGCCGCATGGTGGAGCAACACAGCCGCGACATGAAGGTTCTCATGGTGCCCGGGCCCGCCTTCTCTACTCAGGGCGGCTGCCGCAACTGCATGCGGGCCAGCTTCTCGATGGTCGATGCCGAACAGATCCGCGAGGGCATGGCCCGATTCGGACAGATGATCCGGGCGGACGGCTAAGGGGTACCGGATCCACGCGGAAGACGATGCGGATCGGGCGGTGCAGCCAATCGTGGTAGGATAGTAGCGCCGGAGCAGACGGAAGACCGGTCACCACGATGAAGGTCGGAGCCAGGAGATGGACGCGCGCGATCACAGCCCGAACATTGTACCGGCTTGGTTCGGCCTCGCCGCCTTGACATTGGCTGCCGCCCTGACCGTCCTGCTGTCCCTGTTCCCGATTCACAGCTTTGATCTGTGGTGGCATCTTCGCACGGGGGAGCTGATCGTTGAGGAAGGCCGGATTCCTACCGCCGACCCCTTCACATTCACCGCGCAGGGGCGCCCTTGGGTCACGCACGAATGGCTCTCCGAAGTGCTCTTCTTCCGAATCTACGAATGGGGAGGGCTCGATCTTCTCATCGTGCTCAAGGCGCTGGCCTGCGGCCTGGCAGTGCTTCTGGCCGCCTGGGCCGGCAGCCTGAGTGAAGCCGGGAACGTATCACGCCACCTTTCCACGGCGGCCGCGGCCGTCTTGCTCGCAGGTCCGCTGCTGGCGCCGCGGGCCTTCGTGCGCCCTCACATCCTGACCGCCCTCTGCTTGGGGCTCACCTTGCTCCTTCTCCGGTTGGGATCGCGGACGGGCAAGGCCCGGTTCCGATGGCTGCTCATACCGCTCTTCGTCCTATGGGCCAATCTGCACTCCGGCTTTCTCCTCGGACTGGGCCTCGTCTTCCTCTACTGGCTCGGTGAACAGGCTTTCGATATCGGGTCTCTTGGGCGGCCAGGCCGGACGCGACAGGTCGCCATCGGTTATGCCCTGCCGTTTGCCTTGATCGCGCTTTCGACCCTGATCAACCCGCACCACATCGAGGCACTTCTCTATCCGCTGCGCCTGCTCGAACGAGCCGAGGTTCGCGACTCCATCGCCGAACTCCGCAATCTGTTCCATCCAGCCTATCGGGGTGCGCTCTTCATCAAGGTACTGGCGGTGGCAGTTCTCACGCTGGGCTTGCTCCTGTTCACCGAGCTGGGACGCTGGCAATGGGCACTCGTCCTGCCCGCCATCGTGTTTCTGGGCACGGCGGTCGTTTCGGTGCGAGGCGTCTCGGAGTTCGCCGTCGTCTTCGTGGCCGCATTTGCGGCGCACGGCGCGCGGCTTGGAGAGAAGCGAAGCGTGGCGTGGATTGTCACGTCGCTGGTCGTGGTGACATCCCTGGCGGGCGCTGCCGGCGCTTTGACGTGGGGTCAGCCGATGGGACGTGAGGAGAATCGCCGCGTTGGCGTAGGGATCAACCCCGTGAATCGGCCCGATATCGCCGTCCGGTTCATGAAGGAGGTCGCACCGCCGGGCCGTGCCTTCAACCTTCTCGGCTTCGGCGGCTACTTGATTCATGAGCTGTGGCCCGAGCGCCACGTATTCATCGATGGACGGCTGGACGTCTTTCCACCCGGCTTCTTGCGCGAGTACAACCGCCTGGTCGCCACCGGAGATGGTTGGGACGAGATGGTCGCGGCCTACGATCTACGCTATGCGATTGTCGATTACAGCAGCAATCCCCGGCGCGACCAAGGCCTTCGGTCGCGCCTACGAGAGGATCCCCGATGGCACTGCGTATGCTTCGGCGACAACGTTTTGATCTATGCCAGACAGTGTGCGGAGAATACGTCACTGCTCGCCGAATACGGACTGGTCTTCGATCCGAGCTTGCGGCATGCCCGGTCGATCGATGGCTTCGTGGCGGAGGCGGCGCCGGTCCAGGTCCAGCGGACGATTCAGGCGCTCGAGAGAATTGCCATGCTTGCGCCCGAGCAAGCCGCGCCCTCGTATGTTCTCGGGCGGATGCTCCTGGTAAGCGGTCGAGGCGCCGCCGCAGCCGATCATCTGCGGCGGGCAGCTGATCGGGAGGCCTCCTTGATCGACGCAAGACAGCTATTGGCGCAAGCGCTGTTGGAGGCTGATTCGCTCGAGGCCTGCCGAAGGGAACTGAACAGAATCTTGAGAGCGGCCCCCTACGATGGCGATGCCCTTCTCGTGCTGGCGGAAGTCGAGCGGCGCTCGGGGAATCCGCAGCGTTCGGCCGAGTACCTGAGGCAGATCCTGTCGATCGACCCCCGGCACTTCGCCGCCCGCCTGCGTCTTGGCATCATGCAGGCAGAACTCGGTGACTTGCGGGCTGCCCGTCAGAGCCTTGAAGCGGCTCGACGCCTGCGTCCTTCCGATCCCGCCGTCCTCAAGAACCTCCGAATCCTCGACAGCATCGAGGAGGCAGGGCCCAGGTAACGGTCTTGCACCCAGAGTCAAAGATGCCCGGCGTGATGACGACCCTTCGGGCGCCGGGTCCGCCCGGCACCTGCGCCCGGCACCTGCGCCCGCGCTTGCGCTTGCGCTGATCTCGCGCTCAATGGCCCACGTAGAGCAGCGTCTTGGTTGCCTGCGCGCCGGATGCACCGGAAGTGCCGGGCGCACCGTCAACGCGCAAGCGGCAGTAGTAGGTTCCGCTACCCACCTGCCGGCCCGCGGCGTCGGTGCCGTCCCAGCTCCACGTGTGGCGTCCGGCCCGGGTGTGCATCCGCTGGCTGCGAACCAGCCGGCCCGCGAGGTCGATGACCTCGATGTGAACCTGCCCGCTCCGCCGCGTCTCGAACAGGACTTGCGTGACCTGATCGAACGGGTTCACGCCTCCCGGCAACAGACGCAAGGCGGCGGTCGGCATGGGCTGGATGTCCGGAGCATTGGATGGCAGGGTGCCGCCGGTCTCGGTGCGAAGGATGGTGCCCCCATCGCCGACGACAACGCCGATCAACGGATCGATGAAATCGATGCCTTCCAGCGTCACCGACGTTCCGCTATCTTGCGGTTCCCACGTGCCGCCGCCATCGGCGGTGCGGGTGATGAGACCGCCGTCGCCCACACAGAAGGTGATCACCTCATCGGGCGCGGCGATGCCCCAGATGAACGCTGAGCTGCCGACGTACTGGTTGCTCCAGTTGTCGCCGCCGTCAGCGGTGCGCAGCACGCTGCCGTTCATGCCGGCGGCCGAGCCGACCATGTCGGAGGCCATGTCGATGCAAGCCATGGCGTTACCAAAGACGATCTGGGTCGTCCAGGTCAGTCCGCCGTCGGTGGTGCGGCAGACGGCCCCGCGTCCGTCCCATAGCGAGCCGGCCGCGAAGCCGACCGTGTCACTGACGAAACGCACGCCACGCAAGGTGGCCTCGTTGTTCTGGATGTAGAAGGTGGTGAATGACCAGCTCTGTCCGCCGTTGGTCGAGTAGCCCACGAACGGGGCGAAGATCGCGTTGACGCCCACGGCCCAGGCGTGTTGCTCGTCGTAGAAATGGACGTCGTAGAGGGTGTCCATCCAGTCGGTGCGGATGACGACCCAGGTTTCGCCACCATCTTCGGTCCGCAGAATGGTGCCGCCCTGGCCCACGGCCAGGCCGAGACTCTCGTCTACGAAGGAGATCCCATACAGGCCATAGCCGGTCTGGCTGAGCTGGGTCGCCCAGGTCGCGCCCGCGTCGGTCGTGCGGAGGATGGTCCCGGCGGAACCGCAGATCCAGCCGGTCTGGCTATCGAGGAAGTCGACGTCTCGCAGGTATTGACTGGTGGGACTCGTCTGCTCGACCCAGCCGTCCTGGGCTGTGGCGAGCGACGCACCGCCGGTCAGAAGGACCACGGTCAACGCCGATACGGTGAGGGCCAGGTGAGAAGATGCGCGAGAGAGGCGATTCATGAGGCACCTCCAGAAACGGGGTAGGGGCTGACTGTCGAGCCTTAAGCGTGCCACATGGAAGAGCGGCCCGTCTACCACGACCCGCCGCCCCATCTCTGATTCAGGGTGACCCCTACGATCACCGAGCATCACCATCCCCGACAGGGCCGAAGGGCCGAACCGGTCGCCGCGCTCACCGGTATTCATGTTCGGTGGTGTTGAAAGAGTAGGAGATCACCACGTTCTGGTCGTTGAATCGCAAGACCAGATCCTTCGTCTTGGCGTCGGAGAAGATGGCATAGCGGTAGCGGCCGTAAGTCCAGGTCACCATCCCATCTTCCATGCCCGTTCGCCAGGGTGGGCCGAACATCGCTTCGACCTCTGCCTGGGTCGTCTGGTTCAAACGGATGGCCTGCACCTTCTCGCTTGGGAAGTCGTGCCCGACGGTGGCGCAACCAGACGCGAACAGGCCGATCACAAACACGGCCGCCAGGACTAGCAACCGGGGCGAAGCGGATCGGATCATCTGCATGACCTCCCATCGCAATGTGCGGATTCCACGTGCCGATTCGACATGCCGCGGTGATGCGCGCAGCCACATCACCGAATCTTGACCATTCGCACATCGGCCGTAGCGTGGGGACTGGCGGCACGCAGCCAGAAGACGCCGTTCGGCAAGCCGTGACTGGGCAGCTCGATCAAGCTCTGCTCCTGGGCCGGCAGGGCCCTGGTGAGAAGCAGCCGCCCCCCGGCGTCCAGCAATGAGATCTCGATGGGTGCTGCGGACGGTTGCGTCAGTGACAGCCGGGCCACCGAGCCTACCGGGTTCGGGGAGCGCCACCGCAACTCGAGGCGGGATTCCGGCTGAGCATGAACGTAGTCATCGGCGTCGTTGACGAAGACGGGCTCGGCGAGCGTGGCCAGAGTGGCCACCCCGGCCTTCAGGCACTGTGTGCCGAACGGCCAGTAGGAGGCGTAATTGGCGAGCAGGTCACTGGTCGAGTGATAGTAAGGATTGCCGGAGAAGTCGTCCTCGATCCCCAGGATGGCAGGGTAGCCGTTGACCCAGAACGGGTAGTGGTCGCTGTAGGCGGATCCAGGATTGTAGTCGACTTGGATATCCAGTTCGGGAACGTACGTCGCGGCCGCATCCGCGAGCGCCTGCGCCAAGGTCTGCGACTGGTTGTCGTAGGGCACGTACACGCCTCCGTCGAAATCCCCGTCGAAGAGGATCATGTCGAAGTTGATCACGCCCAGGATCTGCTCGCCGGCCTGCGCAGCTGCTTCGGCATAGGCGTAGCTGCCGCACAATCCCATCTCCTCGGCGCCAAAGCAGATGTAGCGGATGGTGTAGGCGAAGCTGTACTGCGACATGACCCGCGCGGCTTCGATGGCGCCGCCCGAGCCACTGGCGTTGTCATCGGCGCCCGGTGCGACCGGTTCGGGGACTTGCGTGTAACCGGCGGTGGAATCCAGATGCCCGCAGATGATGTAGACCTGTTCGGGGTGCTCCACGCCCGGTTGCTCGGCGACGACGTTATAGCTGAGGAAATCCTCGCCCCACCAGGCATCGGCCCAAAACTCCTGGATCTCGGCCGTGAGGCCGAAGGACTCGAAGGTGTTGCGCGCCCACAGGCAGGCGTCGTGGTACTCGGAGGTGCGCGCGTTGCGCGTCACGAAGTTCTCGAGCGTCTGGATGATGCCCTGATAGGAGCCCTCATCGATCTGATCGACGATTTCCTGCACATCGCTGTTGCGCGTCAATGCTCCCGGGGTGGCCTGCAGTGTGGCCCGGTTCGCGGAAGACTCGAGCGCGCCCATCGCCTGCGTCCACCCGGTCTCGGTCACTGGCACGGGCGTGAGGGGCAACACCGCGTGGATACCTTGCAGGTTGAACTCCGCCGGTACGGCGCCCTGAAGCTCGATCAAATGAACGTCCCCGCGCTGAAGCCGGATCGGGCCCAGCGAGGCGAGCCGGTCCCGGCCTTCGGACGTGGCCGCATACGCAAGGAGCCACTGAGCGTCCTCGGTTGCGTCATTCGCGATGAGCCGGGCGCCGGTGGGCATGGAAGCCGGCTCGGCGTCGCACAACAGGAGAAGCATCTGTTCACTCTGGTAGAGCACGCTTGCGTTCTGGCGCCACATTCCGGCGCCATCGGGGGAGATGGGCTCTTCGATCAGGACGAGGTTACTGGCGAGAACTGGACTCGCCAGGAAGCTCACCGCGGCCAAGAGGCTCACGGCGGCCGAGAAACCAAGAGCGATCGTGCGGTACATACTGGGCTCTCCTTCCCATCAGATCTCAAACGCGGTTCCCGGGCGGGACGCAGCCACCCGTGTCGCGCAATGAAATTGCATTCAATTGCTGCCCTTACGGACTGTCCCGGCAGTATAGCACGCTCGCGACCGAGATGCGGGTGATTGAGACGTTTGCTTCGTTGGCGCCGGTGGGAGCGCCCTAATGCCGCAAATCGCGGGTGTTTCGCTGCGGCGCGAATTGGAACTGGTAGAGCCGCGCGTAGAAGCCGCCCGCTTTCAGAAGATCCTCGTGCGTTCCGCGCTCAACGATCTGCCCGCGGTGCATCACGAGAATCTGATCGGCGCTGCGCACGGTCGAGAGCCGGTGGGCGATCACGATCGCCGTCCGGTTTCGCAGGAGCGCGGTGAGCGCGTCCTGGATCAGCGCCTCGGTCTCGCTGTCGATGCTGGCGGTGGCTTCGTCCAGGACCAGGATCTTCGGGTCGAAGGCCAGCGCGCGGGCGAAGGCCAGTAGCTGCCGTTCTCCGGTCGAGAATGCGCCGCCGCGCTCGGCGACCTCGCTGTCGAGCCCGTTCGGCAAGCGGCTGATGAAGTGATCGGCGTGGGCCGTGCCCGTGGCCGCCAGGACGCGCTCGCGCGGGATGCTGTCATCGCCCAGCCGGATGTTCTCCTCGACGGTGCCCGAGAAGAGGAACACATCCTGCTGTACGATCGCCAGCGCCCGGCGCAGCTGGCGTCGGGGCACCTCCGTGATGTCGGTGCCACCGATCGTGATGCGGCCGGCCGCGGGATCGTAGAAGCGGGCCAGCAGCGCGACCAGGGTGGTCTTGCCCGATCCGGTGGCGCCCACCACGGCGGTCGTCTTGCCGGCCGGCATCGCCACGCTGATATCGTGCAGCACCTCGGTCTCGCCGTCGTAGCTGAAGCGAACGCGTTCGAAACGGATCTCGCCGTAGGGATCGAAGCCTGGGGCGCCCACCTTGCTCGGGACGGTCGCTTTGCCCGCGAGCGGGGTTTCGATTCCCGGCTCCTCGGGCTGATCCAGGAGCGTGAAGATTCTCTCCGAGGACGCCATGGCATCCTGCAGGATGTTGTACTTGTCGGAGAGGTCGCGGATCGGCATGAAGAAACGGCGCACGTATTGGATGAAGGCCACCAGCGCGCCGAAGGTCAGCTCGTCTTGCAGCACCTTCCCGCCGCCGTACCAAAGAATGAGCCCGATGGCGACCGACTGGATGAGCTCGACGAGCGGGAAGTAGACGGCGAATGCCCGCACCGAGGCCAGGTAGGCATCGCGGTGTTCGGCATTGAGGCCGCTGAACTCGCGCTCGTTGCGCTCTTCCCGGCACAGAGCCTGTATGACGCTGATGCCGCTGATGCTCTCCTGCAAGTAGGTGTTGATCTGCGCGACCGCCGCGCGGATTCGCCGGAAGGCGCGACGGACCCGCGTGCGGAAACGGATGCTGATGATGAAGATGAACGGCAGGGAGGCGAAGGTGACCAGGGCCAGCTTGCCGTCCATGAGGATCAAGACGACCATGATGCCCAGGAGCGTGAAGATGTCGCCGAAGATCGCTACCACACCCTGGGTGAACATCTGATTGAGCACTTCGACGTCGTTGGTCGTGCGGGTCATCAGCCGGCCGATGGGGTTGCGATCAAAGAAGGAGACCGGCAGGCGTTGGAGATGGCGGTAGATGTCGGCGCGCATGCGCAGCATGGCGCGCTGGCCCACCAGGTTCATCAGCACGATCTGGGCGTATTGGAGACCGCCGGTGACGATCAGCAATCCGAACCACAGCAAGCAGATCTTGACCAGGCCTGGGTAGTCGCCCTTCGCGATGTAGTCATCGATGCCGATCCGGGTCAGGAACGGTCCGGCCAGGTTCGCGAGCGAGAAGAGGATGAGCAGTACGGTGGTCAGGATCACCAGACCGCGGGAGGGCCGCATGTAGCGCAGGATTCGTATCATCAGGTGGTGATCGTAGATATTGCCCGAGAGCTCATCGGTCATCGTGCCCCGCGCCGGCGTCTTCGTGGCAACATTCATGAGGACGGCCCCTCCTCGAGCTGAGCAGCGAGTTGCTGCCGCTCGTGAAGGCGCGCGTAGAGTCCCTGCCCACGCACGAGCTCTTCGTGCCGTCCGGTCTCAACCACCCGTCCGTCCTCGAGCACCAGGATCTGATCCGCGTCCTGCACCGCCGAGATGCGGTGGGAGACGATGATCGAGGTGCGCGCCTTGACGTAGCCGTGGAGCTCGCGGAGGAGTTCTCCCTCGGTCTGGGCGTCGACGGCCGAGAGCGTATCGTCCAAGAGCAGGATCTCGGGCTCCCGCAAGAGCGCCCGCGCCAGGGAGGCACGTTGGCGCTGACCGCCCGAAAGCGTGATCCCGCGCTCTCCGACCGGTGTATCGTACCCCTCCGGGAAGTGCGTGATCTCCTCGGCCAGGCGCGCCGCCGCGGCCGCCGCGACCACCTCCCGGCGATCGGCCTCGGGCTTGCCGTAGGCGATGTTCTTGGCGATCGAGGTGGAGAACAGAAACGCATCCTGCGGCGCGTAGCCGGTCATCGAGCGCACCGCACACACGTCCCGGTGGCGCAGATCGATGTGATCGATGCGAATGGCGCCGTGGGTCGGGTCGTAGAGGCGCAGAAGCAGCTTCAGGATCGTGCTCTTGCCCGCCCCGGTGCGTCCCACGATCCCCAGTGTCTGGCCGGGTTCGAGATGGAAGCTCACCTTCTCGAGGGCGAAGCCTTCGGCGCCGGGGTAGCGGAAGGAAACATCGGCAAACGTGACCCGGGGCGCCGGACGGCCGCGGTCACGGCCGGAGACGATCTGCGGTTCGACGGAGAGCATGCCCTGGATACGGGCGGCGGCGCTGGCGCCGGTTTGCAGACGTGTGATGACGAAGCCGATGGCAATGACCGGCCAGGTCATCTCGGTGAGGTACGCCGAAAACGCCACCAGCGATCCCAGGCTGAGCGTGCCCTCGATGACCTGCCGGCCGCCAACGAGCAGGGCGATCGCCAGCCCGCTGCCGGCCAAGAGGTTCATCGCGGCCACGAAACGGCCCCTCAGATTGGCGACGGCCATGTTGGCGTCCACGTACTCGTCGTTGACAGCCTGGAAGCGCCGGCCGGCGTTCTCTTCCTGGGCGTAGGCCCGCAGGATGCGGATGCCCGAAAGATCTTCCTGCACGCGGGCCGAGATACGCGCGAACAGATCCTGCACCGTTCGGGAGCGCTTGTGGAGGGATCGCCCGAAGAAGAAGGTGACGATCGAGATCACCGGATAGGGCGCGAAGGCCACCAGGGTCAGGAACGGATCGATCACGATCATCAGGGTCAGCGAGCTGGCCAGCATCAAGGTCATGTTGGCCGCATACATGACGCCCGGGCCAGCCACATCCCGCACCGCGCTCAGGTCGTTCGTGAAGTGGGCCATGATCTCGCCGGTCTTCTCGCGACCGAAGTAACTTTGGTCGAGCGCTTGCATGTGGCGGAAGATGTCGGCCCGTAGGTCGTACTCGATGCGGCGCGAAGCCCCGATGATCAGCCAGCGTTGCAGGTAGAGAAAGGCACCCCCGACGGCCGCGGCCGCCACCAGAAGCCCGGCGTAGCCGGCGATGCGCTCGTGACTGGCCCCGGCTTCGAGGCCGTCGATCCCGAGTTTCAGGAGCCAGGGGATGAGTCGGGTGGCCGCCAGCGACAGCACCATGCAGCCCAGGCCCAGCGCCACCTGCCGGCGGTAGCGCTTCAAGTAGGGCAACAAGAGTGCCAGGTGGCGGATGGCGTACCTCCTTCGTGCGTCGGCCGCAGAGCATCCTAGCACGGGAGCCCGGAAGCCGCTATCATCAAGCCTGCTGATTGGATGCGACCACTCTGTAAGGATGCGAAGGTCACGAACAAGGAGACCGCGATGCCATCTGACCACGAGCGCAATCTCGCGCTGTTCATCGACTTCGACAATATCGCCCTGGGCGCGCGGGAGGCCCGTCTGCCCATCGACATCCGGATGTTGATCGAGCGGTTGCTGGAGAAGGGCAAGATCATCGTCAAGAAGGCCTATGCCGACTGGAGCCATTTCAAGGAACAGATGACCGACCTACATGGGGCCGGCATCGAGCTGATCGAGATCCCGCGGCCCCGAATGACGGGTAAAAACAGTGCCGACATCCGCCTGGTCGTCGACGCCATGGATCTGTGTCACAGCAAGGCGCACGTCGATACGTTCGTGATCGTCTCGGGCGACTCGGACTTCTCGCCCCTGGTGGCGAAGCTGCGGGAGAACAACAAGTCGGTGATCGGCGTGGGCGTCAAGCACACCACTTCGAACCTGCTGGTGGCCGTGTGCGATGAGTTCATCTACTACGACGATCTGGCCGAGGAAAGCGGGGGGCGCGCGGCCGAGTCCCTCGAGGAGCTGCCGGACGACCAGAAGAAGCTCTTCGACTTCCTCCTGTCGACCACCCGCGGTTTGCTGCGCGAAGGGCGCGAGCATCTGTACTCATCGCTCATCAAGGACACGATGAAGCGCAAGCGCCCGGCCTTCGACGAGAACAAGTACGGCTACGCCACCTTCGGCGAGTTGCTCGAGGACGCGGCCGCACTGGAGCTGCTGGACGTCTCCCGCGACTCGGCGGCCGGCGGCACCTGGGTCGTGAACGGGTTCGGCAAGAAGGCGCCCTCGCCGCGCGGGCGCGCGCGCCGATCGTCCCGATCGCGAGGGCGCAGCGGCGACGGCGGCCGGTCGGGGGAGTCGACCATCTCCTCGAGCGGGACCACCCGCATCCGGCGCGCCTCGTCCGGCTCGCGTGCGTCCGCCAACGCGGCGTCGGGCTCCGACGCATCCTCCGACGACGAGCAGCCGACGCCGGCGAGGAAGAAGCGGTCCGGCACGCGCGCCGGTTCCAAGCGAACGACCAAGAAACGAAGCGCGGGCCGCGGCACCTCGGACGGCTGATGCGTGGCCCCCTCCGGACAAGTGCGGCTCCCCAGGCGGCTCAGTCAGCCATCGGCCCGGTGCCGGCCGTTTCCGCATAGGCAGTATCGGACTCGAATGCCTGTTGAAGCACATGGGCGGTGATCTCGCCGTTCCGGTCACGCAGGAAGCTGAGCGTTGTCATCGGATCGTGCACGAAGTAGAAGCGATCCCTTTTTTCGGGCAGGATCGGATAAGGAGCGCCGCCGCCCCGGATGGCGACCAGGCCCACGTCGCGGAGCTCGACCCGCCGGACCATGCCACCGGCAAGCCGGTACCGGCCTTCGTATTCGGTGAGCTGCGAAGCGCTCAGCGTCACGGGCTGCTTGATCCGCGGAAGCTCGTATTCTTCACCGAGCACGACAGCGGCCAGTCCGGTCGCGATCGTATGGACGGGGATGCGCGCGTGGTTGGCCAGAACCACCACGAAGACCGAATCATCGATCCACCGTTGAACGATCGATACCTGTCCGGGAACCCCACCGCCGTGGAAGTTGAGCCTGTGCGATCCTATCGTCTCGATCATCCAGCCGTAGCCGTAGGCTTCCGCTTGCGGCGTGAGCATTCGCTGCAGGGTCGCCTGGGTCACCAGATCGCCTCGCGCCAGCGCGCGGTCCAGGCGGTAGAGGTCGCCCACCGTGCTGGCGATGTCTCCGGCGCCATACCCACGCGAGATGTGAAACACCGGCACGGGGATGAGGCCACCGTCGGGATGGGGGAGGTAGCCCTGGGCCAGACCGGACGCATCCTCGGCCGGAACGCCAGTGTGCCTCATGGCGATGGGGTCGCACATGTGCGTGCCTAGGTACTCCGCCCAGGAGAGGCCGGAGGCGACCTCAATGATCTTCGCCAGCAACGCGTAGTTCGAGTTGCTATAGGCGTGCCGGGTGCCCGGCTCGAATACCAGTGGCTCGTGAGCGAAGAGCTCGATCATCTCATCGGGGGTGATCGCCGCGGCGAGCTGTTCGCGAAAGGCAGGCACCGTGAGCACATCCCGAATGCCTGAGGTGTGCGTGAGCAGGTGATGCACCGTCACGCGGCCGGCAACCTCCGGCGGGTAGTCCGGCAGATACTTGCTCAAAGGATCGCCCAGGTCCACCCGGCCCGCCTCGACGAGTTGCATGATCGCCAGAGCCGTGAAGATCTTACTTGCCGATCCGATCAGAAACCTCGTTTCCGGACGGTTGATCTCACGTGCGTCCCGATCGGCAAACCCGTAGCCGGCCCGCAGCAGAACCTCGTCCCCGCGCGCCACCAACACGGCTCCCGAGAAGTCGTACACCTCGAGGGCGTTCTGCATGTAGGTTTCGAGCTCGCGCTTGCGCTGCTGGTTGGGAATCGAGAGAGCATCGGCCGGATGGTTTCCGGCTGCGCGATCCGGGGCGGTTCGGCCCCCAGCCGGTCGGTCCTCGGTGGTCCGGTTCCCCTCTGGGGTTTCCCCGCCGCAACCGGGTAGGATGAGACCGGCCAGCACGAGCACATGGATGACGGCACGGGATCCGAACATGAATCTCGTAGGAACCTTGAAGACGCCGGACCAGGGTTCGAACCAGGCAGGTGGGATCAGATGCTTCATGAGCGCGAGTCTATCGAACTGACGTCCGAAGGTACAGGCGCGATGTAGGCGCGATCTGCTGGTGCGAGACCAGCGAGCTCAGAAAGGGGATGCGCGTAGGATGGCGCCGGACCGTGTCGACACGGTGTCTCCGGCCCTTGCGCTGATGCTATCCTGTTGATGAGGGGATGCCTCGAGGTTGGCTTCCAAGTCGGTTTCGGATGGGAGAGCGTGCTGTGCATGATTGGCCCGGAATCATAGCGGAGATCCTGCGAGGATACGTCCTGCCCGCCGATGGTGCGCACGGCGTCGTTCACTGGGCGCGGGTGTGGGAGAACGGGCACCGGCTGGCCCGGGTCACCGGTGCCGACCAAGCGGTCGTCAGCCTCTTCGCCCTGTTCCACGATGCCCGCCGGGTGAACGAGTGCCGGGATGACGGACATGGGGAACGCGGCGCCGCGCTGGCCCGCGCGATGCGTCAGACCTGGTTGAATCTCGGCGACGATCAGTTCGATCTCCTGATCGAGGCATGCCGGCACCACACCGACGGCCTCACGGCCGGCCATCCGACCGTTTTGACCTGCTGGGATGCCGACCGGCTGGATCTGGGACGCGTGGGCATCGAACCCCAGGCGCACCGGCTGTGCACCGAGGCTGGCCGGGATCTCTTGCGCTGGGCGCACGGCCGCGCGTCACGCCATGTTGTGCCAACCCGTGTGCTGCGAACGTGGGGAGTCGAGTGAAACCGTTTACGGGAGACCCAGCCGCGACGAGGGCCGGAGACCGTGGCGTTTCGATCCGGCTTCGATTTCTGCTATGCTGTTTGCGCGCCTGAGGCTCCATCCGACGAGCAGTAGGGTTCGTTCGCAGTCACCCCTAAACCGTGGAGATTTTCAATGCGACGCTTGCCTGCTCTCGGGCTGGTTCTGGCCTCTTGCCTCTGGATTGGCCTGTCCTGTAGCGAGGACGACCCGATTACCACACCCGAATCACCGACCGTGGAGCTCACGGGCACGGTCGAGTTGCCCGGCGGCAGCGGTGGTCTTGACCAGGTTCGTGTCGGCCTCGGCGAGCACGAGGTCGAGATCGATGACGCCGGCGGCTTCGCCATCACCGGCAACCGTCACATTCCCGGGCTGGCCATGGCCTACCGGGACAGCGTGCCCCTGCTGCTTTGCGCTCACCCGGACCCGGGCGATGGCCGGCAGATCACCTTGAGCCTCCGCAGCACCGCCAAGGCCCTGGCCTTCATGACGCCGCTCATCTGCGTGAGCCATCGTGAAGGCGCCACTGAGATCCTTGACCGCATGGAAACTCTCCCGCAGCTCGACGTCCTGGAGTCACTTCTGGGAAGCAAGCTGGCTGCCGATCCCAACGCGCTGGGTGCGGAGGATCAGGAGACCATCGAGGCTGTAGCCGATGTCGTAATCGCTTACTTGCAGACCTATCCCGAGACGCTTGTGTCCTACAAGCCGAGCCTGCTGGGATTCGCCGGCGGGCACCGGGCGGGACCGGTGGAGCAACTGGCGGACCCCGCGGAGCACGTGGCGGGATCCGCCCAGCAAACGACATACACGGCGCAGGAAGAAACGGAAATCTACGTGCTGCCCACGACCCAGACGAATGGCCACGAGTTGACGCACCTGGAGGAAGACCGGTTCAAGATCACGAATGCCTATGGCCGCTGGGCCTTCTGCATCACCGAGTCTCCCGCCGACACCGTGTTGCTTTCGCCCAACGGCGGGATGTTCGAGTTCTTTCGCGGCCGCTATCCCTGGAGCCCATCCGAACGCCAGATCGAGTTCGAGGTGCCCGGGGACGACCGCGATTCCACCCATGTGCGGGTCATCGGCTATGGGTTCCAACCACTGTACAACCCATGGGATACCTTGACTGATGAAGAGAAGCGCCTGGCCCACCTAGCGGGGATGTGGACCATCGTCTTCGAGTTCGCGGGCAACGTCTTCTCGGTCGCCACCAACACCGAGTCGGTGGTCCATCAGTTCGACGGCATCTCGCCAACCGAGTCGAACTGGAAGATGGAGCTGCTGTCGGTGGTCTTGACCGACTACCCGGTCATGGCACAGGTGGAATCCGCCTTGCGGGAGGGGGAGTACTGGGAAGTCGTGTGGTTGGTGGCCAACAAGGTGCTCGAGAACGTGACCTTCAATACCGCCTACCGCGCCTCCTTCGAGTATCTCCTGGACCGGTCGGTGGGACCCGAGGCCGTGAAGAAGCTCGGTCAATTCGTCGGGACCCAAGCGGTCATGGCCCCGGCGATGGGATTCATCATCGGGAACCAGGTCACGACGGCGATGAAAACCATGGTGGGCCTGCAGAAGAGCAAGTTCAAGACGGAGTTCACGATCTGGCAGGAGGCCGAGAAGGAGTTCGGCGTTCTGATGGGTAGCGTGCACGAGCGGAGCCTGGGAACACCGATCGAAGGCGCCACGGTCACCATTCACGAAAGCGGTGAAAATCCAATCCACGGGCACCAGACCACTCAGATCACCGGCGCCGATGGCGGCTTCTACTTCGAAAACGTGCTGGTGGGCAACGTCACGGTCACCGCGGAGAAGGAGGGTTTCTCGGCGGCCAGCAAGACCGCGATTGTCGCCGATGGGGCAACGACCGAGGTCCTGCTCGAACTCGACGAGGAATCCGGCTTCGCCACCGGGCTGATCCGCAACGGCATCAAGCTGAAGATAGAGGAAGCGGGCGAACCGATCGAGAGCACGCTATTTGCTCGGGAAGCGTATCTACGCGCGCGGGCGACCCTGGATGGCGAGGAGGTGCTGGTCGCGGGCAGCACCGAGGATGGGCAGTTCCAGCTCGAATTGGCCCCGGGACTCTGGTCGATCCGGGCCGAGCACCCCGCCTATCATCCGGACTCGGTGCAGGTCACCGTCGTGGTCGACGAGACGACCGTGGCATCGCGGGATCTGGTCATGGTGCCGGCCGACACCATGTTTGCCAGCATCTACTTGGAAGGTATCGGCAGCACGATCCAGACGCCCCTGGAACTCGTGGGAGCATCGCCGGTCCTCGAACAGGAGGAAGTGGGGAAGGTCCTGTTCATCATCGCGGGCAATGTGTCCAGTCCTCCCGAGGAGGAGCTGGTCTTCATGCTCGACTTGCTCTCGGTCACGAGTGCGTCGAGCTACGTGTTGACTTCCTGGGAGCAGTTCGAGCAGTCGCCCGGATCGGGTCGTGGCGGCGTCTTGAGCTACATCACCAACCGGACGCGCTGTACGCACGAGGGATCGACCTACTCGATGCGCTACGAGCTGCCCGGGGATCCGGACGACGCGTACTGTGATTGCGGCATCGAGGAGAATGGTTGCGGATCCTTTTATCTGACCGAGTTCGGCACCGAGATCGGCGATGTCATCGCCGGCGCGGTGATCGCAGCGAAGATGCCGTCCTACGAGAACTGCCTGTGCTACAACCAGGGCAGCTCATCGAATCCCGACTACAGCCACGTTACCTGCACCCGCGGCCAGTTCGACCTCGACTTCAGGATCGTGGTCGGGAGCGCGGCCTACTTGCCGCTGCAAGGCGTCCTGACCGAGATGGGGACCGGTGGCGGATGGGCAGCGGCGGCCCAAGGTAGCCAGACACCGGGACATGGCCGGCCGACACCGGGAGAAGGTTGGCTGATACCAGCGCAAAGCGCCTGGAAGTGACGAGTCTCGACCAGGCGCTTCTTCCCAACAGCCGGTTCCTCTGCCGTCTACTCCCGGCCACCCCCGATAGGAGATTCGATTCCGTGGTGGGAAGCGTTCGGTGTTACCCCAGGCAGAGGCCTTCAGACCGATTTGCGCAAGACCGGTGCGTAACCGGTTCCGGCGTGCGTGTTGGCAGATCGGCTGACGCGCCGCACGCCCGGAACTCGACGGGTCTGGAAGCCAGCCGTGGGCCCGGCCCGAGGCGTTCGGCGTTTCGGCTGTTCCCGCGGAGCGCGCCTCTGCCGCCCGCGCTCCTGTCGAACGTGGTCCTACTGCCCGCGCTCCTGCTTCTACTGGCGGCAGCGGGCACTGGCGGTTCGGCCGTGGCGACCGAGTACCCGGCGCCGGCGGCGCCGGCCGTGCAAGTCGACGAGCTGTCGGCCTGGCAGGGGCGCAAGGTTGCCTCTCTCGATCTCGACGGCATGCCGGAAAGCCTGTCGGACCAGGCCAGAAGCGGACTGGCGCTCACGCCGCGCAAGAAGCTCCTGGGAAGCAAGAAGGCCATCCTGCGCTTGAGCACGGCTGAGGCGGACGGCGAGCGGATTCGGCTCCTGTTGGCGCGCCACGGCTGGCCTGGCGCCCGGATCTCGGCACGGGCCGAAGCACTCGGGGACCAGGAGGTCGGCGTTGTCTTCGTGATCGACCCCGGGCCGGAGGTCGTCTATGGCGAGGTTACTGTGGCCGGGTGTCCGCAGGAGGTGTCGGCTACCGCGGACAGCCTGTCCGCGTTTCTGACCGAGCAGCGGCGATTGCGCGAGTCACAGATCGAAGCGGTTCGGGAGCGCCTGGTGTCCGAACTCCTGCAGGCCGGCTACGCGCACCCTCGCGTTGAGTTCACTCTGCAGCGTCCGGACAGTCTCACCTGCGACATCGCGTTCACCTGCTACCCCGGCGGACTGTTCAACTACGGCCGGTTGCGCGTCGAAGGCGTGTCCGAAGACCTGGTGCCCCTCGTCCACAAGACCGTGGGGCTTGATCCCGGCACGCGGTTCTCTCCTGCGATCGCCGCGGATGCCCGCCGATACGTACGCACGCTGGGGCTCTTTCGACAGGTACGCTTCACCAGCGAGGCAAGTGGCAGCGCAACCCTGGACCTGGTCGCCGACCTGCAACCCCGGAAGATGCACACGCTCGAAGCCAGCGTGGGATCATTCACCGACAACTGGTTCGTGGTGGGCGCCGGGTTCAAACACCGCAACCTCTTCAAGCGGGGACGGGGGGCGGGCCTGGAGGCGTCCTACGCCACCCATCGCATCACGGGGGAATCCCGCCTCTGGTGGCCGGCTCTCGTGGCGCCACGCTCACGCACCGAGCTGTTGCTGAGTTATGAGATCCAGGATGAGGACAGCTACCGTCTGGACAAGCGGGAGGTGGAGCTGTCCACGCTGTTCGAGCCCTGGTTCAACATGACTTACCGGGTGGGGATCGCTGTGGTCCACAGTGATCTGGAGAACCGGTCGGAGGACCCGGACGCGTTCACCGGGGATGTCGGGTTCCAGACCGTGTTGACCGGGGCCTGGTATCTCGACACCAGTGACGGCCCTCTCGATCCCCGCGGCGGCAGGCGCCTCACGCTCCGCGGGGATTGGTCCCCCGAAGGACCCTGGACCGAGGCGCCCTTTGCCTCGGTGCGCGGCAGCGCGTCCCAGTACGTCAGCTTGGGCGGGCGGCGGGTCTTGGCCGCCCGGCTGGATGCGGCCACCGCCTGGCCGTTGAAAGAGGGGGCCGAACTGCCTCCCGACCGGCGCTGGTTTGCCGGAGGGGTCAGCACCATGCGCGGGTATAAGCGCCACATGCTGGGCCCCCTGGACAGCGAGGGACAGCCCCTGGGCGGCCAGTCCCGGCTGCTGGCCGGAATAGAGGCCCGGATCCCGGTGTGGTCGATCCTGGGCATCGCGTTGTTCGTCGACAGTGGGCAGGTCTGGACGGAGCGCGACGGGGTGCGTTTGAGCGACCTGGCGGTGGCCGCCGGCGGGGGCCTCATGATCGGTACGCCGGTGGGACCGGTACGGATCGATGTGGCCTACGGCCTTACCGATCCGCCGCCGGGCGAGCCGCAGACGGTTCTGCAACTCGGCATCGGGCATCCTTATTGATGGGGCGTCGGGATTGATCACCATGGATCGAGCGTCCCTATGGATCGGAGACCCGTACCCATGAACAGCCGACCGAACGACGAGACAAGAACACGCACGGGTGGCGGCACGGGTGGCGGCACGGGCGGCGGCCTCGGGCGCATCCTCGTGAGGACTCTTCAGGTCCTGGCCCTGCTCGTGAGCGTGGTTCTGCTGCTGGTCGTCGGCGTCTTGAGCCTCTCGCCCGGCCGGCGTGCATTGCTGGGTATTGGGATCGACCAGGTCGGCCGCATGCTGACCGGCGAGCTGACCCTGCAGCGCGGGGACTGGCCGCGCCTCGGTCGGTTGGAACTGGACGGACTGGTCTGGACCGATGGCGCCGAGACGTTGCTGTCGGTGGACTCGCTGCGCGTCGATTGCGACCTCGGGGACCTGTTTCGCAAGGATGTGACCGTTCGTCTGATCCAGGTCGATGGGGTTCGCGCCCATCTCCCGCTCATCCAGAGTCACCTGCCGGCACCGTCCGCCGCCGGCGAGGTTCACAGCCCAGACGCGCAGGACAACGGTGACGCCGGTGCCGATAGCGCGCGCGGGACCCAACCCGCCGGCTTTCCCCGGACGGGATCGGTGCCGCCCGTCCCGTCAATTGCGGTGGACCGGCTCGTTCTGCGATCGGCCAAGGTCACCCTCGAGAGCGGAGAGACGGTGGTTCTCGATAGTCTCTGTGCGGCCGTCGATCTGCGTGCCGGCCGCGACGTCAAGCTCGACGCGGCCATCCGCGCGTGGGTCGAAGGGCCCGCCGCCGCGCCGGATTCGCTGCCCCACCTACCAGACCTCGGCCTCTGCTGGTCACTGCAAACGAGGGAAGAGGCCGACTCGTTACTCGTCGCCCTGTCTCCGCTACATGTGGCCCATCCGTCCCGATTGCCCGTGCCACGGGATCTGATCCCGAGCGGCAGTCTGCGCATCGCTCGGTCTGCTGTCGCCGACGCCGCGCGGGGCAAGCTCGGCCTCCCGCACGCGGTGCTGCGCGAACTGGCGCTCACCGGCGATCTGGGTTCCTGGAGCGTGGAGGCGCGCGTGGCCGGATCCGAGCCCGGCTGGCTGCGACTGCGCACGGATCTGCCGGAAGTGCCGCGGGTCTTGTTCGAGAGCATGCTTGCCGACGCCGACTCCTTGACCGCTGCCGCACTGGATACGCTCGAAGACCGCTGGGCCCGTGATCATGTTCCCGGACTCGCGCTCGATGTCACCTTCGACCTCCCAGGGAACACACCCGGGACCAGCGCCGCCGCCATGCTGGCGCAATCGAAGGCTTTGGTCCAAGGCGCCATCCGGCTACCCGGGCCGAGTTCCCTCGCCCCGCTCTTTCCGCCGCAGCTTCGGGTCGATGATCTCGGCCCGATCCACGCGGAGATCGACGCGCAGTACGACGGCACGGTCAGCCCACCCTCGTTCCAGGTTCGCATCGATCTGGGACGAACGAAGTGGCTGAACACGGCGCTGATTCAGGCGGCGGGAACCACCGAGCAGGTCCGGCTGCATTCCCTCGTCCTGCGCTTGCCCGGGTTGGCCTTGATCGGCCGAGGTGAGGCGGATCGGCGCGCGGGCGATATCGTCTTGGAGCTCCATCTTCCCGATGCGGAGCTGCTGCGACGCTGGGATGATCCCGTTCTAAACGAGGTGAGTCTATCGGCCGATGCCAGGCTGACCGCTTCGGGGGAGTGGCCGTTGCCGGCGGTTACCCTCGCGCTGGAGGTCTCGGCCGAGGCGCCGCAGGCCACGGTGCCCACGCTGGTGGTGGGCGCCGCCGTGAGCCCGGATACCCTCACCCTGGATGTGGATCTGCCCCGGGGCCTCACCAGCGCGGCGCAGGAAGTCGAGTCGGCGTCGCTGCGTTTTCGGGGCGCCGCCTACGATTCCTCGCGAGCGGTGCGAGGTCGCTTGCAGGTCGACGCGCGAATGCCGGAGATGGGATTCGGATTGCAGGGATACGTGCGGGCGGTGAACTTGCGCAGCGCTGCCTCCGGCTCTCCGTCCACCGCGTCCCTCGGCGCGTCCCTTGGCGTTCCCTCCAGCGCCCCCTCCGGGACACTGTACGGAGAAGAGCTCCGTCTGGAGCTGGCGGGGCAGGATCTGACGAGCACTGGCCCCTGGGGCGTGCGCTATGAGGCGGCCGACTCGGTGGTGCGGGTGGATTCGCTGCGCCTCTCCGGCGGATTGGGCACGCTGGACCTGCAGGCGTTCATGCGGCCCGACAGTCTGGAGGCGGACCTGGGCTTCACTCTCGAGCTCGATCCGGACCGGCTCCGGACGCTGCTTCCTCCCGAGTCCCAGGCCGCCCTGCCCCCGGCCGTGGTCCTCGCCGATGGACGGGTGCGGACCTCGGGTTCCCCGGCCGCGCCCTGGACCACCGGCGAGCTGCGGGTCGGGTTCAGGAGCAATGAACAGCTGGATGCCTTGAGGATCCGCACCGGCCTGTCCGTAGGAGGGGAAGGGCAACCGCCGGCCCATCTCGACGCCGGCGGGCTTTCCTGGCGGCAACGCGGCATCCTGGCGACGGTGGTGCTGGAGGATGCCGATTCCGTGCTGGCCGTGATCACCGCCCTGGCCCCATCGCCTCTGCCCGGGCTGCGGACCGACAGCCTGAGCGTCCGGCTCGAGGCCCATCAAATGAACCTCGCCCGCCTGCAGCCCTTCCTGCCCGGTGGGTTGTCGCTGAAAGGGCGGCTCGATGCGGATCCGCGCGTCTCGGGGATGATCGAGCCCGGGGAAGCGCAACCGGCGCTCGATTTGGCGGGAGCCGTCCGTCTGCAGGACCTGCGATTGGGGATGCCCGACGGATCCTGGGCGGCCCTGGGAGGAGAGGTGCGCCTGGACGGCAACACGAAGCAACCCGGCATCGAGGGAGGCTTCGACATCGAAGGCGCTTTGATCCGTTTGCCCGAACCGCCGCCCACGCTACTGCCGGCGAAGGGCGATGCGATGCTGTGGACCGCCTCTGGGGCTGCTTCCCGCGACTCGGTAGCACCGGAGAACGAGAGTGGGTCCGGTTCTGAGGAGGTCTCGGCCGTGTCCGCCGGCGACAGCCTGTCCGCGGCGTCGCCCGAGCTGGCCGTCGCGATTCGTTGCCCGGGCGGTCTCTGGTTGCGCGGCCAGGGACTGGACGTGGAGCTGGCCGGAGACCTCATGCTGCGTGTGCGGGATGGCAAGCCGGCTCTGGGCGGAGAGCTGGAGGCTGTGCAAGGCACGATCAAGCAGCTGGGTCACGTGTTCGAACTCGAACGCGGGCAAGTCGTCTTCTACGCCGACGAAGCGGACCTGGACCCCGATCTGGATCTGGTTCTCGGGGTCCAGGTGTCGCCATACTTGATCCGCATCGAGGTCACCGGAACGGCCAATCGGCCGCAGCTGGCATTCTCGAGTGAGCCCGAGCTGTCCGAGGGTGACATCATCTCGACGCTCCTCTTCGGCAAACCCGCCGATGAGCTCGACGAAGGCCAGAGCGGGCTTCTGGCCGACCGGGCCACGGAGATCGCCGCGTCCTACGGCGCATCCAAACTGCAGGAACGCGTGGCCAAGCAGCTCGGCCTCGATGTGGTGAGCATTTCGCACAAGAGCGGAGAGTCCGAGACGACCACCCTCACCGTGGGCAAGTACCTGAACCCGAAGGTCATGGTTCGCTACGAGCAGCTCCTGCGTGAAAGCAGCGCATTCTTCGTGCACTTGGACTACTTGCTGGCCCGCCAGCTCAAGGTGCACACGCAGGTGAGCCAGGGAGAAGCCTCCGGTGTCGAGCTGAAGTGGGAACTGAACTGGTAGGGTGTCGCCATGCCCGTCGGCGTGTTCGCAAGGGAACGCCGCTCACCGTAGAAAGAGGATCCGCCGGCGCGCCTCCAGGCCGTTCCAGCGCAAACGAGCCCAGAGAAGGCCGTCGCCGAAGGTGGGCGGAGGCGTCCACTCGGCCAGGCCGTCGCCGGGTCTCACAGACCAGGAGGCCAGCAAGCGGCCTTGCAGGTCGTAGAGATCCAACCGTCCACCGGACCCCGACGGCGTGCGGTAGGACAGCGCCACGCGGCCCACGGCCGGGCACCGCACCGGATGGAGCGTGAGCTGAGCGAACGCGGGCGCCGGCGTTTCAGTGGCGCCGGAGCTGAGCATCGAGACGAGCTCGGGCTCGCCGGAGGCGGGGAAGCGGGCGAGGGTGAAGTTGGGTAGCTCGCTCCATCCCGCCGCGCCGGAGGGGAGCTCGTCGGTGATGCAGTATTCGCCCTGGGTCGTCAGGCCGTAGAAGACCTCGTAGCCATCCTGGGAAGCAGCCAGCGCGTGGCGCAGCACCCAGGTGTCCCCGGCCGATTGCAGCAGGGCATTGAGCTGCCAGGTGTCATACCCCGGCACACCCCTCATCCGGTTGAGCGTTCGGACGAAAGCGCCGGTCACATCCTCCGGGGTCAGGGAGATCTCGTAGAGCAGCGCCAGAAAGTAGATCTCGCTTGCGTTGCCCAGGGTCGGATCGTCGTTGCCGTTGTAATCGCGCGGATGGGCCAGCTTGAACGCATCCCACTCGGGATCGCCCGAGCGTAGCCAGATCTCGTTCGTCACCGGTTCGATGTCGATGCGGCCATCGTGCAGGAAGAGATACCCGGATCGGAAGAACGGTTGGGGGTGTGGCTTGCCGGGATAGCAGGCCTGTGGATCGGGCGTCTCCCGAAGCGCGAGCATGGCCCGGTCGCGGACGGGCAACATCTCTTCGATCGCGTAGGCAAGGTGCGGGTGCGTGGTGCCGGCGTCCGATCCGGGACCCCCGCCACGGATGATGAAGGGCCGCGACCAGCCGGCCGGCGGATCGGCATGCCGGTAGGCGACCGTCCAGCCGTCGGGATGCTCGGTTGCCCGTGACGCGAATCCCGCGGGATCGGTGCAGTAAGCGTCCGCATCGAAGCCGCCCGACGCGGGGGCGGGCGTCAGAACGAGGTAGGCGCTGCCGGGCGATGCGCCGGCGGGGAGCGCCGTGAAGGCCAGGACGATGACCGCTCCGCACAGGGCGATCGGGAGAGGCGCTGCGGCCTGAGCGAACGCGCGGAGTGATCCGAGGCGGCTGAGCGCGGCTCGGGTGACCGGCCCGCGGCCGGCGTGTCGCGGTTCAGTCATAGCTCGCCTCCCCCCAGCCGTCGGCGGAGAACCAGTACAAATGATGCTGCTCCATCTCGGCCGGGTCGGCTTCGCCACTGGCTGTGGAAGCCCACCAGGCCGAGGAGTCCTCGTTCGCCCCGTAGTAGAAAGGAAAGACGTTGTGGGTATGCGCGGTCCACAGCGTGTCCCCATCGGTCATGCAGATGTTGAAGACGAAGGCTGAGTAATGCTCGCGCACCCGGCCGAAGGCCTCCAGCAGGCCGTCGCGCACATTGCCGTGCTGCTCGATCTGGTAGAGGCAGTAACGGAAGAGCACCTCCGAGTCGACCTCGATGGGCGCGTAGTTGAGCGGATGCCGCGCCAAGAACTCCTCCGGGATCCAGGCCAGCAAGGTGTCGGGGACCATGTGGCCGTTGTGCGCGAAGGTCCACCAGCGCCCGCCCAACGTGTCGGCGAACGGGTGCGGGTTGACCAGGGCGCCGTTGTCGGGTCCGTAGCTACTCTTGCGGACATGCCCGGTGACGACCGACCGCGCCCCCAGGCCGAAGTCGGTGATCTCGCTCACCGCGGCGTACCACCGCAGATCATCGTCGCTGGCCGCCGCGCCGCTCTTCACGAAGATCGGCCGCTGCAAGTCCGGATGCGATGGCGCGAGGAAGTAGGCGAATCCCCAGCCGTCGCGGCTGGGACTCTCGCGCAGAGGTGCGCGGCCCGGCCGGATTGCGTCAGGATCGCCGGGCGGATCGCTCGAGGGCAGCGCATCGCGTGACTCGATGGTCTTGTCGTAGATTTCCTGGCAGAGCGTTTCGAGCTGGGCGGGCGAGCCGCCGTCATCGCCGAAGGCGTACCCAAAGAGGTGGCACTCGTGGTCGAGCAACAGGGGCTGTGGAGAGAGCGTCGCCGGCCTCCCCGACCGTGTGATGTCCACGGCCAGACTCGCCCCGACGAGGATCGCCGCGGCGAGGAAGACTCCCGTGACCCGGGGCCCGCGGCCGAACCCGGTCCGGAGAGGATGATGCCGGAGGTGTCTGTTCACCCCCCCATTATCCCCAATTCGCCCCCCTGCCGGCAAGGGGGACCGGCGCCGCACCGCGAGGCTAGCGAAGCCCCAGTCGCGCCAGCAGGCGGCCCCAGAGACCTTGGCGTCGCTGCAGTCGGGCTCCGAAGCGGTGGATCACGCGAAGCTGCTCGCGATCCGCGCCCGAGGTCGGTCTGTCGAACTCCTCGATGTAGGAGGAGAGCGCCCGCAACATCGTGGCAACCTCGTCCGTCTCGAGCACCAGCGTGGCCTTGCGGCTCCCAGCCATCTGCCGGCGGGCCTCCTCGAGCTGCGTCTCGGTTTCCAGCAGCCTGTCCGAGTCGGATGGATCGAAGAAACGGCGGCTCATGTAGCTCAGCACAAGCTGGAGCACCTCCGGCTCACCTGGCTGCAACTCGATGCGCATCGCCATTCCGCCACCTCGCCTCTCGTTGCTGAAAAGCGTCGTTCTCGTCCATGCCCGGTGCCGACCCCATCCTTGGCAGTCCACGCCAGCGCCAGCCACGTCCTGGCCGGTTCAGCTCTCAACATAGTAGCCGAATTCGAACCCGTCCAGGGAACCTCCAAAGTGCAAAAACGTGTGAGGTGGGCGGCAATGGTGGGCAGTTTCGGCGGGCGGGTTCCGTGGGGGACCGCCCGGCGGTGCCGCGGGTGGTCTCCGGGGGCACTTCCCGGGGACAGATCCTTGCCAAGGGCCGCGCACCGGGGCTACCATCTGAGGCTGCTCGTTTTGACCGACCGCGGAGCGAGCCGGGCCGACGGTGATGCAAGGCCTGCCGCGCGTGGGCCCATGGAAGAAAGAGAGATAGCACGATGGCGTGGGAATACAGCGAGAAGACCAAACAGCTCTTCATGGATGCCGTACAGGGAAAGCCCGGCACCCACTTGGGCGAGATCGAGGACCCCGACGGATTCGGGGAACATGGCTCGATTGCCTGCGGCGATGCTTTGCGGTTCACCTTCCGGGTCGATCGTGATGCGACCGATCCCACCAAGGACGTCATCACCGAGGCGCGCTATCTCACCTTCGGCTGCACGTCGGCGATCGCGGCCTCCGAAGCGCTGTGCCGGATCCTGGAGGAGAAGCGGTACACGCCCATCGATGCCCTGGATGTCACGAACGCCGAGCTGGTCGACTACCTGGAAGGCTTGCCCGACCAGAAGATCCACTGCTCGGTCATGGGAGCCGAGGCCCTGCAGGCCGCGGTCTTCAACTGGGCACAGAAGCGGGGTGTGGATCTCGAGAAGCTGGGTGTGGACATCCAGCCCGAAGAGCAGGAAGAAGGCCGGCTGGTATGCAAGTGCTTCGGCATGACCGAGCCCTACATCCGGCGTAAGGTCAAGGAACTGGGGCTCAAGTCGATTCCCCAGATCACCAACGCCATCAAGGCCGGCGGCGCCTGTGGCGCCTGCCACTACGCGCCGGGCGGACTGCAGGACATCCTGGATGAGATCTGGGGCGAGGAAGGGACCCGGTCGCGGGACGATGCCACGAAACCGGGCGGGGCGGAGTTGCCCGAGGCCAAGCCGGAGGTCTCGCCCTACCAGTTCGCCAAGCGGGTCGAGCAGGTGGTCGATGAGTACGTGCGGCCTCCGCTCCAGAAAGACGGCGGTGACATCGAGATCGTGGACATCAAGGACACGATGGTCTACGCGCGGCTGAGTGGAGCCTGTGCCACCTGCTTTGCCGCCGACAACACGATGAAGTTCCTCGTCGAGCAGGCGCTCAAGGACCACCTGGATGAGCGCATTCGCGTGATCGCTGTGTAAGTGCTCGCGCCCCGGCAGTGCTGGTGCGCCCCGGCAGTGCTGGTGCGCCCCGGCAGTGCTGGCGCGCTCCGGCAGTGCTGGCGCGCTCCGGCAGTGCTTGCGCGCCCCGGCAGTGCTCGCGCCCCGGCAGTACTCGCACGCCCGGGCAGTGCTCGCGGCATGAGGAGTCCAACCATGAATACGATCTACGTCGACAACAACGCCACCACGGCGATCGCGCCCGAGGTCATCGCGGCGATGAAGCCTTTCCTCGAAGGGGAGTACTTCAACCCCAGCTCCATGTATGAGGCGGCACGGCCGGTGGCCGCGGCGATGGACAGTGCCCGCCACTCGATCGCCGATGCGCTGGGGGCGGCCGACCCGGGCGAGTTCATCTTCACCGGCTGCGCCACCGAGAGCAACAACGCGGCGCTTTTCGGCGCGATCCGCGCCAATCCGAGCCGCAAGCACGTGATCACCACGAAGGTCGAGCACCCGGCGGTGCTCGAGGTGTGCGTGGAACTCGAGCGCATGGGGTTCGAGGTCACCTGGTTGCCGGTGGATCGGGCCGGCCGGCTCGATGTGCGGGATTACATCAAAGCGCTGCGGCCCGATACGCTGATCGTATCGATCATGCACGCGAACAACGAGACCGGCGTCATCTTCCCGGTGGCCGAGCTGGCGCGCATCGCCAAGGAAACCGACCCCTCGATCCTTTTCCACACCGACGCCACGCAGTCGGTCGGCAAGCTGCCGGTCGACCTGGGCGGCGCGATGCGACATGTGGATCTGCTCTCCTTCTCCGGTCACAAGCTGCATGCGCCCAAGGGGGTGGGCGCCCTGTACGTGCGTCGCGGCGCCCGTTGGCGCCCGTTCATGCTGGGCGGTCACCAGGAGAAGGGCCGCCGGGCCGGCACCGAGAACGTTCCCTTGATCGTGGCGTTGGGCAAGGCCGTCGACCTCGCGCATCAAGACCGGGAGGTGGAGCTGCTTCATCTGGAGGCGATGCGCGACAAGCTCGAGAAGACGATTCAGGAGAAGATCAGCCACGTGGAGGTCAACGGAGCCGGCGCGGAGCGCCTTCCGAATACGCTGAACGTGGCCGCGCACTACATCGAGGGCGAGGGGATCCTCTACCAGCTCGATTCCCACGGCATCTGCGCGTCCAGCGGTTCGGCTTGCACATCCGGGTCGCTCGAGCCCTCGCACGTGCTGCGCGCGATGAAGGTGCCGTTCACGGCCGTGCACGGATCGGTGCGTTTCAGCTTCAGCCGCTACAATACAATGGAAGAGGTGGAGAAGATCTGCGAGGTTTTCCCCGGCATTGTGGCCAGCTTGCGTAGGATGTCGCCCTACTGGGACGCTGCCCAGGACCGGCCGCGGCCCGAAGCCGAAGCAATGCTTAAGAGCAATCTGGCTGGATAGAAGCTCATATGACCGGAGCAAGACCGGCGGACAGTAGGGAGACTGGCATGGAGACCAACGAAGTCCTGATCACCCGGGCCATCATTGACCGCTACTTCGAGAAGCTGCGCAGCTCTTTGGAGGTCGATGTGGCCATCGTCGGCGCCGGACCCTCGGGATTGGTGGCGGCCTACTACCTCGCCAAGGGGGGCCGCCGGGTCACCCTGTACGAGCGCAAGCTCAGCGTGGGCGGCGGCACCTGGGGTGGGGGCATCCTGTACAATGAAATCGTGGTTCAGGAAGAGGCCAAGGGCATCTTGGACGAGTTCGGCATTCGCAGCCGTCCCTACGAGGCCGGCCACTACACCGTCGATGCGGTGGAGTTCGCCGCCACATTGACGAGCAAGGCGGTGCAAGCCGGCACGACGGTGTTCAACTGCATCACGGTCGAAGATGTCGTGATGCGCCCCGAGCGCATCTGCGGCGTCGTGATCAACTCGAGCCCGGTCGAGATGGCCGGCCTTCACGTCGATCCGATCGCGGTGCGCAGCCAGGCGGTCATCGATGCCACCGGCCATGACTGCGAGGTGGTGCACGTGGTCGAGCGCAAGGTGCCCGGCCGACTCCAGACGCCCACGGGCCGGATCGAAGGCGAGCAGTCGATGTGGCCCGAAGAAGCCGAGAAGCGCACGCTCGAGAACACGCGGGAGGTCTACCCGGGCCTGTTCATCACCGGGATGGCGGCCAATGCCGTCTTCGGCGCGCCGCGCATGGGGCCGATCTTCGGCGGAATGCTGCTCTCGGGTCAGAAGGTGGCGCGCCTGGTGGCCGAGCAGTTGGCCCCGGCGCCGGTTTCTCCCGTGACGAGCGATTGACGCCGGGTCCCTGGGAGGGTTGACTTCGGCTAGGCGCTGATGTCTGGGATGCGGAGGAGGAGTCCGGATGTCGATTCGCTACGGTGAGGTCGGGGTGTGGGTTGTGGCCTTGTCACTGCTTTGCGGTCTGAGCATGGACGGCCGATGTGGAGACGCTGGCAACGATCCGATTTCGGAGGCGGCGGTAGTCTCGTCACAATCCTATGTCGGGCACGAGAACGAAACCGACAGCGACCATCTCGTTCGGACCTATCCTTCTCTCATAGGGACCCGTCTCGACGATTGTCAAACGTGTCACACCGCCGGCACCGTCTATGAAACACACGGGGGGCGAGTCGAGGCCGTTGAGCTGAATCCTTGTTCGTACTGCCACCTGATCCCCTATCCGGAAGATCATTACGTCGAAGGTGTGCCGAGTAGCTACCGTGAGACCCTGAACCCGTTCGGCGTGGCCTACATGAATGCGGGCCGCAGTGAAGCCGCTATCTTGGCGATTCAAGACGTGGACTCTGACGGCGATGGGCATTCGAACGACAGGGAGTTGACCGGTGGATTCTATCCGGGTGACTCGACCAGCCTGCCGGGTCAGCCCGTGGCACCCTGTGCGACCTACGAGTTCTCCGACCTGGTTGCGCTTCCGGTACATGATCAGTTTCTCCTCATGAATTCGCACAAGCAGAAGTTCGATGACTACACGCGTTATGTGGGCGTCAGGGTGAAGGACATCTTGGCTGACGTGGGCGCCGATGTGGACGTGGGCGGCTCGATCACCTTCATCGCACCAGATGGTTTCGCCAAGGACTTCGACTACGACGCGATCTTTTCGGCGTACCCGGCCGGCATCTACTACCCGAATCTTGCTCCCGGCGACTTCGAAGACCCTGGACAGGGCTTTGTCACCTACCCGCCAGCCGATCTGATTCCGGATGGTGTGGCCGCAGGGGCGGCCATGCCGGGCGAGCAGTGGCTCATGGTGGCCTATGAGCGTGATGGCGCCGGCCTGGACATGAGCTACCTGGATCCGGCCAGCGGCACCTTGGAGGGTGAAGGGCCCTATCGAAACATCGTGCCTCAGTCGAGGCCGGGTTCTCCCGACCGCGGTTCTCGTCACTCTCCGTCCGGCTACGAGGATGGATGGGACTATGACGATGACAAGGATCACAATGCCGGACTATGCGTCCGTGGGGTGGTGGCCATCCGGGTCAATCCGTTGCCGGAGGGGTATGAGGAGTTCGATTGGAAGAACGGCGGCTTCTCCTTGCTCGAGAAGCGACAGCTATTGATCTACGGTGCGGGGATCGACTAGCGGTCATCCTGAGTTGCCGCTGTCGCGGGCCGGGGCCGCCTTCGGCATTCGAGACGGGTGGCCGAGGTGGAGCGCGGCCCCGTCTAGCTACCGGGGCATCAAGCAGCGTGCTTGGGATCGTTTTGAGTGCTTGAACGATCCGCGCCAGAGTCCGCTGCATCAGGAGATCGCCCGAGATCTTGAGTGCGCTTCTGGTGTTCTTGAAGAACGGCAGCGATTTCATCGGCCCGGAACGGCTTGTCGAGGTAGCCGTCCATTCCCGCGGCCAGGCATTCCTCGCGCACCCCCACGATGGCATCCGCGGTCAGAGCATAGATGGGGACGGGGTCGGATGTGCCGGCTTCCAGCTCCCGGATCGCGGCGGTGGCGTCCAGTCCACCCAGGATGGGCATGTGCAGGTCCATGAACACCAGGTCGAACGATTGACCCCGAACCGCATCCACGGCCTCGGCCCCGTTCTCGACGAGGGTGACATCGTGACCACGTTTCTCCAGCAGCTTGCGAATTAGGAACTGGTTCACCGGATTGTCTTCGGCCACCAGAACCCGAAGCTGTTTCTCCTCGCGCGATATCGCTCCTCCGCTGCCAGGAGGCGCCGGCTCACTCGGCCGCGCATCCTCTGCTCCCGCTGAAGGGGCGAGGAGGTCGTGCACTGCGCTCAGCAGCTTCTGACGAAGGATCGGCTTGGTGAGATGAGCGTCTGCGCCGAGAGTGCGAAGCGTTGCGGCTCGCTCGGCCACCCCCGCCCCGCCGCGCAGCGAGACGATCAGGCGCCAATCGGATGGGAGCCGGTCGCCCATGAGCTCGAGAGCCGCGGCTGCTCCCTGGGGAGGCAGGTGCTCATCGAGAAGCAGGAGCGTCGTCGTCCCTGGGTCTTGGGTGCTGGCCCGCGCAAGATCCAGGAGCGCCCCCGCCGAGGGTACGGATTGGATGTCGAGGCCCCATCCGGCGAATAGCTCCCGCAGTGCTGCCGCACTGGTGACCGAAGCGTCGGCAACGAGAATGCGCGGGCTTGCGGCGGCAGCGCAGCGCGCCAAAAATCGTGGAGGATGTCGATCCGTGGCGATGGGGCACTCGGTGCCGATCGTGTCCTCCGCCGGAACGAAGAACGAGAAGGTGCTACCCCGTCCCACCTCGCTCTCGAGATGCATGCGGCCACCCATCAAGCCGACGAGCTGCTTGGAGATGCCCAGGCCCAGTCCACTTCCGCCGTAGAGCCTGGTCGTGGAGCTATCGACCTGAGTGAAGTTCTCGAAGATGGCGCCCAGCTTCTCGGACGGGATGCCGATGCCTGTATCGCGGACGGCAAACCGAAGAGCCGGAGCGCCGTTCGGGGTGATCTCCCGGCGGACCCGCACCAGGATTTCGCCACTCTCGGTGAACTTGATCGCGTTGCCGACCAGGTTGACCAGAATCTGACGCAAGCGTCCGGGATCGCCCCGGAACGGCTCGGACACGTCCCGGTCGATCTGACAGATCAGCTCGAGGCCCTTCTCGTTCGAGCGGATCGACAGTGCGCGCACCGTTTCCTCGAGCAAGTCCCACAGCGAGAACCAAATGCTCTCGAGCTGCATCCGGCCGGCCTCGATCTTCGATAGGTCCAGGATGTCGTTGATGATGTCTAGCAGGGAATCGGCCGACGAACGGGCCAGCTCCAGATACTCCCGCTGTTCGGAGCTGAGATCGGTCGTGAGCGCGAGGTCGGTCATCCCGATGACGCCGTTCATGGGGGTGCGGATTTCGTGGCTCATGTTCGCCAGGAACTGACTCTTGGCCTGAACGGCCGCCTCCGCGCGGTCCTTCGCTTCGACGAGCATCCGGTTCGCGTGTGAGAGCTGCTCGGTTCGGCGCGTGACCTCCTCTTCGAGATGGTCGCGATGCTGCTCGAGTTCACGGTCTCGCTGCTGGATGCCCACGAGCATGGCGTTGAACTGCGCGATCAGCGTTCCGATTTCGTCTCGACTGTGCACCGGCACCCGCTTGGTGTAGTCCCGGTTGGCCGTGATCACGGTCGCCACCTCGCTGAGCCGCAGGATGGGCCGCGAGACCATGCGCTGCAGCAGGTAGGTCAGTAGGAACGCGAGCAACGCGGAGGCGAGCACGAAGATGCCCACCATCTGGGCCGTGTGGAGGAGTTGCTCGTCTAGGGCATCCAGGCTCGACCAGAGAAAGAGGGTGCCGATGCGCTCCTGCCGGAACATGATGGGCTGAAAGAGCGTCAGGCGACCGCCTTCGAACCGGGGGCCTCCCGGGCCGGGTCGCGGGGGCAGTTGCCGCAGCGCTTCGGGGGTGGTCGAGTAATCAGCGAAGGGACGATCGGCCTGGTCGTAGATGCGCGCCGCCACCATGGACTCGTTGGGGGTCAGGGCGCGGAGGGCTTCCTCCGCCGAGGCCGGATCCTGGAAGATCAACGAGGCGGAGGAGAAGGCGCTGACCAGATCCGCCTGCAAACGCAACGCGCTCACCATCTCCTGCCGGATGCGGGTCTGCTGGTAGGTGGTGAAGGCCACCGCGGCCAGAAGGACCGCCGCGGATGAGATGGCCACGATGGTCAGCACGAGCTTGTGCCGGATGCTGAGGTCGGCGAAGCGGCGCATCAGGGGGCCTCCTTCGCCAGAGGCCATCTCCCGACGTGCACGGCCAGGCGCAACAGCTTCGAGCTGACGCGAAGGTCCGCCCGCTCGGTGGCGGCCAGATTGACCTCGAATCGCACGCGCCGCTGATCGACCACCAGGCCGATCGCGCCGCCGGCGCGCACGAAGGCTTCACCCTCCCCGACGGTCAATGTGCCGCGCTTCTCGGCCGCGGCCAGCGCGTCCGGCAACTCACTCTCCGGCACGCCCAGGAAGAGCATCTCACAGCCGTCCAGATCGCTCGGATCCGAACCGCGATGGATCTGGATGGGGCGGTCCAGCAAGGTCTGGCTGCGGGCGAGCTCGTCGAGCAGTGAACCGAAAGGATCCTCGCCGACCACTCCAATCCGGAACGAGGCCGAACTGCCGGGCGCTTCGGTGCCGGCGGCTTCGGTGCCCACCGGCCCCCGGCCCGCCGGATCGTTGCCGGCGGATTCGCTTCCGGCTGCATCCGACGGCCACTCCACGAACCGGGCGATGTTGTAGAAGATGGCCGCCTTGACCGCGTAGGGATCGGGTGAATCCGCGCGGCAGGACGCAGCCAGTGAGCTGGCTCCCAGCGCCAGAAGCAGAATCCCCCACAACGCCGCGCGGAGGCGGCCGGTCCTATGGGCGCCAGGTCGCTTCAAGATAGGCTCCGCGTTCGATTTCGGTATAGGGCGTACCAATCTCCGAGCCGTGCTCGGCATGATGGTCCTGCAGGAGATTGCGGCCGGTCACCGACAGCTCCAACGTGGAAGCCGCCCACCACGCCAGGCGGGCATCGAGTTCACCGTAGGCGCCGATGTCCCAGTCTTCGATCTCATCGACGTAGCGGCCAATCAGATCCAGCTCGACGGATGGGGTCAGATCGATCGAGGCGCGCAGAAGCGCTTGGTGGCGCGGACAGATCTGGTCTTCCGAGAAGACCTGCTCGATCTGTTGCTCGGGTGGATCGCTGATATCGAGCCTCCAGTAAGCATAGGATCCCCGCAGCCGAACACGGCTACCGGCCGCCCACCGGATCGATAGTTCAGCACCGTAGGCTTCGGCCTCCTGCTCGTTGTCGAAGACGAGGGGGATGTAGACGTGTGGGACCGGGTCGCTTCGCTGTTCAGCATCGCCCTGGACGAAGGTCCGCTTGTCGGCGTAGTCGTTGTAGAACGCGGCCAGATCGAATGTGAGTCCCGCGCGCGCAAGGAATCGGTAGCCGACCTCGTAGGCGGTGAGATGCTCGGAGTCGAAGTCTCGGCTTCCTTGCAGGTGAATGCTCACCGGGAGCGGGCCCGGGTTCTCGTCCGTGTCGGGAGGGATCACGTAGAGCCACACCTCACCGACTTTCTCCACGCTGGATGGTGTTCGCGCGGCCTTTGAGATCGCGCCCCACACCGTGTGTCTGGGGGAAGGCAGCCACAGGAGGCGTCCGTTGGGTTGGACCTCGGTCAAGTCGCTGTCGATTCCTCCTTGATTGTTCTTGTACTCGATCTTGCTGCCCAGCGTGAGGCGTACCCTTTCGGGGGCCAGCTCCCACTCGGCCTGGATGAATCCGCTCAGCAAACCCTCCAGTTTGCTGTTCCGTCCGGGATCGTAGGCGTAATCGGTGTTCTCGACTGGGATCCGGGCTGCCCGGTAGCCCAGGCCCCAAAGAACCTGCCAGGACCGATGGGGTCCGATGGCGTGCTGGAACTCGGCATCGTAGGTTCTGCGTGTGCTGCGTAGGAAGACGTCGTAACGCTCGGCGTAGTCGTAGTAGAACTGCAGCTGCCAGTGAGAGGTGTCGCCGCGGCGCTGGGAGAGGCGGCCCAGCACGTTCCCGCCCTGCAGGAGCGTCTGGTCCGAGACGAGGAGCTGGTTGGGCGACTCGAAGTTCGGGAAGCTGTAGGTAGTGCCGGCATCCCCGTCGTAGAGGTCGCCCTGCAGTGTGACGTCCAGGTTGGCGCTGATCTCTCGATCGTACCGGAATCCCCCGCGCAGCACCGACCAGTCGTCAAAGCGATCGGCCCCATCGGGGCCGACCGATGCGTCTCGATCGAAGTACTTGCCGTGGACGCGCAGATGACCATCCTCGCCCAGCGCGGTCCCATAGCGCGCCGCGCCGAATGCCCGCTCTTCCGTGCCGCCCCCGGCCATCAAGTAGAGGCCGTGCGTGTCGGCCGCGGAACGGGTGATGATGTTGATGACGCCATTGACCGCGTTGGCGCCCCACAGGGTAGCGCCGGGGCCGCGGATGATCTCGACACGCTCGATGTCCTCGAGAAGGACATCCTGCGTATCCCAGTTGACCCCGCCGAAGATCGGCGTGTAGACGCTGCGTCCATCGATGAGCACCAAGAGCTTGTTGGCGAACTGACCATTGAAGCCGCGGGAGGTCACGGCCCAGAGATTGGCGTCGATCTGGCCCACCTGCATGCCGGGAACCAGACGCAGGACATCGGCCAGCGTCGTGTAGCCACTGCGACGGATTTCATCGCCGGTCACGACGTAGACGGCCGCGGCCGCCTCCTGCAGAGGCTCGGCATGCTTCGAGACGCTCGTGACCTCCAGCATCACGAGTTCCTCGAGGCTCATGTCCATGAGCTGTTCGAGCTCACCGGACGAACCGCCGGCCTCGCCGGCGAGAACGGGCACGTGTGGCGTTACCAGCACCACCGCCACCGCGATCCAAAGACCGGGTTTCATCGAAGACTCCTTAAAGAGCGTTTGGTCACATCATCGCCGCCAACGATATAGTCACCTGCATCGCGATCCACCGATCCACCGATCCAGCCGACTCTCGGCCGGCTCTCGGCCGACTCTCGGCTGCACCGAACAGCTAGTCCGCGCGCAAGTTACATATGAGTCATCGGCCTGCGGCAGGTGCCTCTTCATGGAAGGAACGCTTACAATGAAAGCCGGGCAGTGGTCAGGGGCCAATGAGAGACGACATCGGGGAGGCCGAATCTACCCTCTCGTACCCGGTGTGTGCTGAGTCCGGCCACTCCAGAGATTCCACTCCTCGAGCGCACGACCACCGGATGAGATGCCTCGCATGTCTACAACCGTGGGGATGCGTCGTGGGGATGCGTTTCGTGAGGATACGTTCCGTGAGGGCTGCCCTCAGGCGGGTCATCCTCGATGCCCCCGGGCTCGGGGCGGGAAGAACCACGATGCCTTTTAGGGGATCTTTGGATTCTGCTTCTTCGAGTCAACGCAACTCGTCATCGTCTTGCAGGTAGGGATTGGGCATGCAACCCATGAGGAATCTCCTCGCGAAGAACCGGCCTTCCGCGCGGGAAGCGCTTCGTCCAGTTGCCTCGACATGGAGAGCATTCCTTTCAGTCAGCCTGGTTCCTTGCCTGGTCCTCACTCTCCTGCCCGGCTGCAGGCAGGTCGTCAACTATGCCGACCCGAACGGTCCCCTCTACGTAGGTTCGTTCCCGACCCGGCCGGATCCTGAGGCGGCGCTACGCGTGGTGAGCTTCAATATCCAGCACGGCCGCCATATCGATGAAGCCATCGAGCTGCTGACCGAAGATTCGAGTCTGCGGGGGGCCGACATCTTGCTTCTGCAGGAGATGGACGCCGAGGGAACGCGGCGTATCGCCAAAGCGCTCGGCATGAGCTACATCTACTACCCAGCGGTCATCCATCCGGCGAGCGACCGGGACTTCGGCAACGCCATCCTCGCCCGCTGGCCGATCGACGATCCGGAGAAGATCATCCTGCCCCACCGTGCCCGCTTCGGGGGCTCGCAGCGGATTGCGACTGCCGGCACGATTCAAGTCGGCGGCCAGGAGGTACGTCTCTATAGCGTGCACATCGCGGTTCCCTTCATGCTCAGCGGAAGCGACCGGCGGGAGCAGGCTTGGACCGTCGCGGCAGATGCCGCCAGCGAGCCGGGCAAGGTGATCGTGGGTGGAGACCTGAACTCTCACGGCCTGGGCAAGGTCTTCGTCGAGGAGGGGCTGGCCTGGCTCAGCCGTGAGGTCGGCTCCACCAGACTCTGGTTCGACCTGGACCACATCTTCGTCCGCGGTTTCCATCTCGTTGCGCCCGATTCGATCGGCGTGGTGCGGGACAATCGCGGAGCCAGCGACCATCTCCCGGTCTGGACGCTGCTCGAGTAGGAGATGCACCCGTCCCCGCCCGAGAACTCCCGGCGCCGGCCAGCGTCTTCATCCGGGGCCTGCGAGCTTCCCGGCTCGGGGTCCGATCCCCGCAGTCAGTCTTGCCCAAAGAGGGTCGATACCATACCCTCGGCCCCGGCACGAATCCGCGAGAACAGGCGGGGTATGGAGATGGTGGGAGAGGCGAGACGACGAGCCGTCCGTTGGGCGGGAGTTGCAGCGATCTGTGTCGTGGGGCTGGCAACCGAGGCGACCCCACACGACGAGGCGATCCCGCACGCCGCGGCGACCCAGCATGCCGGGTCCACCCCAGAGTCCGCGACGGCCCCGTCGCGGGCGATGCAACCGGCAGAGGCCGGCTCCTTGCACGGGCGCCCGATCGGTGCGATCCACTGTGCCGGCAACCATCGCACACGCACCGCCACCGTGTTGCGCGAACTGCTCCTCTCGACCGGCGACCCGCTGGACTCCGAGTTGATCGCCGAGAGCGAGCGCAAGCTGCGAGCGCTGCCTTTCCTGGGTTCGGCCACTATTACTCCCAGCCCACGCGCCTGGAGCGACAGCGTGGATCTGGAGGTGCGCGTCACCGAACGCTGGTCGTGGATCCCGATGGTCACGCCCGCGATGGGGGGCGGGCGCATCGACGTCGACTTCTATCTGGCCGACATGAATCTCTTCGGCCGCGGTCAGACGCTCGCGGTCAGCGGCAGCGTCTCGAACGAAGAAGAAGGCACCGCACGTTGGTCGCTCCACGACCCGCACCTGGGAGGTTCGCGCTGGCGCGCTGGGGTGAGCGCGGGTTGGCCGCGTGATCGCGCCGCCGAATGGAGCGTGGAGCTGCGAAGGCCGCTTGTCTCGCTCTCCTCGCGGTGGTCCTGGTGGGCGCAAGGCTACAGCGACGACTCGCAGCACCGGCTATACGCGAACGGCTACACTGTGTCGAAGTACTATCGCCGTCGCGACGGCGGCGCGCTGGGCGTCACGCGCAGCTTCCGGCGCGCCGACCGGCGTCTGATGCTGACCGCCACCTACAGCTTCTTCGACGACCGGTACGAACAAGCGTCCGGCTGGACCGGGGCGATGCCCGACGACCGCCGGCGCGGGCTCCTGCAGTTCCGTGTAACGGCCGAGCGATTCGCATTCGTCAAGGAGCGCTTCTTCTTCAACCAGGGACCGGTCGAGGACATTCGGTTGGGACCGCGCGCGAGCCTGTTCGCGGGCGGCGCTGCGCGCTGGCTGGGGGCGGACCGCAACTACCCGACCTTCGGCGTCGAGATCTCCTGGTGGGCGGGCCGGCCGGGACGCGGGTACTTGAATGCCGGAACCTCCTCGAGCTTCCGCCTCGAGCGGGGTGAGGTCACCAATCATGTCGCCAGTGCATACCTGCGTGCCTACGGGCGCCTACCAGCTCACGGTATGCTGGCCGCGCGTGTCTCCGGCAGTTTAATGGACCGCCTGGAGGTGCCCGCGCAGCTCTTCGCCGGTTCCTTCAGCGGTGTGCGCGGCTATGAGGCCCAGTATCACGCCGGCACGCGGCGTCTGCGCGCCAACCTCGAATGGCGCCAGCCGGTCAAGAGCTGGCGGCTGGTGGCGGTCGGTGTCGTGGCCTTTGCCGACGCCGGCATGGTGTGGGACGCGGGCGAGTCGGCCGAGGACGCCCCGACGCTGGTGGGCACGGGAGCCGGCCTGCGGCTGGGCTTCCCCTGGTTCTACGGCGGGCCGGTCACGCGGATCGACTGGGCCTACGGCTGGCGTGACGACTACCAGGACATCAGCCTGGGGTTGGGGCACCGGTTCTGAAGATGGGAATCTTCAGGCCGTTGGACCAGTGTTCCGCGAGTGTGCGCACACGAGCCGAAGGCAAAGAGACATTACTACTGGGAGACCTACTCGCCGAAGACAACGGGCTCGATCTCGTGCACCGGCCCTAGCCCCAGGCTGTCCAGCGGCGTATCAAACCCCTCCGGGTCGCCCAGCACCAGCAAGACCCAGGGTTCATCTCGGACGACGTACTCCTGCGCCAGTCGTAGCATGTCCTCTTCGGCCACGCTCTTGAGGCCTGCCAGCAGGTTGGCACGGAAGTCCTCGGGCCGATCCTTCATGCGATCACTCACCTTCTGCCGAACGATCGAGGCGGCGGTTTCGTTGGCCCGAACCTCGCCACCGATCCGAAACACCCGCGCCGCCTCCAGGTCCGAACCGGCGATGGGATCGACGGCACTGCGCTCAGTTTCCTCGAGCATGGCGCGAATCAACGGGAGGGTGGCATCCGGGCGGCAAGAACCGAATCCACGGAGGGTGCTGCGCTCCTCGGCGGTGCGCAGCATTACCCCGGCACCATAGGAAAGGCCTTCATTGCGAACCCGATAAAAGACACGCTCATAGCCGAGGCCGAAGCTCAGGATGAGGGCGGCCGGGTAATCGGGGGATCGATCGGTCAGATCCGGGATGATCCGTCCGAGGCGAACCTGGCTCTGCGCGTAGTCACCACGGAGCAAGTACACCCCGGGTTGGGATGCGGGGACCCAGGGCTGCGCCACCGGCTCGTTGAAGGAACCCGTTGCCGGCCAGTCAGCGAAGAGCTGCTCGAGCAGGGCGAGCATGTCGTCGGGATCAAAGTCGCCGCTCACGCCGATGAGAGCATTCTCCGGCCTTACGAATCGCTGGTGTAACGCGTGAAGGTGAGTGGCATCCACCGCTTCAATGTCGTCTCGGGTCTCGAATCGTGAGGTGGGGTATTCAGGACCCATCAGCAAGCGGAAGAAGCGTTGGTCGGCGATGGCGCCGGGATCGTTGTTGATGCCTTGGAGGCGCTTGAGTCGATTGGCCTTGGCGCGCGCGAGGCGATCACCGTCGAAATCGGGTGCGACCACCACATCGCGCCACAAGGGCAGTGCTTGCCGCAGGTCCTCGGTAGCCAGACTCACGTTGACTCCACCGGTGCGGTGGCCGACGAAGGTGTGGATGGATACGTCCAGGCCGGTGAGCACGGCATCGAGCTCATCTGGCGAGAGTTGTTGCGTACCGCCACTTCGCCACATGTCGTTGAGGAGACCACAGGCGGTATGCTCCTCGGCCGGCAAGTAGCGCGACCCCATGCGGAACTGAATGGTGAGATCCAGGATGGGCAGATCGTGGTTGGGATGGAGGACCACCGGAATGCCGCACGGAAGCTGCGCGGTTTGGGCTTCGAGCGGCGTGAACGCGATGGGCGGAATGGACAGCTCGTCGGGATGGCGCGGGGTTTGAGCCTGCGGGGCGCCTGTAGCCAGCAAGGCGACGAGGATTGCAGCGGAGAGGATCGCGGTGGCGAATCCCAAGGATGCTCTGAGAACCGGGTGCATGGGGCCGATCATTGCGCACCTCCCTTCGCGTTGGCTGCCGCCTCGGTAGCCGCCGCCTCGGTGGCCTCCGCCTCGGCTGGCTCGACCTGGATCACCGTAGCCTTGTCGCGCTGGAAGAGGTCGCGGGCCATGGCCGTGATTTCGTCGACCGTGATCGTGTCGATCTCGCGGCGGGCATCCAAGTAGCTGCGCCAGTGTCCGTAGACCATCTGCGCTTCGGTCAAGGTCTCGGCTAGCTGGGCATTGGTGGCCAGAGATCGGTAGAAGCGCTTTCGCCGCGAAGCTTTGATCTCCTCGAGCCGTTCGTGACTGACCGGCTCGGTGACCACCCGTTCGAGCTCCTCCCAGATCATCTGCTCGATCTGATCGTTGGTGAACCCCTCCAATGGGGCAGCGTGAAGGAGGAGCAGCCCCGGATAGCGATCCACCAGCGTGGAGGAGGCCCAGACCCGACGAGCGGCATGCTCCTGAATGTCCAGGCGTTGATCGAGACGGCTCGTGATGTCCCGGCTCAAGACGTCGGCCAACAGGGAGAGCACCAGTGAACGCCGATCGGTAGGCGCAAAGCCGTGAAACGCCAGGAACAGCTCACTCTCGGTGCCCTGGCGCAGGATGGCGCGCCGCATCCCTGTCTGCGGCGGCTCGACCGTGCGGATTTCGGGCGGCATGGGTCGCGCCGGGATGTCGCCGAAGTAAGCCTGAGCCAGGCGGCGCGCCTCATCCGGATCGAAGTCGCCCACGAGCGTGGCCACCATATTGCCCGGCACGTAGTAGGTCTCGTAGAATGCCTCGGCCGCCTGCTGGGTCAAGGTGGCGATGTCGCTGCCGTAACCGATGATCGGCAGGCGGTAGGGGTGTGCCAGGTAGGCTGTCGCGAAGAGCAAATCCCAGGCGACGCGATAAGGATCGTCGAGCCCCTCCTTCTCCTCTTCGCGCACGACATCACGCTCCGGATAGAATCCCCGGAAAGAGGGATGCTGCAGGCGCTCGCTCTCCATCAACATCCAAACCTCGAGAGCATTGCTCGGAACGTCCGTCTCGTACTCGGTGAAGTCTCGCGACGTCCAGGCGTTGAAGTAGTATGACAAGCGGTCGTAAAGGCGTACGAAAGCATCGGGCTCTGTAACCTCGGCCTGCCGCTGGTTCAGCCGGTCCAGTTCCTCTCGAAGCTGGTGTACGCGGGCTGTGTCGGCACGGTCCGGCCGCACCATCTCTTCGGCGAGGGCCCATCCCGCGACCTTGATGCTGTCTTCGACGAGACGCTCGAGAGCGGCGTCGATGGCTCCGATCCGGTCGGTACCCTTGAAGGCCATGTGTTCGAACATGTGGGCGACACCCGAGGCGCCTTTGGGGCAATCCACATTGCCGGCGCGCACGCGAATGCGTCCTGAAATCGTGGGCACGTCATGGCGAGGCAACAAGAGGAAGAGCATGCCGTTGTCCAGATGCAGCTCCTCGACGCGCTCGAAGACGGCCGGAGCTTGAAACTCCGTCGCTGGATCCGGAGGCGCATCGGCACGCGCGGAAACAGTGCATAGAACCAGGGCGCCGATCAGACAGATGCCGGTGAGCGCGCCTATGCAGGCGGCAGCACGAAATCCATGCAGGTCCGTGGGCCGGACGGAAGTGGAAAGAGCGAGCACGAGAACACCTCCTTACAGTCCGCACATCACAAGGAGCCTAAGGGGTCGGTGCACAGACGCACGCTAGGGGGCGATGCGCAGCGTAGTCAACCTCAAAGCGCATCGGCCCGCCGCGATCAGTGTCGGGGGTCTCTCGCCGAGGAAAGCGACTGAGCCATGCCTGGATCGGGCCGCTCGGTGATGATAGGCTGCGCCCGTGTTCGAAACATGGCGTCCCCGGCCCGGCATAGGATCATGGTGCGGCAACGCCCGCGCTGCTGCCTGGAGGTGGAATGCTCATACCAAGCTTGCTGATTGTTGCCGGCCTCGCCGCCCTGGTACTGGGCGGCGAGTCGGTGGTTCGAGGGGCCATCGGCATCTGCCGCCGCTTCGACGTTTCGAGGCTGGTGGTGGGGCTACTGGTCGTCGCCTTCGGTACGAGCGTTCCCGAGTTGGCGGTCAACCTGACGGCCAGCCTTCAGGGGCAAGGCGAGCTGTGTTATGGAAACATCATCGGCAGCAACATCGCCAACATCGGCCTGATCCTGGGTGCGGCCGCCCTGGTACGGCCGCTCGCCATTGCATCGATCGTCGTCCGGCGAGAGATTCCCATGCTGGCAATGGTCTCGGTTGCGGCCGTGGCACTGGGGTTCGATCGCTTCATGTCGGCAGCGGCGGCGGATCATTTCTCCCGAGGCGACGCGGTGGTCTTGCTGCTGCTCTTCTCGGCCTTTCTGTATTACACGGTGATGGAAGTCGTAAACGACAAACGTGTTGATTCCGCTCCGGAAACCGGCCCGAACGGTGACCGCGCTGGTACACGAGACGTTGTGCCATCCACTGGTGCGCCACCCCCCATTTGGAAAGCGGCCGGCCTGACACTGCTGGGGTTCGTGTTGCTGACCGCGGGCGGCAAGCTGACGGTGGACGGCGCCGTAGATCTGGCCCGGCTCTTCGGCGTCAGCGAAGCGTTGATTGGCCTGACGATCGTCGCCATCGGTACCAGCTTGCCTGAGCTGGTCACGGCGCTGACCGCCGTACGACATGGTGAAGTGAACATGGCCGTAGGCAACGTGGTCGGCTCGAATCTCTTCAACCTCCTCTTCGTCTTGGGCATCAGCAGTCTGATCGAACCGGTACCCATCCCCGCGGGCACCGGAACGAGTCTTCTGATGATGCTCTTTCTCACGCTTCTCTTGTGGCCGATGATCCTCACGAATCAACGCCGGGTGGTACGGTGGGAGGGCGCGCTGCTACTGTTGCTCTATTTCGCACACATCGCCTACCAGAGTCTGCCGGTCTTGATGTGATTCGCTGCGCGCTCGCTGCGCGATCTGAGTACTCGAGACCATGACGGCCTCCGCCGGTGGGTGTCACCGGTTCCAAACGAACCTACACTCCGGATGAATGCATTGCACAATGAACGCATTGCGTAAGGTCACGGACCAGCCCCGATAGGCCGCCGATCCAGGGAGGAACGGTGGAGCGATTGTTCATGCTGGCCAAAGGGGAATCGGTCCGGCGGGAGGGGGTGATCTCGATGTGTCCTCAGGGTTCGAGGAGATGCCTGCCGATCATGATCATGAGTCAGGGCAAACGCTGGGTCCAGTCCCGGCTCCCGCCGCACTCCGCGAAAACTCCGTAACTCCCTCACAATCGGTCATCTCTCTCCCAATGGTACAATTTCATTCATGATTAGTCCGTCGATAAACCCACGGCCTCTGGCCGTGTGACCCAAAGAGCTTCGAG
>CAZNJE010000036.1:18103-47814 GCA_964573295.1 uncultured bacterium | reverse complement strand
AGGACTACTGGTGGGGCGTGGGCTCGGGGTCGATCGTCTCGAACCCGACCTATGAGACCCACGGCCTGGGCGCCTACGACGGGCTCTTCCACGACCACGGCGAGGCGATGGAGCAGTGGTATGTGGTCAACGCCTCGCTCATGTTCGCCGGCAACCTGGCGGTGATGGAGGCCGGCTCCAGCCTCACGACCTACTACTGGAACATCTACAACTTGATGGGTGATCCTTCGATCGCCACCTATCTGGGCGTTCCCGCTGGGAACCCGGTCGATCATCCCGACGCCATCTTGACCACGATGCCCGAGCTCACCGTGAGCGCGGAGCCGAACAGCTACTGCGGTCTGACCAAGGACGGTGTCCTGATCGCCGCCGGCACGGTGGATGAAACCGGTACGGTCGCGATGGAGATCTGGGAATCGCCGCTCCTGCCCGGCACCGCGCAGCTCGTCGTGATGGCTCAGAATCTGGAGCCGTACGTGGCGCCGATCGAGGTGCTGCCCCCCGAGGGCCCATTCGTGGTCTTCCACGAGTGCACGCTCGACGATGACCAGTCCGGCGACAGCTTCGGCAACGGCGATGCCGGCGCCGACGCGGGCGAGACGATCGAGATGAGCGTCACGCTGCGCAACGTGGGCGTCGACCCGGCCACCAACGTCACGGCCACTCTCCTCATCGAGGACGGCTACATCACCGTCACCGACGACGTCGAGTCCTTCGGCACGATTCCGGCCGATGGGATGGCCTCCTCCTATGACGACTTCGACTTCGTGATCGCCCCCGACTGCCCCGACGGGCACAGTTTCACCTGCGCTCTCACGATCGAGTCCGACGATCGCATGATCTGGGAAACCGACTTCTCGATCACCGTCGATGCGCCGGTGCTGACCGTCTCCCACGTGATGGTCGACGACAGCGCCGGCGGCGACGGCAACGGCAACGCCGATCCGGGCGAGAGCTTCGGTTACCATGTCTGGGTGCAGAACACCGGTCATGAATCGGCCACCGGCCTGATCGTGGACCTGAACTCGGGCACCGGCTATATCGACGTGCTCCAGGGCTCGGCCGGCCTGGGCGAAATCGCTCCGGGGGCCGAGATCGAACTGACGCCTACGTTCATGCTCGAGGTTTCCCCGACCTGTCCGGAGCCGAACCAGTATCCGCTCTTCCTGCAGATGAACGGTGACTACGGCCTGGATCTGACACTGACCGAGGATCTGCCGGTCGGTGGCTTCTGGGATACGATCGAGCAGGGAGAAGGCCTCTGGACCCACGCGCCAGGCGGTGCCGGATTCATCGATCAGTGGCACCTGGATGACCACCGCAATTACACCCCGGGCGGAACCTGGGCGTGGAAGCAGGGCGGTGGCGGCGCGGCCGACTACGGCAACCTCTGCGACGGCTGTCTGGAGACCGAGGCGATCCCGCTGGCCGAAACCACGATCCTCTCCTTCTGGCACTGGATGAGCGCCGAGACCAGCAGCGCCTATCCGGACTACTGCTACGACGGCGGTCTGATCGAGATGAGCGTCAGCGGGGGCGCCTGGACCCAGGTGACGCCGGAGGAGGACTACACGCACCTGATCCGTGCGGGCGGCACACCGGGTCCGTTCCCGGCCGAGACGCCGGTCTACTCGGGCGACTTCGACTGGACGCCGGGAGAGATCGTGCTCGAGGGCTACTCGGGCACCGTGCAGTTCCGGTTCCGGTTCGGCTCCGACGGCGCCGCGACCGAAGAGGGATGGTACATCGATGACGTACGGGTCTCGGGGGTGAGCAGCTCGCAGAGCGCCGATCCCGCCGAGCGGCCGGTTGCCCTGCGACCGGTTCTCATGCAGAGCCGGCCCAACCCGGTCGGACCGCGGACGACGATCGCCTTCGAGCTGCCGTCGGAGCAAGCGGTGCGCTTGCAGGTCTTCGACGCCGCCGGCCGGGTAATCTCGACCCTGTTGGATGAAGCACTCACCGCCGGGATGCACAGCGTGAGCTGGACGGGAATCGATGAGGAGGGCGCGACGCTGCCCTCGGGCGTCTACTACTACCGGCTGCAGACATCGGATCGCACCCTCACGAAGAGCCTCCGGCTGATCCGGTAGAGCCAGCGTTGCCTGGCGTCACCCGGCGGCAGGCGCGTTCAAGACGACCTAGCAGCCCCCCGGTGGCTCACAGCGAGCCGCCGGGGGGTTGCGCATACGTGCCTCACTGGTGAGCTTGCGTGGGCCAGGCTGCGGCCTGCACAGGCTGGACAGCGGCCTGCACGGGTCAGGCTGCGGCTTGCGCTCGGGGCGGGAAGTGCCTAGGATCGGCGCCAAGTATGCCGACTCTGTTCGCGGAGCTCTGCTCGCCGAGTTTCATTCGCGGAGCTTTGCTCGCGGAACCACGTGTTCACAACACCGCGTACGGAGCGGCCTTCTCTTCGCGCCGGTCATCGCCGGCCAGAACCGATGGCCCTCAAGGAGGTTTCGCATGGCGCCGCATGACGCATCCCCCTCCCCCTCGAGCCCGGCCCCCGCATCGGACGAGCACCAGCCCTTCGTCCCGGCTTCGACCAGTCTGCCCGAGATCACGGTCAAGGCCGTCATCCTGGGTATCCTGCTCTCGATGATCCTGGCGGGGGCGAACGCCTACCTGGGGCTCTTCGCGGGGATGACCGTATCGGCCAGTATCCCGGCTGCCGTCATCTCGATGGGGGTGCTACGCGCGCTGCGAGGGTTGCGGCTGGCCAAGCAGACGAACATCCTCGAGAACAATATCGTGCAAACGGCCGCCTCGGCCGGCGAGTCGCTGGCCGCCGGCGTGATCTTCACCTTCCCGGCCCTGATCATGATGGGGGTCTGGACCGAGTTCGACTTCGTGCAGGTCACCCTCATCGCCGGGCTGGGCGGCCTGGTGGGCGTGCTCTTCACGATCCCCCTGCGGCGGGCCCTCATTCCGGGTCGTCAGGCCCTGCAGTTCCCGGAAGGCATCGCCACCGCCGAGGTGCTCGAGACCGGTGAGCGCGGCGGCACCGGCGCGATCTTGATCGCCGTCGCCGGTCTGGCCGGCGGCATCTACAAGTTCGCGCAGAGCGGTTTGCGGCTGTGGCCGGATGTGTTCGAAACCGCCCGCCGGCTGGGCGGGCAGGCGCAGACCTCTCTGCAGACGGTCGCCGCCGGCGGCCCAGGCTCCTGGATCGCCTACTTCGGCTCGAACCTCTCACCTGCCCTCATGGCGGTCGGTTACATCGTGGGCATCAACATCGCATCCCTGGTGCTGATCGGCGGGGCGCTCAACTGGTTCATCGCCATCCCGCTGGTGGCCGCGGGACAGCCATGGCCCACCGAAGGCGGCGCCGCTCTGGGCGCAGTCGACTACGCCAACCAGCTCTGGTCCACCCAGACCCGCTATCTGGGGGTTGGCGCCATGGTGGTCGGCGGGCTCTGGGCGCTGCTCAGCCTGCGGGGACGCATCATCACGGGCGTCACCTCCGGCCTGCGCGCGGCCCGCGGACTGGATGCGAACGGCAATCCGGTTCCGGGGGGCGGGGCCGGTCTGGCGGCGATCGACCGCACCGAACGTGACACGCCGATGAAGTGGGTTCTCTGGGGCGTGCTGGTCTCGGTGGTGCCGATCTTCTTGATCTACCTCTCGGTAATCCAGGATGTGGCCATCTCGGCGGTCATGGCGGTGTTGATGCTGATTGCCGGGTTCCTTTTTTCGGCCGTGGCAGCCTACATGGCGGGCCTGGTGGGCTCCTCGAACAACCCCATCTCGGGCGTGACGATCTCGACAGTGCTGCTTTCGAGTTTGCTGCTCTTGCTCCTGATGGGCTCGAATGCCGGCCACGGACCACAGGGCGCGATCTTCATCGGCGCGGTGGTCTGCTGCGCGGCGGCCATCGCCGGCGACAACATGCAGGACCTCAAGACCGGCTACCTGGTGGGAGCGACTCCCTGGAAGCAGCAGGTCATGCAGGGGCTGGGCACATTGAGCGCCGCCCTGATCATGGCGCCGGTCCTGACCCTGTTGCTCAAGGCCTACGGCTTCGGCGAGCCCACCCCCGACCACCCCAATCCACTGAGCACCCCGCAGGCCACGCTCATGGCCTCGGTGGCCCAGGGCGTGTTCAATCGCGATCTGCCGTGGACGATGGTGGGCCTCGGCGCGCTCACCGGCGTGGTGATCATCATCCTCGATGAAATCCAGAAGGCCCGGCGGGCCTCGTTCCGATTCCCGGTGCTGGCCGTGGCAGTGGGCATCTACTTGCCGTTCGAGCTCGCGGTACCGATCTTCGCCGGCGGCATTATCAGCCTGATCATCCGGCGCACGTTGAACGGGCGTGGATGGCCGAAGGAAGCCGTCGAGAAAGCGATGAATCGAGGGCTCCTGCTGGCCTCGGGACTGATCACCGGTGAGGCCCTGGTCGGGATCCTGATGGCGATCCCCATCGTGGTCACCGGCAGCAGTGATGTCTTGGCCATTGCCGACAATCCCCTCGGCGCGTGGCCGGGAGCTGTTCTGCTGGCGGGCATCGCCGTGTGGTTGCTGATGACCGGCCTGCGCGGAGAGGAGCACGCCTAGCGCGACCCAAGTTACTCAAGTGACCCGAGTCACCCAAGTGACCCAAGTAACCCGGGTGGCCCAAGTAACCCGGGTGGCCCGGGTAACCCGGGTGGCCCGGTCGAGCGCTAGGTCCCATCCGGCCCGGTCATGATCTCGGGCGCGGCAAACGCGAGTCGCGCCCGCATGACCTCGACGGCATCGGGGTTGTTGTCGATCATCCAGAACGAGCGTCCCAGGCGCGCCGCAACGGCGCCGGTGGTGCCGCTGCCGGCGAAGAAATCCAGGACCCGCGCGCCGGGCCGCGAATGCACCTTGATGATGCGCTCGAGCACGCCTTCGGGCTTCTGGGTGGGATATCCGGTGCGCTCATCTCCCCGGGTGGGCACGATCGTATGCCACCAGACATCGGTCGGCGTCTTGCCGCGCGCCGCCTTCTCCTTCCCCACCAGGCCGGGCGCCATGTACGGGATTCGGTCGATCTCCTCGAACACGAACGTGTAACGCTGCGGATCCCGAGCGTACCAGAGGATCACATCATGCTTCGCCGGCCACCGGCTCTTCGAACGCCCGCCGTAATCGTAGGCCCAGATGATCTCGTTCATGAACCGTTCGCGTCCCCAGAGCTCATCGCAGAGGACCTTGACATAGTGGGATTCCCGGTAGTCCAAGTGCAGGAAGATCGATCCGCTGGGCTCGAGCACGCGCCAGGCCTCTTCCAAACGTGGGCGCAGGAAGCCGCAGTAGTCATCGAAGGTGTCGGCGTATTGCTGGCGCCCGAGCTCGATCGTCCGGTAGCGTCGCCCCCCGAAGCCGGTCCGATCGCCCCGGTCCTGATCGGCTTCCACACGAATTCGCGTGTGGCGGCGGGTGCGGCCGGTGTTGAAAGGCGGATCGATGTAGATGAGCGCGGCCGATCCGTCGGGCAACGCGCGCAGGCAGGCCAGGTTCTCACCCAGGATGATCCGGTTGGTCTGCTCAGGCGGCCCACCGGACGGGTCCACTGGGAGTGGCCGCGTGTCGGAGGAACGGCCGGGCTTACGGGGAACCGGTGGCATCATAGATCCCGCTGGTTCGCCATGGGCTCCTCGACGATCTCGACGTCCACCGGAGGCGCTGCCAACCAGGATGACGTCCACGCCTCGGTCCCGGGAAGATCCGCCACCACGCGCGCGCCGGTGCGCCAGCCGGCCAGACAGACCGCATGCGGATGCCCCGCGACACGGAAGCAGCGCACGCTGCCCGTGACCATGCAGCCCAGATCGGCGCACAATGCCTGCCAGGGTGTTTGCGCCAAGAGGGGAGCGCCGACGTCATGGCCGGGGAGCGGGGAAACCGCGGACGGCATTCGCGAGGTGAAAACCATGAGAACAGCGTCCCGGCCCGACAGCGCGCGGACGATCGCCTCGAGGTGACGCAAGCCCAGACACCCTTCATCGGGATCGAGCAACGCGGACTGATAGTAGTAGGGATCCACGAGAAGCAGCGTGGGCCCGGTGCCCAGCAGATCGTCCAGATGCGTTTCGAAGGAACCCGGATAGAGGTCGATGCCCGGGTCGGTGGTAACGCCTTGCAGGGCGCCGGACGCAGCGCCAATCTGGCCGGCCGCGGTGGTCTGAAGCTTCTCCTGGCGTTCGGTTTGCTCCTCACGTGTCGGGGCATGCAGGGTCATGTGGGTGGCAAGCCGGTCGACCACGGCCGCGTCGGCCTCCGCGAGCCGCACACCGGCCCACTCGCGGCCCACATTCGTTGCCAGCAGCGCGCTCCCGGGATACCACTGGTCTCGTTCCTCGACGGGCCACTTCGCGCTCAAGGCGGTGAGCGCGCGGGCATAGCCGCTACCCGGCCCCCGCCGCGCTTCGCCGGTTCCAGCAGCCTCCAGCAGGCAAGCGGCCCGGTCGCAACGGTAGAGGCCCGCTCCCGCGTGGGTCTCGGCGTAGGACCAGCCAGATCCTCTCGGCAACCGCTCGATGACCTCGATCAACAGGGCGTGCTTGAGCTGATCCCCAGCATTGCCCGCGTTGGCATCCTGGCGTGACATGTGGATCAAGCTCCCTTCCGAATCGAGGATCCGGCGTTCCCACCGCACACACGCCGCACACACGCCGCACACACGCCGCACACACGCCGCACACGCACCGCACATGCTCCGCACATGCTCCGCACGCGTGCTCGGCTGGCAGAATGCCGGGTTACTCGGATCCGCGTGCAATGATGCCCTCAATCGGCGATGAAGCCAAGCGAGATCGAACGGGTGGTGTCCTCGCGCAGGGGGGGGAGATTCTCTCCCCAGGGGAGCGCCCGCCCCAGAGGCGCCCGCCCCAGCTTGTGTATGGCAGGGGAATCCGCTAGGCTGGGTGAGGATAGGTGGTCTTTCGGGTCCTGGCGTACGAAGCCGGATTCGTCATGAACGATCAAGTCTGAGCGGGAGGCCGGATGGCCATGTTGCGCTGGCGGTCCTTTGGCGTCGCCTTTCTGATCACCGCTATCGCCGGTGCCTTGATCGGCGTCATCGAAACCATCATCGCCGAACCACGCGTTCCCGCGTCACTTGGCGAACTCCTCTACGGCGCCAATCTGCACATCCTGTGGGCGCTGGTCTGTTGCTTCCTTCTGCGGCTCCTGTTCTGGACACGCACGGAGAAGAGCTTCCCGATCTTGGCGATCGGCGTGTTCCTGGCCTGTGAGCTGGCGCTCATTCCGGTCTACTGGCTCAACCTCAGTTCCTTCTGGCCGCCCTTCTACACCCTGAAGGGCAAGCTCGCCACGGCGGCTGCGATAACCGGCGGCGGTGTAACCGGCCTTCTTCTGGCCTATGCGTTCGGGCGCATCGTCCCACCCGAGCGGCGCCGGCGATGGGCCGGCGCGGCTCCCGCCACGCTGGGGCTTCTTCTTGCCCTGGCCACTCTGGTCGGCAACACGGCCGCCATTCTTGTCGCCTTGCCGCGGGAGACGGTCCACGCCCAGAGAGAGGACATCGAGACCCTCGATCGGCCTGACGTGTTCATCATCCTGGTCGACACCCTTCGCAAGGATCATGTCTCTTTCTTTGGCTATCATCGCCCAACGACTCCGAACACCGATGCCCTGCTGCGGGAGAGCTACGCATTTACGAACGCCTACACGCCGAGCAATTGGACCACCCCCTCGGTCGCCAGCCTCTTCACCGGGCTCTACCCCAGCGCGCACGGCATCACCGATGCCACCTATCGCATTCCGGACGAGGCCATGATGCTGGCCGAACACTTCCGCAGTTACGGCTACGACACCGCGGCCTTCATCGCCAACCACACGATCTCCGGGTCGAACGGTTACGCGCAGGGCTTTGGGACCTTCTTCCCCGAGCCGGCGCCCTGGTGGTCGTACCACCAGCGGACGGCCCTGGAGAATCTCCCCTCCCGGTTGACCGCCCCCGGCCACTCGACCCTTGGACGAGCGATCAACCAGCAGGTCTTCGCCTGGCTGGAGGACCACCGTGAGAGACCGCGCTTCGTCTACGTCCAGTATCTCGAACCGCATTCGAGCTACCTGCCGCGGCCTGAGGACCGCGAGGCCGTGGCGCCGGGCGCGCCCGAGGGTCCGCACGATCCACCCCTCTTCGTGGACTACGAACACCGGATCGCCGAGGAAGGGTGTCGGGATTGGGAGTGTGTCGACCCGCTCGTGACGCTCCCGCCTGACGAGTTGACCGGCATGGTGGCCAACTACGACGGTGACGTGCGATTGGGAGATCACTATGTGGGCAGCCTCCTGGCCGAGCTGCGGCGCCAGGGAGTCATGGATGAGGCTCACCTGATCTTCTGCACCGATCACGGCGAGGAATTCTTCGAGCACGACGGGTGGTTCCACGGAGCTTCGATCTACGAAGAGATGACCAGCTGCGCCCTGGGCTACCGGCCTCCCGGTGGGCTGGAGGAAGCGGCGTTGATCGACCGCCCGGTCAATCTGCTCGACATCGTGCCCACCCTGTGCGCGCGCATCGGGCTCGATGCGCCGCCGCTCCACCAGGGGGTCGTGATCCCCGAGCTTCTCGGCCAGCGTCCGCCCGCGCGTGAGCGGCCCATCCTCTGTGAACTGCCCGACCACCTCTTCTCGTTGCGGTGGAAGCGTTGGAAACTCATCCAGCGCGGGTCGCCCCAGGCGCCCCAGTGGAAGCTCTTCGATCGGGAACAGGATCCCGGCGAACTCTACGACCTGGCCGGGGTCTATCCAGACACGCTGGCTCTGCTCCAGGGGTACCTCCAAGGCCTGGTCTCCCAGTACGCCCAGTCCGCCCTGATCGGGATCACGACGACCGCGGATCCGGCCCTCCTGGAGCGGCTGAGGACGCTCGGCTATATCAAGTAGTGGCAGGCGGTTTCCCGGTTGGCTCCTGACGTGGGTTTCGGCACGGGCCTCGGCACGGGCCTCGGCACGGGCCTCAGCACGGGCGCGCGGGGACACAAGACGCTTCCCTGCCGGCGCCCGTAGGCGTATACTCCTGCCCTTGTTCTCGGGTGTGGAACTTCACGCCCCGGACTGCCTTTGCGTGCAGGGAGGATCTCCATGGAGGTCGGTTGCAAGGTATTGGGTACCGGCATGTGCGTACCCGATGACGTGATCACAAACGAGTATCTCTCAACCATCGTGGACACAAGCGATGACTGGATCGTCACGCGGACAGGTATGCGCGAACGGCGCAGGGTGAAGGACGAACAAGCCGCTTCCGACCTCGCCGCACCGGCTGCCGAGCAGGCTCTCGCCGAAGCTGGACTGACCGGCAAAGACCTCGACATGATCATCGTGGCCACGGTCACGCCCGATACGCTCTTCCCCTCGACCGCCTGTCTGGTGCAGCACCGAATCGGGGCCGGTCACATCCCGTCCTATGACATCTCAGCCGGGTGCACGGGAGCGATCTACGCCCTCTCGATCGCCGACCAGTTCATTCGCTCCGGGGCCTGCAAGCACGTGCTGGTGATCGGGGTGGAGCTCTTGACGAAGATCACCAACTGGACCGATCGTTCAACTTGCGTGCTCTTCGGCGACGGCGCCGGGGCAGCCGTCGTGGGACCGAACGACGACCCGAATATCGGCATGCTGGGCTTCCACCTGGCCTCCGACGGCGAACGGGGACCGACCCTCTACATGCCCGCGGGAGGCTCGAAACTGCCGGCATCGCACGAGACGGTGGATCAGAACCTCCACACCCTCTACATGCGGGGCAATGAGATCTACAAGACGGCCATCAACACCATGTCTGAATCGTGCCTGACCCTCATGGAGGAGGCCGGTCTGACGGCCAAGGACATCGACCTGTTCGTCTTTCATCAGGCGAATCTGCGCATTCTCGAGGCGGTGGGCAAACGCTTGCGAGTGCCTCCCGAGCGCGTGTTCGTCAACATCCAGAAGTACGGCAACACGTCCTCGGCCTCGACGATGATGGCCGTCCATGAAGCTCGCGAACAGAAGAAGATCACGAAGGGCAGCCAGGTTCTCCAGGTAGCCTTTGGTGCCGGACTGACCTGGGGTGGGATTCTCTGGCGCTGGTAGCCCACCGGCCGCCAATCTCGAAGGCTCCTGCCACCGCGAGCTGTCGCTGCCGCGCTGCCGATCCTCACTTCCGGGTCTGGAAGGCGCAACAGCCGCCGATACCTACCCAGGAACCTTTTTCCCGGCGGCGAGTGCGGGGAAGAAGTCGCTCAAGGAGGAGTACCCATGGCGAGGAAGAAGACCACGAGCAATCGGGCCGACACGTCGCAGAACGCCAAGCGCGCGAAGACCACCACGCCGCGGGACGCGAAGCGCGACAGCACCGCGGCCCATCCCCCGGCCACCAAGCGCAAGACCATGGCCAAGCCTGCCTCCAAACGTCCCACGCGCGCCGCGGGCCCCGGCCTGCCGCCGGGTGTCTTTCCCCATAGCAAGCTGCGCAAACCAAAGATCCAGGGTGATCACATTCGCCGGGTGGGCATCGTCTTCGCGGGGGGGCCCGCGCCGGGCGCCAATGCCGTCATCAGTTCGGCGGCCATCTCCTTTCTCGACACGGGACGCGAGGTCATCGGTTTCCGTGAGGGCTATCGCCACCTCGAGCAGTACCATCCGGTCACCGAGCGCTTGCTGCAGGACAAGCACTACCGGGTGTTCCGGCCGGCCCATGTCACCGGCATGCGTAACACCCAGGGCATCCTGATCGGCACCTCCCGGGCGAACCCCGGCTCGGAAATCCGTTCAGGCAAGGATTTGACCGATACCAAGCGCACCCGCAAACTGCGAAACGTCTACTCCGCACTGATCGACCTGGGCATCGACGGGCTGATCTCGATCGGCGGCGACGACACGCTCAAGACGGCCAACTTCCTCTACGAGTACCAGAAGCTGCTGCCGAAGAACGCCAAGCGCGTGCAGATCGTGCATCTGCCCAAGACCATCGACAATGACTACTCCGGCATCGACTTCACCTTCGGCTACTTCACGGCGGTCGACTTCCTGGCCAAGGAGGTCAAGAACCTGCGAGCCGACGCGGAAGCCAGCAACCGGTACTTCATCGCCCAGGCAATGGGCCGCAAGGCCGGCTGGTTGTCCTACGGGGTTGGCATCGCTGGTGAAGCCAACATGATCTTCAGCGTCGAAGACATCACCGAAGACATGCTCTTCGATGAGCGGGTCACGGTGAACGGCAAGCGTCAGGTGGAGAAACGGCTGCGCATCGAGGCGCTCGTGGACCGGATCGTCGATATGATGATCTGGCGCGAAGAACAGGAAGGCAAGACCTTCGGCACCGTGGTTCTCGCCGAGGGTCTCGCCGAGCTGCTTCCAGAGAACTACATCCGGGGCATCGACAAGGACGAACACGGCCACATCTCGATCGGCAAGATCGATCTGGGCTACATCCTGGCCCGGCTGGTCGAGGTCGAATACGGGCGTCGCACGGGACGCAAACGCAAGGTCACCGGCTTGCAGATCGGCTATGAGTCGCGCTGCGCCCTGCCCCATGCCTTCGATGTCATGCTGGGCAGCCAGCTCGGCATCGGGGCCTACCGGGCACTGGTCGAGGAGAACCTGAATGGTCACATGGTCAGCGTTTCGGGTCAGCTCGACCTGCGCTACGTGGCCTTCAAGAAACTCGTCAATCCGCGCACGCTCAAGACCGAGGTTCGCTACATCCAACCCGGATCCGACTTCCACCGCCTAGCCCGGTTTCTGGAATCGAAGACCGAAGTGGCGCGGATCTGACCCGGCACGAACCGAGCTGTCACGAACCAACCCCGTGCGGAAGAACCCCGCGCGCAACGACCCCGCGAGAGCCGATCCGCCGTGAACGGCGCAGGCGCCGACAATACCCATGCTGTGGAACATGCTGTAGAACGACGAGCTTCTGCAGGATACTTCGTGGCCGATTTCAAACACGGGTCCGCGGATTGCCCAGCCACGCGCCTCTCCTGCGAATGAGCCAGCCGCCCCGACACCGCAACTGCTTCATTTTCAATGAATTCCGTCAGCACATCCGACACCGGTGACCGCGCCCGCAGAGCAAGCGGGGGGGCGGTAAAATCCACTGGGTTGCACCCTTGAGAGCAAGGCGCCAGCGTCAAACCGGTTTTGGTAATTGGCGCCGTTCATCTGCCGAGGAATATGCGTAGAGCCGATGTCAAATGGATTCCCGACCCTCCCTTGCGAGGTGTTCCACGCCGTGAACGTAGGGAGATGGAGGTACTCATGTTCTCGAATCTTCGTCTGAACACCAAGCTCTTGGTGGCATTCCTCGCGGTGGGCATCCTGCCCTTCGCCATCATCAGCGTGGTCACCTTGCTCAAATCGTCCAGCGCCCTGAGTGACCAAGCCTTCAATCAACTCAGCAGCGTGCGGGACATCAAACGCGCCCAGATCGAGAGCTTCTTCGAAGAGCGCGAGGGTGACATGGGCGTGCTCCTGGAAACGACCGCCCAGCTTCAGCAAGCCGCCGGAGAGAAGCTCGGATCCATCCAGGAGATCAAGAAGGCCCAGGTCGAGACCTACTTCCAGGAACGCCTGGGCGATGTAAGCGTGTTGGCCGGCAATCGCCAGGTCGAAGGCGCCCTCGGCGATTTCAGCCGCGCCTTCGCCGCCGGCGGATCGGTGAACTCCCCCGCCTGGGGCACCGCGGAGGCGGAGTATGATGACTGGTTCACCCAGTACCAGGAAACCTACGGCTACTACGATCTCTTCCTGATCTCCGCCCAGGGCGATGTGGTCTATAGCGTGGCCCGCGAATCGGATCTCGGCGAGAACTTGATCGACGGTAGCCTCAAGGGCAGCCCGCTGGCCGACTGTTTCCAGAGGGCCAAGCAGGGACCGGCGATCCAGGACTTCGAGCCCTACGCGCCGTCGAACGGAGAGTTCGCGGCCTTCATCGGAGCGCCGGTCGAGCAAGACGGCAAGATGCTGGGTGTCGTGGCTCTCCAGTTGCCCACCGCCCCCATCAACCGGATCGTCCAGCGTCGCAACGGCATGGGCGAGACCGGGGAGACCTACCTGGTGGGTCGTCATGACGGTGGCACCTCGTTTCGGAGCGACATGCTCACGATGGGCGAGGGCAAATACGTGATCGGGTATCCCATCACCACGCCCTACATCGAGAAGGCGCTCGCCGGGCAGGAGGCCCTTGACGTCTACACCGATAGCCAAGGAAACCTGACATTGGTCGCCTACGATCCGCTCCGGATCGAAGGCTTGCAGTGGGCCATGGTCTCGAAGGTCAATCTGGAGGAGGCCATCGCCGCGACCTTGGAGGGCGCGTCGAAAGATTACTTCACGCAGTACATCGAGCAGTACGGCTACTACGATCTCTTCCTGATCCATCCCGAAGGCCGGGTCTTCTACTCAGTCTGTCGCGAATCCGACTACGGCACCAACATGGTCAACGGCAAGTACGCCGATTCCGGGCTGGGGCAACTCACGCGCACGGTGCTGCAAACCAAGGACTACGCATTGGCCGACTTCGCGCCCTACGCACCGAGCCAGGGGGAGCCGGCCGCCTTCATCGCTCAGCCGCTCGTGATGCATGGCCAGGTCGAGCTCGTCGTCGCCCTGCAGCTCTCGCTCGAATCGATCAACGACATTATGATGCAGCGTGATGGCATGGGGGAGACGGGCGAGACCTACCTGGTCGGTCCGGATCTCTTGATGCGCTCCGACAGCTACCTGGATCCGGAGAACCACTCGGTGATGGCCTCCTTCGCCGATCCCACCGCCGGCAAGGTGGACACCGAAGCGGCCCGCCAGGCCCTGGACGGGAGGACCGATGCCAAGATCATCACCGACTACAACGGCAGCCAGGTCCTGAGCGCTTACACGCCAGTCGATCTGGGGGATCTCCGCTGGGGCCTGCTCGCCGAGATCGACCAGGCCGAGGCCTTCGCGGCCATCGACGCTCTCAAGGTCGCGATGGGCATCATCGGCATCGTGGGCACCGCGGCCATCATCTTCCTGGCGCTGACGATCGCCCGATCGATCAGCGGCCCGATCAACCGCATCATCGCCGGTCTTCGCGACGGCTCCGAACAGGTATCGGAGGCCGCCGGGCAGGTTTCCTCCTCGAGCCAGTCGCTGGCCCAAGGCAACAGCGAGCAGGCCGCCGCCATCGAAGAGACCTCTTCGAGCCTCGAGGAAATGACCTCGATGACACAGGGTTCGGCCACCAGCGCCCATGAGGCCAAGGAGCTCGCCGGCCAGACGCGCCAGCAAGCCAACCAGGGCAGCGCGTCCATGCAGCGCATGTCGAAGGCCATCGACGACATCAAAAAGTCCTCCGACGAGACCGCCAAAATCATCAAGACGATCGACGAGATCGCGTTCCAGACGAACCTGCTGGCCTTGAATGCCGCGGTCGAAGCCGCGCGCGCCGGCGACGCCGGCAAGGGCTTTGCGGTCGTGGCCGAAGAGGTTCGAAACCTGGCCCAGCGCTCGGCCGAGGCCGCTCGTGACACCGCCGACTTGATCGAGGGCTCGGTCACGAACGCCACCAATGGGGTGGAAATCAATCAAGAGGTCGGCCAAGCTCTCCAGTCGATCACCGAGCTGGCCACCCAGGTCGATGACCTCGTCGCTCAGATCGCCGGAGCGGCCGGCGAACAGGCTCAGGGGATTCAGCAGATCAATCAGGCCGTGACCCAGATGGATGAGGTGACCCAGCAGAATGCCGCCAACGCCGAGGAGTCGGCATCCGCCTCCGAGGAGCTCAGCTCCCAGGCCGAGCAGCTCAACGGTATGGTGCGGGACCTGGCCGCTGTCATCGAGGGTGCGTCAAGCCAGAGCGCCGCTTCCGGGTCACGTTCCAGGAGAGCCACAAGGATCGCGGCGACCTCGCTGAACGCGCGGCCGGCCGACACGAAACCGCAGGTGACCGGGGCGACCGGAGCCAGGCCGCAAGCAACAACCGGGGGCAAACCGCAGGTGACCACCGAGGTGAAGCCGCCGGCAGCCGGCGGGAACGAGGACAGCCACAAGGTGATTCCGTTCGACGAAGACGCGGCGGCCAATTTCTAGGGCATCGGCGAGTCCAGCGACCCCCCGCGCCGCGGCCAGTCTTGGTGCGGGCGCGGGCCGGCGAAGTCGCCGGGCATGCAACGGGGCGTCCCTTCCCGGGACGCCCCGTCTGTTGCTGACGCTGATGATCGCAGCCTAGAATGTCTCGTCGAAGGTATAGGTCATTTCGAAGGCAACCGAGATCTCGGTGTCGTCTGCCTTACCATCGCGGTCCACGAAAACGTCTTCGGTCGACGAATCAAGCCGCAACTCGATCAAGGCCCCCATCCCCTCGCCCAGGACGAAGGTGGGCGCCAGGGTGAACGAACTGCGCGTCTCCTCCAGCGGCTTGGGGGAGTCTCCCGACGCATAACCCTCGAAGACAACGGCATCGGGATCGTCCACCATATCGAACCGGCCGGTCAGGCCGAGCCACTCGTTGAAATCGTAGTGGGCCATCACCAAGAAGCCGGTCCAGGTCATATCATCGATCTCGTCGCTGCCGCTGTCGACGGTGCCGAGGTTGACCTCGCCACCGATCAGCAGGTTTTCGATCGGTGTCAGCGTGACATCCACATCGACCACGGTCGTCTTGTTTGTGCGCCCACCGGTCTCGTCGATGCCCTCATATCCACCGAGAGCCGAAATGCCGAAGTTGCCCATCTCGCCGAGGCTGTAGCCCACGCGTCCGCCGAAGGTCTTGACGTCGTTGTGTTCGTGATTCTTGTCCCACCCGTTGACCACGTAGGCCAGCACCCCGAGTTTGGGCGTCAACGTGACATCGAAGAGCGCACCGGTGAGATTGGTCGGGAGGCAGTGCTCGAAGACCAGCGAGTGAGAGTACTGATACATGTCGGGGGCGTCCAGCATCTCGAATCCGATGGGAGCGTTGAACTTGCCGAGCGTAAAACTGAGCTCCGGCAAGAACGAGGGGGTGTAGGTCAAAAATCCCTGCTCCGCCGCCACATCCCACGACTCGCCTTCCGCGTCGGCGTCTTCCCCGTCCTCACCCGCTTCGCCCGCCTTGACCCATTCGAGATCGGCGCGCAACACCACATGCTCACCCACCATTCGGATGACGTCGATCTCGACCTGATCGAGTCCGAAAGTCTCTTCCCTCGTGTCGATCTTCCCCGCATAGCTCGCGTCAACGAACCCGCTGACACTGGTGCTGGCCCCCGCCATTCCCCAGGCGAGCCATCCCGCCAGCGCGAGCATCCATACCACATCCTTGTCTTTCCGCATGAGACAACCTCCTTGCCCCGCACCATACGGCTATCCAGCGCTATCAGAGGGATGGCGTGACCATCCCCCTCAACGGGCACCGACTAGACCCCATGGACGTAGGCCGATTCGCCGTGCAGCGACTCATCCAGCGTCCCTTCCTCGACCTCGGTGGTCTTCACTATGGTGATCTTGTTGATAATCCAAAGCATGGCGTATGTAAAGACAAACGCGTAGATCGAGGAAACCCCAATGGCGACGATTTGCTTGATGAAGAAGGCGCTGCCGCCGCGGAAAAGCCCATCCGCCCCGGCGGGATTGACAGCCGAGCTGCCGAGCAGGCCGAGCATCACGATACCCAGACCACCGCCCACGCCATGGACCCCCCAGACATCGAGCGCATCATCCCAGCCGAGACGCTTCTTGAGATTGACCGCTGCGTAGCAGGTGATTCCCGCGACCAGCCCAATGAGAGCTGCACTGGCCGTGCTAACGAAAGCCGCCGCCGGGGTGATCGTTGCCAAGCCGGCCACTGCACCCGTGAGGAGTCCCACGAACTTGGGTTTACGTTCCATGATCCAAGCCAGCACGAGCCAGGAGATCGCGGCGAAGGAAGCCGCGATGTCGGTATTGATGAAGGCAAGGGCCGTGATCGAATCCACCTGCAGTTCGCTGCCCGCATTGAACCCGTACCAGCCGAACCACAGCAAGCCGGTTCCCAGGGCCACGAGAGGAATGCTATGCGGCACGGAGTCGTCAACACGGCGGCGGCCCACATAGAGAACCGAGGCCAGCGCGGCCATGCCCGCGATGTTATGCACCGCAATGCCCCCGGCGAAATCGAGGACTCCCCACTCGGCCAACAGCCCGCCCCCCCAGATCATATGAACGAACGGGAAGTAGACGAACAGCAACCAGGCTACCAAGAAGATCAGGTAGGCCGGAAATCGAACGCGGTTGGAGAAGGCCCCCGTGATGAGTGCTGGAGTGATGATGGCGAACATCATCTGATAGGCGATGAAAACATACATCGGAATCTGCCCGTCCCCGAAGGGGGTCATGGGATCGACGCCCCGCAGAAACGCCATGTCGAGATTACCGATGATCCCGCCTTCTCCTCCGCTGAAGCAGAGCGAAAAACCCACTGCGTACCAGAGGATCGTCGTGACTCCCATGGAGACGAAGCTCTGAATCATGATCGACAGCACATTGCGCCGGCCGACCAGACCACCATAGAAAAACGCCAGCCCCGGCGTCATCAACATGACAAGGCTTGTCGCCACGAGCATGAAACCGGTATTGCCAGTATCGAACATCTCCCACCCCCCCGAAACGGCCATGAACCGACACGAGCATCGCAGTATTCCCATTTTCGGCCAGGGCCAATGAGGGTGAAATCAGGCGGATCCTGACATCGGGCTTCGAAAAACCTGAGGATCGCCCCTACTCGCCTCTACTCGAGACTGGTCAGTCCCTCTCGAATGGCGTACTTGGTGAGCTCGGCCACCGTGTGGAGGTTCAGCTTCTCCATGACTTGCCGGCGGTGGGTTTCGACGGTCTTGACGCTGACACCAAGCTGGGCGGCCATCTGCTTGGTCGACTGTCCCTCCGCCAGACGCTGGAGGACCTCACGCTCCCGCGGACTGAGTACGGCGAACGCGGAGTCTTCTTCGCCGTGCAGAGAAGCGACATAGTCGTTGAGAACCTCGTCCTGAATGCGCGCAGAAAGGTAGATGCGGCCTCTCATCACGGCTTCGATGGCGACCACGAGCTCGGAGAATGCCGAGTCCTTCAGCAAGTACCCGCGGGCCCCGGCGCGCAAAGCCTCGGATACATAGCGCCGATCGCTGTGCATCGATAGCATGATCACCCGGCAGGAACCGTCCACCTGGGTGAGTTGCCGCGTAGCCTCGATGCCGTTGAGCCGCGGCATGGCGACATCCATCACCACGACATCCGCACCATGCGTTTGAACGAATGCCACTGCCTCGGCGCCGTCGCGGGCTTCGCCGGCCACCTCGAGGCCCGTCGTGCGCTGTAGCAAAGGGCGCAGGCCATCGAGAAACATGCGGTGATCGTCGACCAGCAGCACCCGTGCTCTCATGCCGGTTCCCCCTTATCGCTCGGCAAGACCAGCCTCGCCCGGGTGCCGCGTCCCGGAGAGGACGATATGCTCAAGGCACCGCCCAGGTGGCGCATTCGCTCCTGTAGACTGAACAGCCCGAACCCTGCGGTTCGCTCACCCCACGACACGGCCGCGGCGGCATCGAATCCCCGCCCATCATCGGTGACCTGGGCAAATCGCATTCCGTCGCCGTGGTCCAAGACTACGGAGATGTGTTGACAGCTCGCGTGCTTGACGGCATTGGTCAGCAGCTCACCAACCGCCTTGTAAAGCGTCACCTGGATCTCCTCGCCCAGCACCGTCCGGCCGGCAGTCCAGCGGTTCTCGAATCGAACCCGTACGTCGTGCTTGGAAGTAAACTGCTCGCACAGCCACTCGAGACCCGAGGCCAGGCCGAATTCGTAGAGGACCGGGGGGCTGATCTCGAAAGTGAGGTCACGTGTCGATCGAATCGTCTGATCGAGCAGCCGGAAGATGTCCTCGAAGCTCTGCTCGAATCCACAGAATGCCGCGTTGCTGCGCAACTCGAGCAATTTCAGTTTGATGAAGGCCAGCGCCTGACCGATGTGGTCGTGCAAGTCTCCTGCGATTGCCCGACGCTCCCGCTCCTCGGCCAAGCAGAGTTCGCTGGCAAGCTGGCGCAACTGCCTCTGGTAGACCTCGACCTGCTTCCGGGTGCGGCGATGCTCGGCCACCTCAGCTTCGAGTGCCCGATTGGCCGACTGGAGGGCCGCAGTCCGAGCCACGACCTGGCGCTCCAGATTGCGGTGTGCTTGCTCAAGCGTCTGGTCCGCCATCCGATGCTGGAAATGCGAGCGAAGCATCTCGGCCAATGAGTCGATCAGCTGCCGTTCTTCGAGAAGAAAGGGGCCCTCATCAGCATCGGGACGGGTTTGCGCATAGGACACCTCGATCGCCCCCCGTTCGCCGCTGGCAACCTCGAAGCGGGCGGTCAGAATCTGGGCCATGGGGTCGAAGCGATCGGTTGAGTAGGATTCAGCATCAAAGGAGAGCCGGGCACCGGTGATCTCGGGGAACTGCCAGGCCGGGGGAAGCAACCGGGCGACTGCGGCGAGAACCTCTCCGGTGGGCCGGGCCGAGTCTTGGAGGATCCTGGCGGTCTTGTGCAGCGCGGTGAGTTCTTTGATGCGCTCTTGCAGCCGGTGCAGGACGTCTCTGTCCATCATCTTCTCCAGGAACCTCAATCGATGAAAAGAAAGGCGGGAGGATCGAACCCATTGAAGCAGGTGGCCTCCGAAAACGTGTAGGCGCCCATGGTGCCCGCGATCAGCAGGTCATCGACATGCATCTCGGACAACGGCACCGGTTCGATCTCGCCGCCGGCTCCGCGTGAGAAGACGTCAATAGAATCGCAGGTAGGCCCCGCCAGTACATATGGAACGGCAGGCCCCCCCGTGCTGGTGCGCATTGGGTAGCGCACGCCGTAGAGCAGCGTTTCCAGAAAACTGCCATAGGTGCCGTCGTCGAAGTAAAGCCAGTGGCGACCGTCGCGAACGGACTCGGAAATCACGCGGGTGACCAACACGACGGCGTCGCCGACAATCGCCCGGCCCGGCTCGGCCACGAGCGCCACTTCGGGACCGAACAAGCGCCTGTAGCTCTTGACGATGCGGCGGCAGAAGGGTCCGAGATCAATTGGCTTCTGGTCGAAAGAAACCGGCAATCCGCCGCCGATGTCGACAATCCCGAGCGCGATACCGCTCTTGGCGGCCCCATCGAACACGTGACGTGCAAGCTCGAGGGCCTCGGCGTACCGGTTAGGATCCATGCACTGGCTCCCGACGTGGAAGCTCAGCCCGCGGGGTTTGAGGCCACTATCGCGCGCCATCCGGAGCAGTTCTACTGCCTCGTCGGGGGGCGCGCCGAACTTCTCACTCAAACGCGCGAGGCTTCCGTGATTCGGAACCCGCAAACGAACGAGCACATGGGTGCCCGGCGCGTGGCGGGCGATCTGGTCGATCTCCGAGGCGTTGTCAAACGTGAAGTCATCGAGACCGATGCTATTGGCGTAGGCGATCTGTTTCGGGTCCTTGACCGTATCGGCGAAGATCAAGTTCTCGCGGGGATTGGCTCCCGCGGCAACGGCGGCCAAAATCTCACCACGGGAGGCCACGTCGAAGTCGGCGCCGGCCTCACACAGCAGGCGCAGAATCTCCGGCTGGGGGTTGGCCTTGACCGCGTAGTAGATATGCACCGCCGGCAGCAGACGATCGAGTCGCCGGTAGTTCTCGATGATCTGGCTCCGACTGACGATGTAGATCGGGGTTCCGTGGCGATCCACCAGATCCTCGATCTGCTCGACCGGCATGAGAAAGGGGTTCATTCGCCACCTCGGTCAGATGTCCGTGTGCCGCAAAGGCCCCGCCGGCGGCGAACCGCCCGGCTGCGTAGGACGGCCATCGCGGGACATCGGAAGCGCCGGAAACCCTGAGCACCGCCGTCCCGGCATCTTCCTACCATGCCCGGACCCCGTCAACGGGAAGGCGCCCCGTCGGGACTGAGCCTGACGGGGCGCCCTTCTTCGAAGCCGCTGACAGCCAGTCGAGGGATACGAGATAAGAGATCAGAAGCCGGTCACCAGCCCCAGCACCGCGCGGTTCGTCTCCAGCTCGAGATCCCGGGTGTACTCCAGGGACAGGCGCAGGTTGCGCGCGAGCAGGTGCGTCAACGAGACCGTCATCGTCTCGTAGTCGAGCTCGGCGTCGCCGGCGTCATCCGGCAACACCTCATCGATATCGGTATCGATCTGGTTGTAGAGCAACGTGATGAAACTGCGGCCCATCTCGCCCTGGGGCATGATCACCAACTCGGCCACGATCCCCGTCGTTTCGACCTCCTCAGGATTCGTCCCCAAGAAGCGAGGATTGTCATCGGTGCGCAGGAGGTACTGACCGGTGAACTCGAACGGCCCGTAGCCGACCGAAACGTCGGGCCCCCAATAGAGCACCTCGTTCTCCGAGCCGCCGGCAATCTTCTCCTGTCCGTAGTAGACGAAACCGCCGATGCTTCCGATCTCGCCGATTCCCTGGCTCAACCGGAATCCGGCATTCTTGAAATCATCGCTATCGAACTTGTGATCGGCACCGGCATCGGCCCTACCGTTGCCATTGACCAGCATGGCCACCAGGTCGGTGCCGGTGGCTGCAATGCCATAGGTCAGCATGAATCCCCGGTCATAGGTGAGATTGATGCCCGAGTCGCCGGTCTTGCGGGTGTAGATCGCGTAATCCTCGAAGGTGGTCCGCAGTTCGCGCTTCATGAGCGGATCGGAGGTCTGGAACTGGCCGACCATGATGTCGAAGGGTTGGCCGAGCAGATTGTTGAAATGGATATAGGCATCTTCGACACCGGCAACCTCACCGCGCTCGGACATGTAGAAATAGAAGTATTAGCCAATGCTTTTGTACAGCGCGCCGCCCGACATCAGCTTCAAACCCCACGGAATCTGCAGGTCGTTCTCTACGTAGTTGGCAGGCTCCTCTGCAGATTCGGGATCCTCCTCCCCATCGGCGGCTGCCACCCAACCGTCGGGCTTCTCATCGTAGAGCGCGTAGGCATCGAAGCGAACCGACAGCGGAAAGTCACGATTCAGCCAGAGCAGGTCATCACCCGCCGTAACGTAGTCGCGCTCCTTCTCCTCCTCGGGCATGACGAATCCGTCCCCCGCGAACTCGTCGCCGTACGCCTTCAACCGGGGAAACACGGTGTGACAGGTCGTGCACGAGGTGCGGTGGCGCCGGGCAAAGGCCGGTATACCTCCCGCGACCTCGGGCAACAGGATGAGGATCCCCACCACCAACGCCACGATTCCCAGCAAACCACGTGTTCGATCCATGACAGCTCCTTTCCGTCATCGATTCCCCCGGCGCACTGACAGATCGCACTGGAGAAACCACCAGGAAACCTACGACCTCTTCGTAATCCTAGTAGTAGACTTCGATCGATGTCTGTGTACGGTTGATGGGCACGATTTCGCTCTCATCTTCGGGGACGTTCAGGAAATCAGCCACCGGCTTCACGAGCTTCTGATAATTGAGCTGGGCGGTGAAGGTCACCGGGCCGAGCGCGATGTCGTCCGGCAGATCCCAGGTGAAGGTTTCGAGCTTCGTCTCCCGTGGCCCGATGCGGTAGTCGACCCCGAGTGCGTGGGTGTTCCACTGCTGGATCGTCATGCGACCTTGGCTGTCGAAGTAGGGCATGCGGAAAATGCGGTTTCCCACCGGCACCCCATCGCGCTGCACGCCCGCAAACTCGGGTTTCCCGAGAGGGATGCCCATGTCCTGATACGCCAGAACATCGTCGGCGATCGTGTACTCCTCACCCTCGAAACCTTTGGGATCGACCGGCAGATGATAGGTCTTGCCCTCCGAATCGGTGGCGGTCACGTGCAGCCACACGATCCGGTCTTCCACCGATCCGGTGGGAATCTTGTGCCCCGCCTTGGCGTTGAAGAGCTGCACGGTCAAGACGACCGTACCCACCGCCTCGACCTCCCGATAATCGGGATGCATGCGCAGCTCTACCGAGCCGTTCACCTTGCTGTAGCTATGCGCGCCATGGAACAGGTGCTGGCCGACCGAATCGGGCTCGGCCATCTTCGCGCTCCGCCCCCAGGCTCGCGGGACATGGCAGTCATGGCAACGTACGTCTTCTTCGGCATAAGGCCCTTCCTTCCACTCGAGCTGGGTCGACTTGACCCACACGCCGAACGGACTCATCTCGTTGTGGCAGGTGCCGCACAGCTCGGTCTGCAGCATGAACTCATTGAACTCGGTGTCGTGATGGGGAGAGGATTTGCCCGGTTTCGGCCCGGTCTTGGTTCGGCCCGGGCGCGAGATGTGGTTGTAATTGTGGGGCACGTCCCCGCGGAATCCGATCATCGTATGGCAGACATCGCAGGAGACCGACTCGTTGGCACGTGACCCTTCCTCGGGTCTCGGCGGAGGCACGTCTCCCGCCCAGAACGCCAGGGGCGCGTGGCAGCCGTTGCAATCGGCCTTGATTTTCGCGAGCGATGTGTCGGCATCAGCATGCGGCACCGCAAGCTGGAAGTATTCGATCTCGTCCCAGTGATGCGTGTAGGCCTGGGACATCATGGACTGTTCCCACTGCCGGTGAAGATCGGTATGGCAGCTGGCGCACACCCCGGGCTTCTCGTAGTCGTCATAGGCCTTGCTGCCGAGCGCGTCATCACCGGCCGGCAGAGGCTCGTTTTCCGCTACGGCGTGTGGGGTGCAGAACGCGAACGAGAACAGCAGAAGGGCGAGTACGGTCAAGTGGCCAGAGAGCCAATACGAAAGACGAATCATCGTTCCTCCCGGGATCCAAGATGTCCCCGCAGAAAGAGTACCCTCAGGAACATGCGCTCAGGAACACACGCTCAGGAGCATACGCTCAGGAGCATACGCTCAGGAGCATACGCTCGGAAACATGCGCTCAGGAGCTACGTTCAGGCGAAAGCCCCGAGGCGCGCTCGTGAATTGATGGTCATATCAGAGGACGGCGCTTGTCAATGCACCCCCCCATCGCTGGCACGCTGCGTGATTCCGCGGATGCGAAAACTCTGAAACACTGACGCTTGCGTTGGATGGATGCTCGAAGAACTCCGAACTCAAGGCGGAACACCTGGCATATATGGGGACATCCCCCAGGATTGACAAAGGGCGATCGGCCGACGAGAGGTAAGAAGAATCCGCCATGGTTGGCCGATGCGGAGAAGGACGCCCATTGGTCGCACACGCTTCAAGAGGGGCATCCTATGTCGACACGCTGGCTCATGAGCACCGCCCTCGTCGCAGCGCTTGGCTGCACAAGCGGTTGCGGGGAAAACTCCGAACGCGGCGCAGATCGCAACCAGGCAACGGTCGCAGAGAAGACCTTCGCGTATGAGTCCACGAGCGTACCGCCGGATCCGGTCAAGATCACGCAGCCGAACGTGCTCCTCATCACCCTCGATACGGTCCGCGCCGATCGTCTTGGTCCATACGGCTACGAGCACGCCTGCACGCCGCATCTCGACGCCTTCGCCGAGGAGGCGGTCCTGTTCGAACACTGCTGCGCAAGTGCCCCCGTCACCCTGCCTTCCCACACAACGATCCTCACCGGATTGGAACCCTACGAACACGGCGTTCGCAACAACGGCATTCACGCGATCGCTTCCGACATCACGACGCTCGCCGAACGCCTGCGGGCGGGCGGATATGCGACCGGGGCCGTCATCGGTTCGATGGTCCTCGGCCGTCGCTACGGCACCGCTCAGGGGTTCGATCATTTCGACGATCACTTCGTCGAACCCATTCCCGGCCTGCCGGTCGCCGAACGCCGGGCCGCCCGCGTCTCCGAGCTCGGGGCAGACTGGATTCGCCAACACCGTGACACGGCCTGGTTCGCGTGGCTGCACTACTTCGACCCTCACGATCCGTACGATCCACCGCCCCCCTACGACCGACGCTGCGCCGATCCCTATGACGGCGAGGTCGCCTACACCGACGCTCATCTGGGTGGCCTTTTTCGCGAGATCCGCCGCTCTGGATCTGAGCGGACTCGCTGACCCGGCAGAAGGAGCAAACGGCCGGGGCACGAAGACGCATCGTTCCTCCGCCCACAGCCTGTCTCCGGTGCTGCAAGGCCGTCCCCACGCGCGTTCCTGGGCCTACCTGGAGTCGCTGGTCCCCGAGCTCGATTACGGCTGGTCGCCAAACCGGGCCATCGTTCAGAACGGCTGGAAGTACATCCATGCGCCCAAGCCGGAGCTCTACGATCTCGCGAACGATCCGCACGAACGGCGCAACCGTGTCGCCGCCGATCCGAAGCGGAGCGATGCGATGCGAACCTTGCTCCTGGACGTCTGCGCAACCGACCGGCGCGCCACGCCCCTCGCGATGGATGCCGCGGCCATCGAGCAGTTGCGCAGTCTGGGGTATGTCGCCGGTGGAGGAGCAGCGACTGGGGAGGGACGGTACGATGCGAAAGACATGAAGTGGGCGCTCGACGCACTCGACGAAGCGCGCCTGCTAATGAGCCGGGGCCGGACAGCCGAGGTGATCGCCCTGCTCGAAGGGGTGCTCGATCGCGATGCCACCAATCGCTACGCACAGCGGCCGATGCCCGGCTGCTGCGGCTGCAACAGGCCGAAGCCCGGCTCATCGCCGGAAAGCCGGCCGACTGCCTGGCGCTGTGCGCAAGCTTGATCGAAGACAACGCCGCCGCGCACAAGGGCATCCACCTCCTGCGCGCCCGGGCCCTCGCGGCCCAGGGCGACCTGGCCGGCGCTCGCCGGGCGGCGCATCAAAAAGCCGAACATCATCCAAGGTCGGACGATTGGGCCGTCGTGTTGGCAGACCTCTATCTGCAGCACGGCAACGTCAAGACGGCGGATGAGACAATCGACCAAGTGATTTCAGAGGGTGTCGTGAGTCCAGACGTTGCGTCCATGGTTGCAGCCGTCCGTCTCGAGCAGGGGCGTCACCGCGAAGCCGCCACTCTGGTCCAGTCGGTCTTGGAAGCCGATCCGCACCATCCCCGCGCACTGCACCTGAAGGGCAGGCTTGCCTTGCAACAGAACCGCCCCAACCAGGCGCTGCGGGACTTCCTGCGAGCCATCCGGGCCGAACCCGGCAATGGATCCTTCCACGTGCGATTGGGTCGGCTGCTGACCCGGGGAGGCAACTACGCAAAGGCGATCGAGCACCTGCAGAAGGCGCTTCGACTCGAAGCTCTGGACTCCTAGGCAGAGGCTGGGCGCTCTGAACTCTCACGCAGCCGCTGGGCGCTCTGAACTCTCACGCAGCCGCTGGGCGCTCTGAACTCTCACGCAGCCGCTGGGCGCTCTGAACTCTCGCACAGCCGCTGGGTGTTGTGGACGTCTGGACCGGTTGTTGTCCAAGCGTCACGCTAATGATCGCAGAAGTTGCTACCGACCTCGAGCGTACCCTCCATGAAGTCGTTCACCAACTTTTGCGGGCTCTCGCTGCGTGCGCCGATGACCACCTGCATGCCATGCTGAGTGAACAGATCCTGCGCCCGCTGGCCCATTCCCCCGGCGATGATGACGGTCGCACCCTGTTCGGCCAGATACGCGGGTAGCAACCCCGGTTGGTGCGGCGGCGCGTCGCTCTCGGCCCACTTCGTGATCGTCTTCTGATCTGGATCGACCTCGACCAGGGCGAAACGCTCACAATGCCCGAAGTGCATCGAAAGCATGCCGCCCGCCAGCGGAATCGCGATCTTCATCGGCAGTTCTCCTCCTGTTTGACACCCAGGTTCGCCACCGCGACGAAGTGGGTCGCAGCAGCGAGGTTCGTACGACCAAGGCGCGTAGCAGCAACGCGTGCTGCGGCCCGGTCAGCAAGACCAAGGTCTTCACGGCAACGCGTGCCGCAACCAAAATCGGAGCCAGTTCGCGTCACTCCGTCGCCCTGGCGACCGGATGGGTCGGCAGCTCCAGACGTTCCCAGAGCTGCCGGATATCTTGGGCGCTCGGCGCATTGGTCTCGACCACAGTCCGGGCATCGATCTGCGCGCGGGTGACCTGGGGATCATACCGAATCCGACCGGCAAGCTGCACGCCCCGTTCTTCGGCCTTGGCCTCAATCCGATCGGCCATCTCGGGATTGAGATCCCACTTGTTGACGCACACCGCCGCCGGAATGCCGAAGTGCTGAGCGAGAGACAACACGCGCTCCAGGTCGTGTTCGCCCGAGACGGTCGGTTCCGTGACGATCAGGACCTGGGATGCCCCCGTCACCGAAGCGATCACGGGACAGCCGATGCCGGGCGGTCCGTCGACGACGATCAGGCCGTGACCATCGCGCTCGGCAATCCGGCGTGCCTCGCGGCGAACCGTGGACACCAGCTTACCGGAGTTCTCGGCCGCCACACCTAGCGCCGCATGAACCATCGGCCCCTTGCGGGTGATGGACACCATCCAGTGGCCGCACCAGCGGTCGGGAAAATCGATCGCCTGCTGCGGGCAAACATGCACACAAACCCCGCAACCCTCGCAGGCCACGGGGTCGACCCGGTAGACCTCGGCGCCTCCCCCGGGCGCTGGCGCGGGGTGGATCGCGTCGAATCGGCAATGCTCCTGGCACAGACCACACCCCACGCATTCCGCCGTGCGAACAACCGCCTCATGCCCGCTGTAGAAGTCGTGCCGCTCCTGAATCTCGGGCTGAAGCACCAGATGAAGGTCGGCGGCATCCACGTCACAATCGGCAATCACCGGCTGGTCGCACAGGACAGCCAGGGAGGCGGCCAAACTGGTCTTCCCGGTACCGCCCTTGCCACTGATGACAACGAGTTCCTTCATGCCGAGGCCTCCTTCCCAGCGGCCTGGGATGCCGCCGGCGCACGGGACAGCATCTCGGCACGCCCCATGAGGCTGCGGAACATCTCGCGATAGGAAGGCAGCACATCGACGGCCAGCTCGCCTCGGGAGTAGGCCTCGGCGACCCGCCGGTCGTCGGGTATCTCCATGACGACGGGGATCCGCTCCTGTTCGCAGTAGCGGTGGACCCGGTCGTCGCCGATGCCGACCCGGTTGATCACCACGCCGAACGGCCGGCCCAGCTGCCGTACCATCTCGACGGCCAGTTTCAGATCGTGGAGCCCGAAGGGTGTGGGCTCGGTCACCAGCAGCACGACGTCGGCATCCCGCACTGCCTCGATCGTGGGGCACGATGTGCCGGGCGGCGCGTCCATGATCGTGGGGCCGCCCTGTCGCATCGCGGCCTTGACTGCTCGGATCACCGGCGGCGCCGTCGCGACGCCCACATCCATGCGGCCCTCGATCAGGGTAATCCGGCCAGCGCGGATCGTCGCGATCTCCCCCAGCCGGCGGTCGCGCTCCCGGATCGCCTTCTGGGGACAGACCAACATGCATCCGCCACACCCATGACACAGCTCGGGGAAGGTGAGCGCGGTGGTTCCGTAGGAAACGATCGCGCCGAATTCACAGATCTGACTGCAGCGACCGCAGCCGTCGCACGTCGCCTCATCCACCTCGGGAACGGGAAGCGTGACGTCGTGCGTGGCTTCTACCTCGCCGCGCAGAAACAGCCGCGTGTTTGGCTCCTCGACATCGCAGTCCAGGAGCTGAACGTCGGCCTCGAGCGCGCGGGCCAAGTTGACCGACACGGTCGTCTTTCCGGTCCCACCCTTGCCGGATGCCACGGCTACGATCATCGAGCCCCCTTCGAATCGAGCTGATCGCAAGGTCGAGCTACTTGCCTCCAAGGGCCACCGACCCTAGCAACCTCCCTCCAATGCCCATAGAACCGAGCCATCTACATCCAATGACCATCGACGTCGGCTCCTCCGGCCTCTTGGAGCTGCCCAGCGCGAAAGCGCTCCACGGCCTCACCCACGGTAGAGGCGTCCGTGGTGTAGACCTTGATGCCCGCCGCCGACAGCACCCGGAAGGCCTTGGGACCACAGTGACCGGTAATCAGTCCGCGTGCGCCCGCGCGGGCAACACTCTCGGCGGACTGCACGCCCGCACCCTGCATCGCATTCAGGTTCTGCTCGTTGTCGATCACCTCGAGCTGCTCGGTCTCGGTATCAAAGAGCACGAATTTCGGCGATCGGCCGAACCGGCTATCGAGCGGTGCAGCCAGGTCGCTGCCTGCCGCCGTGATGGCCACCTTCACGAAGGGCCTCCTTTCCGTGGTGGTATCTGGTTCGTCGCATGGCCGTCTAGGACTCGGCCTCGACCAGACGCTTCTTCACCTGTTCGAGTTCGTTCTCCAGGAAACGGGCGTGTTCCTCGAGATCACGGCGTCGCTGCTCCGGGTCATTAGTGGCGCCGGCGGGATCGCCGCCCCCGAAGCGCATCCACCCTGGTTGACCGGTCGCCTGGTACCCGTGCCGCCATCCGCGACCACCACCCCATCCGGAGAAACCCCAACCGCCTCCTCGGCCGCGGCCAGCGAAGCCACCTCCCCGACCACCACCGAAGCCGCGGCCGCCGGCTACCGGATTCATGTAGCCGGGCGCCTTCGAGCCAGTGCAGTAGCCGGCCCGCCGGCCCGTCATCGCTCCCTGTCCCATCGGTCCTGTTCTATCTCCCCCTGGCATGACTTGATCCTCCTCTCGATCTACGAGTCTGTGGACGAATCGTCCGATTGCGTTTCTCTCTGAATGCGGCCCTGATCGCCGCCGCGGCCGCCGCCCTGACCCATCCCTCGGCCTCCGCCGCGGCCGCCGCCTTGACCCATGCCCTGACCGCCGCCGCGGCCGCCGCCTTGACCCATGCCCTGACCACCACCGCGGCCGCCGCCTTGACCCATGCCCTGACCACCACCGCGGCCGCCGCCTTGAC
>CAZNJE010000036.1:0-18003 GCA_964573295.1 uncultured bacterium | reverse complement strand
CCATGCCTCGGCCTCCGCCGCGGCCTCCGCCCTGGCCCAGGCCTCGGCCTCCGCCACCTCCGGCTCCGCACCGACCCCGGCCGGGTCCCCAGCATCCGGGCATCGCGTAGCTATCGGTCGCGAGCCGCCCCTCCAAGTGCGCGGCGATGACCTGCTCCAACTCTCCGGCCACGAACGCAACGACTTCGACCCCCTGTGAAGCGATCATGGTTTGGAACGGTCGCGAGATCGCACCGCAGACGAGCACATCGATGCCGAGGTCGGCCAGCTGATCGGCCCTCTTGGCGAGTGTCGACTCTGGATCAAGGGTCACTTCGGTGAGGTGCCGAACGCGCCCACCCTCGCTTTCGACGATGCGCAGCAACGCCGCCACGTCGAAGACCGGTGCAATGCGACCTTGCCAATGTGAAACTGCGGTTTTCATGATTTGCCACCTTCGTGTAGTCAAACAAGCATCACTGTTGCAAGAAGGAGGCCAACATGACACACAAGGGACATAAACCTCTATCTTACTCATTCTCAATTGATTATGTCATGAGAGAGAGTGGCTCGATCCAAAGGACAGGTGCAATTTCGCAACGGTAGCGTCAAACAAGCGTAGCATATGCGATACAGAATCGGAGAAGCGTCACCCCTCCCCGCCATTCCGGGACGAGCGGCCATCCTTGTCAGGCAGGGCGATGCCGAGGCGATTCATGCGGCGGTACAAGGTCGTCTTGTGAATTCCCAGATCGCGGGCGGCGGCCTCTCGGCTGTACCCGTTGCGCTCCAGAGCCCCCAGTATGAGCCGCGCGTCGAGGATCTCATGCGCCGTGCGGACGTTATCGCCTTTGCCCCCACCGGTCCCGGGCCTGGGAGAGGAATCCCGGTCCAGTGCCGCCCCCGACGCTCCACTCGTCCCGAAGGAGGCGGGGGCGGTGAACTCGGCGGGCAGGTGCCGGATGCCGATGCGGTCGTCGTCGCAGAGCACGAAGCCCCGCTCGATCACATTCTCGAGTTCGCGGATGTTGCCCGGCCAGTCGTGCGCCATCAGCAGCGACAGGGCCTCGGGCGTGATTCCCTTCACGTTTCGTTGCTGGAGACGGTTGAACCGAATGATGAACTGCTCGACCAGAAGCGGGATATCCTCACGGCGGCGGCGTAACGGCGGCAGCTCGATGCGCACCACATTCACCCGGTAGTAGAGGTCCTCTCGGAAGACGCCCCGCCGCACCTGTTCCGTCAGGTTCTGATGGGTGGCCACGATGATCCGGCAATCGGCGCGCTCGGACTCAGTCGACCCCAGCGGCTCGTAGACTCGCTCCTGCAATACCCGCAGCAGCCGGACCTGGACCGCGGGACTCACCTCCCCGATCTCGTCGAGCAGGAGCGTACCACCCTTGGCCAGCGCGAAACGGCCCGGTTTGTCGCGATGCGCGCCCGTGAAGGCGCCGCGTTTGTACCCGAAGAGCTCCGATTCGAGCAAGCTATCGGGCAGCGCTCCGCAGTTGACCGCGATGAAAGGTCCCGCACTGCGTCGGCTGAGCGAATGGACCGTGCGGGCCACGACCTCCTTACCGGTGCCGGTTTCGCCCAAGATGAGAACGGTGCTCTGACTGCCGGCGATCGCCGGCAGCGCTTCGAATACCCGCTGCATGAGCGGGCTCCAGCTCGTGAGCTCTCCCACCTGGAAGCGGCCCTCGAGCTCTCGGCGCAGGGCTTCGATCTCGCTCAAGTCGCGAAAGGTCTCCGCACCGCCGATGACTTCACCGAACCGATCTCGCAGCACGGCCGTCGAGACGCTGATCGGCACCCTGTCCCCGTGAACGTTGATGATGTACCCGGACTTGCCGATCACCGGTTTGCCCGTCGCGAGGGTCTGTCGCAGCGCGCAGTCGGCGAGACACATGCTCGATCGGAAGACTTCCGAACACAGCTGTCCGATGGCCTCTTCGCGGGGAACCCCGGTAATCTCCTCGGCAGCCCGGTTGAAGGAGGTGATGCGCCACTCGAGATCCACGGTGAAGACCCCATCTGAGATGCTCTCGAGGATGGCTTCCGTGGGCGCCGCCGCATCGGAGGGTTGCTGAGTGCCTTCGCGCCGATTGGGCGACCGGAACTCGGTCTGGCGCTCGGATCCGGCTGGACGCGGGGGCCCGGCCGGATGCTTGGCCCCGGCCGGATGCTTGGCCCCGGCCGGACGCTTGGGCTTGCGTGCGTTCATTCCGGCACTCCGGTTCGGCAAGAGAAAGCCGGCAACAGGTCATGGCCGATTCGGTGAACATGACGATGTTGCCGGCTCGATCGTACGCGTATCCGTTGATCGCGCGTGCACCCGTTGATCGCGCGTGCATCCGTTGATCGCGCGTGCATCCGTTGAGGCACTACTCCTCGACGTACGGGCGGATGAAGCCTTCCTTCATCAGGAGCTGCGTTTCTTCACGGGCGTGCTTGATCTGAGCCTCGGCCATCGCCATCAGCTCCTCGCGCGTCTTCGTCACGCGGGCCACGCCTTGCTCGATAGCCTTCATGCCCACCGCGACGGCCTCACGCGGGAATACCTCCCACTCGTCCATCGACGGGATGATGTACTCAGGCGTCAGGCCCTTGTCCTCGGCCACCTTGGCGAGCTCGCGCGCCGCGGCGATACACATCTCGTCGGTGATGGTCGTGGCCATCACGTCGAGTGTACCGCGGAAGATCCCCGGGAAGCCCAGGGAATTGTTGACCTGGTTCGGGAAGTCGCTGCGGCCGGTGGCCACGACCTTTGCGCCCGCCTCGAGGGCCTCCCAGGGCCAGATCTCGGGCACCGGGTTGGCACAGGGCATGACGATCGAGTCCTTGGCCATGCCGGTGACCCACTCGGGCTTGATGACGCCGGGGCCCGGCTTCGAAGCGCCGATGACCACATCCGCGCCCTTCATGGCGGTCTCGATGTCGCCGACCACGTTGTCACCGTTGGTCAGCTCGCAGAGCTCCCACTTCTCTTTGTAGCCCTCCTGCAGCTCCGTCCGGCCCTTGTGCAGCGTGCCCTTCGAGTCGAGCAGGATGATGTTCTCCCAGGGCACTCCGCCCTTGTTCATGACGTGGGCGGCACGAATATTGGCCGCACCGGCGCCGATCAGAACGATCTTGACCTTCTCGAGGTCCTTGCCCACCAGCTTCACGGCGTTGACCAGGCCGGCGAAGATGATCGCCGCGGTGCCTTGCTGGTCATCGTGCCAGACCGGGATGCGAGCCTTCTCACGCAGGGTGTCCAGAATGTGGAAGCACTTCGGCTGCGACAGATCCTCGAGGTTGAACCCCCCGAACGTGGGCTGCAACGCGAGAGCGATCTCGATGATCTTGTCAGGATCCTTCTCATCGATACAGATCGGGAAGGCGTCCACTCCGCCCAAGTACTTGAAGAGCAAGGCCTTGCCTTCCATCACCGGCATGCCGGCCTCGGCGCCGATGTCGCCCAGCCCCAGAACGCGCGTGCCGTCGCTGATCACGGCCACGAAATTCGACTTGTTGGTGTGCTGGAAGACGGTCTCGGGGTTGTTCTTGATGTCCAGGCACGGCTTGGCGACCCCCGGGGTGTACCAGATGGCGAAGTCGCTGAAGTCACGGACGATACACTTGGGGACGATCTCGACCTTTCCCCGGTAGTACGGGTGCATCTTCATCGCATCAATCCCCGGCTGAGCGGCCTTGGCTTCCATCTCAGCCTTGGTCATCTTCACGTCGGCCATGTGTATACCTCCCCCGAAATACGCTTCCTTTTGCCCGGCACCGGGAGATGCCGGATCGATTGCGGTTTTGCGAACTGTGTGATTCTGACAGATGGGGCCACAAGCCGGAATTGAACTCTTCTAATGCTGGTGTGGAGCTATCCTGGGCACCGGATTCGGGGCACCACGGGGCCGATCCGTCGCACAGACCCTGCACCGGCGCCGGTAAAGAACCGATCCTCTAAACATTTTGAAGTGAATACATTGTACGGATTGTGGCGCCTGAGGTGGAGTCCCGGGATGGGGCCCGGGATGGCGCCTGAGGTGGCACGCGCGGTGGCGCCCGAGTTGGGGCCGCCAACCGGCGCATCCAACGACGAACGACGCCGACGGGTCGTCAAGAACCGGTCGGCGAACACCGATCTTGTCGGAAGAGGGGTTCACCGCTAGGGTGCAACTCTTTGGGATCTCGAAGGGACCTTGACGCCCGGTCATGGGTTGACTCAATAGCCGAAAAAGGCTGGCCGCCCCCATTGAGGCCAGCCGTGAGCAGGACGCAAACATGGCGCACTCGCGCCGGGGAATCGATCGCGCCCCCCCCGGCGAAGAACGCGCCTTTCGGTATACGAGCACCATATTCATGAAGAGCATCCAAAAATACCGTGTTCGTCCCACGTTACCGGATCGGATCACGCCGCTGCTCGAGATCGCCCGGAACCTCTGGTGGACCTGGAATCCCGATGCGGTCAGCTTGTTCCGCCGCATCGATCCGGACAGGTGGGCGCAGTCGCGTCACAACCCAATCGCGCTGTTGGGCGACGTCAGCCAGGATCGGCTCAATAGCCTTGCCTCCAAGGAAACCTTCCTGGCCCATCTCGATCGCGTCCACGAGAACCTGACGCGATACCTGCAGCATCCGACCTGGTACAGCGAGGTACAGAGCGAGGACCCCGAGAACCGGATCGCCTACTTCTCGGCCGAGTTTGGTCTGCACGAGTCACTGCCGTTCTACGCCGGCGGCCTGGGTGTGCTCGCCGGCGACCACCTGAAGTCAGCCTCCGAGCTGGGTCTTCCCCTGGTCGGGGTGGGACTGCTCTATCGCCGGGGGTACTTCCACCAGGTCCTCGACCAGGATGGACTGCAACGCGAGATCTACCGGGAGAACCGCTTCTCCGGCCTCCCGATGCAGGTGATGCGCCGCCCAGACGGCAGCCCGGAGCTCGTCGAGATCGACATCGCCACGCGCCGGGTGCTGGCTCGTATCTGGAAGGTGCGGGTGGGCCGCGTGCCGCTCTTCCTGCTGGACACCGACATCAATGAGAACGATCCCCATGACCGCCGCATCACGCAGTTCCTCTACGACGCGGATGCGGACACGCGCATTCGCCAGGAGATGGTACTGGGCGTGGGCGGGTTGCGCGCGCTCGAGATCTGCGACGTGCCGCCTACCGTCTGCCACCTGAACGAGGGACACTCGGCCTTCTTGACGCTCGAACGCATCGCCTCGCTCATGGAACGACAGGGGATCTCCTTCGCGGCCGCTCGAGAGATCGTCTCGGCCAGCAACATCTTCACGACGCACACGCCGGTGGCCGCCGGCAACGACGTCTTCCCGCCCGATCTGGCCGCCGAGTACCTGCGGCCGTTCGCGCGGCGAATGGGGTTCTCGGAGAACGTGCTGCTGGGCCTGGGCCGGGTCAACGCGGAGGACGCCAACGAACCGTTCAGCATGACCGTGCTGGCGCTGCGGCTCTCGACCTTCCGCAACGGCGTCAGCAAACTGCACGGCGAGGTTGCGCGGTCGATGTGGCAGGGCCTGTGGCCGGATACCCCGGAGGAGGAGGTGCCCATCGGGCACATCACCAACGGCGTTCACCTGCCGTCCTGGCAGTCGGATGAGACCGCCCGGCTCTTCGATCGCTATCTGGGCCCCGACTGGCTGGAAAACCCGGTCGACCAGGAAGTCTGGCAGCGGGTCGAGACCATTCCCGACGCGGAACTGTGGCGCGCTCGCGAGCGGCTGCGTGCCCGGTTGGTCGCACAGGCCCGCCGGCGGCTGCAAACGCAGCTCCGTCGCCGGGGCGCGCACGAGACGCAGGTGCGCGAAGCGTCCGAGGTGCTCGATCCGGACGTGCTCACGATCGGCTTCGCCCGGCGCTTCGCGACCTACAAGCGGGCGCTGCTCCTGCTGCGCGACACTGAGCGTTTCGCGCGCATCGTCGGCAATCCGGAACGACCCGTACAGTTCATCTTCGCCGGTAAGGCCCATCCCAAGGACCAGCCGGGCAAGGAACTGATCCGCGAACTGGTGCAGATTGCCGGCGAGCCGCCGTTCCGACGCCACATCGTGTTCCTGGAGGACTACGACATCGAGCTCGCGCGCACGATGGTGCAGGGCGTCGACATCTGGCTCAACACGCCTCGCCGGCCCATGGAGGCCAGCGGCACGAGCGGCATGAAGACGGTGGTCAACGGCGGCCTCAATCTCTCGGTGCTCGATGGTTGGTGGTGCGAAGCCTACAACGGAGAGAATGGCTGGGCCATCGGCAATGGCGAAGTCCACGAGGATCCCGTCTATCAGGATCACGTGGAAAGCGAAGCTCTCTACAGCTTGTTCGAAGACGACGTCTTGCCCTTGTTCTATGACCGCGGTGCCGACGATCTGCCCCGCAAGTGGCTACGCCGCATCAAAGCCTCGATGATCTCGATCTGCCCACGCTTCAACACGAACCGGGCAGCCGAGGAGTACACGCGCTTCTACTACATTTCCTCCCTGCTCAACTGGAACTGGCTCACCGCCGACGGGATGCGCCGTGGCCGCGAGGTGGCCGAATGGAAAGCCTACGTCCGCGACAAGTGGCCCGGAGTGGAAGTGCATGAGGTTTCGACCGACACCGGTGCGGATCTGGCAGTCGGCGACCGGCTGACCTTGCGCGCCCGGATCTCCCTGGGCGCCTTGACCCCGCAGGACGTCAAGGTGGAGGTCTTCCACGGAACCCTGGTCGAGGGCGAGATTCGCGACGGCCGGAGCGAGCTGCTCTCGCTGTCCCAGTCCGAGAACGGCCTGCACGAGTTCCGCGGGGTGATCAGTTGCCAGACGAGCGGCCACTTCGGCTTCGCCGTGCGGGTGACACCGCGGTCGGCCGGGCTGGACGATTACTTCGACCGCGAACTCCTGTGTTGGTGGAACGTCGCCGAGCGCCAGCCGGGCGTGCTCCAGCGTTAGGCGCCCGCCTCTCAGCCGCTACCGGTCCCTGCGCCGGAAGCCCGCAACTCCCCCCGGGCAGGGCGTCGCTGCTGTCAGTCGCTGCTGCCAGTCCCTGCTGTCAGGGCATCAGAACCCGCAGCCATTCCTCCGGCACGGGCCGACGCTCGAACCCAGGGCCCGCGACTTCGAGCCCAAGCGCCGCCCCCCCCAGATGCTGGAAGAACTGCACCTCGATGCGGTGCAGTCCCGCCGCGAGCGCCACGTTGGCCTGTCTGGTTTGCGCGCCGTGCAGCCCGTCGTTGTCGATCACCAACTCACCATTGATCCACAGCAGGCTGCCGTCGTCGGAGGTGAGGTAGATGGTATAGAGTCCGGTCTGCGGCACCTCGATGAACCCCCGCAGTCGCAGCGCGAAATCCTCCGGCGCCTTTCCCGCGGGCAGGCTCAACCGATCGCGGATCCGCGCGGGAATCTCGATCGAGGTCTGGATCCAGGAAGCCGCCGGGGCCAGCGCATCGAGCGCCGGCATCGCCTCCCAGGCGCCGTGGTACCCATCGCAGGCCAGTCCGTCCGTCAACGCTGCCGGCGCGGAAAGCGCCGCCTGGGGCACGAGGCGCGTGAACACGGCCCGGGCCACGAATTCGGGCCGCAGCCCGGGCGCATAGGCGCGGGCCCTGAGAACCGTATCGTCGCGTATTGTGATCGGCGCCTCATAGGCGGCGGACGCCTCCCCCGGCTCGGTGCCGTCGAGCGTGTAGCGGACCACCGCACCACGGTTCGGGCTGCCGAGGGCAACCGTCGTGCTGTCGACGAACTCGGTGAGGTCGGTCTGGATCCGCACGCAGGCGACATCGGGCTCATCGTAGAGCGGCGCGATCGGGCGGGCTCTGCGCGCACCCTGGTCCACCAGAGTGGCCGCCGCCAGGCGTACCGCCCCCTCATCGGGCAGATGCAGCACACGAGCGTCCGGCGGGACCGGCAGCTGGTAGGCGAACAGATAGGTGAACGCGTAGGCCGCGTTCGCCCCGGCTGGATCGTGGCAGTGCGTACCCACCCACGCCACGGGCTGACGCTTCACGTAGGCCGGCACGATCTGCGCCGGGTCCTCGATCAGTTCGCGGCCTCGAATGCGGCTGTCCCACTGGCCGATCGGCTCCGCGTAGTGCTGGATCCAGAACGTCTCGACCACACGCGCGCCCGAGGCGGTCTCGAACTCGACCGCGACGCGCCGCTCTTCGCCCGCGGTGGCCGTCAGCAGATAGAGTGTATCGAACGCGCCCGTGGGCAGTGTCACGGCCTGGCCCTCGGCGGCCATCAGGTTCGCCGCGCCCGGACCGGTGGGTCCCAGCTCGAACCGAACGCCGTCGTGCACGATCTCGCCCGGGTACAGCTCGCCCGCCAGCGTGTGGCCGTGCCCGCTGAAATCGCCATCGGTGGGATCCGCATCAGTGCTCACCCCATCCCAGTTGTAGGCCAGTTCCACGGGAGTCTGGGCGGGGGACGGCGTCTCGAGCGGCAGGGGTTCCAAGCGTATGGCGAAAGCGCGTGGTTCGAACGGCTGCAGCGAGAAGCGCAGCATGCCGCCGGAGGCGGCCGGGCCACCGGCAACGGCTTCCCCGGCACGGTCCCCGGCCCGTTCCCCGGCCCGTTCCCCGGCGAGCTCGTCGACGGGTTCTTCTGCGCCGTTGACCTCCCGGACCGTCTGGATAGGTTGACCGAACTCGAGCACGGCATTGCGGACGCCCAGTCCCGCCCGCTCCTGCAGGCGCACGATGATCTCATCGCTGCGCTCGGCCCGCTTGATCGCCGTCACCGCTACCTGGGGCACCGCGTGCCCATCGACCGTGCGCACGCGCACGAGCGACAAAGGACTGTGGATCAGCCCCTGGTGTCGCGGCACCTGGAAGGCGAACAGGGGCTGGGCGAAGCCGTCGGCCACCCAGTGCGCATTGCCGTGACGCCAGGTGCCGCGGTGGCCGTAGAGGCCGTAGCGCAACCGGTGGCGACCCAGGTCTTGCGTAGCCTGATCGGCGATCCATCCCCAGCCCGGGTTGACCTCGGGCGTGTGAAGCAGCGTCAGTCGCACGGTGTGATCATCCGGCTTGTCCCAGCCGTACCGGCAGTCGCTCAGAACGGTGACCCCGTAGTCGCGCTTCGGCGTGGTGATGTCGGCCCATTGTTGGGCGGGGACCTCGTAGAGACCGGGCGTGTTGGTCGGGCGCGCGACGGCGCCCAATCCAAGATCGTAGGCTGCTTCTTCATTCGCGACCGCGAGCGGAAAGGCCGCCTTCAGCAACGTCCCCTTCGTCCGCCAGTCGATCTGCGCCTCGATCGGAATCGCGATCCCCGCCGCTCCGGTTGCCAAGCTGATGCGCTGGCGGAAGGTCGATCCCTCGGCGGTTCGCGTCACCTCGACGGCCACCCGCGCCGGACCCTGCTCGACCACACGGATCTCAGCCGGCCCTGCGACGACCGCCCGCGGGGCGGCCAGCAGATCGTCGTAGTCGACCTCCCATGCCGCCCAGTTCCGCGGTGAATCATCCAGCAACTGGAGCTGCGCGGGGGCGGCCAGCATCTCGCGCTGCAGGCGCTTGTCGAAAACGCGCGCGATGTCGCCGGCCTCATTGATCTCAACCCGGTAACGCCAGTTCTCCAGATGCCGCGGGGAGACCGACAGTCCCCCATCGGCCTGCGGGGGCTCGGCCGACGGCCGCACGTCGTAGACCGCCACGCTGAGCGGCGGCATGCGGCCCAGGAACGCGATCCGCAAGCCGTCCTCTTCGGCTCCCACGACTTGAGCCGGAACCTCTCGCCCATCGGGACCGAAGACGCGCACGTGTTCGGGCACCCCGTCCTCGAAGACGACGGTGCCTTCCACGATGTCTTCGCGCGGCGCGGCCAGCGAGTTGTAAACCAGCACGGCCGCTCCTTCAGTAGCCGTATCCAGATGCCGGCCGATCGAGGCGGCGGCACCGGTGAGCACACCCGCAAACTGGTTGAGCGAGAGGATCTCGTCGTTCCAGGAGAAGGCGTAGGCCTCGGGGATACTGGTGCCGGTCAGGTCATCGTGAAACTGGTGCCACAGGAACCGCTCCCAGGCCTGACGCAGCAGGGCCCGCGGATACGCGTAGCCTCCCACCCAGCCGGCCATGACCGCCAACCGCTCGGCGGCATCGGCCAGCCGCTCGTTCTGCCGGTTCCACCGTTTCATGGCCGACTGCGAGGTGTAGCAACCGGCGCCATGGCTGGTCATCAGCAGCTCACCATCGTAGAGCGGGAGTGCCTGAAGCCGCGCCAGGGCCGGTTCGATCTCACCGGTCAGTGTGGAGACCTCAGCAAGCGTGAGCCCACCGTCGTCATGACCGGGCGCGCCGGCCTCGGCGCTCTCGACAGCGTCCCCGACCGCAGCCTCGGCGGCGTCTATCGAGGCATCCTCAGCAGTGCCCCCCGACGCAGCCTCCTGGGCCTCCTGGGCCTCCTCGGCCTCCTCGGCCTCCGCCGCCGCCAGCTCCTGGAGCCATGACGTCGACGCCTGGGTTCCCGTCACGGCGGGACGCAGACCGCGGCTCAGATCCGCGGTAATCTGTGCCGTCAGATCGCGGGCGAGATCATCGGAGGCAACGCTACGCACCGCCAACGGGCCGTCGGAGGCCAGGCTCGTCTCGAGCTGGGCCACCGACTCGGGCGAGGGCGACCCGCCGGTGTCACCGGTGCCGAAGTACCGGTAAGCGACCGGAAGGTCGCAGCAAGCCTCGAGCCCACGGGCGCGCGCCACCCACACCGAGTCACGGCTCTGATCCCCCTCGAGGTCGGCCACGTAGGCGCCCGGATTCAGGGCCGAGACCAGCACCGATCCGTCCAGACCTTGCCACAGACCGATGTCGAACGGGATGCCCACCGCCGAACCCCAGGTCAGCTTCTGTGTCGAGAAACCCAGCAGACCACAGTGCGCGGCCACCGTCGGCAACGCATACCCGAATCCGAAGCAGTCGGGCAGGAACACGTCGCGGCTCGTCATCCCGAACGTGTCGCGGAAGTAATCGTTGCCGTAGAGCACGTGCCGGATGAGGGATTCGGGCGAAGGGATGTTGGTATCGACCGCATCCACCCAACTGCCGGCCACACGCCAGCGCCCCGCCCTGACGTGGTCGCGCAAACGCTCGAAGCGCTCGGGGTAGTACTCCGCCATCAGACGGTAGCGGAAGGAACCTTCGAAGCTGAAGACGTAGTTGGGATGATCTTCAAAGAGCGCGAAATTGTTGTCGAGCGTTCGGCGCAGGTACTGCTCGATCGTCTCCTGGATCGTCCAGCGCCACTGCGTATCCAGATGGGAGGTCGCCACGGTGTAGAGCTGCGGCGTGCCCGCCTCGATGGCCGCCCGTCGCTCGGCGGCCGGGACCGCCGCGGATTCGGGAAGGCCCGCAGCGGCGAGGTTGCCGGCGCCGCGCGCTGGATGACTGCTCGCGCCCTGGGCAGCGAGGCACAAGAGAACGCCGACCGCTAGCCGGCACAGGATGCGCATGATCAACTCCCCTTCGCGTCGGGATCGCCTCGCCTCGCCGGCCCCCGGCGCCGCTGCCAGAACCAGCCGCGATGGCGCAACCGGTCGAGCAGCACGGCCCCCAGGATCACGAGGCCCAGGACGACCTTCTGCGTATAGCTTTCCACATGGGTCAGATTCATTCCATTCTGGATCACCGCGATGATGAAGGCACCGATCAGCGTTCCCAGAATGCGTCCCTCACCGCCGCTCAGACTGGTGCCGCCGACGACCACCGCCGCGATCACATAGAGCTCGTACATGAGCCCGTAGGTCGGCGCGCCGCTCTTGAGCTGAGAGGCCATCACGACCCCGCCGAGACCGGCCAGCGCGCCGCTGATGATGAAGACGAACATCAGAATCCCGCCCACCCGCACGCCCGAAAGGCGGGCCGCCTCGGCGTTGCCGCCCACGGCGTAGATGTAGCGGCCCAGCACGGTCCGGCTCATGAGCAGATGGGCCAGCGCGTACAAGAGCACCATCAGAATCACGGCCCAGGGCAGGTGCAGCAGCGGGTCGGTGCCCCGTCCCAGCGTGACGAACGATTCGGGCAAACGGTAGATCGGCTTGCCCCGCGACAGGATGTAGGCCAGACCGCTTGCCACCTGCATCATGCCCAGGGTAGCGATGAACGGCGGTACGCGGAAGCGCGTGATGACGAGTCCCGAGAAGGCGCCGATCAAGCCGCTGATCACGATCGCGCCGGCCCCGGCAGCCAGCATGCCGCCCGTGCCGGCTTGTTCGCCCCCCAGCTGGCCGACCAGTCCGGCTGCCACCACCGCGGCCAGCGCGATGAGGCTTCCCACGGACAGGTCGATGCCGCCGGTGATGATCACCATGGTCATCCCGATCGCGATGATGGCGATCACGGCGATCTGATTGGCAACGTTGCGCAGGTTCTCGGGCAACAGAAACGTCGGCCAGCGGTAACTCGGCGGCGTCAGAACCTCGGCCGAGCGCATCGGCCCCACATCGCCCAGGATCGTCCGCACCACCGGCGCGTAGGCGTCCAGGGTCACGACGACCGGAGCCTTCACCGGCTCGGTGGTCAGCGGATCTTCGTGCTGGGCGAGGAAACGTTCGAAGGATGCCCGGATGGCTGCCGGATCGCCCCGGAAGACGCCCCGCAGCGGCACGCCCGTCTCGGCGAGCCCGGCCGCGACGCGGCCGGCGAACACCTCGTCCACCTGACCGCCGCGCAGGGCCACGAGGACACCCCGAGTGGCCAGATCGGTCCCGCGGCCGCGAAGCTCGGACAGGATGCGTTCGGCCGCATCCTCGCCGCTGGCATGCTGCTCCTGAAGCGTCAGGATCGAGAAGAACACGCACAGCAACCCCAGCACGGCCAGCATCCCGTATTGGCCGAAGAGCCGCGACAGGCCGCGGCTCCAGCGCCGCTCGAGAGCGCCGTTGTTGGGATCTGTCTGTCGACGCGCACCCATCCCGCCTCCAGGGTAACGACCGCCCCAAAAAACCGTCAGCCTCAGCGGGCCTCCATACCCGGCTCGTCGCCAACGCCGTTCGTCAACCGCATCCACCAACCCCGTCGGTCAACCGCATCCGCCAACCTCATCCGGCCGCCGGCTTCAGCCGACTGCCAACCGCATGACCTCCTCCGCCGTAACCGGCCCACGCCCTGCGCCTCCCCGGATCCCGGCATCGCGGCGGCGGTCCCGCGCATCCAGCTCGCCGCGGATCCGCCCCTCGTGCATCACGAGGATGCGATCGCTCATGCCCAAGATCTCTTCCATTTCGGAGGAGATCATCACGATGGCCTTGCCGCGGGCGGCAAGCTCGTTCATGAGCAGATACATCTCGTACCTGGCGCCCACATCAATCCCGCGGGTGGGTTCATCGAAGATGAGCACGCGCGCATCGTTCTCCAGCCATCGCGCCACCAGAAGCTTCTGCTGGTTGCCACCCGAGAGATGAGCCGCCTGCTGGGCGGAACCCGAGATCCGGATGCGCAGGCTCTGGACAAACCGCTCGAACGCCGATCGTTCAGCGCGCGTATCGATCCATCCGCGGCGTGACCAGTGCGAGAGATTGGGCAGGGCGAAGTTCTCCAGTGCCGAGAGCCCCAGCACCAGGCCCTGCTCTTTGCGATCCTCGGTCAAGAGGCCAATGCCCAACGCGATGGCCTGGCGAGGCGTCTTCATGGAGGCGACGCGCCCCGCCATGCGGATCACGCCGCCCGTGAGACGATCGGCGCCGAAGCAAAGGCGCGCGAGTTCGGTGCGCCCAGCCCCCACCAGCCCGGCGATGCCCAGCACCTCGCCCGAGCGCACGCGAAAGCTGACGTCGCGAATCTTGCCACCGCACAGGCCCTCGGCCGCGAGCACCGTTTCGCCGATCGTCACCGTGCGCTCGGGAAACTCTCGCTCGAGCGAGCGACCCACCATCTGCTCGACGAGTCGCTCGCGCGTCAGACCGGCCACCGCCTCGCTGGCGATGGTCTCGCCATCGCGCATGACCGTCACCCGGTCGGCGATCGTCAGCACCTCCTCGAGCCGATGGCTGATGAAGAGCAGGCCACGCCCCTCCGAACGCAGGCGGCCGAGTACGGCGAAGAGACGCTCGACTTCCCGGGGGGTCAGCGCCGCGGTGGGTTCGTCCATGATGAGGAGCTGGGCGTCGGCCAGCAACGCCCGCGCGGTCTCGACCAACTGCTGTTGCGCCACGGTGAGATCACCAGCGCGCGCTTCCGGATCCAGATCGACATCCAGAGCACGCAAGGCCTGGCGGGCACGCCTGCGCTCCCACGCCCGGTCGAGCCATCCCCATCGGGCAGTCTCGCGGCCCAGGAAGAGGTTCTCGCGCACCGAAAGCTGCGGCACGAGCGTGAACTCCTGGTAGATCGCCGCCACACCGCGGGCGGCCGCATCCAGCGGGCTTTCGATCGTTACCGATTGCCCGGCCAGCTCGATCCGGCCCTGGTCGGGCCGATGGGCGCCGGTTACGATCTTGATGAGGGTACTCTTGCCCGCTCCGTTCTCACCGACCAGGGCGTGGATCTCGCCGCGGCGCACCTGGAGGTCGGCCCGGCGGATCGCCAGTACGCCGGGAAAAGCCTTGACCATGCCGCTCAGCGACAGCAGAACGTCGGATTGCGTTGGCGGATCGGCGTTCACCTCATCTCCCGGGGTAGTACGTCTTCATCACGCCAGCACGTCTTCATCACTCCGGCACGTCAGCGGCGGTCTCGCGCGTGTAGAGATCGCACGGAATCAGGACGGTCGGCTCCACCGGTTGCCCCGCCATGTAGTCGGCCATGGCTTGGAGCGTCTGCTGCCCGATCACGCGTGGCTGTTGAATCACATCGGCGTAGATCCGGCCCTGGGCGATCGCCTCGCGGGCTTCGGGGACCGCATCGAATCCCACAATGGCCACCCGCCCGGCTTTGCCGGCCTTCTCGACCGCGGCCAGGGCGCCCAAGGCCGAGTCGTCGTTGATCCCGAAGATGGCATCCAGGTCCGGATGGGCCTGCAGGATGTCCTCGGCGGTGCGGAAGGCCAAATCCTTGGTGCCGCGCCCCGAGAGCTTCGCGACGATCTCGATCCCCTCGTGCCCGGCCAGCTGCTGTTCAAACCCGCTCACACGCTGGATGACCGACTCGACCTCGGGATGATCGATGATCGCCACGCGTCCCTGACCGCCGATCGCCTCGGCCACCGCGCGCGCCGCCAGTCGCCCGCCGGCCACGTTGTCCGAAGCGACATGGCAGACGACCTCAGCTCCCTCGGCCAGTACGGCGATGTCGGCCGTGAAGACCGGGATCCCGGCCGCATTGGCCGCTTCAATGGTCGTACCGATCGATTTCGAGTCACACGGAGAGACGATGATGGCGGCCACCTTCTGGACGATGAAGTTTTCGATCTGGTCCTTCTGGCGCGCCACGTCGAACTCCCCGGCGTGCACGACCAGCTCGTAGCCGAGCTCAGTGGCCTTCTCCCGCAGGCCGGCTTCCAGGTCTTGGTAGAACGGGTGGGTTCGGGTGAGCAGTGACACGCCGATCACGGGCCCGTCGGCGTCGCCCCCGCCCCCGCAGGCGCTGGGCAAGAAGATCATGGTCGTCAGGATCGCGGCCCACAAGCCGCCCAGAATCCATTCCGCGGCGCCGCGGCGCCCCTTGCGCGAGTTCATGGGTCCTCCCGGTTGGAACCGACGTAGCCGGCCAAATCGACACGCGGCCGATTCTATCGAGCCGAAGCGGCCAGGCCAAGTGCTGTCACTGCGTGTGCTGTCACTGCGCGACCAAGGCCGTTGACCCGCCGGCCAGGGATGATCCCATCCGGCACGGCGGGACCTCCACGGCCTCCAGGTTGCGGTGGAGAAACCCCACCGGCTAGACCATAATGAACCCCGGCCTCACGGCCGACGCAGGTGACAAGGAGATCACTAAGAGACCGCAAACCAGGCAGCAGCGAAGCCGGGCCCCCAATCCAAGGAGCATGCGTGGCGGGCATGATCAGAGACGAAGACCTAACCGGTGCCCACCGCTGGCTGGGTCCATCAACGCGCGCCTGGCTGCTCCTGATCCTGGTCTTGGCGGTGGGTTTCCGTCTGCTCTTCACCTTCGGGTATGTACGAGGCGTTCTAGGGGACCTGCCCGAAGATCAGACCAACGACGGCTACGATGCCCTGGCCGAGCACCTCCTCACCGGCGAAGGGTATCGCATCCACCTGTCGCACCCTCCCACCCTGGAGCGACCTCCCGCTTACCCACTGCTGATCTACCTGGTCTTCAAGGCCACCGGGGTGAACTACGCGGCCGTTCAGGTGCTGCACGCCCTTCTGGGAGCTGCGTGCGCCTACTTCATCTACCGCCTGGGACGCTGGGTAGTGGACGAAGCCACCGGACTGCTGGCGGCCGCCTTCTTCGCCGCCTATCCGAACGCGATCCAGTATTCGGCCAACATTTGTTCCGAAAACCTCTACTTTCCTCTGGTCGCCGCCCTGGCCTACTTCCTGTGCCGGGCGATCAGCCAGCGTTCGCTGGCCGCGGCCACGGCCGCCGGCTTCGTTCTGGGGCTGGCCAACCTGACCCGCGGCACCTTGCTCCCCTTTCCGATCCTGCTGGTACCCGGGCTGTTCCTCTTGAAGGAGACCCGTCTCGCCTGGCGGCAGTGGATCCCGAGCTTGGCGGTGATGCTGGTGGCGGGTGCCTGCGTCATGACTCCCTGGATCATCCGGAACCACCGGCTGACCGGGGCCATCGTGCCGGTTTCCACCTGGAGCTGGGCGCCGTTCTATCACGGTCAGCAGTGCTCTCGTCACATGCTGTCGGGGGAGGATCTCGTGCGGATCGACAAGGAGGCCTCGCGAGAACGCCACGACATCGTGGTCGAAAGGCTCTATGGGGGCGATCGCACGCGAGCCTATGAATCGCCCCATGACTACATCCGGCACGAACAGGTGGCGCGCGACCTGGTTCTGTCCGGGATCCGCGAGGATCCCTGGGGTACACTGGGACGCACCATGATTGGAGTGCCGCTCAGCTGGTTTCAAACGCTTCGGGTCGAGAAGCGCATCTACAGCGCGATCATCCACCTGCCCGTGTTGCTCTTGACCCTGCTGGGGACGATCCGACTGTGGAGAGGATTCCGCGAACGATTCGCGCGGATCTACCCGGCGATCCTGCTCATTGTGTTCTTCAACGCTCTTACCGCCCTCGTCTTTCCATACATCCGCTACATGGCGCCCGCCGTGGCCGTAGCCTTCGTCCTGGCGGCCTACGAGGCGACCGCGTGGTGGTCGATCCTCGCCGACCGAATCAAGAACCGGAGTGCACCAGCATGAGGGGTATGAGCGGTATGAAGCTGACGCTGTTGATCCCGGTCTACAACGAGGAAGCCACGCTGGCCGCCCTGCTCGACCGGGTGCTCGAGGTGGACGTGGGCGCAGAGAAGGAAATCGTCTGCATCGACGATGCCTCCACGGATCGAAGCTGGGAGATTCTCCAGGCCTACCGTGACCGCGTCGTGCTCCTGCGACACGAACGCAACCGTGGCAAGGGAGCCGCTTTGCGCACCGGGTTGACCAAGGCTACCGGCGACTACGTGGTGCCGCAAGACGCCGATCTCGAATATGAGCCGGCCGACCTCAGAAAGCTGCTCGCGCTCGCGCGCGCGGGAGGACACCGCATCGTCTACGGTTCGCGGCGGAGCAACCCCGAGAACCGGCAGTATTCGTCGCTGGGTTTCTACCTGGGGGGCAATCTGCTGACCTGGATCGCCAACCTCCTCTATGGGCTGCATCTGACCGATGAGGCCACCTGCTACAAACTCATCGACCGGCGCCTGCTCGAGGAGATGGAACTCGAGTGCGAGCGCTTCGAATTCTGCCCCGAGGTCACCGCCAAGGCCGCCCGCCTGGGGTTCCGGATCCCGGAGGTGCCGATCGTCTACCGTCCGCGAGCGATCGATGCCGGCAAGAAGATCAAGCCCGCCGACGGGCTCGAGGCCATCCAGACGCTATGGCGCTACCGCCGCTGGCGTCCACGCCGCCACTAGCCCTTAACCAAGCGCGATTCGAGCGGTGGACGGTAGAAAAAGCTCGAAATG
>CAZNJE010000035.1:39345-48588 GCA_964573295.1 uncultured bacterium | reverse complement strand
CCTCCCAGCGCGATCGAGATCAGATGGCGGGCGAACAGTCCCTCGTTGCCGCTCGGGGAGATGACCGTGGCCGAATAGACCGCCACGGTTCCCGCGATGAGCAGGCCGACCACCGGCAGAATGATCCAGGGCTCCCAGAAGTAGGTCCGCTTGCGCGCCATCTCACCGCCCCCCCCCCGGCCAGGACATCGGTAGCCCGCCGCCGCCCGGATGCGGCGCCTCCAAGACGGGCTCGGCCAGGCCGGCGCCGCGCCAGATCGGTTCAGCCAGGGTGGCACTGCTGCCAGCCGGTTCGCTCAGTGGCGGATCGGTCAACGGGTTGCCGCCCGCGAGCGGCCCAGAAGTGAGATAGGCCGCCAGCACATCCTTGACGACCGGCGCGGCCACCGAACCGCCATGACCCGATTCCTCGATCACCGCCAGGACGAGGATGCGGGGCTCATCGATGGGAGCCACCGCCATGAACAGGGCGTGATCCTCCCCGTGGGGGTTCTGCGCGGTGCCGGTCTTCCCGCCAATGCGGAAGCCCGGAACCCGGGCCCGCCACCCGGTGCCTTGCTTGCCCTCGACCGCTTCTTCGAGAAGCTCGCGCACGAGCGCACGGGTCTCGGGGGTGCTGTGGATGACACGCTGCCCGGCCGTGGGATCGGCCGTCCAGGTCACGCTGCCGTCGCGCAAGACCGCCCGCCGGGCCAGATGCGGCTGGCGCAGCACCCCATCGGTCACCAGCGCCCCCACGTAGGCGGCCATCTGGAGCGGTGTGAGCACGATCTCCCCCTGCCCGATCGACAGGTTGAGCGCGATGCCTTCCGGCGGCGTCGTGCCGAGCCGGCGGCGGTACCATTCCATGTCGGGGATCAGACCGTCGCGCTCATCCGGTACGTCGATGCCAGTAGGCTCGTCCAGTCCGAGGGTGTTCATGTAGCGCAGCAAACGTCGCAGACCTAGGCTCCGCGCGAGCTGATAGTAGAAGACGTCACAGGATTGCTCGAAGGCGGCCAGCAAATCCACGTTCCCGTGTCCGGTATCCTTCCAGCAGCGGAAGGTACGATTGCCGAAGGTATAGCTGCCCCTGCAGGGCTCGTACCGCGTGGAGCGATCCACGAGACCGGCGTCGACTCCAGCCAGCGTCGAAATGACCTTGAACACCGAGGCGGGTGGATAGCCGGCCTGGATCACCCGGTTGAGAAGCGGCTTCTCCTCGTTGTTGAGTGCCGCCCATTCGGCTGCCGACAGACCGTGCGCGAATGCGTTGGGGTCGAAGGTCGGCTGGCTGGCGCAGGCCAGGATCTCCCCCGTCCAGGGATCGAGGGCCACCAGGGAAGCCTTCAGCGGCAGACCCCGGCGCCTGAGCATAACCTCCGGTTCCGGCTGCGCGCGCTCGAGCGCGGCCTCGGCCACCGCCTGGAGTTCGGCGTCGATGCACAGGTGGAGATCGGCTCCGGGTTCGGGTGGCTGGGGCGGCAGATCGGGAAAGAGGTCGGTGATCCGGCCGAAAGCGTCGACTCGCACGTAGGTCTCACCGTCGGAGCCCCGGAGCAGCGGCTCGTACTGATGTTCCAGGCCCGCGCGCCCGATCAGGGCTCCCCGGCGATAGGCCGGATCCGAACGCACGAGTTCCTGCTCGCTGATCTCCCCCACGTAGCCCAGGATATGGGCCGCCAGCGTTCCCTGCGGATACCAGCGCAGGGGTACTTCGGAGATCGTGATGCCCGGGATGGGATCGAGTCGTTCAACGAATGGGGCGAGCGCGGTGGGCTCGACGTCGCGGTCGAGCAGCAGCGGCTCGAACCGATTCCGGTACAGGAGGGCGCGCTTGGCGATCTCCTCTGGATCCCGTTCCAGGATCGCGGCCACCTCTTCGGCCGCTTCCGCCAGGACCAGTGAACGCTTATAGGCCGGGTGGCCCGCCTCCAGGCTGAGGTTGAAACTCACCCGGTTGCCGGCCAGAAGCCGTCCTTGCCGATCGAAGATGCGTCCCCGCAGCGCGGGGATCGGTTCGCTGCGCACCATGTTCTCGCGCGCGAGTTCGGCGTAGTGCGACCCGCGTGAGACCTGGAGATGGAAGAGCCGCCCGGCCAGAAGCACGAGTAGCGCCGCCACCCCCAGCGCCAGCGCGAGGGTGCGCGATCGGCGAGCCCGCAGGTTCTCAGGAAACGGCACGGCGTCCTCCCGTGCGCAAGAGTCTGGGAAGTACGGCCACCACAAACGGCACCAGCATTCCGGTGTAGGCGGCCGTGGCCGGTGACACCGAAAGCCAGACCCACAGGCTTCGCCACAGGCCTTCGTCGCCGACCACCAGCAGCCGCACCAGATCGTGCAGCAGCAACGAGAGCGCGATCAGCACGGCCTGCACCAAGGGATGATCACGGATGACCATCGGCGCAGCGCTCCCCGCGCCGAATCCCACGCAGGCCAGTAGCAGGCTCTCCAGTCCCAACAGGCCGGGCTCGGCACAGCCCCGCAGCAATCCCACAATGAACCCGACCACCGTTCCACCCCGGGCGCCGCCGTGGAGGCCGGCGTAGACGACCAGCGCCAGGGAGAGATCGAGCCGGACCGGACCGAGGGCAAGCCGCTGGGCCAGCGTGGACTCGAGCAGCGTGACGCCGAAGAGGAGGAACAGATAGCGCACGTAGAGCATCACGGCGTCCCCCCCCTCGGTTCGGACGCCCCCGGCCCCAACCCCGGGCCCAACCCCGGGCTCAGGCCCTCATCGGCCGCACCCGTGTCGGGGGGCTCCAGCGATCCGCTTGGCAGGTCCACCGAATCCGCCTCGGCCACGAGGAGGAATACCTCCTCGGCCCGATCGAGGTCCACGAACGGGGTCACGGTCACCCGTTTGACCAATCCGGTGCTGTCATCCTCGGTCCCGGCCACCTCGCCAATGGGGATCCCGCGCGGGAAGATACCTCCGTACCCGCTCGTGACCACCCACTCTCGCTCGCTGATCTGGCTCTGAAGCGGGATGCCCTCCAGACTCAAGTTGCGCCGGCGCCGGTCCCAGTGGAGGCGCCCCACATACCGGGAATCCTGAAGCATGCCGCTGATGGTGAGCCCGTCATGCCGCCAGGTGCGCACGTAGGAGAGGTCCGGCTCGACGATCGACACTACCCCCACCAGGCCGGAGACGTCGACGACGGTCTGTCCCACCCCGAAGCCGGCTCTCACGCCGCCGGCCAGGATGAGCGTCTCGCCGAACCGGTCCACGCTGCGGCCAATGACCTCGCTGGGTACGAGGGTCTGCTTGGCCCGATCGGCGAAACCCAGCAGGCTGCGCAGCCGGGCGTTCTCGCGGACGGCTTCGCGCCACACCGACCGGTCGAGTGCGCAGAGCGCATCTTGTCGGCGACGCAGGACATCCTCGGGACCCCGTTCGAGGCGGGCGGGAGCGTACTCCATCGCAAGACGGAACGGCGCGAGGGCGGTACGCCGGAGGAATCGGGCGCTGTCCTGGCGAAAGCCGTCGCCGGCCGAGAGGAACACGACCGAGCATCCGACGGCAAGACCCAGCACGATCGCATCGCCGATACCGGGATAGGCCGGACCCTTGCGCATCATGTCTCGCTACTCCGCATGCCGCGCGTACCTGCCCGGGCATCGCCGCCGCTAGGCATTGCTCTTCATGAGGACCTTCTCGTAGGTCTCGATCTGGTCGAGGATCTTCCCGCAACCCAGCACGACGCACAGCAGCGAGTCCTCGGCCACCGTGATCGGCAGGTTCGTCGCCTCCCGCAAGAGCATGTCGAGACCGCGCAGCAGCGAACCGCCGCCGGACATCACGATGCCCCGGTCGACGATATCGGAAGCCAGCTCGGGTGGGGTCTGCTCCAAGGACTGCTTGAGGCCCTCCACGATCGCACTGATCGGTTCTTGAAGGGCTTCGCGGATTTCCACCGAGGTCACCTTGATCGTCTTGGGAATTCCGCCGATGAGGTCACGGCCCTTGATCTCGAGCTCGAGCTCCTCTTCGAGCGGGAACGCGCTGCCCACCTCCATCTTGATCCGCTCGGCGGTGCGATCGCCGATCAGGAGGTTGTAGGCGCGCTTGACGTACTGCTGGATGGCCTCGTCCATCTTATCGCCTGCGACGCGCAAACTGGTGTCGTGGACGATGCCGAAGAGCGTCATGACCGCAATCTCGGTGGTCCCGCCCCCGATGTCGATGACCATGTTGCCGAGGGGTTTGTCGACCGGCAGGCCTACCCCGATCGCCGCCGCGATGGGTTCGGCGACCAGGAAGACCTCCCGCGCCCCGGCGCGTTCGGCCGAGTCCCGCACCGCGCGCTTCTCCACCTCCGTGATGCCCGAGGGCACGCTGACGATGATGCGCGGATGCACCAGGAAGCGGTGGCGCTGGACCTTCGCGATCAGCTTGCGCAGCAGCTCCTCGGTCATCTCAAAGTCGGCGATAACTCCATCTTTGAGGGGGCGGACGGCCTCGATCGCCTGTGGAGTCCGGCCCAGCATCTCTTTGGCCTCGGCGCCCACGGCCAGCACCTTGCGGGAGGCCTTTTCCACGGCCACCACCGACGGCTCGTTGAGCACGATGCCGCGGCCCTTGACATAGACCAGCGTGTTCGCCGTGCCCAGGTCGATGGCCACATCGTTCGACATGTAGCCGATGAGTCTGTTCAAGAACATGCGCTGCCTCGCCAGATCGGGCGTCCCTGCCCACCAGGGCGGAGAACTCAGCTATCTTGCTGTTTTCCAGGAAAATGGGATTCTCTGGATAGTGCTTCGGGCGCGAACCTACCAAATGGCCTAATCCGGCGCAAGTACAATGGCGGTTTTGCACTTGGCCCGGCGCCGCGAACTGAAGACGCTTGACCGGTGTAGGGGGGATTGGTAGCTTCTCTAGCAAATTGCATGTAACCACCTATACTCTCACCGCTCAGAGAGAGAGGTTGGGTTCTCAAGGAGGGAATCGCGTGAAACAGCTTCGATTGACCATTCTGATCGGACTCGTCGCGCTGATGTGGCCCCTGGCCGCATCCGGCCAAGGCACGGAGGCCCCCGGCCGGGTGGAAGGGATCTTGACCGGCACGGTGACCGATGCATCCGGCCAGGGTATCGGTGGCGTGGCGGTCAAGATCTTTGAAGAGGGGTTCATCCTGGGCGAGACGACCACGGCCGCCGATGGCAGCTACCGGCTCGTCTACCAGTACTTGCCGGACATCGACTGGTCCATCATTGCCTGGTTCGTTCCGCCCGAGGGCCAGCTGATCCCCGAGATCGTGATCCTGCGGGAGAGTCTCAAGTCGAAAGACATGGAACTCTGGAGCAGCTGCCTGCCCCGCATCGAACTGAGTGACCGCGTCGAGCAGGACATGACGTTGCTCAATGAGGCACAGAAGCTCGACCAGATGTCCGAGCTCGATTGCATGGAGAGTTAGCCGGACGCCGGCGTGCGAGACGTCCGACACCGGCATCGACGCGCCGCCCGGCGCAGCCGCTGTAGGCCGAAGAATCTGGGAACCGGAGGGTATGTCATGACGCGGGGACGCCTGGTGGCGGTGTCGCTCTTTTCCGTGCTGGTGGCGATCGTCGCGAGTTGCAGCGATGAAGACAACGTGGTCGAGCCCGAGGTGAGCGGGCCGACGCCGCCCCAGTGGGCGCACGTTTCCGCCACGGCTAGCAACGAGATCACGCTGGAGTGGCAAGATGTCACCAATCTGGAGGCGGGCTATCAGATTCAGCGTTCCCCTACCGGGGCCAACGGATCCTGGTCCGTGCTCGATTCGGTCGAGGTCGACGCCGAGGAGTACGTCGACGTCGCCGTCACCGACTCCTCCCTCTACTACTATCGGATCCGCGCGTTCGATAGCATCGGACGGGTCGGCGAACCCACCGATCCGATGTGGGGCCGCGCGCTCGACAACCACACGCCCGCGGTGCCGTTTGCCCCTTCCCCCCCCAGCGACTCGACCGGAATCGAGGGGCCCGGCATCACGCTGAGCTGGACGAGCACTGACGAAGACCCCGGCGACCACATCACCTACGACGTCTACTTCGGACAGTCGCAAACGGGCCTGGACCTGCAGGCCGAGGCCATCACCGCCGAATCCCACACGCCTGGCACCCAGCTCGCGCTGACCCGCTCTTACTTCTGGCGCGTCGTGGCCCAAGACGACAAAGGCGCCACGGCCATCTCCCCGATTTGGAACTTCGGGACCCGGATCGAGCAGATCGAGATTCCGGAGGGCTACTTCTTCTTTGGTGATTGCGGCCAGTTCCTGCCGCAGGATTCCAGTCGCTTCTGCAGCGACGAGAACCCGGTTTTCCTCGAGGCCTTCAACATCGACCGTTTCGAGGTGAGCAATCAGCTCTATGCCCGTTTCCTGCAGTCGCTCATGGACAGCCTGAAGCTGCGGGTCCAGGACGGTGTCGTCTGGCACCGGACCGATCCGATCGTCTTCGCCGAGGTCTACCCCGACGGCGACTCGGATTCCGGGATCGAGTTCTTTCCTAACGAAGGCGAGCGCGGCCTCTTCGTGCCCCGGCCGGGCAAGGAGAACCACCCGGTGGTCGAGGTGAGCTGGCCGGGCGCGGTGCGCTACGCCGATTTCATGGGCCGGCAGTTGCCCACGCAGTATCAGTGGGAAAAGGCGGCGCGTGGTACGTCAAGTCTCTTGGGAGACAGCACCTTCACGGTGATTTCTCCCGGCGACACGAGTACCGTCGCTGTCGGGTTCGGATTCCCCTACCCCTGGGGCGAGGAGTTCGACTCGCACCGCTGCAATTTCCGCAACAGCGGCGATCCTTTCGAAACCAGCGTAGGCGTCGCGACCACGCCGGGTGGGTTCTACAACGGAACCTCGCGGGATGGGTACAGCACGGGCAGCAACGAGAGTCCTTACGGAATCTTCGATCTCGCCGGTAACGTGGCCGAGTGGTGCCGGGACGAAGCGGTGCCGAACGCCGATCAGAAGGTCGTTCGGGGCGGCGGCTGGCGCATGACGCGCGACGCGTGTCACACCTTCTGGCGCCAGGCGGCCGGCACCGACAGCACTGACAATGCCATTGGTTTCCGAACGGTGGGCACCCCCACCGGCGGGAAGTAGCCATAACCGGCGGGCCGGCACTTGGGGCATACGGTCGAGCATCCGTTCCGAAAGACCTCTCCCCCTGGTGTGGGTGGCCCCCTTAGAGGGAGATTTCAAACGTATGCCCAAGATCACCTTGCCCGACCAGAGCCAGCTGGAGATCGACGCCGGCGAGTCACTCCAGCAGGTCGCGGAGCGAGTATCAAAGAAGCTCGCCAAGCGGGCGGTCGCCGCCCTGGTCGACGGAAGACCGACCGATCTGCCGACGCCGGTCGAGCATGACGCCGAAGTGCAGTTTCTGACCTGTGACGATCCGCAGGGGATGGATACCTTTCGCCATTCCTCGGCCCACCTCATGGCCGAAGCCGTCGTTGTCCTCTTCCCGGAGGCGAAGCCCACGATCGGTCCGGTGGTGGAGGAAGGGTTCTACTATGACTTCGATCATGAGCCGTTCTCGGAGGAGGATCTAGAGCGGATCGAGGAGAAGATGCAGGAGATCGTCCGCGAAGGCCGTCCCCTGCGACGCTTGGAGATCTCGCGTGAGGAGGCGCTGGAGCTCTTCAAGGACAATCCCTACAAGGTCGAGATGATCAGCGAGATGGAGGAAGGTGAGGTGATCTCCGCCTACCGCCAGGGCGATGGCTTCACCGACCTGTGCCGCGGCCCCCACGTGCCCGACCTCAATCGCATCCGGGCCTTCAAGCTGCTGAAGGTCGCCGGCGCCTACTGGCGGGGCGATTCGAAGAACAAGATGCTCCAGCGCATCTACGGCATCAGCTTCGATGACCCGAAGCAGCTGCGGGCCCACCTGCGCATGCTCGAAGAGGCCAAGAAGCGCGACCACCGCAAGCTGGGCAAAGACCTCGACCTCTTCTCGTTTCACGAGGAGGGTCAGGGCTTCCCCTTCTGGCACGACAAGGGCACGATCATCTACAACGAACTGGCCGACTACATCCGCGAAGAGTGCCGCCTGCGCGGATACAGCGAAGTGCGGACTCCCATCATTCTCAATCAGGATCTGTGGCTGCGCAGCGGTCACTGGGACCACTATGCCGACTCGATGTACTTCTGCGAGATCGACGAGAAGCCCCATGCCGTCAAGCCGATGAACTGCCCCGGGGGGCTGCTCGTTTACAAGAGCCGTATGCACTCCTACCGTGATCTGCCGATTCGACAGGCAGAGCTCGGTCTGGTGCACCGCAACGAGCTCTCGGGCGTGCTCCACGGACTCTTCCGCGTCCGCGCCTTCACCCAGGACGACGCCCATGTCTTCTGCACCGAGGAGCAGCTCACCGACGAGGTCGTCAAGCTCATCGAGTTCTGCATAGCCGTCTACAGGACCTTCGGGTTCCCCGACCCGGAGATCAAACTGTCGACCAAGCCGGAGAAGTACATCGGCAGCGACGAGATCTGGGAGCTGGCTACCAGCGCCCTGCATGATGGTCTCGACCGGCTCGAACTACCCTACGAGATCAACGAAGGTGACGGCGCCTTCTACGGGCCGAAGATCGATTTCGACATCCGTGATTCGCTCCGCCGCAGCTGGCAGTGCGGCACCGTACAGGTCGACTTCTCGATGCCCACCCGGTTCGATCTGACCTACGAGGGCGCCGACGGGCAGTCGCACCGCCCCGTGATGCTCCACCGGGCGATCCTGGGCAGCCTGGAGCGCTTCATTGGCGTGTTGCTCGAGCACACGGCGGGCAAGCTACCGTTGTGGATATCCCCAGTGCAGGCCCGGGTAATCCCGGTCACCGACGGGCACCTCGAGTACGCCGAGCGGGTGCGGGCCGAGTTGGCCGGCGGCGGCGTTCGCGCCGAGGTGGACCGCCGCAACGAGTCGGTGAGCAAGAAGGTCCGGGCGGCGCAGCTCGAGCAGATCAACTACATCCTCGTGGTCGGCGACCAGGAGGCCGGCGCCGGCACCGTCAACGTCCGCACGAGGGACAACCAAGTGCATGGCGCCTACCCCGTGGCCGATTTCCTCACGCGTATCCAGGAGGAAGTCCGGACCCGGGCACTGGCGCCGGCATGGGATTCGTGAGCGAAGGCCCCCCCGGCGCTTCCACGCCCGGTTCGCGGCGTAGACCCGAGCCCCCCCGGCGGTCGGAGCCAGCGCACCGAGCAGAGGCCCCCCGGCAATCGGAGCCAGCGCACCGAGCAGAGGCCCCCCGGCAATCGGAGCCAGCGCACCGAG
>CAZNJE010000035.1:36510-39245 GCA_964573295.1 uncultured bacterium | reverse complement strand
TCGGAGCCAGCGCACCGAGCAGAGGCCCCCCGGCAATCGGAGCCAGCGCACCGAGCAGAGGCCCCCCGGCAATCGGAGCCAGCGCGGCCGTTGGAGCCGGCCGCGGCGCAGGACGCGAGTTCGCGTTCTCGCCCGCGGTCCTGGGCGCGGCGCAGCACGATGGGCATGAGCGCTGGAGCACTGGTCAGCAAGCTTCTCGGCCTCGCGCGCGAAGTTTTGCTGGCCCGGTTCTACGGCACCGGCCTGGTGGCCGACGCCTACCGCGGATCACTCACCCTCGCGCTCTCCCCGGTCCATCTGCTCACGACCCATACCGTGCAGACCTGTTTCATCCCCCTCTACACGCGGCTGCGCAGCGAGGCGCCCGAGCGCGCGGCCGCCCTCTTTCAGGCACTGCTCATCTTCTTCGTGGGGCTCAGTCTCCTGCTGGGCACCGCGCTCTTTGCCGGCGCCGGCCTGCTCACCCCCTGGCTGCTCCCCGGCTTCGATCCCGACCGCCAGGCACTCACTGCCCAGATGCTCCGCATCATGGCCATCGGGTTGCCGTTCTACATCTACTGCGTTCTTCTGGGAGCGCTCGGGGCGGGCCGGCGTGACTTCACCCTGCCGATACTGCGTCCCGCTGCGCAGAACCTGGGGCTGGTCGCATTGATCCTGGTCGCCGCGGCCACCGGCCGTCCCGTGCTGGCAGCCTACGGATTCACCGCCACCTACGTCTTGTTGGCCGCGGCGAGCAGCTGGCTCTACCGGACCCGCGGTCACTGGCCGCACGCGTGGCATGTCGGGCATGCTGGTGTATCGTCGCTGGCCCGGCTGTTCTTCGAGCCCCTCCGGCCCTTGCTGCTGCTCTCGGTGCTGGTCCAAGGTATGATCCTCATCGAGCGGTACCTGTCCTCGCTCATCGGCGGCGGGACGGTGGCGGCGATGGACTATGCCCGCTTCGTCACCGAGTCGGCTCACTCTCTTCTGCTGATGCCCCTCGGGCTGGTGAGCCTGGCCCGCTTTGCGCACCCACCGGAGGGGGATGCGCGCAGTACGAGCGAGGAAACCGCCGACCGCATCCTCGGTCTAGTGCTGCTGGTGCTCGTGCCGGTGTCGGCCTTTCTGCTCCTGGCCGGCGGCGACCTGGTGAGCGTGCTCTACCAGCGTGGGGCCTACGACGCCGAATCCCAGCGGATGACCCACCAGGCCCTGCTCGGACTGAGCTGCGGCCTCTGGGCGATCGGCGGCGCCTACTTCCTGCGCAACGTGCTGCACGCGCGCTCCGAGAACGCCACCGTGCTTCGCTACGAAGCCCTGGGAGCGTGTGTCAATCTCGCCTTCATTCTGCTCACCTACCAGCGGCTCGGCATCCTGTCCTTGGGCCTCGGATTGTCGGTTGGCGCAACGGTCTCGCTCGTGGCCTACGTGCGACGGCTCGGTCTTCTCGAGCTGCGGACACCCCGGCGCTTCGCGCTCCTACTGGCGGGCGCCTCGCTCTACGGCCTCCTCGGCCTGGGCCTGCACCGGCTTTTCGGCAGTGGCGGGCAACCGGCGTCCTGGGTCCGGCTGGGCTCGGACCTGGCGCTTTTCATCCTGTTCTGGGGATTGTGGTGCGCCGGCATCGGAGAACTCCGCGGCTTGGCGCGGGAGGGATGGCGCCCGGGCAAACACCCCCCGCCGGGCACCCCAACCGGGACCGATGCCCCCAGGACACCCATCATCTGTTTCGCGTCCTCGGACTTCGAGTCGGGGCAATGGGTCAACGCCCAGCATCTCATGTGGCGTCTCGCGGCCCGGCGCCGGGTCCTGTATGTCAACAGCCTCGGGCTTCGGGCACCTCGCGCCGACCGCCGGGACCTGACGAAAATCGCCCGCCGGCTCCGCGGGCTCGCGCGCCTTAGCCATCAGCCCGACCCCGATCGCGACCTGCACGTCCTTTCACCCGTGACCCTTCCCCCACGGCCGGGGCGTCGCTGGCAACGGGCTGCGGCCCGTTTGCTAGCCTGGCGGTTGCGCCAGGCCACCGCCCGGCTGGAGATGCACGACCCGCTGTGTTGGGTGTTCTTGCCCACGGCCGAGCCGGTGCTGGAGGTCCTTGGATTGCGCCGGATCGTCTATCACTGCGTGGACGCCTACGAGGCCAACCCGGGGGTCGATGCCGAGCTGATTCGGGCGCTCGAGAAACGCCTGCTGGCACGCGCCGAGCGGGTCATTGCCACCTCCCGCCCGCTCTATGAGCGATTGCGCGCCACCCACCCTTCCGTATGGCTGATGCCCAATGTGGCCGATCTCAGCCTGTTCCCCCCGCCGGGTAGCGACCCCGCACACCGGCCGGCCGAACCATCGGATCTTGCGGCGATTCCCGCGCCCCGCCTACTCTACGTGGGGAATCTGGCCGCCTACAAATGCGACCTCGAGCGCATCGTCGCCACCGCCCGGCGCAGGCCGGCCTGGTCGTGGGTATTCGTGGGGCCTCTCGGTCTCGGCGAGCAGACCACAGCTCTGGATGCCCTGAGAGCGACTCCCAACATTCACCTACTCGGCCCCCGTGACCGGCGGCAACTGGCTGGCTACATTCACCATTGCGACGCGGGGCTCATCCCGTTTCGGATCAGCGAATCCACCCGACATAGCTTCCCGATGAAGTTCTTCGAGTATCTCGCCTGCGGCCGCCCCGTTGTCTGTGCCGATTTGCCCAGCCTTAGGGAACACATGGCACCCGGCATCGCTTTCGCCTACGGCGACGGCGACGG
>CAZNJE010000035.1:33883-36410 GCA_964573295.1 uncultured bacterium | reverse complement strand
GATGGAAGAGGCGATCGAGGGAGCCCTTGGCGCCACGGATCCACGATGGGCCGACCGGCGGCGGACGCTGGCGGAAGCCCACAGCTGGGAGCGGAGGATGACCGAGATCGAAACGCTGCTCACGGAATGGACGGAAGCTTCATCGGCCGATCGCTAGGGAAGCCGGCCGGTCATTCGGCCACAAGAAAAATCCCGCCAGGCTCAACGGCCAGGCGGGACTCTTCTTAGGCAGTCTACTGCTACTGCTACGACTACTTGAACATACCCTTGATGGTACCCCAAGTCGGCGACTCGGCAGGCGAACCGCCCTCGTCACCGGTCATGTCCAGGTCGTAGTAGCCGCAGTCCCCGTAGTAACCATCGACCACGATGAAGTACGTGTGGCCCAGGTTCAGCTGGAGACCCATCAGCTCGGAGAAGAAGCCAGGGCACTCGTCGTCGTTGCAGGCGAACGGAGCGCCAGGCGTGACCGTGTCCTCGTAGACATACAGCTTCGTGTCATAGGCAGTCGCACCCTGGCACAGGGTGATGTCGACCAGGCCGTCACCCGTGGGGGTGTACTGGTAAACGACGTCCGGCGCGGTCGAACCCGAGTAAGGGCAGACCTCGTCGTAGTCATCCAGGAACCCGCAGGTGTCGCCACCGTCGGCGTAGGGCAGCTCCATGATGACGACTGCATTCGCAACATCCTCACCACCAACGCGCTCGCCGCTGTAAACAGGCGTGCCAGGCACGTAGTCCGCCGGCCACTTGTCCTCAGCATTCGCCACGCCAAAGACGAGACCAAACGCCGCTAGAAGCGCCAAGAACCTCATTTCGACCTCCTTCAAAGATGCACATTGATTGGTCTTGGGTCCGGGATGTGGCACGCATCCCAATTGGACCACTCGATGCTCCATACTGGAGGACTGCAACAACGTGAAGCGGGTGGGTTCGTCCGCGTTCAGGCGCTGTTCCAATCAGGAGTAATCATACCAGATTCGTAAGGATGAGGCAAACGTGTGTTCTGGATAATCAGAATGGAGGGTGCAAGGATGGCGGCAATCTACCAGCCCCGCTGAACCAACTCAAAATCCCCATACCCGTTCCGATCCACAAACACGAAACGCCGCCCAAGCCGGTCGTAGAACCAGACTTCGAGGGTCCGCCCGTAATAGCTATGGGGATCGCGCGTTATCTCGTCCGGGTCGCCATGGGTGATGTAGATCTCCCCGCGGTCGGTCTGCCAACCGGGCCGCAGAATGCCGAAGTTGCGATTGGCGAAGTGAACCCGTCGGAAGAACTCCTCCTTGAACTCATTAAGGGGGCTCTCGGGCGTGGGATCCCGCTTCTTCCAAAACTCGTGCCAGGCCTCCCGGCGTTCTGCGGACGGGGCGTTGCGTAGCGGGTCGATTTCGCTGTCCTCGGCGATCAGGGCCAGCACTTCGATCGACTCGTTCAGAAACCGGCTCAGCGCTTCTGGGGATTCGGCCAGCAAGCTCACCGATGTCTCGGCCCGGGTCTCGAAGGCTCCGGCTCGCACCTCGACTGCCACTCGGTAGGCATCCAGCCAAAGGTCGGCTACCGGCACAGGCCAGGAAAGCGACGTCAGCTCTCGCCCACCGGTGACCGAGCGGCTCCCCTCGCGCACGGTCTCTCCACTCGAGTCGCTCAAACGCCACGATAGATCGACCACGGGATACTCGAGCCCGCGGTGATAAAGCTCTGCGTAGACACACACTGTGTCTTGCCGTTCGCTGAACTCACGGCGGAGGAAGCCGGCCTGACGTAGATCCATCAGATCGCCATCGGCCCCACATGCTCCCAGTAGGATGTCGGAGAGCATGGGCCGACCCCACACTCTAGCCGGCAGCCTGCCGCCCAGGCACAGACGTCCCTCGTGACCAGACGAGGGCTCGGACAGCCGGACATCGAAGGCATACTGGCCGGGCGGGAGGCGGAAGACGATGTCCTTCTCGAAGCGGGCCCCTCGCCGACGGGCCTCCGAGCGGTCGGTAATCCGGGCGTCGAGGGACCAAACATCGCCTGCCACGGGACGATCGTCTTCAAAGACGTGCACGATCAGATCGAAGGATGCGCCGTACCCCCCCGCTTCCTTGCGGAAACAGAGCTCGCTGTAGGGCACCTCGATGTGCAACAAGGCACAGGTGCTGTCACCTTGCACCGCGGCACTGACCTCAGCGCGAAAGCGCGGGCGCTCGAGATTCTCGGCGCGGGAAACACCGTCCGCAGAACATGGCGCGGCATGTGCCGCCCCGGCAGCGAACCCGGCCGCCAGACATACTGCGAGCGCGGAGGCGAACCCGGCCGCCAGGCAGACTGCGAGCGCGGACCCGAGACCCCGTCCCACCCCGGCTGCGAGCCACCGGCTCGGCGATGTCCGGTAGCATCCGTGCATGCTCCTATCTCCGGATCCCGGACGGCGCGGCCCATGCGGCACCGACCACGTCGTCGCCGACCTACTCCTCACCGGGCTACTCCTGGCCGGGCTACTCCTGGCCGGCCTACTCCTGGCCGGCCTACTCCT
>CAZNJE010000035.1:32547-33783 GCA_964573295.1 uncultured bacterium | reverse complement strand
CTACTCCTGGCCGGCCTACTCCTGGCCGGCCTACTCCTCGCCAGCCTACAGGCTACCGGCCTACCCCTCGCCGACCTACTCGTCGCCGAATCGTGTGCCAACCTTCCGGGCCACTTCCACCATCTCCGAGGTGGGATCGACGAGTCGCAGGGAGGCAACCGCTTCCTCGATGGGTACCTCGGTTATCTCGGTACCCCGCAGGGATACCATGACGTTTTGCATACCCGCGGCGGCGCATTTTGCTGCGTGCACGCCGTATCGGGTGCCCAGGATCCGGTCGTAGGCGGTGGGGGTGCCGCCGCGCTGCAAGTGGCCTAGCACGGTCACGCGCACCTCGTCTTCGATCTGCAGCTCCAGCTGCGAGGATAGCCAGTGCCCGATTCCGCCCAAGCGGATGGCATCGGTCGACTCCGCCACCCGCTTCGCCACCACCACGTCGCCTCCCTGGGTCTTGGCACCCTCGGCCACCACGATCAGAGTATAGTCCCGGCCTTGGAACTTGCGGTCCTTGATGGCCCCCACGACGCTTTCTACGGTGAAGGGGATCTCGGGGACGAGGATGATATCGCCGCCCCCAGCCAGGCCCGCCTCGAGTGCGATCCAGCCCGCGTAACGGCCCATCACCTCGAGCACCATGACCCGTCCGTGGGACTCGGCGGTGGTGTGAAGCTTGTCGAGGGCTTCGCAGGCCGTCGAGACGGCGGTGTCGAAGCCGAAGGTAACGTCGGTGGCGGCCAGGTCGTTATCGATCGTCTTGGGGATTCCGATGACCGGCATTCCCTTCTCGCCGAGTTGCTTGGCGATCGAGAGGCTGCCGTCCCCACCGATGACGACGAGCACGTCGAGCCCATAACGCTCGAAGGTACGCCTGGCCTCGTCGGAGCGGTCCTCGAAGGTCATCTCGCCGCCGGCCTTCACGGGCACCCGGAAGGGGTCGTCCCTGTTCGAGGAACCCAGGATCGTGCCCCCACGGTGAAGGATGCCGGAGACCGAATCCGAGTCGAGACGCATCATCCGGTCACGCAGAAGGCCCCCAAACCCGTCGAGGAAGCCCACGATCTGCATGTCGTGATTGAACGAGGCCGTCTTGACCAGTCCCCGCAACACCGCGTTCAGCCCCGGGCAGTCGCCCCCTCCCGTCAACACCCCGACTCGCTTGACCTTGCCCATCTCTCGCCTCCTCCATGAGACCACCGGCCCGGGTAACCTGCCGCCGGGCACCAGGCACCGGGCACC
>CAZNJE010000035.1:27141-32447 GCA_964573295.1 uncultured bacterium | reverse complement strand
GGCACCGGGCACCGGGCACCGGCGAATCTGGCGGGATTCCGCCAGCGCTACCGAAAACCGCACTGCCACGAACCGAACATCCACTCGCGGACGGATCCTAGCCGATCGATGGCTGAAGAGCCAGGTCGGGAAGGCCCTCAGATTCAACCTCGGCTGAAAGGCGGCCGATCTAAAGAGAACCGGTCCAGCCTCGTCAAAACGGAGTGGAAGGAGCAGAGCAGCATGCGGCGTGTGAGACCCTCGCGAAAGCAACCGCGGGAGACGGCCAAGGCGAAGCGATCTCGCAGCGCCCCGGCATCGAACCATCCCTCCAAGAAGAGTCCCACGCGGGGGCCGCAGGGCGGGAGCAGCCGGGAACCGGGGGCGCGCTCAGGGGGAGCACCACCCGAACCGGCACGCACCGGGCGGTCCGATCCGTCGGTCGAGGGCGCTCGCTCGGACAGCAGCGCCCCCGAGCGGACACACGGGCGCGGGTCCGGCTCACGCAAGAAGCGTTCGAATCGAGCGATGCGCCGTCCGGCCGTCCGGCCGGAGGTCGAGACCCTTCTCCAGCTCGAAGAGCTTCTGCAACAGCGGATCGTCGGCAAGAACGAGGCCATCGGGCGAGTCGCCAACGCCATCCGCATCCGAAAGACGAATCTGGACTTCCGGCCCCAACGTCCCGACGGCACCTTCCTGCTGGTCGGCCCTCCGGGAGTTGGGAAGTCCGAATTCGCCCACGCCGTCGCCGATGTCTTGATGGGTGACGAGAGCCTCGTCATCGACTTGGACATGGCCGACTACACCGAGGAAGAGGATGTCGAGGATCTGCTCGTCACTGCCTATCCGGGCGTCGATGGCCTCATGGTCGAAGGCACGCTGACCACGCCCATGCGCAAGAATCCGCGCTCGGTCATCCTGTTCCATGGTATCGAGCGGGCCCATCCGGCCGTGCTCCGTCTCATGATGCACGTCGTCGAGCGCGGTGTACTCTCCGACGCTCAGGGTGAGGTACGCTTCGACGAGGCGATCGTCTTCGCCACCACGCGCCTGCTCTACGAGGACGGGGAGGTCGTGCAGCAGATCGGGTTCAATCGCTCCACCACGCCGCGTGAGGACCGGATTCGGCGACTGCTCGAGGACCAGTTCTCCCCCGAGCTCGTGGCGGCCTTCAATGAGGTGCTCTTCTTCAAGAAGCTCACGGCCGAGGACGTGCGAATGATCGCGCGCTACAAGGTGGGAGCCGTGCTCGAACGGCTGAAGAAGCAGAAGCGCGGGGTCATCATCAGCGACCGTGTGTGGGACACCTTTATCTGGGAAGATGAGGTGCAGAAGGCCGGTGCGCGCTACCTGAATCGCGCCCTCGAGGAGAGACTCTTCACGCCGCTATCGAAATACCTGCTCGAACACACCGGGGCCCGCCGCATCACCGTCGACGTGCGCGACCGGCGCCTCGTGATCCGGCACGATTCGTCCTAGGGGTGCTCCCAGCGCTCGATCACCCGGGCCAGGGCCGCAGCCAGATGCGGCCCCACCCGGCCGGCCATCTCGACCACTTCCTCGTGCGAAAGCGGCGCTGCCGAGAGCCCGGTTGCCAGATTGGTGATCAGCGAGACGGTCGCCACCTCGAGGCCGCAACGGGCGGCTTCCTCCACCTCCACTACAGTGGACATGCACGCGGCTTGAGCTCCGATGCGCCGGGCCATCTCGACCTCGGCCGCCGTTTCGTACCCGGGCCCAAGCCCGCCCATCAGGGTGCCGCGCATCACCCGCAGGCTTCCGGCACTCAGGCTTCGGAACAGGTCCTCGGTGCGCTTCGGATGGTAGAGCGTTCCGCGCAGGATGGGCCCCGCTCGAACACCGCGCAGGGGTCCCGCGCCCAGCGTCAGGATGCGGATGTGGTCCTCCACCACCAGCACGGTGCCCGGCGTGATGCTGGGATCCAGCGAGCCGGAAGCGTTGGTGAAGACGATCCACCGGCTCCCGAGCGAGGCGGCCAGGCGGGCGGGGAAGGTCACTTCCTCGCGTCCGTATCCCTCGTAGAAGTGCACCCGGCCTTGGAAGACCAGCCCGAGGCGCGGGTCGTCGGCCCCCCACCTAACGATCGCCAGGCGCCCGGCGTGCCCGGGCACCGTCGAGATCGGATACCCGGGGATCTCGGCTCCCGCCACGGTCGTGACGACCGGCCAGGCATCGAGCAGGCTGCCTAGTCCGGAACCGAGCACGATCGCACCGGCGACCGGCACGCCTGCCAGAAGCGGCTCGATGGCCGCGATCGTCTCGGCACCGATCCCGTATCGCTCCACCGGAACATCAGATGATGAAGGTCGTTCTCGCTCCACGGATCTAGTCCACCTCCTCCGGATCGTACGGGCGTCCGACCGCGGATCTAATCCACCTCCTCCGGATCGTACGGGCGTCCGACCGCGGCCGGCGCCACCGAACGTCCCACCCAGATCACCAGTACCAGCATCGTCAGCGCAAAGGGAAGCATCTGCAAGAACTGCGTGGGGGCGCCGCTACCCTGCAAGCGAATCTGCAACGTCTCGGCCGCCCCGAAGAGCAGGCACGCCGCTCCAGCGCCCCAAGGATGCCATTTGCCCACGATCATGGCCGCCAGGGCGATGTAGCCGCGGCCGCCCGACATCTGGTCGGTGAACGAGTGCTGTACGAATGCCAGGTAGGTGCCCCCCAGTCCCCCCAACAAGCCGCTGGCCAAGACACCGGTCCAACGCAACCGCGCCACCGAAAAGCCGGCCGAGTGGACCGCCTCCGGATGCTCGCCCGCGCAGCGCAGCGCCAATCCGTAGCCGGTGCGTTTCAAGAACCACACCGCCGCGGCCAGGAGGGCGACGGTGAGAAGAAACACCGGGTCGCAGAGCACCTGCACGAGGGGATTGCCGCCCCCGGGCGCCGCCGCCGGGTAGAGCGGCTCGGGTGCGGGAATCCGCGCCGAGTTGCTGGCGCTCTGGAAAAGTTGGCGCAGCCCCGCTCGCGTGAATCCATAGGCAATGATGTTGATCGCCAGGCCAGAGACGATCTGATCGGCCTTCCCCGTCACGGTCACCAGGGCATGCAGGGCCGCCGTCGCCAGCCCGCCCGCCGCGCCCAGCAGGATCCCCACCGCGGGCGACCCGCTGTAGTGCGTCCCCACGACGGCGAAGAAAGCGCCGTTCAAGAGGATCCCCTCCAGGGCGATGTTGACGACGCCCGAGCGCTCGGAGAGCACTCCGCCGGCCGAGGCCAGCGCATAGGGAACGCTGATGCGCAGCACTTGGGCGATGATCGACAGGAGGATGACCAGATCCATCACATCCCCCCCTGGGCCCGCAGCCCCTTTTGCCGCCGCCGCTCGGCCACGATGAAGACGAGCAGGATCACGCCGGTCAGGATCTCGACCACCTCGCGTGGCAGCAAGGTGTTGACCGTCAGGCCGGCCTGCGACAGGAAACCGAAGAGCAGCGCCGCCGGGAAGACCGCGAGCGGTTCGTTGCGGGCGATCAGGGCAACCGCGATGCCCAGATACCCGATGCCGCCGGTGAAGCCGTCCTCGTAGTAGTGCTTGTACCCTAGCACGAAGTTGGTGCCCACGAGCCCGGCGAGTCCGCCGCCGAGGGCAAAAGCCAGCACCAGGCTACGCCCGGCCCGGATGCCAGCCGAACCGGCTTGGCGCAGCCCCTGCCCCACCGCGCGAAGCTCGAAGCCGGCCGGAGTGTGATGGAGGAACCAGAATCCCGCGATGGCCGCTCCCCAGGCAACCAGGAGGCTGGCGTTGGCGGCCGAGCCCTTCATGGCCGGAATCCAGGCCTCCAGCCGCGGCAGGGCGGCGGGCACCTCGGCCGTGCGCACCGACTCGGGCAGGGCCAGGTAACGGGCCATGAGGAAGTTCGATAACGCGATCGCGATGAAATTGAGCATGATCGTGTTGATCACCTCGTGCGTGCCGAACCGGGCCTTGAGCGCGCCGGGAATCGCCCCCCACAGCGCCCCACCGGCGAAGGCCGCCAGGATGGCCACGGCCAACGACAGAGGCGCCGGCCATCCGGCAGTGGCGATGCCGGCCAGGGCGCAGGCCAGCGATCCGGCCACGGCCTGCCCCTCGGCACCGATGTTGAATAGGCCGGCCCGGAAGACGAAGGCGACCGACAGGCCCGTGAAGGTGAGGAAGGTGGCGTTGAATAGCACCTGGCCCCAGGCGTACGGGCCGAATCGGGAGAGAAGCGTATGGGTCACACGGTCGAGCGGAACGCTGAGCGCGACGCTGATCGCCGCACCGAGCAGGATGGCCACTCCCACGGCCGCCGCCATCGGGAACAGGTGCAGCGCTGCCCGCGAGAACCGGGCCTGGCGCCCCGCCTTGGCGGATATCACTGATTCGGCTTCGGATCCCGGGGTCCACTGGCGCGCGGGCTTAGGCATCAGCGCTCTCCCCACCGAGGCCAACCATCTCCCGTCCGATCCGATCCCGGTCGACGCGGCCGCGCGGGTGCGGCTTACCCAGGCGCCCACGATAGATCACCGCCGCCCGGTCGGAAAGCGCGAGCACCTCCTCGAGATCCGTCGAGATCAACACGACCGCCGCCCCTCTCGCGGCGTAGGCGCGCAGCTGCGCGTGAAGGAAGGCGGTGCTCTCCAGATCGATGCCTCGCGTAGGCTGGCACGCAATCAGGAGGCGTTTCTCGCGGCACATCTCGCGCGCACAGAGCAGCTTCTGCTGATTGCCTCCGCTCAGGGCCGATGCACGCAGGTCGGTCGCCGGCGGATGCACGCGGAACCGCCGCAGCAACGGGTGGGCCCAGTCCCGGGCGGCGCCGTGGCTGTACCAGGCCACGCGCATCCAGGAGAGCTCTCCCGTGCGGCCGAGCAGGAGGTTCTCCCATAGTCGGAACGCTCCGATCAGGCCTTCATGGGTACGGTCCTCAGGGATGAGGGCCGGACGAGCCGCTTCAGGAATGGGCCGGTTAGCCCTGTAGGTGCATCCTTCCACGCGAAGCTCGCCTGCGGTGGCAGCCGCGCGCCCCGAGAGAACCTGGGCGAGCTCGCTCTGCCCGTTGCCGGCCACCCCGGCAATGCCGAAGATCTCCCCCGAACCGACGGCAAGGTCGATCTGATCCAGAATTGGACGCCCTTCGGTATCGCGCAGGGTGAGACCTAACGCCTCAAGCAGTGGCCCGACCGGGGAGCCCGTGGCAGACCGGGCAGATCTCGCGACTGAACCAGAACCGGCCGGCACGGGTTCGGGCGCAGGTTCGGGCGCGGGTTCGGGCGCGAAACCACACGAACAGCCCGATGCGGACTCCGCACTGGCACCTGCCTCCGCACTGGCA
>CAZNJE010000035.1:17104-27041 GCA_964573295.1 uncultured bacterium | reverse complement strand
CCTTTGAAACAGTCTGTTGTGACCGCCCCATAATCCACTGCACGAGGCGGTCCCGGTCCATCTCGTCCCGAGGCGCCGACCCAACGACCCGCCCGTGGCGGAGCACGGTGACCTCGTCGGCCACCGCGAGCACCTCCGAGAGCTTGTGGGTTACCAGCACCACCGAACGGCCTTCCTCGCGAAAACGGCGCAGGATGCCGAGGAAAGCGTCGACCTCCGGCGGGGCGAGCACGGCGGTGGGCTCGTCGCAGATCAGCACCCCCGCGCCCCGGTAGAGCAGGCGGGAGATCTCGACCCGCTGCCGCCCTCCCACACCAAGCTGGTCGATGCGGTCATCGGGCGAGAGATCAAACCCGTAGCGGGCGAAGAGGGCCTCGAGCTTTCGCGCCATCATCCGCCTGGGCAGCACCCGCAGGCCCCGGGCCTCCGAAGTGCAGAGTACGATGTTCTCCAGCACCGTCATGACCGGGACCAGCATGAAGTGCTGGTGGATCATCCCGATCCCGTTCGAGAGCGCGATCGCGGGCGAGCTCATCGGCGTCTCGCGGCCGTTCACGTAGATCCGGCCCCCATCCGGCCGGAGCAAGCCATAAAGGATGCGCATCAGGGTGGACTTGCCGGCGCCGTTTTCACCGACGAGGGCGTGGACCGTGCCTGGTCGCAGTCGGAAATCAACCCGGTCGTTGGCGACCGCATCACCGAAGGCGCGCGTCATCCCCTCGAGCCTCACCTCCGGGGTATGCTGCTTCAGCGCGCCTGGCCCGAAGGATCCGCGGCCGGAGCGCCGGCTGCCGCCCGATGCGCAATTTCTCAATCGCTCGGCATCTCGATCCGTCCCGCGACGATGTCTCACTCGCTCGGCACCTCGATCCGTCCCGCTAGGATCCCCTCGCGCAGCGCGGCCAGGGTGTCGGTGATCCCGGGGGTGAAGAAGCTCTCGTTGGTCTCGTCCCGCACGTAGCCGACGGCGCCCTCGGCCAGGCCCATCACCTCGACCCCGCCCTCGAAGCTGCCCGAATGAAGACGCCGAATCTGCTCGTAGACAGTGATATCCACGTTCTTGACCATGCTGGTGAGGATCCGTCCCGGCGCTTCGGCGGACTGATCGGAGTCCACCCCGATCGCGAGCCCATTCTTCTCACGGGCCGCCTCGAAGACACCCAGCCCAGTGGAACCCGAAGCATGGAAGATGACGTCGGCCCCCTGTTCGTACTGCGATAGCGCCAGCTCCTTGCCCTTCGAGGGATTCTTGAAGGCCTCGCCCGTTACGCCCGCGTAATTGACCAGGATGCGCACGTCGGCCCGAACGTGCTGGGCGCCGGCCCGGAAGCCGGCCTCGAACTTGTGGATCAGCGGAATGTCCATCCCCCCGATGAACCCCAGCACGCCGGTCTCGCTCACCATGGCGGCCAGCGCCCCCACCAGGAAGGATCCCTCCTCCTCCCGGAACTTGATACCCCGAAGGTTGGGCGGCACGGAATCTCCCGGGCTCCAGGTGTAATCGATGCACACGAAATGCTTTGCGGGAAAATCTTCAGCCACCGCGTGAATATCGTCGCTGAACAGGAACCCCACCCCAATGATCAGGTCCGCGTCTCCCTGCGCAAAGAGCCGCAGCGCGGACTCCCGCTCCGAGCTCTGCGTGGGCTCGAAGTACTCGAAGCTGATTCCGAAGTCTTCGCGCGCTTCGACGAGCCCCGCGTAGGCCAGGTCGTTGAACGACTTGTCGCCCAAGCCGCCGACATCGAAGACCAGGCCCACGTGGAGGCGATCTTCTCCGCCAGTTTCGTCGCCGCCGCCGCAACCGGCGATGGCAGTCATCATCACTAGCGCTGTGACGGCGATCATCGTCACCAGGGCGGCGCCGGCGACCGTCCTCACCATGGCGGCGCCCGCGGTCATCTTCAGCGGGGCACCGGCACCGACCCGGCCCCAGCCCCTTCGCCGCGTCGTGCCCATGCGATGCCCGCAAACCTCGTTGGACTCCGTGCCCCGTTCTCTCATCCGTCTATTCTCCTTCGGCTCAGGTCTCGGCCTCGTCGGTCTCGCTGGCCTCGTCGGTCTCGCTGGCCTCGTCGGTCTCGCCAGGCTCAGCGACCCCGCCAGCCTCGCCGGCCCCGCCAACCGGGAACAGGTCACCCGATTCGTCCTCCGGCGGCTCATAGTGCTGCCGGCAACGCGGCTCGTAAGCCTCGCCACCACCCACCAGAATCCGGTCGCCCCCGCCCACGACCCGCTGAGTCCGGCAGGCCGGCCCACCGCAGACCACACAGACCGCATGGGTCTTGGTGACGTACTCGGCGACGGCCATCAGCTCGGGCACCGGGTCGAAAGGCCGCGCGCGATAGTCCGTGTCCAATCCGGCCACGATCACCCGTGCGCCCCGATCGGCTAGCTCCTGACAGACGCGTACGATGGACCGGTCGAAGAACTGCACCTCATCGATGCCCACCACCTGGGCATCCTGGCCCAGTTCCAGGATCTCGCGCGGGCGACGGACCGGGTGCGAGGAGAGACTCTTGTGGTCGTGCGTCACGATTTCACGCCGCGCGTAGCGGTCATCGACCACGGGCTTGAAAATTGCCACCCGCTGCTTGCCGATCTGGGCTCGCCGAAGGCGCCGGATGAGCTCCTCGGTCTTCCCGCTGAACATGCCGCCACAGATCACCTCGATCCAGCCGGCACCACGCGGGAGGCGCTCGTCCATCAACGTGTTCCTCCCCCGGAATCGAGAATCGACCGGATCTTCGTCACCAGCAGATCGATTGCGACCACGTTGTGCCCGCCCTCGGGGAAGATGATGTCGGCGTAGCGCTTCGACGGCTGCACGAACTGCAGGTGCATGGGACGCACACTGTTCTCGTACTGGTCCAGGACCGATGCAAGGGTTCGTCCGCGCTCGGTGACGTCGCGCTCGATCCGCCGCATGAGCCGGATGTCCGAATCGGTGTCGATGTAGACCTTGATGTCCATCAGCTCGCGCAGGAGCGGATCATCGAGCAACAGGATGCCTTCCAGAATGATGATCCGGCAGCCCGAGATCCGCTCGGTATCCTCCAGGCGAACGTGGCGCTTGAAGTCATAGATCGGCACGTTGACCGGCGACCCCTCGAGCAGCAAGCGAACGTGATTGTAGAGCAGCTTGCGATCGAAGGCATCCGGGTGATCGAAGTTCTCTTTCACCCGCTCTTCGAACGGCCGGTCGGAAAGATCGTTGTAGTAGGAATCTTGCTTGATGATGGCGACCTTGTCCGACCCCAGCATTTCGCAGACCTGGTCGGCCACCATCGTCTTGCCTGATGCGGTACCGCCTGCGATTCCGATCAGAACGCGCCGCTGTTCGCTGCCGGTCTCGTAGGAGGACGCCGTGGCCCGCTGGGTGGTGGCACCACCGCGCCGACTGGGCCGTTTGCGTTTCGCTGCTCGCCCGCTGGCGCCGCGGACCACTTTCGCCGACCGCCCGCTGGGCTTGCCAGCTGCTCTTGCCGGTCGCGCGCTGGCACGATCGGCTGGCTTTGCCGGTCGTGTGCTGGCGCCGTCGGCTGGCTTCGCCGGTCGCGTACGGGTGCCCTCATCTGGCTTGGGCGCTCGCTTCACCATGCTGCCATCTCTCTCCTTGCGTACCAGGTCACGGCGCCGGGGTGCCCCGGGTCAAGATGACCCCACAGGCCTCAGCTTCCTTCACGATACGATTCTCCAGCGGCCCCAAGACCTCCTCGTCGGGCGGATAGACGAGATCGTCGGTGTCGACGGTGACGGTCACGCACGAGTTGCGTACACGCGGGAACCAGGCCTCGTAGGCGTCACCGAGCTGGCCCAGATAGTCGGCGCCGATACTCTCCTCGCAGGCGCGGCCCCGGACGGCGATCCGGCGCAGCAAGACCTCGGGGCTCGCCCGCAGATAGATCTGCAAGCTCGGCCTCGGCAGGAAGTCGACGAGCTCGCGAAAAAGCGCCAGGTAGCTTTCGAAATCCTGATCGTCCATTTCGCCGCGCTGGTGCAGGACGCGGGCGAAGATCTCGGCGTCCTCGTAGATCGTCCGGTCTTGGATGAACGGCACACCGCGCAGGTTCAGCTCCTTCTGAGCTTTGAAGCGCTCAGCGAGGAAGTAGATTTGCAGGTGAAAGGCCCAGCGCCGCATGTCGGCGTAGAAGGCCTCCAGGTAGGGATTCTGTGAGACGGGTTCGTAGTAGATCTCCAGTCCGAGGCGGCGTCCCAGCATCTCGGCAAACAGCGACTTGCCAACGCCGATGTTGCCACACAGACCGACGAAGAAGCTCTCTCGGGCAGGCATCGCTCTCATCGGACCCTCCACTGTCTCACTTCTCCGAAGCGCGGGCCGCATCGATCTCGGCTCGGGTAGCCTCGTCGAGGATGCCGATATAGGGCAGCTCGCGGAAACGCTCCGCGTAATCCAGGCCGTAGCCGATGACGAATTCGTCATCGATCTCAAATCCCACGTAGTCGACATAGACCTGGCGTTCACGCTCGACTCGTTTGTCGACCAGCGTCACAATCGCTAGGCTGCGCGGGTTACGGGAGAGCAGGTTCTTGCGCAGGTAGGAAAGCGAGAGGCCGCTGTCGATGATGTCCTCGACGATAAGCACATCGCGACCACTGATGTCGTGGTCCAGATCCTTCAGCATGCGAACCGTCCCCGAGGAGGTCACGCCCGAGGCATAGCTGGAGATCGAGATGAAGTCGACCTCGTGATCCATCTCGAGCTGTCGCATCAGGTCGGCCATGAAGAAGGCCGACCCCTTGAGGATCCCGACCAGAACGGGTGTCTTCCCGAGGTAGTCCCGGGAAATGGCGCGAGCGAGCTCGGCGACCTTGGCCTGGACTTCGCTCTCTGAGAGCAGGATGCGCATGGGCCCTCCGCGCCGTCCCTGGGACCCGGCTTAGGGAACCGCCCGGGCGCGCAGACAGTGTAACGACCAGAATCCGCAAACGTAGTCTGCTTAGGAGTACCGAGGGTAACCGGTAAGTGTCAAGCTCAAAAGGGCTTTCACCCGCAGCCGGAATCATCGTCGGCATGGGAGGCATGGCAGGAGATGACCGCACCAACACGTCCGACCCCAACCGACCGGCGGCGCATTCGCGGCGCCTACCTGGTCACGATGGACCCTGGGCTGGGCAGCTTTCGCGGCGATCTCGACCTGGAAGGGAATCGCATCCGGGCTCTGGGCGACAACCTGGACCGGCCCGGTGAACCCGAGCCCGACGTCATCGAAGACGGCCGGAATTGGATCGTGATGCCGGGATTCGTGCAGGCGCATGTGCATCTATGCCAGTCGCTCTTCCGTGGTCTGGCCGGTGGGTTGCCCCTCTCGCGCTGGTTGGAGGAACGCATCTGGCCTCTCGAGGCCGCCCACGACGAGATGACCCTGGCCGCGGCCGCCCGGCTGGGCATCGCCGAATGCCTGCTGCACGGCACGACGACCCTGCTCGACATGGGATCGGTGCACCACACCGGCGTGATCGCCGAGGCGGCCGACGCGATGGGCATCCGTGCGACGCTCGGCAAGGCCCTGATGGACACGGGCGATACGGCGCCCCCCGCCCTGATCCAGGACGCCGAGGTAGCCCTGCGCGAGGCCCTGGACCTCAACGCCGCCTGGGACGGACGCGGCGAACAGCGGCTGCGCGTGGCCCTTGCGCCGCGGTTCACGCTGTCGGTCTCGGACGGGCTGTGGCGCGAACTGGCCGCCGAGGCCCGCCGTCGGGATCTGCTGGTGCACACGCACGTCTCCGAGACCGACTGGGAAAACGACACCTGTCTCGCGCTCCACGGTGACCGGCCGCTGGGCGCCCTCGGCCGCTGGGGCGTTCTGGACGCGCGTACGGCACTGGTGCACGCCGTGCGTCTCGAACCTTCGGAAATCGATCTGCTCGCCGAACATCCAGCCGCGGTCATCCATTGCCCGGGCAGCAACGCAAAGCTAGGCTCGGGCATCGCCGACGTGGCTGCCTTGCGTGAGGCGCACGTTCCGGTGGGATTGGGCTCGGACGGCACCGCCTGCAACGACACGCTCTCCCCCCTGCTCGAGATGCGCCTCGCTGCACAGCTCCAGAGCCTACGCCACGGGCCCGCCCGGATGCCGGCAAGCGAGGTTCTGCGCATGGCGACCGTTGGCGGCGCCGAGGCCTTGGGCCGCGGCGAGGAGATCGGGAGCTTGACACCCGGGCGCCAAGCCGATTGGATCGCCTACTCGGCCGCGGACCTACCGCTCGGAGACGATGTGGCCGACACGCTCGTCTGGAGCGCCGCGGGAGCCCGTCCGTCGGAAGTGTCGGTCGCGGGCCGGCGCCTGGTCACCGGCGGCCGGCTGTGCGAAGATAGCCTTACCGGGATCCGCGAAAGCGCGCAGCGCGCACGCCGCCGTTTGCGCGAACGCGCCGGCATCTGATCGGTGGCATGCATCAAGAGCACATAAAGAGAGAGCGTATCGAGAGGACACATCAAGAGGACACATCGAGGGGACATGTCGAGAGCATCCATAGTCAGAAGGAAACGTAGCCATGATGATCACCCGCGAGCTGATCCACTCCCTGCCGAAGACAGATCTGCACGTCCACTTGGACGGCTCTCTGCGGCCCGCCACACTGCTGGAGCTCGCCGCCGAAGACGGCGTCACCCTGCCCTTCGCCACCGAAGCCGAGGTGGTCGAGTACATGCGTACGACCGCCTTGCGGGACCTACCGACCTACCTCAGCGTCTTCGACCTGACTTGCCAGGTCATGCAGTCGGAGAGTGCATTGCGGCGAATCGCGTTCGAGCTTGCCGAGGATGCCACCCGCGAAAACGTGCGCTACATGGAGGTCCGGTTCAGTCCGCTGTTGCACGAGAACAGCGGTCTAGGCTGGAAGCGGATCATCCACGCGGTCTTGAACGGCCTGCGCGATGCCGAGGACCGCTACGTCATCCACACAGGCGTCATCCTCTGTGGCATGCGCACGATGACGCCCGAGATGAGCTTGCGCCTCGCCCAGACCTGCGTGGACTTCAAGGATCACGGGGTGGTGGGCTTCGATCTGGCCGGCGCCGAGCGTGACTACCCCGCCAAGGATCACCGTGAAGCCTTCTTCCACATCCGCAATCACAACATCAGTAGCACCGTCCACGCCGGCGAGGGGTTTGGTCCTCCCTCGATCCACCAGGCCGTGCACTACTGCGGCGCCCACCGAATCGGGCACGGCACGATGCTTTACCAGGACCCGGACCTCTTGAGCTATGTCAACGACCACCGCATCCCGCTCGAGATGTGCTTGACGAGTAACGTGCAATCGGGGGCCGCGGCCAGTTTGCAGGAGCATCCCTTCCGGACCTATTACGACGCCGGATTGCGGGTGACGCTCAACACCGACAATCGGCTCGTCTCGAACACGACCATGACCGACGAACTGCTCCTGGCCTGCGATACCTTCCATCTGAACATCTACAACCTGCGCGGCATCCTGATCAACGGGTTCAAGAGCTCCTTCCTCCACCATCGCGAGAAGGTGATCCTGCTGCGCAGCGCAATCGACGAGATGGACCGCATCTTCGAGCAGGCGTTCCCCGGCACATACCGGCGGATGCGCTCATTCCTTTAGGCGTCCACGTTGCGACACCACGGGGCGCGCCGCGCATCCACACTGGCCGGCCGTCCCCACGCAGGCGCCTCTTCGCCGGCCGTCCCCACGCAGGCGCCTCTTCGCCGGCCGTCCCCACGCAGGCCGTCCCCACGCAGGCCGTTCCCACGCAGACGCCTCTTCGCCGGCCGTGCCATGGGCCGCTGCCTCACGCCCCGCGGCCATCATGGCCGCTCAATCACCGAGATGTTCAGCGGAGGTTTCCCACTCCCCGTAGAGCGCCTTGAGCTCATGTTCGGTCTCTTGCACCTGCTTGACATAGGCGTCGGCGCGCTCGCGCTGTGCGAAGAAGTCGGGAGCACTCATCACTTCAGCCAGACGCGTCTTCTTCGCCTCGAGGTCGGCGATTTTCGCCTCGAGCTCGCTCATGCGCTTCCCCAAACGCTTGCGTTCATTGGGCGACAGCGGGCGTGCCGCGGGCGAACCGGCACCCGAGATCCGCGTTGAGGAGGTACCCGGCGAGGCGGCCGCAGATGCGGCGGTCCGAACGGCCGAGACGCCGCCGCTGCGCGGGTCGACCCGCGGCGCGCCAAGGGCGTCCTGCCGCCCGCGGCGTTGCCACAGGAAAGCTTCGTAGTCGCCCGGAAATTCGCGCACGCGCCCGTCCCCCACTTCCACGACGTGGTCAGTGAGCGCGGCGAGGAAGTGCCGGTCGTGTGACACGAAGACGACCGTGCCGGGATAGCCGCGCAGGGCCTCGAGGAGCATGTCCTTGGAGGAGAGGTCCAGGTGGTTGGTGGGCTCATCGAGCAGGAGCACGTTCGACGGACGCACCAGCAGACGGGCCAGCGCCAACCGGTTGCGCTCGCCGCCCGAGAGCACACGCACCTTTTTCGTCACCGCATCGCCCGAGAACAGGAAGGCGCCCAGGAGACCGCGTACCTTCGGCACGAAGTCGAAGGGCGCAATCGACTCCACCGCCTCGAGCACGGTCTGATCCGGCGGGATCTGCAGGCCGTGATCCTGGGCGAAGAACGCGCCCGCCCAGTTATGGCCTTCCTGCCGCGTTCCGGCGTCGGGCGGTTCCGCACCGGCCAGGATGCGCATCAGGGTGGACTTGCCGGCGCCGTTGGGCCCCACCAGGGCAGTACGCTTGCCACGTTCGAAGCGCAGGTTCACATCCCGCAAGACCTGGAGATCCCCGTAGGCCTTCGCCACGCCTTCGAGGGTGAGCACGATGCGGCCGGCTCGCGGCGCCAGAGGGAGAGGAATGTGAATGGCGCGGGCATCGACCACCGGCGGATCCAGCTTCTCCATCCGCTCCAGGTACTTGAGGCGGCTCTGCACCTGGACGGCCTTCGTGTTCTTGTAGCGGAAGCGCTCGATGAAGCGCGTAATGCGCTTGATCTCCGCCTGCTGGCGCTCGTAGGCCGCCTGCCGCGCTTCGATGCGCCGCTCTCGCTCACGCTCGAAGAAGGAGTAGTTGCCGGGATACTCCTCCAAGCGCCGCCCCGTAATCTCGGTCACCCGTCTCACCGTGATGTCCAGGAAGTAGCGATCGTGGCTCACCAGCACAAACGCGTACGGGTAGTCGCGCAGGTAGCCCTCGAGCCACTCGCGGGCTTCGAGGTCCAGGTGGTTGGTGGGTTCATCGAGCAGAAGCAGCTGGGGACGCTGCAACAGAATCCGAGCCAGGGCGGCCCGCATCTGCCACCCGCCCGAGAGCTGGCGAACGGGTTTGTCGAACTCGGACTCCATGAAGCCAAGCCCGGTGAGCACGTAATGGATCTGCCGGTCCATATCGTGCGCGCCCAGGACGTTCAGCCGGTCGTGGATCTCTGATTGGCGGGTGGTGAGCCGGGTGAGCGCATCGATCGACGCCTCGCGATCGGTCGCCAGGCGAGCCTCGATGGCGCGCAGCTCATTCTGGAGCCCGAGGATCTCGTCGAACCCACGCCGGGCCTCCTCGCGAACGGTTCCTTCGTCGAGAACGAATCCCGTCTGGGCCAGGTAGCCGGCCAGCAGGTCCTTCGGTGCGCTGATAGCGCCATCATCGGCGCTCTCCAAACCGGCCGCGATCTTGAGCAGTGTGGACTTGCCGCTTCCATTGGGCCCGACGAGGGCCACGCGGTCGTTCGCCCCGACGAACCAATCGGCCCCGCGGAAGAGGAGTTGCCCTCCGAAGCTCTTATGGACACCGGTGAGTTTGAGCATTGGGATAGGGTAGCGTATCCGGCGCCCGGCGGACAATGTCTCCTGAGCTTCTTTGGTGTCTCAGGTTCTGTCGGGCTTCTCGGCCGTCCTGGCCCCTCGGCCGCCCTGGCCCCTCGGCCATCTGGGCCATCTGCCCGGTCCTACCCAC
>CAZNJE010000035.1:0-17004 GCA_964573295.1 uncultured bacterium | reverse complement strand
CCCTCGGCCGCCCTGGCCCCTCGGCCATCTGGGCCATCTGCCCGGTCCTACCCACTGACCGCGGCGGTGCGCAACCCGGGTCAGGCCCCAGCCGCTGGCCTCGGCGCGCAACCCGGGTCAGGCCGCCCGGCCACCGGCCTCGGCGCGCTTGCGCAGACGATCGGGCATCCAGGTTGCGGGATCCTTCGAGAGCCAGCTCTCGATGGCTTCGAGGAGTTGAACGCGTCGGATCGGTTTGGACATGTAGTCATCGCAACCGGCGGCAAGAGTCTTCTCCGCGTCGCCCTTCATGGCCTGCGCCGTCAAGGCAAGAATCGGCACCCCGTCATAGCTTTCATCCAGAATCAGCTGGGCGGCAGCCTTGTAGCCGTCCATGACCGGCATCATCATGTCGAGCAGGAATATGTCGGGACACCGTTTGGCGGCTTCCTCCAAAGCAAGCTGACCGTTGCTGACGATGGTCACCTCGTAGCCGCCGCTTTCCAAGATGGCACGGAAAACGTACTGGTTGGTGGGTTCATCCTCAGCAAGAAGCACATAGGCCTTCTTCTCTTCAGCTCCGCTCATGTTGAGAAACCTCCTCAAGCTGCCTTGAGTTTCCCTCCCACCGTCCGGGAGAGGCCCGCATCACGCGCCGGAGAATCGTACCGAACGGTCCGTGACACCAACTCCATCAAATCGTCGACACCTCGCGTACCCTTCTCGAAGATCCCGCCTACATGGCGGCTGAGAAACCCCTCTTCGGTCTCGGTGAACCGGCGCGCGGTGTTGACCAGAATCGGCAGCTCTTTGAGCTGCGGATCGCGCGTCACTTGCTCGATGAAACGGAATCCCTCATCGCTTCCACTGAGCAGATCCATCAGCACCAGATCGACGTCCTCGCGGCGCAGCACGCTGAGAGCCTCCTGGCGATCGCGGGCCGTCAGGATGTCCAGTTCCCGCTTCCGCAGGTACCGCGACAGCACGCCCGACTCGACGACGTCGTCGTCGACGACCAGGACCCGCCTGCGTCCCGGAGCCACCTGGGCAGGCGGCCGCCCGTTCCAGGGCTGCGTCACGGGCACCACCTCCTCCCTCGACTCCGCGGCCGCCGGCACGGAGCGCAGCGGTACGACGAAGGAAAAGCGAGATCCAGTCCCCACGGCGCTGTCGACCCATAGGTCGCCGCCCATGAGATTGACCAGCTTCTTGCTGATTGCCAGTCCCAGTCCCGATCCTTCCAGCTTCTCGCCTTCGGGGTGTTCGAGCCGGCGGAACTCTTCGAAAATGCTGTTGTGCAGCTGGGGCGGGATCCCCGAGCCGGTATCCTGCACCTCGGCGTAGAAGAGGTCCTCGTCCTTCAGGACCCGCATCCGGCCGGTCACCGACCCGCTCTCAGTGAACTTGATCGCGTTGCCCAGGATGTTGACAAAGACCTGGCGCACCTTATCGGCATCGACCGAAACCAGCTCGCCCGCGCCCTCGGTCTCGAGCGCCATCTGCAGGCCCTTCTCCTCGGCCAGGGCGCGCAAGCTCTCGGCCGCGTCGACCAAGTGGTCGACGATCGCAACGTCGGCGCGTTTGTCTTCCATGCGTCCTGACTCGATCTTCGAGAGATCGAGCACCTCGTTGATCAGGTGCAGGAGATTCTCACCGCTGTGGTAGATCATCTCCATCTGGTGGAGCTGCTCTTTGTTCAAGGGTCCAGCGATTTGATCGCGCAACATATCCGATAACGCCAAAATCGCGTTGAGCGGCGTACGCAGCTCGTGGGAGACATTCGCAAGAAACGCACTCTTCAATCGATTTGCCTCGAGGACCTTCTCGTTCTGGTACGCGAGGGCCAGATTCTTCTGCTGCAGCTCCACCGTGCGCGCCTTGAGCACCGACTTGAGGCTGTCTTCCTGCTGCCGCGCCACGGCGCGTGAGACGTGGGCCCCGGCCAGGGCCGTCTGCAACCGGTCGGCCAGATGGGCGAATTCGTCGGCGCCCTCGATCCCGGCGTGCGCCGGCCCCTCTCCGGCCGCAAACGCGTCCAGGGAACGATCGAGTCCGGCCAAGGCGCGATCCATCCGGCGGGCAAAACGGTGCAGGGTCATGGCGCCAACCGCTCCGGCCACCACGCCGGTTGCGGCCCCGGCATACAGCGCTGGGTGCACTCGGTTCGCCTCCGGCGTCAGAAGGGCGAACAGCAGCAAGCCCGCCGCCGCCAGTGACGGCACGGCGATGCCGAGCGCGACGATGCGCATCTTGCCGCGCAAGGGTTCGCCCGGTGTTCTCGGCTCGATGCGACCCACATCTGCCCCATTTGGGTTCTTCGATTCGATGGCCCTGCTCCCGATCCTGGGATTCAGTGCATGCTGTCACCGTAACTATCGTCCTTAACGCGGCTTCGTTGAGGGAAAGCTTCGCCCCTCCGAGGAAGCGATCCGGCAGGAACCCACCCCCCCGCTTTCACCGACCCGGCCGGGCGCGTGATGCGCCGGGATGCCCACCAGGAAGCGCGCCCGGAGAAGCGGCGGCGAGGCTAGAGGATCTCCTTGCTGGCGACCACGAAACCCGCCACCCCTCGCTTGACGCGACAGGCACACGTCGCCGGATCGTGCACGAAGACGAGCAGCCCGTCCCGCTCGGCGATCTCCGCCAGCAGCGCCTCCTTCTCCTCGATCAGGCGGTCGGGCCACATATCGTAGCCCATGGTGTACGCAGAACGGATGTGCGCCAGGGTGGGAATGAGGTCGGACGGGTAGTAGAGCACCTCACGCGACCCCGCGGCGATGACCATCTGCAAGCCATCGGTATGGCCCCGGCTCGGACGCACCACGATACCAGGTGCGATCTCCCGCTCTCCGCCGACGAGCTCAAGTGGCATCTGCCGCAAGACCTCGAGGTCCTCGGCGCGGAAACTGCGTACCTCTTTGGGCCCCGGCCGTTGGGCGCGCGCCCAGTGGTCAGCCTGCACCCAGACCCGCGCCCGCGGCAAGACCGGTCGCCGGTCTCCCGAAGGAGCAGAACAACCCACGCCCCCAATATGGTCGAAGTGCAGATGGGTGGCCACCAGATCGGTGAACTGCCGGGCATCGAGGCCGGCGTCCTGCAGAAGATCGGAAAGCTCGGGCCCTTCCGGATCAAGCGCCAGACGCTTCAAACTCTGCGGGTCGTAGTCGGTACCGGTGCCGGTATCGACCAGAATGAGCCGCTCGCTCGTACGCAGGAGCAGCAGACGGACGATCAGTGGGATGCGGTTCTGCTCGTCGGCCTTCGAGAAGCGGCTCCACAGTGGCTTCGGCACCTGCCCGAACATGGCGCCGCCGTCGAGCTTGAACCGGCTGGCCGCCAGCGTTCCCGCTTCGATTCCTCCCAAGTCACGCCATTTCATGAGCGACACCCTCGTCGTCCGCCCAGGACGGGGCGGTTGCGTTCGCGCCCGGGCCGCGCCTACTCGGACCGGTCCACGATTTCAATGCGCGTAGTCCCTTTCGTGTATCATCTTCGTCTATCATCCACTCTGTCATCCTAGCAGGCAACGTCCACTACAAGGTGACGTTGCCGCAGTTCCTCCCCCGACGCCGCAGTTCCTCCCCCGACGCCGCAGTTCCTCCCCCGACGCCGTCGTTCCTCCCCCAACGCCGCAGTTCCTCCCCCGACCGGAAGCGTGCGTTCTCGGTCGGGGCACGGGTACACCCTCCGGCTCGGCCTGCAGACAGACGTTCTGGATCCGGCCGCTTGTGCCCACAGTGCACGTTGATTTTGCCCCAAGCGGCCGATAGACTCGCCGTTTGATGCCATCGGGCAGCTTTCCCATACTCCCATGGAATCCGGCGGCAGGTTCTGGGGTAAACGTCATATGTTCAGCTTCTTCGGCTTCCAAGCGGGTGGCGCGGGCATTGTCCGGACCCGGCTTGGCCGAGAGTCAGACAGAACCCAGGAAGCCGGACGAGAAGATACACCAAGCCTTGTCCGAGGGAGGAACGCCATCATGCGCGCCGTACTTCTCGGCGGATTGCTCATCGTTCTGCTGGGATGCCCTTGCAGTAGCTCGGCGAGCCGGTTGCAGGTCACCGGCCCGGCCATCCGTGTCGATCCCGGGCTCATCGACCTGGGGGTCATGGCCCAGGAGACGGTCGAGCGCACCCGATCCTGGATCCACAATATTGGCACCGACTCGCTGCGGATCGCGCAAATCGACAGCGACTGTGGCTGCGCGGTCGCCAACGTACCCCGCATGGTGCTGGCGCCCGGTGATTCGATGGATCTGAAGATCAGTTTCAACTCGCGGCACTACTCGGGAGACCTCATGAAGCGCATCACGGTGGTCAGCAACGACCCCGGTGCGCCGAAGTCGCACATCAAGCTGAAGGTCCATGTCAAACCGCTCGCTGTCGTGGAACCCGAATTCATCGATTTCGGCTTTTTGCCCCGGGGCAAAACCGTGAGCCGTACGCTGACACTCAAGGCCGCGCGGGAAGACTCGTTGCGGCTTCACCAGGTGCATCTGCCCGAAAACACATTCACGCATGAATTCCGGCCGATCGAAGACGCCGATAGCACCGGCTATGAGATCGAGATCCACGTCCGGACCGACGCACCACTCGGGAACATCCGGGCCCGAGCCGGCCTCGAGAACAATTGCACCCAACGTCCCATCCAGGTAGCCATCCAGGGAACCGTGCATGGATTCTTCCTACCCCGTCCAAACCGAATCTCTTTCGGGCAGTTCAAGGCGGGGGTGATCAAGACCGTGACCCTCCGGTTAGAGGCCCAAATGCAGGGGGCGCACGAGGTCAAGAGCGTTAGCTTCAGCCAGCCGGGGCTTTCGGCGCGGGTTACGCCGGTGGAACCGGGGCGTGTCTACGAAATCGCAATCACGGCCACACCCGAGCTGCCTTCCGGCCAGCTGCGCGAGGAGATGCGCATCGAGACCGACGATCCCGCCCAGCCCGAGATCATCGTGGCGATCCGGGGTAACATCAAAGAGATCTAGGAGTTCACTGCTTAGGAGAATCTATGACCAAACTTCAGGGGGCCTTCATCCGCGACTTCTTGACACGTGCCGTGCCGCAGGCGCTCGTCATCATCGTCGTGGGCGCCGCCCTCGGGTTCTTCCTCAACTCCACGCGCACCGATCCTCTCCCGTTGGACCTGCCTGCCGCCCAGCTCCTCACCGAGAGCGGCGCGCAGGTGGTCTTTCTCGGAACGGCCTACGAGCTCTTCGAGGGAGTCGAATACATCTTCGTCGATGCCCGTCCGCAGGAGGCGTTTGTCGAAGCCCATATCCCCGCTGCGTTCAACCTGCCTCTCTCCGAATTCGACCTCCTTTACCGCGAGCTCCAAGGTTGGACCGCCAGTCAACCCCTCGTGGTCTACGGACGCGCCAGCGAGTTCAACTTCGCCGACGACCTCGCACGCCGCCTGCTCGAGTCCGGCGAGCAGGAGGTCCTGCTCATGGCCCCCGGGTTCGAGGGGTGGGTCGAACGTGGCTACCCCACAGAAAGCGGTGAGGATGGATTGCTCGTCGCGCCCAGGGAAGACTGGCAAGACGACGGCTGGGATGACGAACGCTGGAACGAGGCAGATCGGGGCGAGGAAGACTGGGGCGAGGAAGGCCCGAGCGGGGACAGCCGGGGCGAGGTAGGGCAGAGCACCGGGAGGCCGGAAGACCAAGGCGGAGAGGAGCTGGAATGATCGTCTCGATTCTGATCTTCGCCGGCATCACGTTGGTGGCGATTCTGCTGGGGTACTTCATGCTCATGATCTTGCCGGTGAGCCGGATCTCCCCCAAGACGCTTCGATGGATCGAGTATGCCTGCCGTCTGGTCCTGGCCGGCGTCTTCGTCCTGGCGGCCTACGAGAAGATTCAGGACCCCTACGCGTTCGCCTCGAGCACCTACGCTTATCGGATCGTGCCCGCGCCCGTGGCCACGGTGGTCGGCATCGCGATGCCGGCCGTGGAGATGGTAGCCGCCTTTGCGCTCATCACCGGGCTCTTCTGGCGTGGGGGTGCGCTCATCTTGGGTGGTCTGCTAGTGGTGTTCGTGATCGGCCTGTTCCAGGCCATCCTGCGCGGGATCGACATCGACTGCGGGTGCTTCGGCAAGGAATCCAGTCCGGTCAGTTTCTGGCTCATCGCCCGCAACGAAGCGCTCTTCCTGTGCGCCCTCTTTCCGCTGTGGATGCACGTGCGGCGGAAGGTACTCCGCCGGCCCTGACCCCACACTCGAGCCAACCCTCGTCACTCCGTCCCAGGCGCATTTGCCCCTCGTCACTCCATCCCAGGCACACTTGCCAGCCGGGTCCGCCGCACCCGGTAGTCGGACCCCGGATCTGCCCGTCGCCCCCCCCCGCCAGCTATTCGGCGCAGCCCCCGGTCCAGTGGCCGGATAAGCGCCGTGGGCATCCAGCCAGGGTCATCTCGGTCCGTTCACCGGTGGCGCGGATGCGCATCACGAGGCCATCGTCGGGCCGGGTAGTCCACAGAGCGCCCGAAACCGGGTCGACCGCCACCTCCGCCACCGGCCCAAGTGATTCGTGACGGGTGAGTTCCGTGCAGGCCCGGTCCAGTTCCAACAGCATCCCGCGGCCGTAGTCGGCCACCCAACACGTGCCTTCGCCCGTTGCGCGCAGGTCGAGCGGCTCCTCGAGCAGCCCAGTGGTCGTCTCGGCGACCACACCCCCATCACTGACATAGACTACCTTGCCGCCACGATCGGCAATCCAGCATCCACCGCCCTCGGGATCATCCGCAAGCGCGGAAGCCTCTTCTAGAGCCATCGGCACAACCTGCGCCGCCCCAGCACGGAGGTCGTACCGCTGCACCGACCCATCATCGAACGCGATCCAGGTCAGGCTGCTGTCGCGAAGCGCCACCGCCTCCGGATAGGCGGTGGTGGTGATCGTTTGCGCCGCCCCGGAGACAGGTGCCATCCAGGTGACCTGCCGTTCGTAGAAAGAGCTGACGACGAGCAGGTTGAGCGACTGGTTCCAATCCAACCCGGTCGGCGCGGTCACGGCGTAGGCGTCGAGCTGATCCCCGGTTCGGGAATCGCACACCAGGACGCGATCCTCATCGAGCTGGGCAGCGTAGAGCCGACCGGTCGCCTGATCGACCTCCAGGTCCTGAATGGCGCTACCCACCTGAACGCGCCTGACGAACCGGCGGCCGTCGGCGCTCAGCTGAGAGAGCCCCCAGCCGCAGGGATCGCCCACCCAGGGCAGCGCGGCTCCTGGTTCGGCCTCGCGCGGCTCCAAGCTTCCGTGGTCCCCGCCTTCAAAGAGGAACTCAGCCCGGTACGTGTAGAGCCGCCCATTCTCGAGGTCGCCGTCCGTGTAGGACCGCAATGAGGGCCCCAACGGCTCCGCGGTGAGGAGAGACTCCGTCGAGGTCTCCTCGCTCAGCCGCCACAGCCGGATCCCTTCGAGATCCCGCAGGTCGAAGGTTCTCCAGGAAAGCTCGACTTGCCGGCAAGCACCGGCGGCCGACAAACCGCCCGGTCTGCCGTGAGTGTCCGGATTTGAGGGGTCGAACGGGTTGGTGTGATCGCGGCCGCCGCATCCGCCAAGCGAACCAGCGAAAACAGCCAAGACGGCGAGAACGACGAGGCCAACCGGGCTGACAAGCCGGGCCAGGCCAAGCTGCCGGGCCAGGCAGAGCTGCCGCGCCAGGCCAAGCTGCCGGGCCAGGCCAAGCTGCCGGGCCAGGCCGATTCGGGCCAGCAGCGAGTCAGCAAGCGTGACAGCAGGGGGGCCGGTGGGGCAGTTTCTTCTCATCGTCCCTCATCTCCGGATGGGGAGTCCCACAACCATTCGCGCAGGGCCAGCAGAAAGAAGACCTCCGAACCAATCCAAGCCGACAGGGCGTAGCGGTCGTAGCGCTGCGCCTTGTCGAATCCGTCCTCGCGCACGCTGGCTTGGCCGTGGCGGCGATACTCCTCGTAGGCATCGTCGGCCACGTCCTGGAAGTGGAAGGCCAAGGCCGTGCCGGCCAGCCAGGCTGCCGCCCATAGCTCACCGGCGCCCGGCCTCCAGGAACGTGACTCGGTAACCGGCGTGAACTGCTTGCGCAGGTGATCGAGTCCCCCGGACCGGTACGGGTGAGGTCGCAGACTCGAACCACTGGCCGCTGTGTCTTGGGCGAAGGTCAGTCCGCGATCAGACGAGGATATACGTTCCGAGTCCGAAGGTACGCGTTCGGAGTCCAAGGGTACGCGTTCGGAGTCCAAAGGTACGCGTTCCGAGTCCAAAGGTACGCATTCCGTGTCCGAAGGCGCGCGTGGCGCGTCCCGAAGCATCGCGGTGAGACCTTGGAGCACACCGCCCATTTCGGTGGCAGTCCCCCCATCCGAGGTCGGCGCTCCGACCGGGAGCGCCGCCCCGTCCCGCGGAAGCGCCGCCCCGTCCCGCCGAAGCGCCGCCCCGTCCCGCGGAAGCGCCGCCCCGTCCCGCGGAAGGGCCGCCCCCGAGGACGCCCCGTCTGGTAGAGCGAAGGCGAACAGGTCGCCCCTGCCGCCCCCGAGTAGCAGGAGGCCTTCTGCCGGAAGCACTCGGGTACCGGCTGGTGCGGGGACGCGCAGACGCCAGAGGATCTCACCGCTGTCCGGGTCGAGCCCGTATGCCGCGCCGTCGCGCAAAGGCACCCACAGCGTCCCATCGGCCAGGGTGGGTCGCAGGTCGGCGGCGGTTTCGAGATCGCGCTCCCAACGGAGAACTGGAGGACAGTCGTCGTAGCATCGCACCACGCCCCCAGCGCTCACCAGGAACAGCGACCCGGCACCGGCTACCGGCCCGGCGCTGAAGCGGCCGTCCAGATCGAGCCCGGCCGCCAGCTCGCCCGTCGCCGGCCGCCAGGCGCGCAGGTGCCCGTCATAGCTGAGCGTCCATGCCAGGCTGTCCAGCAGAGCAGGTGGACCATAGAGGGCCCCCCCCGGCTCGACGTCCCACAGCGTCTCGCCCGTACGCGCCGCGAGGGCCAGCAAACGGTTACTGACGGTCGGCACCCACAGGATGCTGTCGGCCAGGCCCAGCTTGGCCCTCACCAAACCCGGTACGCGGCGCTCCCACACCGGATCACCCGTGGCCACATCGCAGCAGACCACCCGCCCCTGGAGCGAAGCCGCAAACAGCCGGCGGTCATCGAGCAGGGGCGCGCCCCACGATTCACCCAACGGTAGATCCCATCGCAGGCGCCCGGTCCCGGCCTGGCGGCAGAAGAGCCGACCGTCCGGATAGTCCGTGACCCCGTAGATCGCACCGCCCTGGATCGCCACCCCCGCCTGAACGCCGCCTTCCAGCTTCTTCTCCCACAGCCGTTCTCCGCCGGGCAACGCGAAGAGGGCTATGCGCCGGTCCCGGGCACTGACGGCCAGCATACCCGGGCCACTGGCCAGCTCCAGCCCCAGCGTGCGTCCCACCTCTGCCTCCCACCGCAGCGCAGCGGCGGGCGCTTCCGAGCCAGCCGCGGTCGGGACGGCCCCATGGGCGGCCCCATGGGCGGCCCCTCGGGCGGCCCCTCGGGCGACGCCACGGGCGGGCCCACCGGCCAGCAACGCTCCCAGGAGCAGCACCCAGCCAACGACTCGGATGCTGGAGACGGTGATCCGAATGCTGGAACCTGGCAGCCGGCTGCTGAGATCTACCAGTCGGCGGCCCAGAGCTGCCGGCCATCTGCTGGCGGTGACGAGCCCGCTTATAAAGGCCACGAACCGGGTGCTGGAGGCTAGTAGTTCCATCCGATGAAGAACTCCCGATGAACGTTCGAGGGCCAGCTGCTGAAGTCGGTCCTGCGCGCCAGATCGAAGCGCAAGACCAGCATGCCGCCAAAGCCCATGCGTAGACTGATCCCGTAGCTGCCGCGTACCTCATCCGGCCAATCGTCGTACCACGCCTGGCCGGCGTCGAAGAAGAGTGCTCCCTGAATGCCCGGAAAGGCCATTGGCCCAACCCCGGCCGGCGCCAAGAGGAATCCGTGCAGGAGCGGAAAACGCAGCTCCGCGTTGGCCAGTGCGGCCCGGGTGCCGTGCAGGCTGCGCCACGGATACCCACGCAAACTGTGCGTGCCGCCCAGGAGGAAGGTCTGCGGGTCCGCCCCGCCGCTGAACCGCCCCTGGAGTCGCAGGGCGAGCGCCGAACGCTGCCCCACGCGCAGGTACCGCCGCGCATCTCCCAACACCAGAACGTTCTCGACGCCCGGGCGGTGCAGGTTCATCGTCATGCCCAGAGTGAGGTGATAGCGCTCGCCGTCGATCGGCCCGGTCGGCAACCAGAGCGCCGTGTCGCGGATCCACGAGATGTAGTGGGTCGCCAGCACACCGGATCGGAAGTCGTTCTCAAACGGTTCGTCCTTCTCGGCGTAGGCCAGGCCGAGACGGGTCTCGACGCGGGTGAACCGCGAGAGAGGATAGGACAGCAGTCCCGAGATGCCCGCTCGGCGCTGGAAGAAAGGCCGGTCGAGCGCGTCGTAGTAGTTGCCGGCGTGGTGGTAGATGCTCAGGCCACGGTTGATCCGCTTGCTCAGATCGATGTAGGTCGCTCCGGCCGAGAAGTTGTCCAGGAAGTCATGCGTCGAGATGGCGCTGTTGCCCAGATGCATGAAGAGAAGCTTGTTGCCCATCAGGTCCCGTAGCAGGAGCTGCAAGCCCTCGGCCGACCCCAGGCCGGGCTCGACGGCGATGCCGCCCTGGGCCACGTCGAGCGCGAACTCCGACTCGTAGCGGCCCGGTTCGGCGTCGACGACCTGGGCATCCTCCGACCAACTCCACTCCTTCTGCGGCAAGGCCTCCAGCGCGAAGGTGTGCTCGCCAGCGACTTCCCCGAGTGGCTCCAAAGGAATCCGTGCTACCCTCAACCGGCCTTCCTCGTAGACGGTCGCCAGGATCTCTTCCCCACCCGGCAGCCAGCGGGGATCCAGAATCGCCTGCAACACCTGCGTACGCCTTGCACCACGGCCTTCCAGATCCACGGTGTAGAGATCGCGCATCCCGTCGCGGGTCGAGACGAAGAGCAAGGCCTCTCCGTCGGGTGAGAACTCCGGTGACAGGTCCCACCACGGCCCGTGCGTGAGCCACCGTCGTTCGCCGGTCGCCAGATCGAGCAGCATGAGGTTGCGGGCACCGTCGCGGCCGTGATCGCCGCGGTCGGTCACGAAGGCGATCCGGCGGGCATCGGGATGGAACGTGGGCTCGCCATCGTAGAAGAGGTCATCGGTGAGTTGATCCAGAACGCCGGTCGCGGTGTCGAGCAGGTAGAGGTCACTCTGGCCTTCCCGGCTCAAACCAGAGAAAACCACCAGGCGGCCGCCGTCGTCCCATTGCGGGGAAGAAATGCCCACCAGCTCGCGATACTCCCAGCGACCCACCCGCTCTCGGGTTCGCAAATCGTAGGCCACGAGCGCGTCCCGCTCGCCCCCGTGGCTGGAGAAGATGAGCATCCCCTGCCGGGAAACATCGATCCGGCTCCGGTAACCGTGAAATGAGAGCAGGTCGGGGCTGCGCTGGCCCTTGATCAGCACCTCGGCCTCAGTGCCCTCCTTGCCGAGCGACCCCAGGTAGATGTTCGTGTAGCCGGTGCGTGGCGAGATGAAGACGTAGTGGTTCTCGAGTCCCTCGATGCCGGCGGGCACCGGCGTCGGCTTCAGTTCGTTGCCCGCATCGCTCACCCGCTCGGCCGTATGCCAAATCGGCTTGGCGGCCTCCACCTCGGGGTAGTAGCGCTCGCGCAGGCTGTGGGTCCAGCGTGAGGACAGTTCCTCTTCGGTGACACCCAGGACCTGCGGGTAGAGGTCGCTGAACTGCCGCGCACGCCAGGCTTCGGTGTAGAAGAGAGGCAGTTTGTCGTCGCCATACTCCTGCTCGATGAAACCGAGCACCGACTGACCGAGCTTGTACATGGCGAAGGTTCCCCGATAGCGCCAGAACTGCTCTAACCCGGGCAGATTGCCCGCGATCACCATGTCGCGCAGGATCATGTCGCCATCGGCGTCCCAGTCGGACGACCAGTGCTCGGCCAAACCCTCGGTGAACCACAACGGGGTGTGGGCCGACCGGTAGCGATACCGCTCGCGATTGGCCCGCTTGCGCATCGACAGCTGGAACGCGTGAACGAGCTCGTGCTGGAGGGTGTCGTAGAAGTCGTTCAGGGATCCGCCAAATGGCATCAGCACCCGGCCGCGCAACAGCTCGGTCAGCCCGGCCACTCCCTCGGGGATCAGCATGGGCGTGATGTTGGTCTGCTCGAAGTCGTGATGGCTGCTGTAGAGGATGATCGGGATCTTCTCGCCCATCTCGTGGACGAAGGCGGCCCGGTGATGCTTATAGGCGCGTTCGGCGGCAGCCAGGGCCAAGTGCGCGAGGTGCTCTTCCTCCGGATAGAAGTAGAGTTCGATATGCTCGCTCTCGAGCACCTTCCACTCGAACTCCTGATAGTTGACCTTGTTCTTTCCGAAGCTGATGTACTGGGCGTCCGCATCACCAGCCAAGCCGAAGCCGGCGCAGGTGATCAGCGTGCCCAAGAGCAGGCTCCCGACAGCGCGCAGCGCCCACGCGGTCGCCGGTGTTGCGCCGCTTGGACCCGCGGCACGTGATCTGTCAATAGATCCAGGTGCCATCGAAGTATTCGCCCCTCCACCACCTAAACATCCGCATCTCGGCCGGATTCAACACCTCGTCTTCGGGGCGGGGGGAGAGCGTCCAAGTCCGCTGGCGTTCGCCGGCCTCGTCTTCGCGGAAGACGAAGACACCAACCAGTGCCACCCTGAGCCGAACGCGAAGTTCCCCACGCAGCGTTCGGTACCGCTCCCCTAAGTCCATGCGTGGCTGAGACTTTGTCCGCAGCAAGGATGTCGCGAACGGGCTGCGCAACAGGGTGGGCCGGATGAGGCGCCCGTCGGTGCGCTCGCGGTCGCCGGCAAAGAACTCGGCCCGGTAATGGGAAAACTCGTTCGGGTTCTCACCCATCGCCGGCTGGTCGATTCGTCGCTCGTTTCCCTGGCCCGGGAAGCGATCTCCGTAGACGCGGATCCAGCCACCATCTGTAGCTTTCGTCAGGCGCAGCTCCACCTCGAGGAAATCCCCACCCAGAAGCTCCTGCGGGACAGGCACCCTCACCCAGCGCCGGAAGTAGTCGAAGCCGACCCCGTAATCGGGTTCACTGCGCTCGTGGACGAAGCGCGCGAGCGTTTCGGCCAGACGGCGATAGCGACCCTGCGCCGGATGCACGGCCGGATCGAAGAGAAACGACTCATAGACTGCGCCCAAGCTGTCGGTGAAGGTATGGACGTGCTGTTCCTGCACCCACACCTCGAGTTCGAAGCGGCCGCCCAAGGATTGCAGCATGTCGATTTCTAGCCAGGCGCTCTCGAAGAGGTCTGGACGTGTCAGGTTCGGATTGCCAAGGGGAATCCGCTGCACGACAGCATCTCCGGCCCGCTCCAGGCGCACCGCGAACTGGTCCCAGTCGCGCTCACTCAAGATGACACCGGTCACCCCAATAGCCAGAATGGTGGGGGCCAACGCGAGGTAGGCCGCCGAGCGCCTCCGGCCGCCGCTCAGGCGCCTCTTGCCCAGGCTCCTCTTGCCCAGGCTCCTCTTGCCCAGACGCACATCATCATGGCCCTCGTCGTCACGGGTTCCACCGCGCCCACCTCGTGCGCCGCAGGCGGCCATTAGCGGCCCGGTCGCAACGATCCCGAGCCCCACCAGCAAGCCGCCGAACACATAGAGCCCCCGCCCGGTCACCGGGTCATCGCCCGGCAAGACCGATAGAAGGAAGCTCCCGCCCGCGAGGGCGGCGGCCGCCACGGCCAACCAGACCAGCGGGACGCGCCAGGTTCTTCGGGGGCGCAGCCAGTCCACGCCGCGTGAACGCCAGACGGCCACACCCTCACGCAAACGAATCCACAGGCTCCGCAACCCCACGGTGGCCATCAGGCCCCAGAGGGGCAAGACAGGTACGTTGTAGCGTGCCACCAGATGGCTCAGGGCATGCAGACCCGCCACGCCGAGAGCCAGCAGTCCGGGCCAGGCCAGCTCGGGGCTGCGGCGAAGCAACACGGCCAGGCCCAGAAGTCCCAACACGTAGGCGACCCGATGCATGCCGCGGGGAATCACGTAGTCACCCAGCACCGTTTCCAGATGATCCTTGCGAGCCGGGTAGGTCCAGAACAGGTGGAACTTCTTCGCCACGAGCGCAGCCCACCCAAACACATCCGAGCGGATGCTGAGCCAGAGCGCGCGTGTGTAGAGTTCGCGCTGACGCTGATCGGGGTCCATCTCGTCGCCACCCGCGGCCCGCAGCCGTGCTCCCGCCTCGTCGATGATGGGCGTGATCGGATCGCCCATGGCCGTTGTTTCCCAGCCCTGGTCGGCGACCAGGTTGCCCCGGTAAAGCCACAGCTGGCTCTCGCCGCTGTGGGACACACCTTCAGGCGTCACCCCGGCAGCTACGAGTCCGCCGTACCACAGCGACACGGGCACCAGCACACCCACCATGAGAGAGACCGCCCGGAGCGGCTTCACGCGCCGAATCCGCCTGCTTTCCGGTCCAGGTGGTCCGGCTGTCCCAGCGGATCCGGTCGGTCCGGTCGGTCCGGTCGGTCCGGCCGAACCGGTCGCCCCGGTCGCCCCGGCGGCGCGAAGCGCGCGCAGCGTGACGACGAGCTCGGCCACGAGAATGAGGGCAACGAGGGGACGGAAGGTCGTCTTCGCGAAGTAGAGAAAGGCGCACGCCAGGCCCAGGCAGAGGGCCCGCTTCGCGCTGGGCCGCCGATGCCAAAGCAGCAACACGTAGCTCGTCAAGAGGAGCGCGAAGACGCCGAAGACCTCGGTCAGGATGCCTGTGGCGTAGAAGAGCATGGGGAGATAGAGCAGATAGGCCCCCAGCGGGATCGCCCCCCACAGCGGACCCACCAGCCGCCGGCCGATGAGGTAGAGCAGTCCACCGGAAAGCGCATAGAAGATGACCGAGAGCGAACGCCCCGTGCCTTCGTTGTTGGGCAGGAGCGCGTAGGCCACCCCTAGCGGAATCGTGTAGGCCGGGGCGTGCTGGAACTCCCAGCGATCAATGCCGAGCGCCTTGCGCGTCTCCGGCGGCAGCTCGTCGCGTAGCAGCGGCCCCCACAGGGATGGATCCTGCAAGAGCATCTCGATCCCCGCCGCAAGCTCGTGATACTTCTCGCTGTCGCCGGTAACCGGCGGGTGGTCGATACCCGGCAGGGCAAGCTGCGCGAACCCGATCACGAGGAAGACCAGGAAGACAGCGGCGAAGGCGTTTCGAGCCGGGATCCGGGCAGCCCCCGCGCGAAGCCGTTCGAGCCACGCCACCCCGGCGGGGCCTGGTCTCGACACTGGCGTCACGCGATCGACCTCCTCCCTGGCACGGCCTCTCCGGCAGGCAGCGCGGCCTCAGCGAGCATGGCCTTCTCGGCGGGCAAGGTTCCCCTTGCCAGGCCCAGCCGCCTTGGCGAGCGAGATCGAGGACCGGAGCCGGCCGTAAGCCGAGTTCTGTCCGAACCACACGCGGTTCACCGCCCGCGGTTCGTGGTGATCATTTATCTGGGCCGTCCGTTACCGGCCGGCTCAAGCGACCAACCCGGAAGTTGCGCGAGGCGGGCCACCTCATCCTTCCCTACTTGGTCTTGCTCCAGGTGGGGTTTACCGAGCCACCGGCGTCACCGCCAGTGCTGGTGAGCTCTTACCTCACCGTTTCACCCTTACCCCGGTACGCGGCCGATTCGCAGAGGAACCGGCCTCCCGGGGCGGTTTGTTTTCTGTGGCACTTTCCTTAGGATTACTCCCACTGGGGGTTACCCAGCACCCTGCCCTGTGGAGCTCGGACTTTCCTCGAACGTCCGCGCACCATGACGGCGGCAAACGCCCGCGACCACCTCACCGACTCCGGTCTCTCAATCCGTTCCATCTCATCGGGTTGACGCCGGTGACCGGCGCCCCTCCCCGAACGATTTCTTCGGGACACTTATTTCTTCGGGACACTTCTTCGCTTCTTCTACCGAGATCCGCGGCCCTCCAGTTCCGCGCTCCGCCCCTTCGTGTGGCGTCCCTCTCCGCCGTCCGCCTGGCTGGGGAAATCACGCATTCGACCGTTCGCGCGACACCGGTACCAGGAAACGGCCGCACCCCTCGCAGAAGAGGATCTCCTTGCCCGCACGAACCTGGTTCAGGACCTGCGGGGGCAGGCCGTAGTGACACCCCGAGCAGCTCCCATCTTCCACCGTGGCAATCGCGCGCTCACCGCGCGACTCGCGCAGTCGCTCGTACTTCGAAAGCACCTTCACGGGTAGCTGCTCGAGCAGGGCATCGCGCTGGCGCGTGAGCGTACCCATCGCACGCCCAACCTCGTCGGCCGACTGCTCGGCGGCTGCGCGCGCGGCCGCGGTTGCCTCGGATGCCAACCGGACCTTCTCCTCCAGCTTATCGAGAGTGGACTGAATCGCTTCCTCCTTCTCCATCAGCTCGAGAATCTGATCCTCCCACTCCCCGACCGTGCGCTCCGCGTTGGCGATCTCCTTGAGCAAGGCCTGATACTCGATGTTGTTCTTGACCTCGTTCACCTTCTTCTCGAAGTGTTTCTTGCGGTCTCGGGTGGTAGCGACTTCCCGCTCGGCGTCTCGGCGCTGGTTCGCCGCGAGCGCCAGCGCCCGCTTCGCGTCGGCGTGGGCCTCCCGGGCGGCGGTCTCCTCGCCAAGCTGGCGCTGGAGCCGGGCGTCACAGGCATGCAGATGCGCCCGATGTTCCAAAATCCGCTCGTCGAGATCATGTGTCTTCTGGAGAATCAGGATGGGCTCGCTCATCGGCAACCTCCGTGCTGCGCGCCGGACCGGAGCGCCGGACCGGAGCGCCGGACAGGAGAGAAAAGAAAGAGGGCGCGCCCGCGAAGCACGCCCTCTTCGAACGACATGGATGCGGCGCGAGAGCCTACGATCCATACTTGGGCGGTACAGGACTTGAACCTGTGACCCCCGGCTTGTGATGCCGATGCTCTACCAACTGAGCTAACCGCCCTTGTGCCTGCCACCCC
>CAZNJE010000034.1:38197-49743 GCA_964573295.1 uncultured bacterium | reverse complement strand
TCGTCAGATTTTTCAGGGCTCTGTCCCGATCCCACCAGCACTTCTGGGACCACAATCCTCGGGAGACAGGCGTTGGTCAGCCTCCTCAAACGGGAACACCCTCACTTCCCCACCCGAACTGGCCACCATCGCCTCGATGAGCGGCCGGTCACCGGGTGGCTCCTCGGCCAGTGTCAGCATCGCCTCTTCCTCCGGGTGCGGTTGCTCAGGCGCGGCGCTCGGCGCCAAATACAGCGTGTAGAGAGGTTGGCCGCGACGAACAGCCTCTCCCGGCCGGACATGGAACCAGATACCCACTGATGGATCGATGCGGTCCTCGCTGCGCAGCCTTCCCCCGCCAAGCAGCGTACAGAGGCGTCCCGCGCGGCGAGCATCGATATCGCACACGAATCCATCCACCTGAGACTCCACCGTGCGCCGGTTGCTCGATAAGGCCGGGAGGTCCGGCGCGGTCACGACGCGCGGGTCACCGCCCTGCGCCTCAATCCAGCTCTCAGCCGCCCGCGCCGCCGCGCCGCTGGCGATGAGCTCGCGCATGTGACGCCCCCCCTCCGACAGTGGGCGTCCCGGGTTTGCAAGCGCCCACAGGAGTCCGGCAAAGGTCAGGGTCAGCTCGAGCAGGTCCGTGCGTACCGGATCGCCACGCAGCAACTGCATCGACTCGTGAATCTCGAGGGCATTCCCAACCGCTGCGCCTAGCGGTGCATCCATCCGGGTCAGGAGCGCGACCGCGGGCAGCCCCAGGTCATGGGCTACCGAGACGAGATTCTGCGCCAAGTCGGCGGCCTGCTCCCTTCCGCGCATGAAGGCGCCGCGGCCCAGCTTGACATCCAGCGCCAGTGCGGTCACGCCAGCGGAGAGCTTCTTGCTGAGGATGCTGCCGACAATGAGCGGCACCGACTCAATCGTAGCCGACACATCGCGTAGCGCGTACATGATCCGGTCGGCCGGCACCAGCTCGTTCGTCTGTCCCGCGATAAACCCGCCCTTTTCGCGAATGAGCTCGCGTAGCGTCTCGATCGGCACGCGGGAACGATATCCAGGAATCGAATCCAGCTTGTCCAGCGTACCGCCCGTGTCGCCCAGACCACGGCCGGATAGCATCGGGACGGTGAGACCCGCCGCCAGACAGATCGGCAAGAGTGGGATCGAGACCTTATCGCCGACACCCCCGGTCGAGTGCTTGTCCACCTTGGGACCTGGCACCTCGTCCCATCTGAGGCGCTGACCGGAGTCCAGCATCGTCCGCGTGAGATCGCGGGTTTCGCGGACCGTCATCCCGCGCAGACAGGTGGCCATCATAAAGGCAGTCATCTGATAGTCGGCCACCTGTCCCTCGAGCAAACCTCTGAGTAGGGCTCGGATCTCCTCAGCCCCCAGCTCCTCGCCATCGCGCTTGCGGGCAATCACACTGCGGGGGTCGTACGTCTGGCGCCCGGCAACTGGAAGGGCATCGGGCAACAGGTCGCCGGCGTGCCAGCGCAGCTGGCGTCCATTGGATGCGACCGAGATGACCTCGATCTGAGGTGCCAGCTCTGCGATGACGTCACGACAAGCGCCGCACGGGGGGGTCGGATCGGGCGCACGGGTGGCAATCACCAGGCGGCGCCCCGGCCGGAGTCCGCGTCCAAGCAGGGCAAACAGCGCCACCCGTTCGGCGCAGATTCCCAGCCCCAATGAAGCATTCTCCAGATTGCAGCCCGGGATGATCTCGCCTCGCTCGCTCTCGAGCGCAGCCCCGACCGGAAACCGCGAGTAGATCGCATGGGCGCGGTCCCGCGCCCGTACAGCCACAGCGAGCAGTGCCTGCTCGCTGACCTCGCGCGAGGCAGAGTTCATCGGCTCCTCCCCAGTTGGCGATCCCAACCGCGATGCCTGTAGCGCGCTCCCAACGGCACGCCAACGACACGCCCGTTGCCGCCTCTGGCAGCGCTCCTTGCCAGTCCAAGAATCATCATGGTAGCGTGCTGTCATGAGTACACAACCATCAAAGGGCTGGGAAGGCCTGAGGGACATCTGCCGCCGGCTGCGCGGTCCCGGGGGATGCAACTGGGATCGGGGCCAGACGCTCGAGACGGTCACTCCCTACCTGCTCGAAGAAACACACGAACTGATCGATGCCATCGGTCGTCGCGATAGGGCAGCCACGGTAGAAGAGTTGGGCGACCTACTGTACCTGATCGTGTTCTTGGTCACCATTGCCGAAGAGGAAGGACGCTTCGGCTTCGAGGACGTGGCGCTGGGTATCACGTCCAAACTGATCCGCCGGCACCCGCACGTGTTTGGCGATTCGCCCCAGGTGCTGGCGCCCGAAGCCGTGCGCGAGCAATGGGAGACGATCAAGGCCCGGGAGCGTGGCGATCTTGATGAGGCAACAGCGAGAGTAGCGCCAGCGGACCGTTCAAGGGCCGACGGGACAACGGTACGCGAAGAATCAACGAATATGACGACCGCGGGCGGGACAACGGCCGATGGGACAACGGTAGCGGGCGAACGAGGCGACACAGCCGGTGCGGAAACTGCCGCCCCCCCATCATCCACCCGAACGCGCACCCGGACGCGGCTGGCGTGCGGGGCCCCCGGCTTACCTGCGCTCCTGGCTGCCTACCGGGTTCAGGAGAAGGCCGCCAGCTTCGGGTTCGACTGGCCAGACTTGCCGCCCGTACTCGCGAAGCTGGACGAAGAGCGTGAGGAGCTGACCGACGCGCTGCGTTCTGAAGGGGCGCTGGCATCCGACCGCGATGCCAGATCTCACAGGGCTGAAGAAACGGCGTTGTTGGACCAGAAACCTCCAGCCGGTAGATGCATAGCGGGCCCCGCCTCTCTACATGAACTCGGTGATCTACTCTTCGCGGCGGTCAACCTCGCCAGGCACATCGGGGCCGACCCGGAGGTAGCATTGCGTGGAACGATCGATCGCTTCCGCAACCGGTTCGCGGGGATGGAAACCATCTTGGAGTCCAAGGGGCACTCCCTGAAGGATGCGAACCTCGATACAATGGAGCAGGCGTGGCAGGCCGCCAAGAAGGCCGAAACCCGGAACCTTGATCCCACCAAGAGCTAGACGTCTCGGCGCCAAGCCGTTTCGGGCGAGGCTCGGAAGTCGACGGCCGGAACCCTGAGCAGGCCTGGTTCGCACGAGACTAGAACGCCGGGGGGGCCTTGCCTTGAGCAGGCCTGGTTCGTACGAGACCAGAACGCTGGGTACCTTGCCTTGGCCAGGCCCGAACCGGACAGACCTCTAGCTCCTAACGGCAAGCCGTGGCTGTAGCTGGCCTGACAGCTCCTGACCCGACGGCTCCTAACCCGATGGCTCCTGACCCGACGGCACCTAACCCGACGGCTCCTAACCCGCCGGCACCTGACCCGATGGCTCCTGACCCGACGGCTCCTGACCCGATGGCACCTGACCCGACGGCTCCTGACCCGATGGCACCTGACCCGATGGCACCTGACCCGACGGCTCCTGACCCGATGGCACCTGACCCGACGGCACCTGACCCGACGGCAGCTGACCTGACAACACTCGAGCGTCTTGCGTTGAGCCCCAGCGGCATCTGGGCTGGACGGGATTCGTCCGTCAGCGCTGAGTCTCCTCCTGCCTCGATTTGAACACATAGCCGATGAGTTTGTACGCCAATCGGGCCGCCAGGAAGTCGGGCGCAACGAGGCCGGGGATTGGGGCGAGGTCGGTGACATCACAGCCCACCACGTGACGCTCCCTCGCAACGGCCGAAAGGATCCGAGTCACCTGTCGATAGTTGAGACCACCGGGCTCGGGAGTGCCGGTAGCGGGCATGATCGCGGGATCCAGGCAGTCGAGATCGAGGGTGACGTAGACCGGGTCACCCAGGGTCGCGAGTATCTTGTCCAGCGAGCGCTCGAAGTCATCCTCGATGTCGATTGCCGTGACGATCCGCTCGGGCACCTCCCAGAGAGGCAACTCCTCTTCTTCGCTCCAGCTACGCAAGCCCACCTGCACGCAGTCGAAAGACTCACGCGCACGCGCCATGACAGAGGCATGGCTGAAGGGGCTCCCTTGGTACCGGTCACGCAGGTCTGCATGCGCGTCGAGTTGCAGAATCCACACCTCGTCCCAACTGTCTTGCAGCGCTTCGAAAACGCCGATCGAGACCGAGTGGTCGCCGCCGATCACGAGGGGAAACTTCCCGGCTCGGAAGAGCCCGCGAACCGCTTCGGCGATCGGCGGCATCATGGCCTGTGGACCGCTGGCGATCGCTTCGATGGGCTGCAATGTATGAACCCCGACTTGGCTCGTGTCCCAACGCAGTTCCTCATCGAAGAGCTCGATGTTGAGGGAAGCTGTCAGCAAGGCCCGGGGGCCGAAGCGTGCCCCTGGCTGATAGGTGGTCGTCAGATCGTAGGGAACGGGAAGCACGGCAACCGATGCATCCTCGAAAGCATCCTGTACCCCCAAGAAGGCCAAGGCAGCGGGCAAGTCTGACATTGTATTTATCGCTCCCCCATACAGGCAGTGGGTCGTTCACGCGCTGGCTGACGTCGGGTGAAGGCCGTCTCGGGACGAGACCTCGCGATGACGCCTTGCGAAACACACCGATGGCTCGCTGCGTGATCCGCCGGATGACAGTCTCAGGCGACGCATTGCCGCCTGGCAGAGCAAGGACAGTGACATGGCCCCGGCGGCGGATCAAGTCTGTCAGTGTGTCCGGCTGTAGATCTGCCCACACTTGCCGTCGCCGCAAGAGGCGTCCCGGTAACCGGCGGGTCCACCCTCCGGGGGGGACGCCTCTCGGCGGTTCCGGCTAGGGGCATGCCTGGCCTTCACGCGCCGGCTCACCGTGGCATCATGGCATCGAGCCGCAGATCGCACTAGGACTGCTCCGACTCCAATCCCTGAAGCATCCTGAGGTAGCTGTCGTAGCGCTGCGGATGGATTTCTCCCGCCGCCACGGCCGCACGCACGGCGCATCCAGGCTCACACTGGTGGTGACAATCTCTGAAGCGGCATCCCCGGAGCTTCTCGCGCATTTCCGGGAACAGCCCGGATAGGCAATGCGGCTCGATCCACGGCTGGACCGATCGCAATCCGGGGCTGTCGAGTACCGCACCCCCATTCGGTAGCGGCAGGTAGTCCACCCGCGTTGTCGTATGCACCCCCCGACCGGTCGCGGCACTCACCTCTCGAGTGGGTAGCTTGAGGCCGGGGATCAGACGGTTCAGCAGAGTCGACTTGCCCGAGCCACTCGGGCCCACAAGCAGGGTCGTTCGGCCAGCCAGAAACGCCTGCACCTGCCCCAGGCCATCACCGTAGAGCGCACAGATCTCCATCACCGGATAGCCGATGGCCCGGTAGGGCGCCACCAGCCGTTCGGCGTCACTGGCCGCGGTCAGATCGAGCTTGTTCAGACAGATCGCGCAGGTCGCACTGACCGACTCCCCCAATGCAAGAAAGCGATCGAGACCGCGAGCATTGAAGGCTGGCTGAGCCACCGACTGAAGCGCCAGGAGCTGATCCACATTGGCGGCAATCACATGCTCCCGCAGAGGCCGAAGGGAGCCGACCCGCGAGATCCGATTGCGGCGTGAGCGCCGGCTCTCGATGGACCAGTCAGTGGCGCCCGATCGGCAGAGAATCACTCCATCGCCCACGACGAGGGGGGTGCGTTCTTCCCGCTCACCCTGAAGTAGTCCCCGGCGCAGGTCACACCAATACACGGTCTCGTCCATCTGCACTTGGACCCGGCGCGGCCGCACCGCGATGACGACGCCCTCGCGGCGCTCAACTTCTACTTCACGCCGATCTGGCATCAGTCTGTTCTGGCATCAGCATGTTCTCACATCGGCCCGTTTCGGGATCGGTCTGTTCTCGCTTCGGCTTGTTCTGGGACCGCCCCATTCTCACGTCGGCCCACTCTGGGATGGGTCTGTTCTGGTATCGGTCTGCTCTGGCATCGGTCTCTCCTGGATATCCCCTCTTGCGTCCCCCCCGGGGCTCCCCACCGCCTGTGCCCGCGAAGTGTATGAAGCCACTCCCCACCGGTCAACTCGATCAATCAGTACCACCCTGACACCGAAGCGTTATGACCAGACTCACACCGAAGTGTCGCAACCTCGCCCGTACCCTGATGCTTCACATGTGTCCAAAGAGCCGCATTCGTCATGATACCACCCCGACTCGATACTCCAGCCGGCAAATGACGAATCTGAGGCCCTGGCCGCCCCGCGTGAGGCCCGCCCGGGAGCGGAAGCCAGGTGGGGACGCGCCATGACCGGGTCAGTCGGGTCCAATGGCTGTCGCCACCATGCTCCCCAGCGGATATGATCCTCTCCCCTGGAGCGCGCGCTGGCCATGACCCCGCGAGAGCAGGAGACCAGAACAGGAGCCGAGAACAGGAGACCAGAACAGGAGCCGAGAACAGGAGACCAGAACAGGAGACCAGAGCAGGAGCCGAGAACAGGAGCCGAGAACAGGAGACCAGAACAGGAGACCAGAGGAGGAGAGGTGCACCGTTTCGATACACCCGAGGAGCGAGGGCGCCGGATTCCGGGCGACCGCGTGCGCGACTGGGTCCGCAAGGGTGAGAGTCTGATCGCGGCCGAACAGGCCGGCACACGCCTGGATCGATTCCTGGCGGAACGCTTCACCTACCGTTCCCGCACGCGGTGGCAACAGCTGATCGAGACCGGCCGCATCACGATCAATGGCAATCAGGCGCGTCCTTCCCGCACACTGCGTGAAGGCGATCGCATTCAATACGTACCTCTGGAGCGAGAGGAGCCCCCCGTCGATCGTCATCTCACGTGGCTCTACCAGGACGAGTACCTCCTGGCTGTCGCCAAGAGTGGCAACCTACCCGTCCATCCCTCGGGGCGCTACTTCCGGCACACCCTGCTCAGCCTGTTGCACCGCGAGCATTCAGATTGCGCCCCCTTCCACATCGTGCACCGGCTCGACCGCGAGACCAGCGGAGCGATCCTCTTTGGACGCAGCCCGGGCGCTACCGAGCTATTGGCGCGTCAGTTCCGTTCACGCCAGGTGCGCAAGCGCTATCTGGCCCTGGTGGACGGCGCCCCTTTAGACGACGCCTTCACCATCGAGGCCCCCCTCGGCCGGTCCACCGATAGCCGGATCCGTAAGGCCGTCGGTGTCCGACAGGACGGCGTACCCGCGCGTACCGACGTCCGTGTCCTGCACCGCGGCAGCGGCTGGTGCTGGCTGGAAGCTCGCCCGTTCACCGGCCGCCTGCATCAGATACGCGTGCACTTGCGCTCGGCGGGCTTGCCGATCGTAGGTGACAAGGTCTACGGGCATGACGAGAACTTCTTCTTGAAGTTCGTCCGCGACGACCCGCTGACCGCTGACGAGAAGAGACGCCTGGGGTTTCATCGCCAGGCCCTTCACGCATACCAGATCGATCTTTCTCATCCTCGAGATGAGCACCCGATGACAGTGACCGCCCCATTGCCACCCGACCTGGCGGACCTGCTCCGGTCCAGAGGGTTGGATCCGGCTCCCTGGATCCGGAGTCCGGACAACAGCGCCGAGATCTCCCATTCCGGCCCGTTGGAGCCCGGCCCGTTGGAGCCCGGCTCGTCGGAGTCCGACCCGTCGGAGTCCGGCTCGTCGGAGTCCGACCCGTTGGAGTCCGGCTCGTCGGAGTCCGACCGTTGAGAGTCCGCCCTGTCAGAGCCCGACCGTTGGAGTCCGGCTCGTCGGAGTCCGACCGTTGAGAGTCCGCCCGTTGAGAGTCCGCCCGTTGAGAGTCCGCCCGTTGAGAGTCCGCCCGTTGGATCCCGGTCTTTTGGATGATTAGCTCACCGGCTCCGCAATGATCCCACCGCCCAAGACGAGATCTCCGTCGTAGAGGACGACCGTCTGCCCGGGCGTCACCGCTAGCTGCGGCTCCTCGAAACGGAGTTCGAGGCCATCCTCCCCGATGGGCACGGCCTCGGCCGGCGCATTCGTGTGGCGGTAGCGAATCTGCGCCTGAACCCGAATCGGACCTTCCGGCCGGGACCGGGAAATCCAGTTCATCCGCTCGGCCCGCAACCTCCCGCTCAGAACCTGCTCCTTGGAACCAACCGTGATTTCGTTGGTGCGCGGATCGATGGCCGTCACGTACAGCGGATGCGGCGCGGCGATCCCCAGCCCGCGTCGCTGACCGATCGTGTAGAACGTGATGCCGCGGTGGGTCCCCAGACGACGTCCGGATGCATCGACGATCGGTCCAGGCCGGGCGGTCCCCGCGAAGAAGGTCTCATGAAGCCCGGTGGCGAAGTCTTGGCTCTCGGGCTCGGCCTCCACGCCCAAACCCAGAGCGGCCGAGCGCCGGCGCACCTCGGCCTTGGTAAGTTCGCCCAGCGGGAAGAGAGACCTCGCCAGCTGGTCCTGGCGCAGGGCAGACAGGAAATAGGACTGGTCCTTCGCGTGGTCGCGGCCGCGCAGCAGTTGTCTCCGGCCGCTCGCCGCATCGAACTCAATGCGGGCGTAGTGGCCGGTTGCGAAGAACCGGGCGGCGAGCCCAGCGGCCTGCGCCGCGTCCCACAGCGCACCGAACTTGACGGTGCGGTTGCACCGCACGCAGGGATTCGGTGTACGGCCGGCCTCGTACTCGCGCCGGTAGTCATCGAGCACTTCGCTGTGATAGGCCGCACGCACATCGATCAGGTGGTGGTCGATGCCCAGACGGGCGGCTACCCGCCCCGCCAGAGCTATCTCCTCGGCTTCGCCCGGCCCATAGCATCCGTGGAACGTCGCCGGGGACTCATCCGCAGTGCCGAACTCACCTCCATAGGTCTGCATGGTCACGCCGGTGACCCGGTAGCCCCGCTCGAGAAGCAGGGCGGCGGCCACCGAGGAATCGACGCCGCCGCTCATGCCCACCAGAACGTGTGTACCATTCATGATCGGATCACACCCGCTGCCTATGGGGTCCCCTCGCCCAACCTGCTGGCGAACGCCTTCCAGCTCCGGGCGTACTCGTCGAGCCGCGCGTTGACCTTACCGAAAACCGACTCGGCCGGGTAGGACCCATCATCGACCGCTTCCCCGGCCGGTGTGCCGGCCAGCACGGCGGCCGGCACACCGGCCGGTACACCAGTCAACAGCTCGATGCCTTCCTCGATGGTTCGGACGGCGTAGACATGGAACGTCCCCTTCGAGACGGCCTCGATCACCCGCGGAGCGAGCATGAGGTCCTTGACGTTGGCCTCGGGAATCATCACGCCCTGCGAGCCGGTGAGCCCACGCTCGGCGCAGATGTCGAAGAAGCCCTCGGTCTTCTCGTTGACGCCGCCGATGGGCTGAATCTCGCCATGCTGGTTGACGCTGCCGGTCACGGCAATATCCTGTCGCAACGGAATCCCCGACAGGGTGGACAGCAGGCCGTAGATCTCGGTCGAGGAAGCGCTGTCGCCGTCGATGCCGCCATAGGACTGCTCGAAACAAATCGAGGCATTGACCGCCAGCGGGCGGTCTTGTGCAAAGAGGCTGCGCAAGTAGCCTTCCAGGATCAAGATTCCCTTGTTGTGGGTCTTGCCGCTCAATTCGGCCTCGCGCTCGATATTGACGATCCCATCCTTGCCCAGCGAAGCCTTGACCGTGATACGCGATGGCTGGCCGAAGGCGTAGTCGCCCATGTCGAGCACCGAGAGGCCGTTGAGCTGGCCGACGCGGGTACCCTCGGTGTCGATGAAGACCACCTTCTCGCTGATCAGCTCGTGCACCTTCTCCCGCATGAGGTTGACTCGTCGCTCACGCTGCTGGATGGCCTTCTGCACGTGTTCGGTGGAGACCTCCTCGCTCCCCGCCTCTCGCGCCCACAGACATGCCTCCCGGATCACGTCGGCGATGACGCTGAACCGCGTCGAGAGCTTGGTCTGCCGGCCCGCCAGTCGTACACCCAGCTCCACGAGCGAACTGAGCCCGCTCGTATTCACCGGCAGCAACTCCTCCTCGGCGGTGATCTTGCGGGTGAAATTGAGATACTTCTCCACGCTCTCATCCGAGCGGGACATGACCGTGTCAAACTCGGCTTTCACCTTGAAGATCTTGCGGAAGTCATCGTCGTGATTGAACAAGATGTGGTAGGCGTATCGATCTCCCAAAACCACGATCTTGACATCCAGCGGGATGGGCGCGGGCTTCAGGGCTGAGACCGACATGACGTAGTAGGGATCGAAGGTCTGGATGTCGATCTGCTGGTGCTTCAAGGCCCGCTTGAGCGACACCCAGACGCCGGGCTCGACGATCGCGTCCATGAGGTTCAAGACGAGCGTGCCGCCGTTCGCGCGCAGGAAGCTTCCCGACTTGATCTTGGTGAAATCGCTGGCCCAGTGTCCGGTGCGATCGATGACCCGTTCGATGGTCCCAAAGAGGTTGCGATAGTTGGGGCTCGTCTCGACGATCACCGGCGGGGCGGTGGTCTTCGAGTTATCGACCAGCACGTTGACCATGAAGTCGCGGTAACGGTCCTCGGGCTTTCCCTTCTGCGGTCCGCTTTGCTCCTTCTTGGCTTCCTCCTCGTTGTCGGTGAAGCGCTCCATGTTATCCAGGATGGCCTCTTGAACCTCGCTCAAGTACTCGAGCACCTCCTCACTGTCGTACTCGGCCTTCAGATCTTTGATGTAATCGGTCACCGCCGGCTGGCCGAAACGCTTCTGCAGCTTCGACATCTCATCCCGCAGCTCGCGCTTCAAATCACGCACCGCCTTGAAAGCCTTTTCCATCTCGGCGCTCAGGGCTTCGTACTTGCCGCGCAAGCGCTCAAACTCGCTGCGGTTGAACTTGTCTTGATCGGTGAGCGCCTCGAGCTTCTCCATCTGGACCGGCTCGCCGGCGATCATCGGCGCGATCTCCGGTTTGGAGAAGGGACCCATCTGGACTTGAATGAGCACGAAGTTCTCGCGCTGAATCTTCTCCTCGAAATCCTTCAGGATCGACTTCTCGCGTTCCTTGAACTCCTCGACGGTCGCCTTCATACGGTCCTTGAAGACGTCACTCTCGTAGATTTGAACGATATTGCGATGCATGTTGATGACGAGCATCTCCATATCGCGCTTCAGCCGGCAGCCGTCGCCGGCCTTGAGCAAGATCGACCGCGGGCGGTCGGAATCCCGGAAGTTGTTTACATACACGATGTCGGGCGGCAGCTCGCGTCCCGCATCGACCGTGTTGAGCAGGTGACGCACGGTCGTCATTTTGCCCGTCCCAGATAGACCCGCCACGTAGATGTTGTATCCCTTGCTGCGCATTTTCAGGCCCAAGGTGATCGCGTCGATCGCGCGGTCCTGGCCGATGATGCCTTCGAAGTCGGGCAACTCCGCCGTGCTCTTGACGCCGCACTCGGACAGATCGCACTGCCATCGAAGCTGATCGGGCACGAGTTCCAGCGTCGTCACGTCGCGGGGAGAAGCGTCGGCTCCGCCCGTCTCGGTGCGCTTCTCGGAGCCTTCCCCCGAACTCATCCCGGAGCTCTTCCCGGAACTCATCCCGGAACTCATCCCGGAGCTCATCCCGGAGCTCATCCCGGAGCTCATCCCGGAGCTCATCCCGGAGCTCATCC
>CAZNJE010000034.1:1311-38097 GCA_964573295.1 uncultured bacterium | reverse complement strand
CGGAGCTCTCCCCGGAACCCTTTCCGCTGCTCCTGTCGCCGCTCTTGTTGCCGCTCTTGTTGCCGCTCTTGTTGCCGCTCTTATCGCCGCTCTTTCCGCTCGCCATTCCCGTCCTCGCTTTCTACTGGGCGGTAGCTGCCTCATCCGAGGTCCAGGGGAAACTCCCGCAGAACCTCGTTCAACTGCGTCTTGGCATCGGTCGATCGGCGCCGCTCCGCGATCAGGAGGGCGCATGGGGTGCTGAACTCTCCCGCCGGAAACGTGCGGGGCCAGCTTCCCGGAATCACCACGCTGCCGGCTGGCACGCGGCCCTTGTGAACGACCGGTTGTTCACCACGCACATCGACGATCGGGGTCGAGGCGGTGAGCACCACCCCGGCGCCCAGCACGGCACCGGTCTCGACCCGCACCCCTTCGACCAGGATGCAGCGCGAGCCGATGAACGCGCCGTCCTCGACAATCACCGGCATGGCCTGCACCGGTTCCAGGACGCCGCCAATGCCCACGCCGCCTGAGATGTGCACTTCTCGTCCCACCTGGGCGCCGCTGCCCACCGTGGCCCAGGTGTCGATCATCGTACCTTCCCCTACATAGGCACCGATGTTGACGTAGCCGGGCATCAAGACCACGCCCGCGGCCAGATAGCTTCCGTAGCGGGCCGTGCCCGGAGGCACGACCCGGACATGCCGCTCGGCGAGATCCTGCTTGATCGGAATCCGGTCTCGAAAGCGCAGAGGCCCGGCCTCGCTGGGTTCGGCCTCACGGTGGCGAAAATACAGCAGGACGGCCATCTGTACCCAACCATGCACCACCCAACCCGAGGGGCTCGGCTCGGCGATGCGGAGTTCTCCGCGGTCGAGCCGGGTGATCGTCTCCTCGACCGCTTGGCGAACCGGCGAGGCGTCGGCCCGTTCGGGATCGGGCCAGGCTTCTTCTATGATTGTTTGCAGTTGCGTCATTGGTTGTTGCAGTTCCCCTTCCCTGCGATCAGTCTCCTTGACCGTGTTGACCATGCCCCGGCCCGGACCCGAATGCAAGAGTCCTCGCGCCTTTGTACTTGCCCCACGGGGCCCGGTTCGGCTAGAGTTTTGCCTCAACCTAACGAACAACGGTCCGATAGGTTGAGGAGAGCTAGGCGAGTAGCTCAACTGGCAGAGCAACGGTCTCCAAAACCGTAGGTTGGGGGTTCGAGTCCCTCCTCGCCTGATCGACGATGAGACAACGCCCATGGTCGTCGCTGCCCAGCGCGAGCATGGGCGTTTGTCATATGCAAAAAAGCCTTTGACATACAGGCGCTAACCCCGGAATTATGGAGACCTTAGGTGCTTCGCGGCCCACGGGACCCAGGCTAGGGAGGCTCGGCGTTACGTAGAATGATATCTCCCATCAAACTGCCCCAAACCGTAGCGATGATCCTGGCCGGCGGCCGGGTCGGTGAGCTTTCGGTTCTCACGCTCGAGCGCCCGAAATCTGCTCTGCCATTCGCGGGCCATTTCCGCATCATCGATTTCGCACTCTCGAACTGCTGCCAGGCCGGTATCAATCAGGTCGGCATTCTCTCTCAGTACCGGCCCGCCTCGCTGATCGACCACATCGGCGTCGGTGAGAGCTGGGACTTCATTGGTCTCGACCGCGGTGCGAAGATCCTGCCGCCCTACCATGCCGCCGAGGGCAGCGACTGGTACCGGGGCAACGCCGACGCGGTGCTCCAGAACCTGAACTACCTCCACGACCACGATGCCGAACTGGCACTGGTGCTCTCGGGCGACCACGTCTACTCGATGGACTATCGCGACCTGATCCTCTACCACCTGTCCAGAGAAGCCGACTTGACGATCGCGGTCAAGAGGATGGCCGAACCGGACCGGCGATTCGGATACGCCACCCTGGATGAGCACGGCCAGCTCACCGCCTACGAGGAGAAGCCCGCCAAGCCGCGCGGCGACCTGGCCTCGCTCACGATCTACGTCTTCAAGATGCAGCCGCTGGTGAAGGTACTTAGCGAGATGCGCGACCTGGACTCGATCGAGTTCGGCCGTGACGTCATCCCCGAGTTCTTGTCTCGTTATCGCACTTTCGGATACGTCTTCGAAAACTACTGGGCCTATACGCGCACCGTGGACAGCTACTTCATGGCACACCAGGATCTGCTCAACGGCAGCATCGACCTCGAAGAGTGGATGGTTCGAACCAATAACATCGACAACACGCTCAATCGCCGGACACCGCCGATCTTTCGCAGCTGGACCGAGGCGGAGGGTTCAATGGTCAGCGAAGGCTGCATCGTGGAAGGGAACGTGTCCGGTAGCGTGCTGGGGCCCGGCGTCATGATCGCGCCCGGTGCGGTGATCGAGGACAGCATCCTGTTCCAGGACGTGGTGGTAGAGAAGGGTGCGCGAATCTCGCGGGCCGTTGTTGACAAGCGATCCCGTGTCGGAGAGAGCGCGCGGATCGGCGTCTCTCCCAGCAAGCCGCCACGCAGCGGTGCCGTGCCGGCGTCACGAATGGGCATCGCCCTGATCGGCAAGGAGGCCCAGATTCGCGCCGGCGCCGAAGTCCCCCAGGCCGGCGCGGTGCACCCGCGCGCAATCGTGGACCAGTCGGGCGACTGCTCATAGGAGATCCGTGGCGTGGCACCCAATCTGGCAGGACAATTCGCAAACGCCGACGACCCTCGCATGGACTTGCGCAACACGCTGGGGCTTCTGCTCGCCGGCGGCGTCGGCAGCCGGCTGAATGTGCTGGTGCAACGGCGCGCGAAGCCGGCCGTCCCCTTCGGCGGCGTCTACCGCATCATCGACTTCGCGCTCAGCAACGTGATGAACAGCGGCATCGAGCGCGTGGGTGTGCTCACCCAGTACATGCCCTATAGCCTCACCAAGCACCTGACCCGCGCGAAGAGTTGGGGCCTCAGCGGCCGCTGGCGGGAAGTCCGCATTCTGCCGCCCCACACCGGGAGCCGAGCCTCAGACTGGTACAGGGGCACCGCCGACGCCATCTACCGCAACCTGGGATACATCCGCCGGCACGATCCCGAGATCGTCGTGCTGCTCTCGGGCGACCATATCTACAAGATGGACTACGCGGAAATGATCGCCCATCACCTCACGACCGGCGCCCGCGCCACGCTCGCCGTGATGGGAGTCCCCATTGAGCGCGCCAGTGAGTTCGGCACCGTGCTGACCGACGCCGACGGCTGGGTCACCGGCTTCGAGGAGAAGCCTCCCAAGCCGAAGAGTAATCTCATCTCGCTCGGCATCTACATCTTCTCCACCCCGGTGCTCGAGCAAGTGCTCGAAGAGGTGTGCGGACTGAAGCATGAGACCGATTTCGGCAAGCATGTCTTCCCGTTCATGCTCGAGCAGGGAGGCATTGCGGCCTACCGCTTCGCCGGCTACTGGCAGGACGTGGGCACGATCAAGGCCTATTTCGACACCAACATGGAACTCCTCGATCCGGACTCTCCGCTGAAGCTACCCGAGTGGAACGTGCGCACCAACCTCAGCGAGCAACGAATGGGTGACCGTCCCCCCGCCTTTGTTGCGCGGGGATCCCGAGTCCGCCGCACGACACTGGCGCGCGGGCTGCGCCTCTACGGAGAGGTCGAGAATAGCGTGCTTTCGCCCGGTGTGGTGGTCGAAGCCGGCGCGGTCGTTCGAAACTCGGTTCTCATGCATGACACGTTGATCCAGGCCGGCGCGCGCGTCGAGGGCGTCGTGGCTGATAAAGGGGTCGTCATCGGGCGCGAGGCCCACATCGGAGATGCCAGCTTGGGCGACGAAACCAATCGGGTCTACCCTACCCATCTGGACCAGGGCCTGACCGTGATTGGCAAGCGTGCGCAGGTGCCGGCCCGCAGCCGAATCGGGCGCAACTGCTGTGTTTTTCCGGAAGCGGATCTGTCCAAGCTCGATCTGGAAACCCTCCCCAGCGGCGAGACAATCCAGTGGGAGACAACCTGACGGGCATTACACAGCGACCTTGGCGGTGCGCCCCCGGCGCCACGCTCAGGGAAGAAATGGCATGAGTGATGTGGTCACTGGCAAGATCCAGTGACCATTCAGCAGACCACGATGATCCCGGTAGGCGATGATCGCTCCAGTAAGTGAGAATTGCGCGTGGGACAGCGCCCGGGAACGATGATCACGCCTGGAGACGCTGATTGCGCCTGGGATCGATGATCATAATGGGAAGGACGACCATCTCAGTACGAGGGAGGATCGTTTGAACACTGATCGGTTGCTGCTCTATCTGCTTCTCGTGGGGATCGTGGCCGGCGGATTGTGTGGTTGGCTGATCGGCGAACCGATGGGGGCCGTGGCCTGGGTAGGCACCCTCTTTCTCAACGCGCTCAAGATGCTGATCGTGCCGCTCATCGTCTCAGCCATGATCATGGCCGTGGCCGAAATGGGCGACGTGCGCAAGCTAGGCCGATCGAGTGCCCTCGTGATGGGTTACTACTTCACGACGACGGCGCTGGCCGTGCTCATCGGCATCATCGTGGTCAACATCATTCAGCCCGGGGCCGACGTTCAGCTCGGCGACACCGCCCGCCCGGACCTGATCGCGGGCACCGACACCGGCATCTCCGATATCGTATTGAGTCTCGTGAGCCCGAACATCATTGACGCGGCCGCCCGAATGGACATCTTGCCGCTGATTGTCTTCTCTCTGATCTTCGGCGGCATCCTCACCACGATCGGCGAGAAAGGCCGGCCGGTCATCGCCTTCTTCGATGGCGTCAACACAGCGATCATGAAGCTGGTGCGCCTGATCATGTGGCTCGCACCGTTGGGCGTCTTCGCCCTGGTGGCCTCGAAGCTAGGCCAGCAGGGCGGCGGCGCCGGTGTGCTGGCAGAGGTGATCAAGATCGGCAAGTATTTCCTTACGGTCCTGATCGGCCTTGGAGTGCATGGTTTGATCGTTCTGCCGCTGATCCTGGCCTTGCTGGCGCGGCGCAACGTCGCTCGCTACGGGGCCGGGATGCTCGAGGCAATCACGACGGCCTGGTCCACGGCCTCATCGGTGGCCACCCTGCCGATCACCATGCGCTGCGCGCGCAAACACAACCACGTCTCGCGACGTTCGACAATGCTGGTCACCCCACTGGGAGCAACGATCAACATGGACGGAACCGCGCTCTACGAGGCGGTGGCCGCGATCTTCATTGCCCAGGCCAGTGGCCACCCATTGGGCATGGGCGACCAGTTCATCATCTTCCTGACAGCCACGCTGGCCGCCATTGGCGCCGCCGGCATCCCGCAGGCCGGCCTTGTCACGATGGTGATCGTGCTCAAGGCAGTGGGCCTGCCACTCGAAGGCATCGGCCTCATCCTGGCCATCGACTGGTTTCTCGACCGCTTCCGAACGGCGGTCAATGTGTGGGGCGATGCCGTGGGAGCGGCCGTCGTGGATCGGTTTATCCCGGGCGACCCCGACGAGGACGAGGGGACGGCATGAAAGCTCGGAGGCAACCGGTCGCGCACCGGTACGTGCTCGCACGCCAGCTCCTCCATTCGCTCCGGCGTCTGCACGTGCCCCGGCGCCGCCATACCCGCCAGCTCCTGCACGCGCCCCGGCTCCCCCATACCCGCCGGCGCCTGCACGCGCCCCGGCTTCTGCATCCGTCCCGGCTTCTGCATCCGTCCCGGCTTCTGCTTCTGCTCGTGTCCGCCGTCCTCTGTGGCGCGTGTGGCTTGATGGCAACAATGCTCGCGCCGGCCAGCGCACAGGATGCGTCATCACCGGTTGGGATGGAGTTCGAAGCGCCAACCTCTGACAAAGCCATGGACCCCTCTGCGAGTGGCTTTGCGGTCCAGGCTGCGAGCGGCGGCGAAGTCCCGGCCGCAAGCGACGCTACGATCCCGGCCGCAAGCGACGCTACGGTCCCGGCCGCAAGCGACGCTACGGTGCCGGCCGCGGACGGCGTTCAGGGCCAGGCTCAGATGGATGACGCGGAAGCAAGCGTATGGTTCAACCCCAACAGGCTTCCGACGGCGGTCGCCACGCTCAGCTTCGGCGCCCTCTTGCTCTACTTCATCGGTGGCGCGCGGCGGGGGCGGGACCTCTATATCCGCCGGATCGCGGGACTCGAGGCCGTGGATGAAGCCGTCGGGCGGGCCACGGAGATGGGCCGACCCATCCTCTACTCCCCAGGCCTTGATCCGATGGAGGAGGTCGCCACGGTGGCCAGCGTGAACATCCTCGGGCAGGTAGCGCGCAAGGCCGGTGAATACGAGACCCGACTCATCATGCCCAACCGGGATCCGATCGTGATGACCGTGGCGCAAGAGGTCGTCAAAGAGGCCCTCACCGAAGTCGGCCGCCCAGACCTCTTCGACCCGAACGACATCTACTACACGACCCAAAGCCAGTTCGGTTACGCCGCCGCCGTCTGCGGCACGATGATGCGGGAACGGCCGGCGACGAATTTCTTCATCGGCCATTTCTACGCCGAGAGTCTGATCCTTGCCGAAACTGGCAACGCCACCGGCGCAATTCAAATTGCGGGCACCGATTCGGATTCCCAGCTCCCGTTCTTCATCTGCGCTTGCGATTACACACTGATCGGCGAGGAGCTTTACGCTGGCAGCGTGTACCTGTCGCGGGAACCGCTTCTGCTCGGCGCGCTCAAGGGCCAGGACATCGCCAAAGTCGTGATCCTGGCAATTCTGATCATCGGTTCGGTATTGACCATTCTGGGGGTGGACGTGCGGCCGATTCTGGGCTAAGGCGGCGCGCAGCCACCGTAGCCGCCAGACGTACGGGGGCGGCATCGCGGCCACCGCTGCCGCCAGACGTACAGGGGCGGCATCGCGGCCACCGCTGCCGCCAGACGTACAGGGGCGGCATCGCGGCCACCGCTGCCGCCAAGATCTAGCAAGGAGGGTCGATGCGAAAGACGGGCCCGGTCGTGTTGGGCTTCATCATAGGCCTGTTGATGCTGATCCAGTACTTCACGCCCCATCCCTGGATCGAAGCGCGGTACAACAATGTGCTCGACTGGAAACAGGTGGTCTTCGGCGTAACCCTGATCCTAGGCGTGATTAGCCTATTCCTGTTCCATTGGCGCAAGATCGAGCGACGCGAGAAAGGCTGGGGCTATTCGGTCATCACCGTTGCGGGACTCTTCTTCATGATCGCCGCCGCGATCGTTTTCAGCCCCGCGCGGGGCCCTTACCCATGGATGTTCGAGTACGTCCAGGCCCCCATGCAGTCAACCATGTTCGCGCTACTGGCCTTCTATGTCGCCAGCGCCTCTTACCGTGCCTTTCGCGCCCGTGGTTTCCACGCCGCCCTCCTGCTCGTGGCGGGGGTCCTCGTGATGCTAGGCCGCGTGCCCCTTGGCGAGATGCTGGGCCTGCAGCCGATCTCTTCGTGGATCCTCGACTTCCCCAACCTGGCCGCCAAACGCGGCATCATGATCGGAGTGGGGCTGGGCATGACCGCGACCGCCATCAAGATCATCCTGGGCATCGAACGCACCTATCTCGGAAAGGGGGCCTAGACTGCCATGCGCTCGATGATCGATCCCCCTTCCGGGGCCCCGGCCGGAGGTGACGGAACCCGCTTCTACGATCGGATCATGAATGTCGATCGCCGCATCATCTTTCTGTGTGTGGCCCTGTCGGTCGCCTTGCCCCTGATCTTCCCGCTCAACCTGCCCATCGGCAGCTCGCGCGAGGCCAGCGCCTATTTCGAATCCATAGAGGTGCTCGAAGAGGGTGATGAGATCATCTTCAGCTTCGATTACGAGCCCGATACCATGGCCGAGCTCGATCCGATGAGCCTGGCGACGCTGCGCCACGCTTTCCGCAAGGACGTACGCGTCATCGCCCTGACCAATTACCCCGGCGGGGTGGGTATCGCCGAGCGTATCCTGAGCCAAGCGGCCGAGGAATTCGGCAAGACCTACGGCGAGGACTACGTCTTCCTGGGATACAATCCGGACTACTCGGCCACGATGCTGCGCATGGGCGAGAGTATCCAGGCGACCTTCCCGACCGACCACTACCGCACGCCCACGAGTGGAATCCCACTGCTGACGGCAGCCGACAGCTACGAGGACATCGAGCTACTGGTCACCGTTACCGCCAGCGCGCTGGCCGAGTACTGGATCATCTGGGCCGGCGGCAACTACGGACAAAAAATCATCACCGGCAACACCGCCATCCAGGCAGTCTTGATCTATCCCTTCTTCCAGACCGGGCAGTTGGCCGGCTTCCTGGGAGGCCTGAAGGGCGCCGCCGAGTATGAACGTCTGATCGTCACCGACGGGGCCGCCGTCCGGGGCATGGATGCCCAGTCGATGGCACACCTCTTGATCGTCCTGTTCATCTTGCTTGGGAATGTGGGGTTCTTCATGCAGAAGAGTGCGCGGCGCCGCGAAGCAACCGCCGGGGAGGGCCGCTAGATGAGCATCGAGCTCGCCGGCACGATCGTGGCCGCCCTCTGCACGCTGGCCATCTTTTCTCTTCTCTACAAAGACAATCCCTTCTACCGCGCGGCCGAGCACCTGCTGGTGGGGGTCTCGGCCGGATACTACGTCGTCCATTACTTCTATAGTGCTGTCATCCGCAAGTTCTATGTCCCGGTTTTCGAGCAGGGCAACGTGTGGCTGCTTCCCGGAGGCATCCTGGGACTTCTGATCCTCTTCCGACTGACGAAGAAGCATCAGTGGGTGAGCCGTTACGCGATTGCCTTCTACGTGGCCGCCTGGTCGGGGTACCTGATCCCTTCGGTGCTGCAGGAGCGGATCCTGGCCCAGGTTCAGGGCACGCTGCTGCCCAATCCGTTGGCCGTCGGCTGGACGGCGTTCATCGGCGCTCTGGTGCTCCTGGTAGGCGTGGTGTCGATCCTGATCTACTTCTACTTCAGCGCACCGCACACCGGAGCGCTGGGCGGGATCTCCCAGGTGGGCATCACCTTCCTCATGATTGGCTTCGGCGCCTCATTCGGCTACACCGTCATGGGACGGGTTAGCCTTCTGATCGGGCGCTTCCAGTTCTTGTTCCAGGACCTGCCGCAAACGCTGGGATTCTGAAGCGTGGGCGGCTATACTCCCGCGCTTGTGGGGAGATATTGTGAGGAGATAGACGAACAAAGACGAGCCCCGCATAGAAATCCAGCCGCGGTTCCGGGAGCGGCCGGCACGACGCGCGGTTCCGGGAGCGGCCGGCACGACGCGCGGTTCCGGGAGCGGCCGGCACGAGGCGCGGTCCCAAGAGCCACCGCCACGACGCGCGCCCGGGAGCGGCCGGTGCGCCCATAGAACGCGGCGAGAGGACGAGGGCTCGTGACGGTCTCCGACGGTCCCGGTGAGTCCCAGCGGAAACAACAGGATCCCGATCGCACCGACGGATCCCGATCGCACCGACGGATCCCGATCGCGCCGACGGATCCCGATCGCGCCGACGGATCCCGGTGGCGCCGACAAGATCCGGCGGCAACAGGAGGATGCCATGACCCAGCACGACGTTCCCTTCGATCGCGACCGAATCGCCAAAATCATCAAGAAGACCGGCTTTGATCCCGCCAATCTCTCGATCCGGGAGGCCAACCGTCTGGTCTCGCTCGTGGAAGAGGATCTGGGCGTCAGGTTCGTGCGAATGGAGTTCGGCGTCCCCAACCTGCCCTACGACCCGGTGGGGGCCGAGACGGCGGTCCGGATCGAACGTGAGCGCCAGGCCAGTGCACAGTATCCGCCCTTCGACGGTATTCCGGAGCTGAAGCGTGAAGCCGCTCGCTTCATGAAGAACTTCCTCGATGTTGACGTGCCCGCCGAATGCTGCATTCCCACCGTCGGATCGATGCAGGGCGGCTTCATCGCACAAGCTATCGCCGGCAACCGGGTGGCCGGCCGCGACACGATTCTGTACCTGGATCCCTCTTTTCCGGTGAGCCGTCGTCAGACCCATTTTCTCGGGCTGCGGGATGGCTCCATCGAGTTGTCGGAGAATCGCGGCGACGCGCTCCTGAGGGCGGTGGAGGAACGCTTCGCGGAGGGCGATGTGGGCGGATTGCTCTACTCGAGCCCGAACAATCCCGCCTGGATTACGCTCAAGCCAAGCGAACTCGAGGGGTTGGGCAAGCTATGCACGAAGTACGATGTGTTGGCGATCGAGGACCTCGCCTATTTGTGCATGGACTTCCGTGAAGACTACGGACGCCCGGGCCAGCCACCTTATCAGCCCACGATCGCCAAGTACACTGACCACTTCTTCGTCCTGGTTTCGAGTTCGAAGGTTTTTAGTTTCGCCGGGGCCCGCATCGGAATCGCCGTCTTCTCTCCGGCGTTCCTGACGATGAAGGCCCCCGACCTGGTTCCCAAATTCGGCACGGAGAACGTGGGCCATGCGTTCGTGCACGGTGGCGTCTATTGCACCACCTCGGGCGTACCACAATCATCCCAGTGGGGTCTGCTGGGCCTGCTCGAGAAAGCCAACGCGGGCGAACTGAACTTCGTGGAAAACACTCGCGAATACGGACGCCGCGCGGCGGCCTTGAAGGAGATCTTCAGCGCCTGCGGGTTCAAACTCGTCTACGACAACGATCTCGGCGAGCCACTCGCCGACGGTTTCTACTTCACTTTCGCCTACCCCGGTTTCACCGGCCAGGAGCTCTTGCTGGAGCTGCTCCACTATGGAGTGAGCGCAATTACACTTGCCTCCACCGGCAGCCGGCGGACCGAGGGTTTGCGCGCATGCGTTTCCTTCGTCGACGAGCCGCAGTTCCCCACCGTCGAGCAGCGCCTGAGGCGATTCCAGGAAGACCACCCGGTCGGGTGAATTCACAGGTGGGTTGAGGTAGCAACGAGCCATGGCCTCACACGACGGCTGCCGAACCCACGGCGACGACATCGCCCCCAGCGGCGGAGTCGGGCCACGCGGCGGATTCCAACCTCCCGGCGACGACATCGCCCCCAGCGGCGGAGTCGGGCCACGCGGCGACGCTGGCCTCAACGGCGGCGTCGCATCGCGCGATGGCATCGTCAGAGCTTGGTCAGAGCTTGGTCAGAGCTTAGACAATGTCCGGGGCTTGTTGCTCATTTCGCCGTGCGCATGGTGACAATGGTTGCAATGGTGGCAATGGTGGCAATGGTGGCAATTGGCGCACGGCATGGCCGCCGTTCCTGAGAATCCGCTACCGCAGGGATAAGTTTTTTGCTTGTCACGGATTCGGTTTGCAGTTCGGGACGGGGTTCGCTACATTTGGATATAGGCCTCTGCTGCCGGGCCGCACTTGACCCTCCAGCGGAGCTTTCGCGATAGATGATCCGTCTCAGCAGCATTCTGTCGCCGGTCTTAGAGGATCCTCATGGGTTCGTGTCCCAAGACGGTGTTCCTTAAGAATGGAACCGAGGTGGTTCTGCGCAGGCTGATGCCGGATGATCTTGATGCACTCCACCGCTTCTATCTCAACCTTCCCGAAGAAGACCGTCACTACCTTCGCACCGACGTCACCGACCGCCGCAATGTCGCCATGCAAATGGAAGACTCCGACGCCGAAGAGCGCACGAGGTTCGTGGCCTTGCGAGGCCAGGACGTCGTGGGTCAGGCCGCCCTCCTGCGCCCCACACACGGATGGTCGCAGCACACGGCCGAACTACGGTGTGTGGTGGGCAGCGACGTCCAGGAACAGGGTCTCGCCAAGATCATGATCCGTGAGCTGTTCCGCGAGGCTACCCGCCAGGGGGTCGAGATCGTCTTCTCCAAGACCACGGCCGAGCAGAAGGCCGCAATGCACATCGTAGAAGAGCTGGGCTTCAAACCCCAGCTCACTCTGCGGGAACACCAACGCGCGCTCCACGGAGATCTCCACGACGTCATCGTGATGACCTGCAGTATCAGCGATGCGTGGGCGCGGCTCGAGGACCTGATCCACCAGATGGACCATCAGGGCGCCGTCTACCCGCCCCCGAGAAGGGCCGACTCATGATCCGCTACCCGAAGGTATATCGGGCCAAGGACGGCCGCGCGATCGTCGTACGCCCCTCGACAGCCGAGGACATCAATCCACTGCTCGAGTTCTTCTCTCACCTCCCGGAAGATGACCGCCTACATTTGCGCGTGGATGTCACGCAGCGGGAGGTCATGCGCCGGCGCATGCTAGCTCGCCCCCACTGGGAGGTAGTGCGCCTGATCGGCGAATTCGGCGACCGCGTGGTGGCCGAGAGTTCCATTGCCCACCGCACCTACGGCTTCGAATCCCACGTGGGCGAAGTACGGGTGCTGGTTGCCCCGGACTTCCGCGGCACGGGGCTGGCGACCTACCTGGGACGCCAGCTCTTCGCGCACGCCATGCTCATGGACCTCCAGAAGGTCCAGGCATGCATGATGGCCGACGACATGTTGGCCCAGCGCTTCGCCGAGCGGCTCGGCTTCGAGCCCGAGGGAGTCCTGAATAGCTTCGTGAAAGACGTACAGGGGAACAACCACGACCTTATGGTCATGTCACTCTCCACCTAGCCCGGACGCCTGCGGGAAGCAGGTCCGCGATGAGGAACCCCGTCCATGCGTTTCTGGAGAACTCCGCTCGACCAGGAGAAATTCACGACGCCCCACGGCGTGATCCACATCATCATTGAGCGCTGCAAGGGCTGCGAGTTCTGCGTGGAGTACTGCCCCCGCGGGGTGTTGCAGCTATCGAAGAAGTTCAACAAGAAGGGCTATCACTATCCGGAAGCGATCAAGGAGGGCGCCTGCGTGGACTGCGACCTCTGCGAAAGCATCTGTCCGGAGTTCGCCATCATCTCCGAGCGCGTCGAGGGCATGCCGAAGACGGTCGGCATGCCCAATGCCGCCGGCGAGAGCCAGACGGCCAGCGAGGGCGCAGCAACCGCCGGGAGTCAGGCGACCAGCGAGGACGCAGCGGCCGACAAGCCCAAGGCGGACGGCGGGGACCAAAATCAACAGAAGGAGGCACAGGGTGAGTGAATCGCGCGGTGCGGTGCTGACCGGCGACCACTTCATGAACGGGGACGTGGCCGCCGCCGAAGGGGCACTGGCGGCCGGGTGCACGTTCTTCGCCGGCTATCCGATCACGCCCGCCACCGAGGTCGCTGAGCGCATGGCCGAGCGACTGCGGGACGTGGACGGCACCTACATTCAAATGGAAGACGAGATCGCCTCGATGTGCGCCATCCTGGGCGGCTCCTGGGGCGGACGCAAGTCGATGACCTCCACCTCGGGCCCGGGCTTCAGCCTCATGATGGAGAACCTGGGGCTGGGCGTCATGACCGAAACCCCGTGCGTGCTCGTCAACGTTCAGCGCGGCGGGCCCTCGACCGGCCTGCCGACGCTGGTGGGCCAGCAGGACATGATGCAGGCGCGCTGGGGCTCTCACGGGGATTACGAGATCATCGCGCTCTCACCCAATTCCCCGCAGGAGTGCTTCGATCTGGCGATCGAAGCCTTCAACCTATCCGAGCGCTGGCGCACGCCAGTGCTGCTGATGACCGATGAGGTCGTCGGACACATGACCGAGCGGGTCACGATCCCCGAGCCCGAGACGATCACACTCACGCCGCGGCGCCTGACGACGCTGCCGCCCGAGGAGTACCGGCCGTTCGAGCCCGACGAGGACCTGGTCCCGCCGATGTGCGAGTTCGGCAAGGGCTACCGCATCCACGTCACCGGTTTGACCCACGATGAACGCGGCTACCCGGACGTGACCGCCGGCATGCAGCAACGGGTGATTCCGCGGCTGGTGGACAAGATCCGCAAGAACGCCGATCAGATCGTGCGCTGCGAGGAGAGCGGGCTCGAGGACGCCGACGTGGTGGTCCTCTGCTACGGGATCACCTCGCGCGTGGCACTGATGGCCGTCGAGCGGGCGCGCGAGAAGGGTCACAAGGTCGGCTTCATCCGGCTCATCGTGGCCTGGCCCTTCCCGGAACCGCTGATCCGCGAGCTGGCGAAGCGCGTGCGCGGATTCGTCGTGCCCGAGATCAACCTCGGCCAGATGTGCCTGGAGGTCGAGCGCTGCGCCGCCGGCACGCCGACCCTTCTGGTGGCCAACGCCGGCGGCTCGGTCCATTCGCCCGATACCATCCTGGATGCCATTGAGGAGACGTTGCGATGAGTGATTCCACGACCAAGGCCACGACCACGACGGCCCCCTCGAAGGCCGACCTGGCGCAGATTCTGCACCATCCGCGCGACTGGATGCTGCGGGACGACCGCCTGCCCCACATCTGGTGTCCCACCTGCGGCATCGGCACCTGCGTCAACAGCTTCATCGAGGCAGTGCACGAGTGCGACACGCCAGAGGATCAGTTCGCGATCGTCTCGGGGATCGGGTGCACCGGCCGGGTGGCGGGCTACGTCAAGCTCGACTCCTTCCACACCACGCACGGCCGTGCGATCCCTTTCGCCACCGGGCTCCATCTGGCGAACCCGAAGCTGAAGGTGGTCGTCTTCAGCGGCGACGGCGACCTCGTGGCAATCGGCGGCAACCACCTGATCCACGCGGCGCGTCGCAACATCGACATCACGGTGATCTGCGTCAACAACTTCATCTACGGCATGACCGGCGGCCAGCTCGCCCCCACCACCCCGCACACGGCCAAAACCACGACCTCGCCCTATGGCAACTACGAGTATCCCTTCAACGTGCCGCACCTGGTGGCCTCCTGCGGAGCCTCCTACGTCGCGCGCTGGACGGCGCTGCACGTGCGGCGGATGAAGCGGGCCATGCTCGAGGCCATCAACAAGAAGGGATTCTCGCTGGTCGAGGTGATCGCGCCCTGCTCCACGCTCTACGCCCGCAAGAACCGCCTGGGCACCGGCTACGACCTGATGAAGTTCTATCACGACAACTGCGAGGTCGAGCATGAGGCCGACACGGCCACGCTCGACATCGGTTTCCAGACCAAGATCACGGTCGGCAAGTTCGTCGACATCGAGAAGCCCACGTTCCTGGACCGCATCGCAGAGGGGCAGGGGAAATCATGAGAAAAGAGATTCGCATCACCGGTTTCGGGGGCCAGGGCGTCATCCTCGCCGGATACATCCTGGGCAAGGCGGCCTGCGTCTACGACGGCAAGGCGGCCACGATGGTGCAGTCCTACGGGCCCGAGGCGCGCGGCAGCGCCTGCGCGGCCCAGGTCGTGATCGCCGAGGAAAAGATCCACGACCCCTACGTGCGCAACCAGACGATCCTGGCGGCGCTTTCGCAAGAGGGCTACGACATTCACATCGGGAAGCTGGTCGAGGGCGGCACGTTGCTCTACGACACCGACCTGGTGGAACTGGGCGACGGCGCGGCCAAGACCGGCCTGTGCGCCACAGTGCCGGCGACGCGGATCGCCGAGGAGATGGGCCGGCGCATGGTGGCCAACATCGTCATGCTGGGCTTCATCACCGGCTGTACCGAACTCGTCACCCCCGACGCGATGCGCGAGGCGGTCAAGAGCTCGGTCCCACCGGGCACCGAGGTGCTGAACCTGGAGGCGCTCGACCGCGGATTCAAGGTGGCCGAGGAGGCGCAGGCCACGCAGGGGCAGGCATAGCGGCCGGCGCCCCGGGAACGGGCGCTGCGGCCGGCGCCCCGGGAACGGGCGCCGCGGCCGGCGCAAAGAGATAGGCGTAGCAAGGAGAGAGCATGATCACAGACGGCACACCGGCTGTGCTGGTCATCGGCGGAGGGATTGCCGGGATCCAGGCATCGCTCGATCTGGCCGAGGCGGGCCACAAGGTCTACCTGGTCGAGAAGAGCGCCAGCCTGGGCGGGCGGATGGCCCAGATCGACAAGACCTTCCCCACGATGGATTGCTCCATATGAATTCTGGGCCCTAGGATGATGGATGCCGGTCGGCATCCTGGAATCGAGATCCTGATCAGCTCAGAAGTGACTGGCCTCACCGGCGAGCCGGGGGCCTTTCGTGCGCAGGTGCACTGCCGCTCGGTGGGCGTGGACCCGGATCTGTGCACCGGTTGCGGCGACTGTGCCGAAGTCTGTCCGGTCAAGGCCCCCAACCCCTTCGATGTGGGGTTGTCGACGCGCAAGGCGATCTTCCGCCCCTTCCCCCAGTCGGTCCCGGCCATCTACACCGTCGACCCAGATCTGTGCCTCAGTACCCCCGAAATGATTCGCTGCGAACGCTGCGTCAAGGCCTGCCCCACCGGCGCCGCCCAGCTCGATCGCCGGCCGAAGGAGCTGGAGCTCGAGGTGGGCGCGGTGGTCGTCGCCACCGGCTTCGAGGAGTTCGACCCCCGCGGCCTGCGCCGCTATGGCTACACCGTCTACCCGAATGTCATGACGAGTCTGGAACTCGAGCGCCTCTTGAACGCCTCCGGGCCCACACTCGGCCATGTGAAGCGCCCCTCCGATGGCAAGGCGCCCAAGAACCTCGTCTACGTGCAGTGCGTCGGCGCGCGCGGGGAGGACGGCCGGCCCTACTGCTCCCGCTTCTGCTGCATGAACGCGGTCAAAGACGCGATGCTCCTGCGCCAGCACGACCCGAACATCGAGTCGGTCACCATCCTCTACATGGACATCCGAGCCTTCGGCAAAGGGTTCGAGGAGTTCTACCAAAGGGCGCGCGGCAACGAGTGGATCCGATTCCTGCGCGGGCGGCCCTCGAAGATCCTGCAGGACGAGCACACGAACGACTTGGACGTCTTCGTCGAGGACACCGAGACCGGTCGGCCTCTGCGGCTCTCAGCCGACATGGTCGTGCTCTCCTGCGCCGGTGCCCCGTCTCCGGGAACCGCCGAGCTGGCCGAACGGCTGGGTATCGAGATCAGCAGCATGGGCTTCATCACCGCCAACACAGCCAATCCAGTGCTCACCACCCGCGACGGCATCCTCGTTTGCGGCAGCGCCAGCGGCCCTCAAGTGATCCCCGACTGCGTGGCCCAGGGCTCGGCCGCCGCCACCGAGGCGGCGGTGCTACTGCGAGAGCTAGGATATTCGCGCCAGGCCAAGTCCGCTGCGTCCGCTCCGTTCATTGCTCCCGCTGCCTCCGCTGCTCCCGCTGCCTCCGCTGCGCCCGCTCCGTACGCTGCGTCCACTGCGTCCGCCCCCCCCACCCCGGGTTCCCATGCCGATGCGAAGGCCACTGGAGACGCAGACACGACGGCCGCTTCCAGCACCGATGCGAAGCCCACCCGCGACGCTGATACGACGCCCCCTGGATCCACCCCTGACGAGGGTCCCGACTGGGCCGAAGAACTCCCCGATGGCTTTGACCCTAGCCGGCGTAACGAGTGGCGCGAGCTCTTGCGGCGCGACGGCGCCAGCATGGGCGCGGGTGACTTCGAACACACCGCCTCGGACGAAAAGACCCATCAAGCTCACATCACCCCCATCGATCCGGGCGGCGCGCCCCGTGTGGGAGTCTTCCTCTGCCACTGCGGCATCAACATCGCCGGCACGCTGGACATGGGGCGCTTGCTCAACTACGCCCGCACCTTGCCGGGGGTGGTCCACGCCAGCGACGAGCTGTTTGCCTGCTCGAGCAGCTCGCAGACGGTCATCCAAAAATCGATCCGGGAGCATCGCTTGAACCGGATCGTGGTGGCCGCCTGCACGCCGCGCACACACGAACCGATCTTCCGCGAGGCCTGCCGGGAAGCCGGCCTCAATCCCTACCTGGTCGAGATGGTCAACATCCGCGACCAGTGCTCCTGGGTGCACGCCGACGATCCGGCCGGCGCCACCGAGAAGGCTCGCGACCTGATCCGCATGGCCACGGCGCGTGCCCAGCGGCTCGCACCGCTCGAGACCACCGAGGTCGATGTGACCCGCAGCGTGCTCGTGATCGGCGGCGGCCTGCCTGGCATGAAAGCCGCCAGCGACCTGCGCGCTCTGGACTTCGACGTGACCCTTGTCGAAGGTTCGGAGCGCCTCGGCGGACTGCTAAGCGATATGGCCTCCCTGTTCCCGGAAGGTCACCCACCCGAGGATGAGATCGCCAAGCTGGTGCGCCGCATGCGTTCGGTGGGCGTGGACCTGCGCCTCGGAACCGAGGTGCGCAAGGTGAGCGGATTCGTGGGCAACTTCCGCGTGACGCTCGCTCCCTCGGGCGAGACGCACGCCGATGAGGGGACGCATGCCGATGCAGGAGCGCACGCCGATGCGGGAACGCACGCCGATGCGGGGACGCATGCCGATGCAGGAGCGCACGCCGATGCAGGGACGCACGCCGATGCAGGGACGCACGCCGATGCAGGAACGCACGCCGATGCAGGAACGCACGCCGATGCAGGGACGCACGCCGATGCGGAGCAGGCCGCCGGTAGAGGTCCTGGCAAGCCGCCGACCGGCGCTGATACGGCTAGATCCGATATCACCGAGCTCGAGGTCGGCGCAATCATCGTGGCCATCGGCGCTGACCCCTACGAACCGCAGCACGGCGAGTACGGCTACGGCCAGTACGAGAACGTCATCACCTCGCTCGAGCTCGACCAGCGTTTGCGCGAAGATCCCAAGGCGCTCGACGGGGTGGGATCGGTCGCCTTCATCCAGTGCGTGGGCTCGCGCTGCGCGGGAGAAGAGAACTGCACCGGATACGTGGGCTGCTCGCGGGTCTGCTGCCCGGTCTCGGTGCGCCAGGCCCTCGAACTGCGCAATCACCAGGCCGACTCCCTGGTCTTCTATCGCGACATGCGGATGGTCGGCAGCGGCGCCGAGGAGCTCTACGCCCGCGCGCGCGCGCAAGGGACCGTGTTCCTGCGCTTCGACTCCGCCCGGCGGCCAGTGGTCACCGGTGACGGAGGACGCGCGCGGGCGGTGCGCTGCTACGACACGTTGATTCACAGCAAGGTGGAAGCCGAGGTGGACCTGGTCGTGCTCGCGGTGGGCCTCGTGCCCCGCGGCGAGGAGGCGGCTCGGATCCAGGAGATGCTGAAGACCCCCAAGGGGGCCGACGGCTTCTTCCTGGAGCGTCATCCCGAGCTCGGACCGGTGGAGACCTGCGTCGATGGGGTCATCCTGGCCGGTGAGGCCCAGGGACCGAAGGATCTGGCCGATGCGATCACGCAGGCCTCGGCGGCGGCGGCCAAGGCCGCCACCCTCCTTGGCCAGGGGCGCCTGCACCTGGATCCGGCCGTGTGCCGGACTGACAACACGCGCTGCCGCGGATGCGGGATCTGCGTCTCGATCTGCGAGTTCCGTGCGCCGCGCCTGGTGACCCGCCCCGACGGGAGTCAAACGGTCGAGATCAATCCCGCCCTTTGCAAGGGCTGCGGCACCTGCGCGGTGTGGTGCCCCACCGGGGCGATCGAAGCGCAGCACTTCACCGACGACCAGATCGAGTCGATGATCGACAGCCTTTTCCTGGACGACCTGGAAGACACCCAGAACCTGGACAAAGCGCTGGACCTGGATGACGCCCAGAACCTGGAAAAGGCAATGAGCGAGGAAACCGACTAGGCCTGGGCCGAGGAGGCCGCGGCCGAGTAGGCTAGGACGGGCCTGCCCAGGACCGGGGCGGCGAAGACCAAGCAGGTTCGGACGGGCCTGCCCAGGACCGGGGCGGCGAAGACCAAGCAGGTTCGGACGGGCCTGCCCAGGACCGGGGTGGTCGAGACCGGCGTGGCCACGGCCATGTAGATTGCGAGGAAGCCGAACAGGTAGCCCTGGCATAGTGCGGACCGCGGCTGGGCGCTATCGGGCAGACACAAGCCAACCGGATGAGGAACGACGTGATGGCGAAGGATGGGGCCGCCAAGGCGGCGCCGGAGAAGGGCAACGGCTTCGACCCGCGGGTCCTGGTCTTCGCCTGCAACTGGTGTTCGTACGCAGGCGCCGACACGGCCGGAGTGAGCCGTCTGGCGCAGACGCCGCACTTCCGACTGCTGCGGGTCATGTGCTCGGGTCGGGTGCACCCCTCCTTCGTCCTGCGTGCCTTCGCCCGCGGGGCCGACGCGGTCATGGTCTCTGGCTGCCACTTCGGAGACTGCCACTACATCTTCGGCAACTATCGCGCGGTCGAGCAGTTCGAGAAGACGAAGGCTCTGATGGACATGCTGGGCCTCGAGTCCGAACGCCTTCGCCTAGAGTGGATCAGCGCCGCCGAGGGCATCCGCTTCGCCGAGGTCATGAACGAGTTCGTCGCCACCGCCCGCGCTGCCGGCCGCAGCCGCCTCGCCCCGACAGCCGCCGACCTCGAGGTGCTCGAAGCGGTCATGCCGGAGAAGGCCGAGCTGATCTCGGCCCGCACCTTCTCCTGCTTCGAGTGCGGCCGCTGTACGGCGGTCTGCCCGGTGGCCCAGTACCAGCCCTTCTCGCCTCGGCGGCTCGTATCGCGCACCATTGCATCCGGCTTGAGCGATCTAGCCGCCGAAAGCTCCTTGTGGAGCTGCTTGACCTGCCATCGCTGCAGCCTGGTTTGCCCCACCGATGTCGACTACGCCCAGTTCGTGCTGACCGCCCGCGCCGCGGCCGTGGCGCGAGGGTCCGATGGGTCCCAACCGGCACGTGGGGATGTTCGGGCCAATCCGCATGGGGCCAAGGCGGCAGCGGCCAAGACCGAAGCGACCAAGGTGGATGCAACCAAGGCAGAAGCCGTCGAAACGAATACGGCCAAGCTGGAAGCAGCCACGGCGGATGCGGACAGGACGGATGCGGACAGGACGGATGCGGACAGGACGGATGCGGAAAGAGCGGAAGCGGACGCCGCTCCGGAAGGTATCCACGACGCCAGCGTCGGGCCCGCCCCACACGATGAGGCGCGTCACGACGAGCTCGGGGTCATCCCCTGTTCACACGGAGGGGTCTTCGAGCAGGTGAGTGTGATGCACACGCGCGAGCCGCTGCGCCAGCGCCGCTTGGGGTGGCTTACCGACGATCTCGAGGCCGTCGTTCTCGAAGAGGGGCAAACCGGCGAGACCGACGACCTCCTGTACGTGGGCTGCACACCCTACTTCGCGGCCTACTTCGGCGGGGAGACCGGCGAGGGACTGACCGCCACCGCCCAGGCGGCGGTGAGGCTCCTGAACCGCGTGGGCATCCGGCCCGCCCTGCTGGCCAACGAACGCTGCTGCGGCTACCACATGCGACTGAGCGGGCGGACCCGCGAAGCCGATCGGCTGGGTGAGCTGGTCGCGGCGCAGATCCGCACGAGCGGGGCGAAGCGGGTCATCACCTTCTGCCCGGAATGCCTCATGTCCCTGAAGGAGGCCCCGGGCAAGCATGCTCGCGGAGTTGAGGTCGTCCACCTCAGCGAGGTGATGCTCAACCATCGCGAGAAGCTGCGCGCACTGGTCGAGGCCCTCGAGCCGGAGGGCCCCCGCGTCACCCACGTCACCCGCGTCACCCGCGTCACCTACCAGGATCCCTGCCGTCTGGGCCGCCACGCCGGGCTCTATGACCCGCCACGTGAACTGCTGGATCTGCTGGGCCATGCCGTAGATGAGATGGCGCATACGCGGGAGCGGGCCATTTGCTGCGGCAATACCGCCTGGCTGAATTGCAATGCCGCGACCAAGCAGTTCCAGGCCGCCCGGCTGGCCGAGGCCGACAGAACCGGTGCCGGCCGGCTGGTGACCGCCTGCCCGGGTTGCTTCATCCACCTGCGCTGTGCGCAGGAAGGCGAGCTGGCGGCAGGTACGGGGACAACGGGGACAACGGGGAAAGCGGGGAGAGCGGGGAGAGCGGGGAGAGCGGGGAGAGCGGGGACAGCAGGCACACCGGCAGCGGCAACTGGGACTTCTGCCGCGGGAGCGGCTACAAGGGAACCGATTCGGATCACCGATATCTGGACCCTGCTGGATCGGACTTTGCGCGGCCTGCCGGCTGAGTCTGCTGGCGGGAACGTTGACAGGAACGTTGGCGGCAGAAGGCTGGCTGGGGGCAAGCCCGCGGCCTCGGAGTCCACCGCCACGGAATCCGCGGGCACGTAGTCCGCCAACACGGAGTCGGGGTGCGTAGTCCGCCAACACGGAGTCGGGGTGCGTAGCCCGCCACCGCGGAGTCGGGATGCGTAGTCCGCCGCCGCGGAGTCCGCGAAGGCGGCTACGGGCGCGAAGACGAGGAAGGATCAGTCGGCGGCTGCCACGAGCGGAGCCGCCCAGGATGGAGAGGCACGATGAGTCAGGATTTGCCGAGGACCGGCGTATTCGTCTGCGACTGCGGACTCAACATCGCCGGGTCGGTCGACACAGGGGCGGTCTCCGACTTCGCGGAGACGCTCCCGGGGGTGGTTGCGGTGGTGCGCAACAAGTACACCTGCGCCGATCCGGGACAGAACGAGATCCGCAGCGCGATCGTCGAGCACAAGCTCGAGCGGGTTGTGGTGGCCTCCTGCACGCCACGCATGCACGAGCCCACCTTCCGGGCCTGCGTGGCCAGCGTGGGGCTCAACCCCTACCTGGTCGAGATGGCCAACCTGCGCGAGCACTGCTCCTGGGTGCACGTCTACGACAAGGACGGCGCCACCGCCAAGGCCAAGGACCTGGTGGCCAGCGCCGTCGCGCGCGCCCAGCGGCTGCTCCCCCAGGACGAACCCACCCTGCCTGTCAAGCAGGCGGTGGTCGTAATCGGCGGCGGTGTGGCCGGGATCCAGGCTGCGCTGGATGTCGCCGACGGCGGCCTGGACGTCTACCTCGTGGAGAAGGAGCCGTCGATCGGGGGCATCATGGCCCAGCTCGACAAGACCTACCCCACGATGGACTGCTCCATATGAATCCTTGGTCCTAAGATGATGGATGCCGGTCGGCATCCCAGGATCAAGGTTCTGGCCTACAGCGAGGTCGACGACGTGCAGGGGACCGTGGGCAACTTCCGGGTCAAGATTCGGAAGAAGGCTCGTTTCGTCCGCGAAGACGTGTGCAACAGCTGCGCCGAGTGCACCAAAGTCTGTCCAGTCGTGGTGCCGGACGAGTACCAGATCGGTCTGTCCTCCCGCAAGGCGATCTACATCCCCTTCCCGCAGGCGGTGCCCTCGGCCTATCTGATCGACGAGGAGACCTGTCTGGGCAACAACCCGATCGCCTGCGGTAAGTGCCTCGACGTATGCGAGAAGCAATGCATCGACTTCGACATGCGGGATGAGATCCTCGAGGTCGAGGCCGGAGCGATCATCGTGGCCACAGGCATGGATGTCTATGACCCCACCGAGATCACCGAGTACGGCTACAGCCGTTACCCCAATGTAATCGAGAGCATGGAGTTCGAACGGCTGATCTGCGCCGGCGGTCCTACCGAGGGCCACTTTGTGCGGCCGTCCGACATGCAGCGGCCCAAGCGCATCGGGTTCATCCAATGCGTGGGATCGCGCTCGCAGAAGTACGGCTCGCCCTACTGCTCGAACATCTGCTGCATGAATACGGTCAAGGACACGCTGCTCCTGGTGGACCACTATCCCGACACCGAGACGAAGGTCTTCTACATGGACATCCGCGCCTTCGGCAAGGGGTTCGAGGACCTGTACCTGCGTAGCAAGGCCGCCGGGGTGCGCTACATTCGAGGCATCCCGGGCGAGATCAGCGAGGATCCGGACACCCACGACCTTACCGTCCAGGTCGAGAACACGCTGACCGGCACGCTCGAGCGTCACGAGTTCGACCTGATCGTGCTTTCGGTGGGCGTCCAGCCGCGGCGCGACTCGCCCATCGTCCAGCGGCTCCTGAACATCTCGAAGACCGGCGACGGTTTCTTCATGGAGGCCCATCCCAAGTTGCGCCCGGTCGATGCCCCCACGCGCGGGATCTTCTTCGCCGGGTGCGCCGAGTCGCCGAAAGACATCAAGGACAGTGTGACGCAGGCCGGGGCAGCGGCCTCGCACGTGCAGATCCTGCTCAACGCCGGCAAGATCACGATCGATGCCGTCGTGCCGGTCATCGACGACGAGGCCTGCAAAAAGTGCGGCCAGTGCGCCAAGGTCTGTCCCTTCAACGCCATCATCTGGCACAAGGGCGAAGTGGCATCGGTGGTTGAGGCCGCCTGCGCCGGCTGCGGCAACTGCGCGGCCGAGTGCTCTTTCGATGCAATCACCATGACCCACTTCACGGACGATCAGCTCAAGGGACAGATCGACGCCATCCTGCGCGAGAATCAGACTGACAAGCTGCTGACCTTCGCCTGCAACTGGTGCTCCTATGCCGGGGGCGATACCGCGGGCACCTCGCGTCTGCAGTTCCCCCCCCACGCGCGGCTCATCCGAACGATGTGCAGCGCGCGGGTTTCCGAGGATCTGGTGCTCTACGCCTTCGAGAAGGGGGCGCCGATGGTGCTGGTCTCGGGCTGCCACTTCGCAGACTGCCACTATATCAACGCCAACCGGATGACCGTGCGGCGCGTGGAGCGTCTGTGGGACAAGCTCGAAAAGCTGGGCATCCGGCCCGAACGGCTGCAGCTCGAGTGGATCAGCGCCGCCGAAGGCCAGAAGTTCGCCGAGGTGATGCGCGTGCTCGATGAACCGCGCAAGCAAGTGACGAAGGAAGAGATCGAGTTCACGATGAAGGTGCTCGCCGAAGAGCGCCACAAGAAAGAGGAGAAAGCCCGCAAGCTGCGTGAGAAGGCCGCGGCAAAGCGCGCGGCCGAGGTGGCCGAGGTGGCCGAGGTGGCCGAGGTGGCCGAGGCGGCGGGGGCAACAGGAGCAGCGGGAGCAACAGGAGTAGCGGGAACAGCGGGGGCGGCTGAGGCAAGTGAAGCGGCCGAGCCAGCGTCAACCTAGGCGGCCGACGCGGCTAAGGCAGCTGAGGCGGCCAACGCAGCTGAGGCGGCCAACGCAGCTGAGGCGGCCAACGCGGCTGAGGCGGCCAACGCGGCTGAGGCGGCCAACGCGGCTGAGGCGGCCAAGCCGATAGGATGAGGATGTCATGGAAGTGAAGCGCGAGTTCCGCTGTATGCGCTGCGGAAACGAGTTCACGGCGGTGGACACAAAGGACGGCGCGCTGGTCGAACGCATGTGCCCGAAATGTCGAAGCAACAGCATCCGGCCAGCGAAGCTGATAGACACCGGTCAGAAGGAGTAGCCTCGTGGCAGAGGAACGGGTGATCCGCATCGACCTCAAGAAGCGCCGGCGCTTGCTGGAGCAGCTGGGCGGCAACCGCGTCAACTTGTGCTACCAGTGCGGCGCGTGCGCAGGCGACTGTCCCAGCGCGCGGTTCCACGATGAGTTCAACCCCCGCGAGATCATGATGAGGGCCCTGACCGGCGGGCTCGACGCGCTGCTGGCACCAGACTCGATCATCTGGAAATGCTCGAACTGCTACAACTGCTACGAACGCTGCCCGCAGGATGTGCGGCCGGTGGAAGTGATCCTGGCCCTCAAGAACCTGGCCCAAGAGGACCACACGCAGCCCGAGGTAGTTGAAGGGACGGTGGAGACGATCCGCAAGACGGGTCGCAGCGCCCCGGTCATCTCCACCCTGGCCCGCAAGCGGGAATCCATGGGACTGCCGCCTTTACCCAAGATCGACATGGAGGAGATCCACGCCATCCTCGAACCCGATGATCAAGAGCCATCCGCTGAGCGGAGTCGGCCCGACAGCCCGAACGGGCCGAAGGAGCCGAAGGGGCTGGGCAGCCCCGACGCGCTGAAGCGGCCAGACAATGCAGACAGGCCGCAGAGGCCGCATCAGCCCGAACAGGTCGACCAGGAAGGAGGCGGAGCATGAAGGCCGCATTCTTCCCTGGCTGTTTGATCCCGATCAAGTACCCCCACATGGAAGTCGCGGTGCGCCGGACACTCCCTCCCTTGGGAGTGGAGATCGTCGACTTGCCGGGTCTCTCCTGCTGCCCGGATCCGATCTACTTCCAAGCCAGCGACAAGGTGGCGTGGCTGACGATGGCCGCGCGCAATCTGTGCATCGCCGAGGAGGCCGGTCTCGACTTCTTCACGATCTGCAGCGGATGCACGAGCACGCTCTGCGAGGCCAACTACGAGCTGAAGCATGACGAGGCGCTACGCGCCAGGATCAACCGCCGATTGGCACGGATCGGCAAAGAGTTCCGCGGCACGCAAGAGGTCCATCACATCGTCGTCATGTTGCGGGACCGGGTGGGAATTGAGGCCGTGAGGCAAAGCGTCACCCGTCCGCTTACCGGGACTCGCGTTGCGCTGCACTACGGATGTCACCTACTCAAGCCATCGAACATCATGCAGGTCGACGACCCGGATGATCCTCAGATCCTCCACCAGCTCCTCGAGGCCATCGGAGCCGAACCGGTCATGCATGATGAGCGTTTTCTTTGCTGCGGCAAGGCCTGCGTCGACGAGATGTTGCCGGCGGAGATGACCGCCACGGTTCTGCGCTCGGTGAAGTCTACGGCGGCCGACTGCATGGGCATGATTTGCCCGACCTGCTTCTCCTCCTTCGATACCGGTCAGTTGGTGATTGCCCGCAAGACAGGCGAGAAGCTCGAGGTCCCGCCAGTCTACTACTTCCAGCTCCTCGCGCTCGCCCAGGGACTGACCCCGAAGGATGTGGGTCTCGATCGTCATCGAATCAAGCCGGTGGGGCTGCTGGATCGGTTGGAGGCTGGCGCCGCACCCTGATCAGCTGACTCATCGGCGCATTGATAAGCAGACTGATCGAATGACTGATCCGCAGACTGATCGAATGACTGATCGAATGACTGATCGAGTAACTGATCGGCATGGCAGTCGGCACTCGGATCCACACACAGGTCGGTGGACGGATCGGGGGGCCGTTCGTCGGGCCGTTCGTCAGGCCGTTCGTCGGGCCGTTCGTCGGGCCGTGGAGTTCACACTCCAGCCAGGACGAGCCGCACAAGCAACTCCCTCAAACCCTGTATTTCAAGTATTCTTACGGAAGAATATGATTCGCGCACTGCACTGGTCGGACACCCCGTTTTGGCCAGATGCGCAAGAAGGGCTGATCTCTTTCGGGATCAGCCCTTCTCTCTTGCCGAATCACGTCCCACTTCGGGATTGTCACCGGACGCTCAAGCCCGGCGAATCACCATAGGAGCACACACCTTGCCGGTCGAGCTTGGCGATCCTCCTTAGCGGCTCACCACCACCGAGCGCGTGGCGTTGAACTCGCCGGTCTGCAGGCGGACGTAGTAGACGCCGCTGGTCACCGGCTCCCCGTTGCGGCCGGTGCCGTCCCAGCTAACCGCGTGGTCACCGGCGGCGAAGGCCTCATCGGCCACAACTTGGACCATTCGACCCGAGACGTCGTAGACACTCACGCGCGCCTGGGTCTGAGCCGGCACCTGGAAGCGGATCTGGCTGAGACCCACGACCGGGTTCTGGATGCCGTGCAGCGCGAAACGCAGGCTGCTCTCGGTGGCCTCTTCGACATCCGAGAAACCGAAGTCGGCCAGCAGAACGAAGTCGTCGACCGCGGCCTCCACGATCGAACCCTGGTTCAGGTCACTGCCTACAAACTTGAACTGGACGTTGCCCGGATCGCCACCGAAAACGTCCAGCAGATCAAATTCCTGGGACACCCAGGCGTTCTGATCGCTCTGATCATACTCCAGATTCTGCCAGTCGCCGCCGTTGCTGCGGACGGCAACCTGCCAGATATCGTTGTTCGGGTCAGCGCCCTGATTGTTCGAATAATAGCGCCAGTACTTGACGACCGCGTAGGTCGCACCCGACAGATCGTACTCAGGGCTGTAGACCGACGTGCTGCCACCATCGATGTCGTTGTCGCCGATGCCGCCACCAGGAGCAGTGTTACCGGTCACCCAGCAGTCGACACCCGGATCGGCGGTGTGGTCGTCCTCCGGCTGCGCGCCGGTGCCGACCGGATCATCGAGGATCCACTGGCCGGTGGTAGCATCATCGAGGTTCTCGAGATTGACCACCCAGCCCGGGTAGGCCTCGGTCTCAACCACCATGCCAACCTCGTAAGTATGGAACTCCGACGGCGCCAGCGGCGGATCGAACCGCTCGTTGCCCGCTATGTCGGCGGCGTACAGGTAGTACTCCACGATGGCCGGCTGATCCTGGCCCGGAATCGTGGCGGAGAACTCATCCTGGTTGCCGGTTTCCACGAGGTCGACCGTCTGGAAGGTGCCACCATCGACACGGTAGTGCACCTCGAGGGTAGACTGGTCGAGGTTCGTGACGGTCGAGTAGATCTCGGCGGTCAGCTCGCGGTCACCCTCATCGGTCGTGCTCGAGAGCGGCTGGTGTTCGATGATCACGCCGACCAGGATCTCTGGGCAGTCGAAACCATGATTGGTCGCGGCCTCGCACAGGTAGTCGTAGTGCGGGGTCCCGTTGTCGAGATTGCCGTCGTCATCGTCGGCGATGAAGGTGGCCAGCACCTGGTCGGGCTGGTAGTAGGGCTGCTCGAGCACGCGGCCGAAGTGCCAGCGCTCGGCGGTCATGATCGTGCCCATTTCATCACCGTAAACGTTCTGCATCAGCTGCATGAAGTCCCAGGTGAAGCCGGCGATGATTTGCCCGTCATGGTGAATCGAGCCGGTCATATCCTCGGGATACTGAAGGGTGTTGTACGAGTCCCGGATGCCGCCCGAGCAGTTGTTCAGGTAGAACCCGCGGCCGATGATCGACTCCTGCGTCATCAGGTTGGCGATGATGTCGCTATTGCCCTCACCGAGGCCCTCGTTGCCCTGCTGGCCCAGGATCGTGTACTGGATGCCGTGTCCGAACTCGTGGTGCACGACGCCCTGGATCTCGCCGGTGTTGGCATACTGGCCGCCGGCGGCGCAGAAGTTGATCGTGCCGTCCCACCAGGCGTTGCCCGGGCAGTAGCCATCGTTGCGATTCACGTAGGCATTGATCGTCTGATTGATGTAGCTGAAGGCAGGATCAAAGCTCTGGAAGAAGTCGTGAATGTCGTTGATGGCGTCGAAGACATCCCGCTCATCCTGGCGCGAATTGGCGTCGTTCCAGGCCACCGTGAACGGCACACCCGGGGTGGCCGTGCCGGCGAACTCAGCCTCGGAACCATTGTAGTTGAAGACCCGGATGTTGGGTCCCCGCATCGACGCCTCGACGGCGCGGTCGTCGGAGCCGCCGTAGGGCAACAGCCAGCTGCCGTCAGGCTCGGTAGTCGTACTGCCCACCCCCACGACGTCAACGTCCAGGTGGCCGCACGGGACGTTGTCGGTGCCGTTGCAGTAGGTGGCGTCCTGCACATCGCTGGTGGCATCACCGGTGAAGTCCACGCGGCAGATCTTGTTGTAGGCCCAGACAATCTCGCCGGTGTGGGCATCCACGTGGCTCACCCACTCGCCCAACGGATTCTCGGTGCGGACGTTGATGCGCCAGACCAGGTGGTACTCGACGCGGGTCTCATCGATCGATACCGGCAGGACGAGTAGGTCACCGCCCTCGGCAACTTCATCGGTCATGTCGCTGAACGGCAGCCGGCTTACCGCGAAGTCCTGGGCGTCTTCGAGGGACAGCGTGGGGATCGGATCCACCTCGATGTTCGGATAGTAGTCCGACCCCATCACAAAGAGGCGTCCGCCCTCGGTGAAGGTCAGGTGCACGCGGCCCTGCCAGACGTCGATGCCCTGGTAGGTCTGCTGGAAGTGGACCGCCCGCTTGCCGAGACCCGACGGAGCGCCGGTGAAGCGCAGGTTCGCGTTGTCGGCCCCGAAGACCTCGGGATTGGCGGCGATGACCTGGCGGGCGGCCTGCTCGGCATCGAACTCGCTGGTCAGGGCCGGGGCGATGTCCACCCCGCTGCCGTAGATCTGGCTCGGGGTCCCGGTCTGGGGATTCCAGGAGTAGACCGTCCAGTTGCCGCCGTAATGATCGCTCAGGGCGCTGATCGCGGCCGGAGCCTTCTGCTGCAGGACCGACTGGCCCGTCAGATACGGCGTATACACCTTGTTGGGGACCTCGTACTGACTGAGGTCCACGGCGCCTTCCTGCACCCCCCACGCGATACCGCTATTCCCTGCGGTCAGCGCCAGGGCCACAGCCAAGACGAAAAAAAACGGGCGCAAATTGCGTCTCATGGCGGTGATCTCCTTGTGGTTGTCGTGACACCTGTCGTGGCAAACGACTCCTTGGCCTGTTGGGTTGGCTTCCTGAGCGAGGTGAGCGTGTGGGGCCATCCGGATGGTCTGTCACAGGTCATCCGCCCGGGCTCCGCTAAGCGTTCACCTGTACGCTTCATAATATTGTAGTCCATCCCAACCTCGAGAAGACAGAGATTCTCCGGTTTCTTGACGGAATGGAGCCAACTAAGTGCTTCAGTTGCAATATATTGGACGTTGCGGCGCCTTCGAGGGCCCGCGAGGATCCTCCGCCAACTAGGCGGGCGCCGGTGGTTGACCAGCCGGTCCCGGCCGCGAGGCGAGTGACGCACAGAAGAAGGAGGCGGGCGCACCACCTGGCAGGGCGAGCAACGTCCAGCAGGAGCAGGCAACGCCATGCTGGGGGGCACAGCTTGCTGGAGAGCAGCGCCTTGCTGAAAAGGCACCGCCTTGCTGGGAAAGGCACCGCCTTGCTGGGAACGGCGCCCAGCAGAAGGGACCGCCGTCTTGCCCCGCGGCAAGGTCGGCGGCCCCGTGCAGATCACTAGCCAGACCGTTGCAGGCCCGGCCGGGACATACGCCCCCCGGCCGGAACACACGCTCCCGGCCAGGGACAGGTCAGCTGATCACTCCCAGCCAGTCCCTCAACACGAAAATGAACCGGCCGATCGCCAGCGACACACGCGCCATCACGGTGAAGCCGAACGAGGCGCCGAAGCCGACCATCACGAAAACGATGCCCGTCTGCGCGGCCCACTTCAGGGGTCCCTTGTGTTCCTTCGAGAAGTAGAAGTAGGCCAAGGTGCCCAGCACGCCGATCAGGATGACGAGCGCAAAGATCCCGTGCCACAGCCCGCCGCCTTGCGTGACGTCGAACGCCTCGCGGGTCAGGAGCGTGCCGCGCATCTGCGGGAACACGCTGCCCTCGAAGTAGGCCGGCACGCTGCGGCCGGTGTAGTAGCCCATGAACATCCCGATCGGGATCCTCACCATCCAGGTCACCCCGGGGATGAAGCGGGTGAAGTAGAGACACCCGATCAGGCCGGGGAGAATCACCAGGAAGTTAGCTTCGTTGTGCACCGGATTGAAGAGCTCACCACTCAGGCCTTCGGTCGAAGCCTGTTGCCACGCCGAGGCGAAGGGTCGCCACATCACCGGAATGATGATGCGGTGGATCATGAAACTCAACGTGAAGGCGTTGGCCACACCGACGAAGAGGTGTTCCCCAAACCGGTAGAGCGGATTGTCCTTGTAGAGGAAGGAGTAGATGCAGAATGTGAGCACGACTCCTATCCAGACCCAGATATCGTTGCTCAGATTCATGATTGCTTCTCCTTCTCCCGGCGCATCATGAAGTAGGCAAGGTTCCCCAGGATTACGAACCCCATGATGCACAGGTGCGCGGCCGACTGGGCCACCATCCCCTCGGTCGCCTTTCGACGTCCCGCCGTATGGTACTTCTGCTCGACCATCTCCTCGTACTCGGCCGCCCCCTTCATTCCAGCCATCATGCCGGCCATCTGACCGGTGCCGACGTAGGGGTAGAAGTCCGGGGCACAGACGGCTGTGCAGCCCGCTCCCACGGCCAGCCCGTACTTCGGCTGGGCGAACATGACATACCAGAGCGGCGCCGCCAGACCCGTGATCGCCACGACGATGCCGACGTCATCGTAGTTCTGCGTGCGCTCCATCAGTTCGAGCGAATCGATCCGATTGCCGTAGTAGTCATCCGGATAGACGGCATGGATGCTCTCTCCCATGCCCAAGATCGGGACGATGGGCGGCGGCTGCCAACCCAGGTAAACGATCTCCCGGCCATAGATCACGCTATCGGCCGATGAGGTAGCCCGGGAGTTGAACTCCTCCATCACTTCCTCGAGTCCGGTGGCCATCAGCGGCGCGCCCTCCACATAGAGCGCATTGACGATCACCGGAATCCGCGCCGCGAAGGCGTGACGCAGGAGCGCGATCGTCATCGGGTGGGTCTCGGGCATGTTCTGAGGCGTGTAGTCACCCGAGATGAATAGGCAGCGTTCGTCCGGATTGATTGCATCCACGGTATCGAACAAGCGCTGGGTCACGCGCTGTGCGCCCACCGGAAGTTCGGTCGGGAACAGCAGCGGCAGGATGATTCCCAGGCCCATCGCGAGGAAGACGATCCGGCGATCAATATTGAGTAATCTTTTCCAGATCATCGGCCACTCCCCAGCCAGCTTCTCTCGATCCCCGCGAGGATCTTCAGGAGAGTCGCCAGCATGCCCAAGGTGATTCCCAACTCGATACCCCTCTTGGCGGCCGTATTCGGCACTTCCATGATCCACTGGCTCACCTCCGGAATGGCCGGCGAGATCGCATGGCCCAGAGGAACCTGTCCCAGCATCACCACGAAAGCCGACGCCAGCAGTAGAAAGGCTAGCCAGTTCCGCGCCCGGAAGGATCGGTAAGCGGCCGATGCCATGAAGAAGGCCAGGAGCGAGAACATGCTCGCACCCAGGGGAGTGAGCATCTGGAAGTAGATCGTCGTGATGTCGAACTGGAAGTTACCGACCTTGGTCGGGAACCACAGCTCGCCCGTGATCCCTCCGAAGACCCCGATCACCGACACAATCATGAAGCTGAGTAGCAGCACCCACGAGTGAGCGTAGTGCTCCTGCCTATGTTTGATCTTGTTGACATGCCGAAGGATCAGGTTCCCAAGCCCCAAGATGAGGGCGAAGGCGGAGATGATCCGCAGCAGCGTGTCGCGGAGGTATGCGTTGGTGGCTTCTGCGATCGGATGGGGTAAGAACCGGTCGGTCAGACCGAGGAACCCCAAGATGATCAGCAGCGCCAGAGGCAGCTTATCTTTCATCTTGCTTCCTCCTATCGTCCGCCGGTCGAAAGGATCCGGCCGAAGTCCCATCCGGTCAGCAACGACAAGATCGTGCCAACGATCAGGAAGACACCAAAGACCACTTTGCCGATGTCTTCACCCTTCAGCGCCCCGAGCAACAGGGGCTCGCGCGAGATGTAGGCCGAAGCAGCGTAGAGTTCCTCACCCATGAGCGTGTAGTCGCAGGCCACCACGAAGAATGGCAGCTGCGGGATTTGGTCGGTCCCAGCGATCTGGATCGCGCCGGTGGAAGCACCGGTCTCGGCCAGGATCAGCGACTCGGCGTGAAAAGGCCCCATCAGGAAGTTCGTGGCCGGTCGCTCGCGAACCATGATGCCGTTGATAGCGCCGGCGAAGGCGAGTGAGTTCTCGACCACGAAGAAGACGCTCGAGGGGTCGTACGCATCTGGTCGTCCGGCTGCGGTGTAGGCGCCCTTGACGATCTCGCGCCCAACCGTGTAGACCACCGGATCGCGATTGGGTACTCGGATCTGGGTGCCGAACTCGGCCGTCTTCTTGGCGATCTCGCCCAGGAGATTGAGCGAGGCGATCGTGCCCATCTCCGACATGGTGCCGGTTCCCGGAATGTAGAGCACCGGTCGGCCCATTTCGGTCGCGCGTCCGACGGCTTCTTCCACGGCCTCGAGCCCAGCGATGCGGCGCACGTAGAGCTGTTCGCCCCGCCTCGCCCGGCGGATGTACCAGATGACGACCAGGGCGAAGCCCACGACGGCGAGCGCCACGCCGAACATGCTGCCCTCGAACCACTGGGGCGAGCTGACAGCCCCGCGAGCAACTGGTGAGATGACCTCGAAGCCGCTCTCGCTCACGGCCACCACCCGGTAGTCGTAGGGCACGCCATCGGTCACCTCAGTGTCCTTGTAGCGGTTCGTCTCGCCATCGACGGTGCCTACCGGTGTGAAGTCTTCCTCCGGTCCAGCGCGCTCGATGCGAAACTCCGCCGCGCCTTCGGCGCCTTCCCACTCCACGGTGATACTGCCGCCCCCGTCGAAGGAGGTATCGCCGGCCGTGACATCACCTGGAGCAGGGGCCGCACCCGACGTCAGTCCTCCTCCTCCGGTGTCCTGAGCGCCTACCGGCGCAACGAGCAAGCACGCCATCAGGCCTGTCAGCACGCTCGCCAGATAGCCTGCTCGGAGGCCTGCTCGGAGACCTGCTCGGAAGCTTCGTGGGAGACCTGCTCGGAGGCCTGCTCGGAAGCTTCGTGGGAGACCTGCTCGGAGGCCTGCCATCAGGCCTGTCTGGAGGCGCTTCGCCGCGCACAACGCCTGAGCCGCCCGCCGGGACAACGCATGGCGTGTCCCGAGAGCGGTTGCGGGACGGACTGGACGGCAGGCCGCCAGGTGCACCGGGGCGAGGACGCCAAGAAAGCCCTGTCGCTTCATGACCTATCCTCTCTGCCTGTTGTGTGGTGGTTCGTTTGAACCGCTTCTCCGTGACCTAACTGAGGGAATCGGGGGGGGATCGATGGGGGCGTTGCTAGGGGAATCGCAGCGCCTGCCGCGGCGTATGCCGCCGGACCAAGCCCCGCGTATGCCGCCGGGCCAAGCGCGGCGCGTGCCACCGAGCAGCATGTTCGGAAGACGGGACATCGGCGACCGGCTGCGAACCGGTGCGGTTCGGCATGCGATGACATACCTATGATTGCCACAAGCCGTGCCCCTCCCCCGGGCAGCCCGGGAGCCACCCACAGCTTATGAGACTAGCCCACCCGAGGGTGTAGTCGCAAGGGAGCAGTCCCAGCAAGGCGTGAGGATCCCCTCTATCGCCATGATCGACGATTGGTCTAGACGCCCCGCTGGACGACTTCGCTAGACGCCCCGCTGGACGATTCTAGATGATTGGGACGTCGCCAGATTTGAGTGGAAACATGCCGCCCTGGCAGATTGACCGAACGCCTCCTCACTGACCGGAGGCCTCCTCACTGACCGGAGGCCTCCTCACTGACCGGAGGCCTCCTCATTTGGGGAGGCATGTAGAACCGCCCTGGCTCGACACCACATGCCGCCCCTTCTTGGTACAAGGTCCAGTCTTCTGTCAGAATCATCGATGCATCAGATGACGGATCTTGCTTGGCTAAGGCCCAATGCATACTCTTCCTGATAGGCTAAGTGCCTGTAACCTTATACCAGCGAATGACGTAGGACCTGATGTCCATGCAGAGGCGTGAGAACCGGCTCACACCTCTGCGCCGGATTTCCACGGCAGAGGCATCGCGGGTCAGTCTCGCCAAGCACCCAATTGTGGGAGGAACCTGATGGTACCGAGTCGATCAGCCGCCATGATCCTCTCCGCACCAACAATTCGAACGCTACTCAGCCCCATTCACACGCTACTCAGCCCCATTCACACGCTACTCAGCCCCATTCGCGCACTGCTCACCGTCCTGGCCTTGGGCCTCGTTGCCGGGCCCCTACTCCATCCAACCGCGGCACAGGACGCCTTCGCCCCCGCCACGTCGAGTGTGCTACGCGGGGAGTACGAAACAGCGCGGAGCGAGTACCTGGCGTATGCAGATACGCACCCTGAGGATCCACTCGCTGCGCTTGCCCTCCTCTCGGCCGCGCGCCTCAGCCTGGAATCCCTTGAGGACCCCGCCGAGGCAGGGCGGGTCTCTGATCGAATCCTGACAGCCTACCCGGCCTCGCGTTGGGCGCCGGAGGCCGCCCGGGTGAAGGCGGCGTCCCTGGAAGCCCGCGAGGCGTGGTCGGCCGCCGGAGACTCGTATCAGCAGGCCATCGAGCTCGCCGCCGGTGATGCAATGGACGATCTCACCTACGATGCGGGATGGATCAGTGAGGTGTCCCGCCGCGCCGCAGACTGCTTCTATCAACTGGGCGACCACGAACGCGTCATGCGTATGTACGAGGCTCTACTGGCCAACGGTGAATCCCTCGGCGGTGAGGCAACCGCCACGACCCGAGCCCGGCTGGCGGAGTGCTACCTCGAGGCCAGTCAGGACGCCAAAGCCGCCACCCAGTACGCTCGCATCCTGACAGAGCATCCTCTTCGTCCGGAGTTCACCGAGGCGCTAACTCAACGAGAACTCATCGAGCGTCATCGAGAGTTCGATTGGGAGGCGCTCGAGGCCTCTGCTGCCGTACGCGAGGCATTCCAATCGGGCGATTTCACCCGCGCCCAGGCGCTCTGCGAGGAGGCCTTGGGCGGCCAGCTGGCCCCAGAGCTGGAGCTGGTCATGGAGATCGACCGCACCTTTGCCGAGTTGCTCTGCACCCAGGATTTCGTGGGCGGGTTGCGTAAGATGCGGACGCTGCGGCATCAGCAAACGCCCGGGTACGACAATCCGCAGCTCGACCGCCGCATCGACTTCCTGCAGGCCATCGCCGATCTCGAACGCCGAACCCGGCGCCCGGACGGGGAAGCGGGCACTTGGATCGACCTGGCTGCTCATTACGCCCGAGCTCAAGCGCTGGAGAAATCGGCCGAGGCGTACCGTCAGGCGGTGGCCCTCGATCCCGACAACGCCCACGCCGTTATGTCTCTGGGCAACACCCTGGCGAGGCTGGGCGAGGTGAAGGAGGCCGCAAGCGTCTACGAATCGTTCTTGGCCAAGGAGCCGGACAACACCAACGCCCTGAATCAGATCGGCTATGTCTATCTCAATCACGGCCATCATGAAGAGGCACTGCGCTACTTCAAACGTTATGTCGAGGCTGCACCAGAAGAGGCCAACGCCCACGACAGTTACGGAGAAGGCCTATTGCGCGGCGGCCGGTTGGAGGATGCCCGCCGCGAGTACGAGCGAGCCGTGGAGATCGACCCAACCTTCGCCAACAGCTTCTACATGCTGGGTGAGGTCTACCGGCAACTCGACATCGCGGAGAAGGCGCAGGCGGCCTACGAGCGTTTCATCGAGCTGGCGCCGGACGATCCCCGTATCGAACCTGCGCGTCAGGCTGTCGAGGAACTGAACCAGGAGCCGAGCTGAGGGGAGCCGAGCTGAGGGGAGCCGAGCTGAGGGGAGCCGAGCTGAGGGGAGCCGAGC
>CAZNJE010000034.1:0-1211 GCA_964573295.1 uncultured bacterium | reverse complement strand
TGGCAGGAACCGAGCTGAGGGGAGCCGAGCTAGGGGGAGGCACAGATGGCAGGAGAACTCAACCGCAGGCGCTTCTTGAAGCACTCCGCGCTCTATTGCGCCGGATTGGCCGCCGGGCTGCCCACTGGGCTCGCCGGGGGGGGCTGCGGCCGGCGGACCGCCGCGACGGCTAGCACTGCCCCATCCCAGGCTAGGACGTTCCGATCCCCCGACCTGGTAGTGGCCACCGGCGAAGACCCGGCCCGCAACTGCCGGGCTGCCCTGGAAGCTTTGGGTGGCATGCACCGCTTCGTGCGGCCCGGGGATCGGGTGGTGATCAAGCCGAACCCGGTCGGCAACAGCCGGCCTGAGCAGGCCATCCACACGCATCCGGACATGATCGCCTGCGTGATTCGGGAGTGCTTTGGGGTGGGCGCAGCGGAAGTTGTCGTCACAAGCCATGATTCCCACCGAAACATGGTGGCCAACGGTACGGCGGCCGCCGTCGAGAGCGCGGGCGGCCGATTGGAGGTTCTCGATAGGATCGAACAGTTCCGCGAGGTGCCGGTACCACGGGGCCGGTTGCTCGGCCGAGAGTACATCGCAGCATCGCTCGTGGAAGCCGATGTATTCATCAACATGCCCATCGCGAAGCACCATGCTGGCGCCGAGGTCACCTTCGCCATGAAGAACCTCATGGGTATCAATTGGGATCGAATTCGGTTTCACCGTACCGATCTGCACCGCGCGATTGCCGAGCTAGCCGGTGCTGTGCCCCACAGCCTGGTCATCCTGGATGCAAATCACGTGTTGCTCTCGAATGGTCCAGTGGGGCCTGGCGAGGTCTTGCGCGCGCGGACCGTGGTGGCCGGCATCGATCCGGTGGCTGTTGACACTTTCGCACTGCGCTATTTCGACCGCCGGCCTGAGGACATCGGCCACATCCGAATGGCGCGCGAGCTGGGTGTAGGTCAAATCGATCTAGCAAAACTGCGAATCCATGAATGCACGGCATAGGCGGCGTACGGCATGGGCCGGCGTACGGCACAGGCGGCGTACGGCATGGGCGGCGCACGGCATGGGCGGCGCACGGCATAGGCGGCGCACGGCATGGGCGGCGTACGGCATGGGCGGCGCACGGCATGGGCGGCGTACGGCATAGGCGGCGCACGGCATGGGCGGCGCACGGCATGGGCGGCGTACGGCATGGGCGGCGCACGGCATGGGCGGCG
>CAZNJE010000033.1:0-51379 GCA_964573295.1 uncultured bacterium | reverse complement strand
GGGAGGGTACGCTCGGGGGGTACGCTCGGGAGGGTACGCTCGGGGGGTACGCTCGGGAGGGTACGCTCGGGGGGTACGCTCGAGCGGTTGCTCGCTCCAATGCCCTTTCCAGATGCTAGTTGCCATTGCATCCAGTGCTGAACTTCGACTCCCAATCCGCCGATCTATTACGAGAGATGCATCCTCGGTTGCGGGAGAGAATGTGGGACTGAAGCTCCTCGAGAAGATCCGCCGGCATGCCTCGATCGCCAGCGGCAACTTCGGCGCCCTCTTCGAGGGGGCCGAGATCCCTCCGCTGCCCGCTGCCGCGGCGCGCTTGGTCCAGGAGATCAACCGGCCCGAGCCCGACATCGCCTACACGACGAAGCTGATCAGCGTCTCGCCCGAGCTCGCCGCCAAGGTGATCCAGACGATCAACTCCTCGCTCTACTCGTTGCGTTCACCGGTGCTCTCGATCCGTCACGCGATCTCGCTCATGGGGATCAAGCACCTGCGGCCGATCGTCTTGGCCTACACACTCCGCTCGGCCATCCCCTCGCCTGCCGGCGGGCTCTTCCGTCGCGACGGATTCTGGAGCGACAGCCTGCTTCGCGCCACGCTCGGTCATGCCCTCGCCCGCCGCGTGCGTCCCGGCGAGGAAGACTCGGCCTTCACGGCGATTCTGATCGCCGATCTGGCGCTACCCGTGCTGCTCGAACACTGGTCGGAGTATTACGCGCCGGTCGTGACCGTCTGGCGTAAGACGCATCACCGGCTGGCCGACATCGAGCAGGCGCATTTCCATTGGGATCACGCGCAAGCCGGCGCCTGGATCCTGCAGTCCTGGCAGTTCCCGGACGAGTTGGTCTGCCTGGTCGGTCTTCATCACCGCGATCCCGACGAGCTCGTAGAGCACGATCTGGCCGACACGCTGGCGCCCGTCTTGACCGCGGTGACGCGGGTCCCGAGTTGCTTGCGCCCGGACATCGAGCACGCTCGCTCGTTCCGCGAAGCCGTCTGCGCCGCCTTCGATCTCCCCCCAGCGGTCCTAACCGAGACGATCGAGGACGCGAGGGCGAACTTCGAGGAGTTGCGCCAAATCTTCGACCTTCCGCCGGCGCTCACCGATGAGGTGTGGCGCGCGCTCGATGCGGCGGCCGCTCCGGCCGTGGATCCGACCGAAGACGGCGAGAACGGCACAGACGCCGAGGACCGCGGGGAAGACGCGTCCGAGGAGCCGGCCGCATGAGCCTACCGCGGCGCCAAAATCGAACCGACGACATTCCTCAGGCGAGCGGCGTCGCTCCTCAATCGACCTGGCTCTACCGGATCGTGGCCGGCCCGTCCCGGCTGCGGCTTCGCTATCTACTCCGCAACCAGGCCCGGGCCACCCTCGCCACGGCGCTGTTCGTCTTCTTCGAGGGCGCGACCGCCCTGGGGATCATCACCGCGGCCGCCTATGTGCTGCAGCTTCCGCTGCTGTTTCCGCCGCTGGGACCCTCGGCCTTCATCCTCTTCCGAACGCCCATGGCGGCGGCCGCCAGCCCGCGCAGCGTCCTGCTGGCCCATGCGCTGTCCTTGGCCTCGGGGCTCGTGGCGCTACACCTGATCCGCTCGGTCTTTCCCGGACAGGTCGAGGATGGACTCACCACGGTGAATGTGGCCCAGATCGTGACGATCGCCCTCGCCATGGGGCTGGCCTCGGTCATCATGATCGCAGCGCGCTGCGCTCATCCGCCGGCGGCTGCCACGGCGCTGATCGCGGGCATGGGCGGATTCAATAGCCTCACGCACATTGCCGGACTGCTGGTGGCGGTGGTTCTGCTTGTGGCGCAGGCCTACCTCTTCAACCGCGTGCTGGGAGGATTACCGTATCCGGCCTGGCGTCCCGTCCCGGACGTAGCCCGGTTCTACGGGCCGCTCGCGGGTCTCGAGAAGCAAGACGAGACCTTCTGGCAGCACCTGAGCCGCCACGTCTTCCTACGGCGGGCGAGTCCGGTCACGCCGTCGGGCCGGGATGATTCGCGTGGGCGATGAGCCACTCGGCATCGATGAGCAGCACGATGTCTCGATCGGCGCTCCGGCGGCCGACACCACTGATGAGTCCGGCCTCACCTTGAGCGTCGACTTGAGCATCGAGGTCGCCGATGCCGGCGACCTGGCTCGGATCCAGATCTTCGACCGCCACGACCGAGTCCACGACCGCGGCCGCTTTGGCACGATCATCCCCCAGCACGACGGCAATCTCGCGCAGATCCTCCGGTGGACGAGGCAAACCTAGCTTGCGGCGCAGATCCAGCAGCGGCATGACCTGTCCGCGCAGATTGATGACGCCGCGAACGGAAGGGTCGGTGTGCGGTACCCGCGTGATCTCGGGGCACGGAATCATCTCGCGCGCGTGCTCCGTGGAGATGGCATAGCACTGCTCGCCTACCTTCACAATGACCCAGGGGGCGGTGAGATCGACGCGCGGTGGCATCTATCGATCACTCCCTCGCCTTGCAGTTTTCTCCTGCAGTGTCCTCTCGCAGTGCCTTCTTGCAGTACCTTCTCGCAGTGTCCTCTTGCAATGCCTTCTCGCAGTATCCTCTCGCAGTGCCTTCTTGTCGTGTCCTCTCGCAGTGTCCTCGTGCGGAGGATGGTTGCGAGTTGGAGAGATCACCCCACCAGCTCGCGCAACACGGGGCCTAGTTCCGTGTGCCGGAACCGAAAGCCGGCCTCCTCCAGCCGTTCGGGGACAGCGCGCTCGCTGGAGAGAACGGTGGAGGCCATCTCGCCCAGGGTCAAGCGCAGAGCGCCGGCGGGAATCCACCAGAAGGCGGGGCGTCCGAGAGCGCTCGCGAGCTCGCGAGAAAACGTGGCCTGCCGCACCGGCTGCGGGGCGGTGAGATTGACGGGACCGCTGATCGGCTCGGAAATCAGAAACTCGATCGCGTCGAGCAGATCATCCCGATGAATCCACGGCATCCACTGCCGGCCCGAACCCAGCCGCCCGCCGAGACCCAGTTTGTACACACGCCGGAGCACATCGAGCAAACCGCCGCTCGCGCCGAGCACGAGTCCAAAACGCGACACACACACCTGCACGCCAAGCTCTTGCGCCGCGAGCGCCGCGGCTTCCCATTCGCGGCACAGATCGGCCAGAAACCCCTCGCCGGGATCGGATCTCTCGGTGAGCAGCTCGTCTCCGCGATCGCCGTAGATGCCGACGGCCGAGGCACTCACCAGCACCTTGGGCCGGATCTCGCGGCGGCGCAGGTCGTCCACGATCTGTCGCGTGACGCCCAGCCGGCTTTGGCGTAGCACCTTTCGGCGGGAGGCGGTCCATGGGCCGCCGGCGATCGAGGCACCGGCAAGGTTCACGATGGCATCGACCGGTTCGGTGAGCTCGCCGGCTGAGCCAACGGCGCGAAGCCGACTCGCCGGCGCAGTGCCGTCCTCGCCCCCCGGTTGGCCGGGCAACGAAACCCGGCCGACTACGGATTCGGGCGAGCGGCTCACAACAGCCACATCATCGCCGCGCGCCAGCCATCGCCGGCAGAGCGCCGAACCGATGAACCCGGTACCGCCGGTGATCAGGTATCTCATGGGCGGGATTGTAGCGGGTTGCCGGGCATCTAGGAAGCGATACGCCAATCCACTCGGACCCGGGCCAAGACCGGGATCCGACCGGGGGGAACCCGCAGGCCATCCATGAACCCCGGCGGCCTCCGTCGTTCATGAGCCCCAGGGAGGCGGCTTCTCACAGGCGGTGGAACGTCCATACCCAGCCCTGAGGGCCCAACCACCGATGCTCAAGCAATTCGTTTGATGGAGACGCGACGAAGGTTGATTCGTCTTCTTCCGCTTGGGTACTGTCAGGACCAGTCCCCGATATAGAGGACCACCAGGCATGCCGTTCCCGGCAATGGAGGAGTTTTGGCAATGAACCCAAGCCGCACACGGGAAGCGCTGATTCTGGGCATCCTGCTCTTCGCCGGGCTGGCCCTGCTGGGCCACTTCACCGGCCAGGGCATCGTGAGGCTACGGTCATTGGACCGGTCGGTGACGGCCAAGGGGCTGGCCGAACGGGAAGTGGCCGCGGATGTCGCCATTTGGCCCATCAAGTTCGCCGTTGCCGGCAACGATCTGGGGCAGGTAACCGCGGATCTGGAACTGAATACGCAGCGGGTGCTGACCTTTCTGGAGGAGGCTGGGTTCTCGCCGGAGGAAGTTTCCGAGGGCGTGCCGGCCATCATCGACAAGCAGGCCGAGCGTTACGGTGGCGGCGACCAGGGGCAGTTCCGGTATCTGGGCAACGGCACGGTCACGGTCTACTCTCCCAACATCGCACGCGTGCGCGAAGCCATGAGCGATGTCGGCACGCTTGGGAAGCAGGGCGTGGCCGTGGGCGCCCAGGACTACGATTCGCGCACCCAGTTCCTCTTCACCGGCCTCAACGACATCAAGCCCGACATGATCGAGGAAGCCACCCGCAACGCCCGTGAGGTGGCCGAGAAGTTCGCGCGGGATTCGGACAGCCACCTCGGCAAGATCAAGACCGCCCGCCAAGGCCAGTTCTCCATCCAGGACCGGGACAGCAACACGCCCCACATCAAGAAGGTACGGGTGGTCTCCACGCTCGAGTATTACCTGGTCGACTGATCGGACGTGGGAGGTCTGGATCATGCTATCGGCGCAGACCCCGCTCGCCGCCGACATCCGGCGGCCCACGCTCGTGCTTGACGAAGAACGTGCCAGGACCAATCTCGACCGCATGATCCGCCGGGCACAGCGCCTGGGCGTGCGCCTGCGGCCACACTTCAAGACCCACCAATCCGCCGCCATCGGCACGTGGTTCCGCGAGCGGGGGGTGGAGGCGATCACCGTCTCCTCGGTCGAGATGGCCCGCTATTTCGCCCACACAGCCGATACGGTCGCCAACACCGATAGTGCGGACACCACCGATACCGCCGACGCTGACAACGCACCCCACGCCGGTGATGCAGCCCGTGCCGGTGATGCAGCCCGTGCCGGTGATGCCACCCACACTACCGAGACCGGGTGGCGGGACATCACGGTGGCCGTGCCGGTCAACCCGCACGAGATTGCCGTGCTCGTGGAGCTTCGGCGGCAGATCGAGCTGGGTCTTGTGCTCGATGATCCGGCCGTTCTGCGATGGTTTCCGCCGCGCTGGCCGGGTCCGGTCCGGCTCTGGATCAAGGTGGATGTGGGCTCCGGTCGCGCCGGCATCGCCTGGGATGATGCGAAACGCTTAGCCGCCCTGGCCGAGGCGGCCCGGGCCCACCCGGATCTCGAGCTGGCCGGCCTGCTGAGCCACGCCGGCCACACCTATCATGCCGCCGGCCCCGATGAGGTGCGCGCCGTCCATCGCGCCGGACTCGCTCGCCTGATCGAAGCCCAGGGGCACCTGGTGGCGGCCGGTTTCGCCCCGGGGCAAATCTCGATCGGGGACACGCCCGGCTGCAGCCTCGCCGAGGAGTTCGGCGCTGCCGACGAGATCCGCCCCGGCAACTTCGTCTTCCATGATCTGATGCAACTGGCGGTCGGCGCCTGTCGTCCCGAAGACTTGGCACTCGCGGTGCTCTGCCCGGTGACGGGCAAGTATCCACGCCGGGGGCAGCTCAACCTCTACGGTGGTGCGGTTCACTTCTCGAAGGAAGCCCTTGCGCCTCGCACCGGACCCTTCGCTGGGCGGACGATCTACGGATACCTGGTCCACGCGGGTCCCGATGGTCTGGGTGCGCTAGAGACACGGGGTGCCCTGGTCAACCTCTCGCAGGAACACGGCACGCTCGAGACCTCCCCCGATCTCTTTGATCGCATTCAGATCGGCGATTGGGTGGCCATCTCACCGGTACACGCGTGCTTGACCGCCAACCTCTATCGTGAGTACCGCACCTTTGCCGGCGGGCATCTACCTCGCTTGACATCGGTCGATGCCGAGAGTGACCTCGGACGCAATCCCGCGAACGATCGGCTGGGCGGCGCTGACGGCGGTGTTGACAGCGGTGTTGACGGTGATCGGTGATCCCGATGATCGTTCGAGGAGGCCGAGATGATCCAGATCACACCGGAGATCGCGATCGACGAGAAGGACATCGAGCTCAGCTTCGTCCGCTCCGATGGCCCCGGAGGCCAGAACGTCAACAAGACCGCCACGGCGGTGCAGCTGCGCTTCGATCTCGCCAAGGCGGAGGGGATACCCGAACAGATGCGGGAACGCCTGCACAAGCTTGCCCGGCGCAAGATCTCGCGAGAGGGCGTGCTGGTGATCGATGCCCGCCGTTACCGCACACAGGAGCAGAATCGCAAGGACGCCGTCGACCGCCTGATCGCGCTACTGCGCCATGCGGCCCAGCGCCCCAAGCCGCGGCGAGCGACCAAACCCACGCGGGCCTCCCGGGCACGCCGTCTGGAAGAGAAGCGGCAGCGAAGCCACACCAAGCGGCTGCGCAGACCGGTGTCGCGCGATGACGGGTGATCTGTGATCACCCGTGTGCACGGCATCGTATCAAGCCACGGTATCGGGACCTGACACCAGGAGGCCCACCGTCCTCAGCGATCGAGATCGTGTTCGCTCGGAGGATAATTCTTCTCTCCGGCCCGGATTGGAACCGGCAGCCAGTTCTCCTGGGGAACGAAAGGACACGTGAATGCCGTGCTGTAGCAGCACCACGGATTGTACGCTTGGTTGAAGTCCACCGACCAGCTGCCGTCCGGCGATCGGTCGTGCGCGGCATTCAGATCCATGTAGCGCCCGGCGCCGTAGGTCTCATGGCCGCAGGTCTCATCCTTGAATGGGATGAAGAGCTGATCCTCCTCAGCCTCTGCCTTGTAGGCCTGCAACGCGCAGGCTTGGCCATCGATCTCGAAGCGGAACTCTCCCCACCGGATAAACTCCCGTACCTCCCCCCTCGTGTAGGCCATTGTCTCCGCCGTCTTGCTTTGATGTTCATGAAGAGGAATCTGGAAGATGAGCGCGGGATCGGGCGGGAAGTAGTCGAGACCTCGAAAGCCCCCGCGATGCTGCGGCGGAATCGGAGACTGCAGCCCTTCGCCGAAGAACCGATCCTTCTCCAGCCGGAGGTGTTCAATGCATGACCTCCGATCGTCGTCTGACATGGCGATTCACCTCCCCTCTTGATTCGGTTTCGGCAGATTGTGGGTGACGGTCAGGCCGTGCATGAAGATGTCGACGGTCGAGTCGAAGATGCGGTCGGGGTCACAGGGCGCCAGGTCACCGGCTCCTGGATGAACATGCAAGGCCGCCTGCAGCATGAAGCTCGAGAGCACCATTCTGCCGGCAACTTCGGCGTCCACATCCTGCCTGAATTCACCTACCCGGATCCCTTCCCGGATGAGTTCGCTGATGAGCGACCAACCACGGATGGGGCCTTCCAGCAACCAGGCACGGAAAACGGCGGGGAACTCCAGGCTCACCTCGCCCATGAGCAATCGAAATGCATGGCCCCAATCGGGTGCGAGGTAATGCTGCCAGACCTTCCGCAGCACGAAACGGATCTTCGCCGACGCCGGACCGGACTCGGCCCGCGTCACCTCGCCGATCTCGGCGAAGATCTCCCGGTGGCGGTGCTGAAGCGCACGGCGAAGGAGATCCTCCTTGCTATCGAAGTAGTAGTAGATGGCGCCTTTGGTCATCCCCGCATCCTTGGCCAAATCCTCCAGCCGCACCGTACGGTATCCACGCTCGGTGAAGGTTCGAAACGCCGCATTCAGCAGCACATCGAGCGCTTTCTCGTCTCTTGGATATCGGGACTTCCGGGCTGGGTTGGACGCTGGGTTGGACGCTGGGTTGGGCGCTGGGTTGGACGCTGGGTTGGACGCTGGGTTGGACGCTGGCCTTCGAGATGACATAGAACTAACCTACCAGTAGGTATGTAACCATTTTTTCTTTCTATTAGATACATAATAGCATGCAATATCGACAATTCAATAGAATACTCATGAAATTGACATTGGTCTATCTGCCTGTTAGAATTGTTGTATAAAACGAATGAGTATGTTCCAGGATATCGGATCTATCTGGATCCCGTCCGCGAACTGAACTCGAGAGATGCTCTAGAAAGAAGCTCTGAGAAGCTCTGAGGTGCTCTGATGATTGCCTTTGGACCGGTCCCATCGCGCAGGCTCGGCCGAAGCCTGGGAATCAACAACATCCCGCCCAAGCTGTGCCCGTATTCCTGCGTCTACTGTCAGCTCGGCCGCACGCTACGGCAGCAAATCGACCGGCAAGCGTTCCGGCAGCCGGAAGAGCTGGTAGCCACCGTGCGCGAGAAGGTCACGGCCTGCCAGGAGAGCGGGGAGCAGATCGATTACTTGGCCTTCGTTCCCGATGGCGAGCCGACATTGGATGCGAACTTGGGCCACGCGATCGATGGCTTGCGGCCGTTGGGTATCCGGATCGCCGTGATCAGCAATGCCAGTCTGATCGACCGCGAGGAGGTGCGGGCCGATCTCGCCAAAGCAGACTGGGTCTCCCTGAAAGTCGATGCTGCGCTTGAAACGACCTGGAGGCGTGTCGATCGGCCGAACCGCAAGTTGAGCTTCTCTTCGCTCCGCGATGGAGTGCGCGCCTTCGCCAAGCGGTTCGAGGGAGAGCTGACCACCGAGACAATGTTCATTGCCGGCGTCAACGACAGTGAGGAAGACGTGCGCGCCACGGCCGATTTCGTGGGGGAGCTAAATCCTGCCCTGGCTTATCTCGCGGTCCCAACCCGGCCACCGGCCGAGGCTTGGGTCCGGCCCGCGACCGAAGAAGCGATTGCGCGGGCATACGCGATCTTCCAGAAAGCCCACGACCATGTCGAGTTGCTCGTGGGTTATGAAGGCGAGGCGTTCTCCGCGACGGGTGACGCGAGGGAGGACTTGCTGAGCATCACGGCGGTGCATCCAATGCGGGCTGGCGCGGTCCGCAAGCTCATCGATCACACCGGAGCCCAGTGGGAGCTGGTGGTTGAACTGGTCCGGCAGGGGCAGCTCGTCGAAACCCGCTTCGGGCCGCACGTCTACTACCTGCGGCCAATCAAGAGGCCGGACTCCATGCGAGCCGGTGGAGCATGACCGCAGCCGACGGCGAATCGTCCCCACCGTCAGGCCGCGGCATAGGCAAGCACTTCGCTCAGGCGCAGCACGATCATCAGATCGTCCTTCAGACGTACGACACCGGCGATGAAGCGGCCATCGACCTCCGCCACGTTGGCGGGTACCGATCCCAGTTCAGCGGGATCGATCGTGACCATGTCCTCGATGCGATCCACCAGCAAGCCCACGGTGTCGGTGGTCGTATCATCGTCGACCCATCCGCGTTCACGCGCGCTGTGGAGCGCCTCCGACCTCTTGAGAATCACACAGCGCGACTCTCTCGTGATGGGACGGGGAGCCATGCCCATCTTGACCGCCAGGTCCACCACGGTCACGATCTGGCCCCGCAGGTTCGTGATCCCGCGGACGAAGTCGGGCGCTCCCGCCACCGGAACCAGGGTAAGGTGCCGGTTGATCTCATCCACCAGGAAGATGTTCACCGCAAAGAGCGCTGTCCCTAGCCGAAACGTTGTGCACTGCATCTTGATCCCCAGATTCCCCCCGGTGAAGAAACGCCTCAGGCCGCCGCCCCTTCGGGCGCAGATGCCGTTCTGCCGCGGTTCGGACCATAGACCTGCGGCGCAGCGCGTTCGAAGAGGTCATGGATGTCGATGCATACCAGAAGACGACCGTCCAACGTGATCGAACCCAGCACGCCGGGTCCGGCCACCGTGTCGCGGTCGAGCGTGGCGCTGACCTCGACGATGTCCTCAATCGCGCTGACCAGGATGCCCATCGGGTGCCGAACCTGCTTGGGCACGACGACGAAGTACTCGGATTGGTCCCGGCGCGGGGCCTGGATGGACATGTATTCCTCGAGGCGCAACAAGCGCATCGAGTAGTCCGCGTACTTCAGGTACTCCTCCTGTCCCACGCGCTCGATGGACTGGGCCGAGACCTTCTCGACCCGCGCCACCATGCTCAGCGGGATCGCCAGGGTCTCCGGTGTGCCATTGCGCACCATCAGCATGGATTCGTTCTCGGCCGCGATCCGGCGATCGCTGCTCTCCCCTGCCTGTTCGGAACCATCGAGCCTGCCACCGAAGCGAAGGTTGGCGCTGACCGCCGTGCCGCCGGCATCCAGGATCATGGCGACCGAACCGTCCCCCATGATCGTAGCGCCCGCATAGCACCGGCACCCGCCGAGATAGTCGGGCAGGGGCTTGACCACGATCTCCTGGGAATCCTGGAGCTCATCCACCACGAGTCCGTATCGATGCGGCCCCGCCTTGAGCACGAGCACATTCGTGGCGCGACGAGCCGGAGCATCTGCCGGCCCTTTGCTGAGCGGAAGATCGCCGAGGGCCTTCCCCAGCGAGACCAGCGGCAGCAAAACGCCTCTGAGGCGGATCACGGGATTGTCGCGCACATGCTCGATCTTCCGATCGGTGTCGCCCGGACGCACCCGCACGAGCTCCTCGATATCCACCTGCGGAACCGCATAGGTCTTCCCACCGTTGCGGACGATCAGCGCAGGCATGATCGCCAGCGTGAGCGGAAGCCGCAGGATGATGCGTGTCCCCTGCCCCACGACCGATTCAATGTCCACCGAGCCGCCGATCTTCTCGATGTTCGACCGAACCACGTCCATGCCCACGCCGCGCCCCGAAATGTCGCTGACCTCGCGGGCCATCGAGAAGCCGGGAGCAAAGATCAATCGCAGAATCTCGCGGGTGGACATGTCCGCGGCCGCCTGGGGCGTGATGAGCCCGCGCTCGATGGCCTTGGCGAGAACCCTCTCGGGGTCGATGCCCGCGCCATCATCGGCGATCTCGACGAACACCTGGCCTCCTTCGTGGCGCGCCGAGAGATGGAGGGTTCCGTTCGCCGGCTTCCCGGCGGCCCGTCTCACCTCGGGAGGCTCCACGCCGTGGTCGGCACTGTTGCGAATCAGGTGGGTCAAGGGATCTCCGAGCGCCTCGATGATCGACTTGTCCAGCTCAACGCCTTCCCCGCGGATCTTGAGCTCGATCTGTTTGCCGAGCTTGCGGTTCATGTCACGAATCACACGCGGGAACTTCGAGAAGACCGATCCCACCGGCTGCATACGTGTGCTCATCACCCCGTTCTGCAGTTCGCTGGTCACCAGGTCCATGTCCTGAACCACCGAGTTCAGCACGGGAAGGCCGGTGAGCTTCTGATCCAGCAGCTGCGCCAGACAGGACTCGAGGATCGAGAATTCACGGGCCACCACCGCCGACCACCGAGCCGCGTCCGAGGGAGCCCCATCCAAGGAGGACAACTTGGTCTTCGATTTCGCCATCTGATCCTGCAGCCGTCGCAGTGGCTGGTTCTCCCCCAGGCAGCTCTGGAGCTTCCCGCCCAGCACCTGCTTGATCTGATTGCGGCTCAGCACGAGTTCCCCGGCGAGGTTCATGAGCCGGTCGAGGAGATCCACGCGGACGCGGAGCGATTGAGGCGCAAGCCCCGCCTTGGTTGGCATCGAGCCGGTTGCGGCCGCTGCCGGTGTGGTCTTGCCTGGCATCGAGCCGGTTGCGGCCGCCGCCGGTCTCGCCGTTGGTGTAGCCACCGTCGTGGCAGTCTCTGTAGCCGTCGCGGGGGCGGCCACTGTGACAACCGTTGCCGCGGCCTTGTCAGGAGCTGCCGCGGAGACGTCTTCGTCGCCCGGAGCCGGCGGCACGACCAGGAACCCCTTGAGTTCCTTCAGACTCAACGCCAGGGCTTCACGCAGCAACCCGTCCAAGCCCATGCTGTCGCGGCAGGCTTCGTATCCTCCCAGGAGCGCCTCGGCGCGGGACTTGCCGTCGGTCCCCTTGGCGAGCGCGCAGGTCTCGCGCAGGCATTCCCCGAGCTGCTCGGTGGCTTCATCTCCCAGAATATCGTCGCCGGGGGTCTCGAGAAGCTCCATGGCGGCGAAGTAGGCGGCCGGCACTTCGGGAGGGGGCCCGGATGAAGTGCCGCGCTCAGAAGCCGTGGATCGTCCCGAGACATTCTCCGACGGCGGCCCGCTTGGATTGGCAACGGGCTCCTCCTGGAAAGCGTCGAGAATCGCCTGGAGCCCGGCGAGCTCGGTCTCGATGGGGACCGTCTGCGATTGGTCCACATCGGCGATCAACACGCGCAGCTTGTCCAATCCGGTCAGCAGTACGTCGACGATGCCGGCATTCATGGAGAGTGAGCCATCGCGCGCCTGGCCGAGCACGTTCTCCATGACGTGGGCCAGATCCTTGATGTGGGTGAGACCAAAGAAGCCAAACCCACCCTTGATGCTGTGCACCGCGCGAAACACCCGGTTGATCACCTCACCGGAGGCCTGGCCGGCCGTCTCTTCCAATTGCATGAGATCCGGCTCGATCGCATCCAGATGCTCCTTGGACTCGGCGATCAGATCTTCCATCAAGCTGGGATCGAATTCGGACATGGCGCTCTTCCCCTCGTGAGCCTGGATCCGCTAGAAGTCGTCATCGTCGCCGATCACGTCCAGCAGGCACTTCGTCACTTCATCGGGCGTGAACGGCTTGGTGATGTAGTGCCGTGCTCCCTGTCGAATCGCCTCCAAGATCATTCGCTTCTCGGATTCGGACGTCACCATGATCACCGGAATCTGCGCGAAACGTTCATTCGCCTTCAGCGCTTGCAGGCACTCCAGACCGTTCATCTCCGGCATGTTGATGTCCAGGGTGATCGCGGCGATCTCGTTCGCTTCGTGCTCGAGCATCTCCAGCGCCACACGGCTGTTGCCCGCCTCGATGACCTCGTAGCCCAGCACCTCGGCCGCCCCGCCGATGAGCCTTCGCACCATGCGTGAATCATCCACAACCAGAACCTTCATGCTGATCTCTCCCGCATCGCACCGGCCGCATCCGCCAGCTGGTAGTACACGCCGGAGCTCCCCTTTCGCAGCGTGAACCGGTCACTGTGGGTCAGAATCGACTCGGAAGCTCCTAGAAACAGGACCCCACCGGGCGTCAAGGCATTCGCCAGCTTCCCAAACAGCTCTCGCTTGAAGTCGTCGGCGAAGTAAATGGCCACGTTGCGACACAGAATCACGTCGAACCGGCCCAAGCCCGCGAAGGAATCCTGCAGGTTGATCTTCTTGAGCTTGACCATCGCCACGATGTCCGGATCGAGGGACCAGACACGTCCCTCCTGCTTGAAGTAGCGGTCCCGGTAGGACCTGTCCAGGCCACGGTTCATGGCCACATTCTCGTAGCGGGCCCGCCTGGCCAACCGAAGCGCACTGAGCGAAATGTCGCTCGCCAGAATCTCGAGCCGCGCTCGTTTCAACTCCGGTACGGCGCGCATGCGTTCTTGCCATACCATGGCCAGCGAGTATGGCTCCTGTCCGGTGGAGCAGGCTGCTGACCAGATGCGCACCTGGCGGCGTTTTCCACTGCGAAGCTGCTGGACATACTCCGGAATGAGATCCTGCTCGAAGATGGTGAACGGATGGCGGTCCCGGAACCAGAGCGTCTCGTTGGTGGTCATCAGGTCGATGACCTGATCCCGCAGGGCGGGGTCCTTTTCGGACTGTAGCTTGCCTATGAAGTCGGCATAGCTTCGGGCGCCGCATTGCTGAATCAGGCCATGCAAGCGGGTCTCGATCAAGTAAACCTTGTTCGACGCCATGGCGATCCCGGACCACTTCTCGACCAGATGGCGCAACGCCTGGAATTCGAAGTCTGTGGGTTTCTGCATCCCTCAGGCGGCTCCCGATTCTTCGGTGAACGTCCCATCCTCGGTGAACGTCCCATCCTCAACGTTGTCTTCATCGTCGGGACCGGGAGATCGCTGGTCGGACAACGCCAACCCGGCCTCGCCCGCACCCGTCTCCGACCGGCCGAAGGGGGCCAGCAGCGCACGTACGGACCGGATTCGATCGGGATCGAGTGTCTCCTCCGAACCCGACAGCTGCGCGAGGGCATGACTCACCGCCGCCTGCAACTCGCACAAGCGCAGCTCCATGCTGTGCACGTCCCGCGCCGCGCTGCTCTCGACCAATTCCTTGGCCAAGCGGTACTCCTCGACTTCGTGACAGCGCCGCCGAGCTTCCTCAACTGACCGCAGACGCGTCGTCAAGAGTGTGAAGTCGATCGGTTTCTCCAGATAATCCCAGGCGCCGGCTTGCATTGCCTCAACCGCTGTCTTCACCGACCCATGTCCGGTCAACACGATCACCGCCGTATCCGAGCACCGGGCGCCCACGGTTCGTACGACCTCGAGACCGGAGGAACCCGGCAACATGAGATCGGTGAGAACCACATCGAATGGCTCCTGATCGAGCAGGAGCAGCCCTTCCTCGGCCGTCACCGCCACAGAGACATGGCTCTCCGGCGCGCACCTGGCCAGCTCCCGTTGCAGGATCGCCCCCGTGGTCGGGTCATCCTCGATACACAGAATCCTCATCCGGCCCTCCCACTGGCTCTCGCCAGCGCTGTCAGGCGACCCGCGAGCTGCTCCAGGCTCACCGATTCTTCGCTGAGCCCGGCAGCGTCGATCGCCTGAGGCATGCCGTAGACGGTGCACGAGGCGGCATCTTGGGTCAGGCAACGGCACCCCACCTTCTTCAACGCCATCACGCCGTTCAATCCGTCGGAGCCCATTCCGGTCATGATGGCGGCCAGAACCCCTTGGGTCGGGTAGGCCCTGACCAGGGAACGAAACAGCACATCCACCGCCGGCCGGCAGCCGTTCTCCCGCGGCCCATCATTGAGAAGGACGTGGACCTGCCCCCGGCTTCGAACCACCGTCATGTGGCGATCTCCCGGTGCAATCAGGATCCGCCCCGGCTGGACCCGGTCCCCGTTGGCGGCTTCGCGCACCTCCAGAAGCGACTTGCGATCGAGGTCTTCCGCCAGCGCCTTCGTAAAGTTGGCCGGCATGTGCTGCACGAGCAGGACTGGAAGCGGAAAATCCGCGGGCAGTGCGGGGAGCAGCTTGCCCAGGGCGCGTGGCCCTCCGGTCGAGATGCCGATCCCCAAGACGCCGTAACGGCGGGGAACCGGCAGGGCTTTCAGGGCCGACGACCTAGCCCCATCGGCGGCTGACGGGCCCCTGGTTGAAGTGTCGCGGGCCGGTGCATCCCGGGCCGGTGCATCCCGGGCCGGTGCGCGGACCGAGGATGCCGTCTGCGTCAGTGGAAGAACCTTGGCCGTTGCCGGCCTGGCCGGCCGGTGGCCAACCATCCGCAAGACGCGCTTCAGCTCCGCACAGAGAAGGGCGCTGTTCTCGCTCGCATCCTTTCCGGTCGGTTTCGCGATGAATTCGAGTGCGCCGCTATCGAGCGCGGCAAGGGTCCGGCTGGCACCCCGGCCATCGACCCCACTCACCATGACCACCGCCACCCGGGGGTGTTCGCGAACGATGTGGGCCAACGTCGCCAAGCCGTCCATCCCGGGCATCTCGATGTCGAGCAGGACGAGATCGATCTCCTTCTGCTTGAGGTGGCGCAGGGCCAGCTCTCCCGAAGGCGCGGTTGCCGCCACTTCGGCGCCCTCGATCGCGGTGACCGCATCGCTCAGGACCTTCCGGTACACCACCGTGTCATCGACGATGAGCACACGGATGGCAGCGGGCACCGATTCCCGTGACCACGCGGGCAAACTCACTATGCGGCTCTCTTCTGCTCATGGTAGTGGCCATACTGGCGATCGACTTTCACGATGTGATTGACGAGCCAGTCCTTGAGGAAGGCCATGACCTCGGTGGAGAGAATCCGCTCCCCGTTCTCGATCTGCCGCTGGTAGGCATGAACCTTCTTGACGAACGTCTCGTGCAGCCGTCTCTGTTCGCCCAAGCCGGGATACCCGATGCTTTCCAAGAAGGCCTCTTCGTCCCGGAAGTGCTCCGCGCTGTAGTCCGCCAATTCACCGACGAGACGCTGGATCCGCCCGTGGCCTTGCCCCGTGCGCATGGCCCGGTGCAGATCGTTGATGATGCGGATGAGCTTCTTGTGCTCTTCATCCATGGCATTCACCAGGGTGCTGAGTTCCGGTCCCCAGGCAATCAGGTCGGGGATCTCGGCCGCCTCGCCCGCAACCGCTCCGGAACCGCCCGCGAGGGCGAACTCATCCTCGCGGCCCGTCCGGAAACGCCGAACGAGGGCGTCCAGCCGAACCGAGAGTTTCTGGAGTTCGGCCGCGCCCTGGTCGGTGTCGACCGTGCCGCCGGCAAGCAGTTGAATGCTGGCGTTCAGATTCTGAACATTGCTCGAGACCTCGTCGGCTCCCGTGGAAGCCTCCTGGATGTTGCGGGAAACCTCACCGGCCGCCTGCGAGGCCCCGCCGATGCTGTGCGCCACCTCGTTGATCGTCGCGGACTGCTCTTCGACCGCCGTCGCAATCGTCTGGGTGATGCTGTTCACCTCGCCGATCACCCCTCCGATCAGCTCAATGGCTTCCACCGCGCTGCGGGTATCGACCTGCATCTCCCCGATGAGGCGGCCGATTTCGTCGGTCGCCTCCGCGGTTTGCTTCGCCAGCTCCTTGACCTCGTTGGCCACCACGGCAAATCCCTTGCCCGCCTCACCCGCGCTCGCCGCCTCGATCGTCGCATTCAGGGCCAGCAGGTTCGTCTGATCCGCAATGTCATTGATGGTCTCGACGACCTTGCCGATCTCCCCGGCCGATGAGTTGAGTTTGGTCATCGTCTCGGTGGTGTGTTGGGCCTGCTCATCCGCGTTCGAGGCGACGTGCGATGCGTCCGCGCAGTTCTTGGCGACCTCCGATAGCGAGGCGCTCATTTCTTCAACCGCGGTGGCCACCGTGGTCACGGTGCCCGACATCTCCTCCGACCCGGAAGCGATGTTGGACAGATTGGCCGAGAGCTGCTCGATCGAGCTGGCGGCACTCGTCGCCTGCGAACGCATCTCATCACTGCCGGCCGCCATGCCCGCTGCCGCCGCCGAGAGCTGTTCGCTGCTGGCGCTCAGCTGGGCGGTCTCACCACTGACCGACTGAATCAGCTCCCTGAGCTGATTCCGGCTGAACCTCAAACGCTCGGCGATGGTGGCGAACTCTCGCGTGCGCGCCTTGATGTCGACGTCGACCACCAGGTCGCCTTGACCAATGTGATCCGTGAATCTGGCAATTCCCTGCAGTGGCCGGGTGATTGCCCGGCTGATCCACCACGCCAGCCCGCCCAGGGCCAGCAGGAGGAGCCCGGCGATCAAGCCCAGTTTTTGGCGCAATCCGGTCAGCATCGCATGTTGAGAGGAGTGGTCCAGCAGGGCACACGCCGCGCCGATCCGCTCACCGCTGAAGTCCTGAATCGGCCAGACGGCGATCGAGTAGGGCGATCGGGTGAAGATCTGCGTGCCCGACACGGCGGCATCCAGCATACCGGCGTCAACGATTCGAGTAGCCAGCTGCTGATCGGTGGCCGCCACGGTCACGTACCGGCCGTCAATCCGGGGGTACTTGCTCTCATCCGCCAGCTTCTGCGCCACCGACAGCTTGTCCGTGGTCATGAACACCGCCAGGTTCTTGTGCTCACCCAGATCGATCTTCCCGATGACCTCGGGGAAATCCTTCCACGCCTCAACCGACCCCAGGTGCTGTCCCTTCGCATCCCGTACCGGGAGAATGCCGCGAAAGACGAAGCCGCCCCGGCCCACCTCGATTCCCCCGATCGGTTCGTGCCGTCCTTGGTTGATCTGCATGACGGTTGCCCGGAAGGAGGACAGGTCATCGCTGTTGTGCTGATCATCTCGCCATAGGCGCAAGAAACTGCGACCGGTGGGTAGGTGGAAGTGCAGGTACAGGTCATCGCCGACCTGCTCGCGGTACCCTTGGCGCTGTGGAGCAAGGGCCGCCCGCAACCGCTGGCGGGACGACTCAACGATGGGATCGAGCTCCGCATGGAGATCCCCCTGGTGCGCATCCTCGTATGCTTGGACGACTTCGGGGGCTGCGCGGAATGTACTCGCCAAGCTCAGACATTGCGCAACGCCTGCGTCCATCTGCATCGATACTTGCGCGATCATCTCATCCACAGTACCGCTGCGCTCCCGGTCCATCTGGTCCCGGTACGTGCTGTCGGTCACGAACACAAGGACCGCTACGGCCAAGACGGCCACGACCAGAGTTGGAATCAAGATGAAATTGCGAGTACTCATTCGGCCTCCGCTTGCTGGGCCCACAACCATCAATGCGCACAACGACTGGCCTTTTCTGAAATGCCCCTCCAGGAACCACCTGGATTCGAGCCGACAGCGGGGGTAGCCGGACTCCGCCGCCGGCGCGGCCGGATCGTTCCCCGCAATCGACGGTATTGATCGGAATTACGAAGGATCTTCTTGAGGAAAGGAGGAAGAGGTTCGGACGATCTGCCAGGGAAACGCCTCTCCACGCGCCCCTCCTCCAGGCGCATACCCAGGCCCAGAGGGGGAGACCGGTCGCGCCCCGCCTGTCGCACCCGACCCGGCTGCATGCTTCCCGGCTGCATGCTTGCCGGCCGCACGCTGCCCGGCTGCACGCTTTCGGTCAAATGGCTAGGCTGACCGGAAGAACGACTGGCGCCGGAGTTCTTCGATCACATCGGCGGCGTTCTCATACAGATCCACGAGCTTGATGCCGGTCTCGTGGAACTCAGGATTGGGACTCGGACGGCTCCACAGGGTCTCGGCCTCGACGTAGAACTCGGAGTAGCCGAGGACGTTGTCCGGGAGTTCGACTTTGAGATGGAACCTCTGATCCGCGGGTACCGGCTCCGAACTCAATAGCCTCATACCCCCCAGGCTGACATCGACCGCGTATCCGATATGCTCATTGCGATCCTGATCGTGAACCGGCAAGTAAATCGTCAGATCCGAACGTGGATTCTGCCTACGACTGCTCGACATGATACCTCCACCATGAGCATGGTTCTGTCCCAGGGCTCCTGAACGGTCAGGGAATGACATAGCATCCCGCGGCATCGCATCCCGCGGCATCGCACCGTGAAGATGTGGATGCCCTGAGCATTGATATCGGCTCGGCAGAAGCGGTGTTTGAGTGAAATTCCATCCCGAGGATCCAGACCGGATCCAGACTGGATCCGGTCTGGATCCGGACTGGATCTAGGCCGGATCTAGGCTGGATCTAGGCCGGATCTAGAACCCCATCGAGACGAACACGCCGGTCATGACGCCCATCACGATCGTGAGCGAGATCGCGATCGCCATGTGCTTGCGCATGATCTGCGCTTCGAGCTTGCGGCCCTCACCGATCGTCGCGACGGCGTTGGTGATCTTCGCCGGCGTGATGGCCGAAGCCACCCCGCCCGAGGCGGCGTGGGCGCCGTAGACCGTCATGAACTGCTTGTCGGTGAGCCCCACGTCCATCGCGGCCCGTTGCTGGATCTTGAAGAAGAGCACGTTCGACCCGGTCTCTGACCCGCCCACCACGGCACCGAACATACCGAGCCCCGGAGAGATGTAGCTGTAGGCGCCGCCGAAGAAGGCCGCCAGCGAGGCGCCCACGACGATGTTCATGTTCCAGGTGTCGAAGAAGGCCGAGGGCACCAGCTGGGCCTGTCCTTGCCCTCCGGTGACGGTCTCCATGGCCGACCATGCCATGACATAGGCGATGGAGAAGTAGACGGCGTAGGCCAGGAAGGGCGAGAAGAAGCGCTGGCGCCACACGGTCACCGCGCGATTCCACTGCTCGCTCGTGGGTTTCAAGAAGATGCACGACAGGAGCACGGAGATCAGGATCCAGGTATAGATCTGTCCCAGGATGTTGAGGTCGATGACCTTGTCGAAGACCGAGAAGGTCTCCAGCGATCCGGGGATCCCGCTCAGCCACGCATTGATCTTCGGGAACGAGACGACGGCGGCCAGCACCGTCAGAATGATCCAGGGCGACAACGCACGCCACAGGGGCCCGGGCTTCACCGGATTCTCCTTCTTGAGCTGCTCGAGCTCGCCGGCGATTTGCTTGCCCTGGAAAAGGCGCTGCCAGAGAATCAGCACCCCCATCGAGAGCAATCCCGCGAAAACACCAATGATGCGCACGGGGATGATCTCGCGGCCCGACGCGTAGTTGATGACGGCGAACGCGAGAGCGAAGAGGGCGATACTGAGCCCCGAGATGATGCCGGGCACGGCGCCGCGTTTCATCGACTCCTTGCCCCCGGCCAGCCACAGGATGCCGAAGGCCAGGCCGACGGAGATGACCGGCAGGTAAATGCAGATCTTGAAGGTGAACTCGAGCAAGTCGATGTTGAAGATCTCGGCCGGCAGGGTGATCGGGATCGAGAGCAGCGCGAAGGAGGTCGTCGCGTTGTAGCCCAGCACGGCGATGGCCACGGCGGCGGCGGGCCCGAATCCCATCGCGATCAGCAGCGGCGGGAACATGGCCGGGGTCACGATACCCAGGGAGGTCAGGAAGGAACCGAACCCGATGCCGATATTGAGGGCCTGTACCTCCTTGCCCACCACGGTGCGCTTCACGGCGCCGGCGACGATTCCCAGAGCCCCGACCTCCTTCATCAGGAAGATCATGAACATCGTGAAGACGACCGCGATCGAGATCCCGAAGGACTTCACGAAGCCGTACCAGGAGGCCCCCAAGGCGACCATGAACGGTGTCTTGAAGTAGAGGAACGACAGCCCGACGGCGACGGCCCAGCCAATCATCGCCATGGCCGCCCCACTCTGCTGGAAGAAAATGATGCCGGCCAGCACGACGAGCAGCGGCAGAAGCGCCATCAGGAACTGCAGAAGTGTCGGATTCGAGCCAGCGTCGGATGGGCCCTGGGCCATGGCTGTCGAGACCGAGGCAAGCATCCCCACGACCAGCAGCAGGATTCCGATCAGCACATATCTGTGATTCATGGGCGTCCCTCCACCTAGACTCGTCGAACCAGCGAATTTTCTCCGTGACCCGAGGCAACCCACCGGTTTTAGGTCTCCAAGCCGGGGGGTGTCAACCAGAACCCCTTGACGGCCCCCGCGCCCGTGAGAGCCGCCTGGGGCCGGGATCAAGCCCATAGGGTGCTTGCATCCCGAAGTCTACGCCCGCCCGCGGCCCACTTCCGCCCCGGCCCACTGCCGCCCCGGCCCACTTCTGCCTGTGGCCTGTTCCCGTCCGAAGACACACTTCGACCCACGCCCCTCAGGGCTGGCCAGGCGAGGAGACCTGGAACGGGGTTTTTGCGTTGATGCCGCCGCCCCGGCACCAGTATAGTCCGCCACTGATGCGGCTTTGGTGCCTCACGGATCCGCTGAGCCATCCATCTGCCCATGTGCGCGGTACGATCTACTCGTCAACGAAGGAGTCCGGCATGTTCTGGCCGCTGCTCATCGCCATCCTGGTCTTGCTGGCCGCCGGCCCGGCTGTCGCGCAGGACACCGGTTACACGCCTCCGGCACCTCCGGTCGATCTCGACCTGGGCTTCGACACCCGTGTCCGGCAGGTGACGATCCATAACCTGCTCGATTTCGACTCCGAGCAGGATCTGGGATTCCCCAGCGACGCCGCCTTCTTCCGCGTCCGGCACCGGATCTCGGCCGATCTGCATTTCCGGCAGGGATTCTCGCTCCAGAGTCGATTCACCACCGAATGGCGCAAGTACCTCGATCCCTGGGTCACGCCCGAGAAGACCGAGATCATCCTGGACAACCTTTATCTGGATATCCCGCAGATCGCCAACCTGCCGCTGGGTGTGCGCGTCGGCCGTCAGGACATCATTCGCGGCGAGGGCTTCGTCCTGCTCGAAGGCGGCCCCGGAGATGGTTCCCGCAGTATCTATCACAATGCCGTCCTCTTCATGCTCGACGGTGACGCCATTGGCTTCCGCAAGGCCGAGATCGATCTCTTCGCCATCCGCAACCCGAAGTTCGATGAGTTCGTCGTCGCCAATGATCTTGACACGAAGATGGTCGACAAGGATGAAACCGCCTTCGGCGTCTACATGACCCAACCGGTACCCATGGTGGGCAAGAACGAGACCTACTACATCTATAAAGAAGAGGAGCCACACGACGCTCCCGAGCCCGACACGAAGCTTCACACCCTCGGCACCCGCTCGACCGGCGATCTGCCCTGGAATCTTCGTTTCGGTCTGGAAGCCGCCTACCAGTTCGGCGAGCACGCCGACGCCCAGACTGGCAAGAAACTCACCGATCACCACTCCCACGGCGGTTACCTCTGGGTCTCGCGCAGCTTTCTGGCGCTGCTGCATCCCAGCATCAAGCTGGGCACGTTCTACCTCTCCGGCGACGACCCCAACACCGAGGACAACGAGGCGTGGAATCCACTCTTCTCCCGCTGGCCGAAGTGGAGCGAACTCTACATCTACACCCAGATTAATGAACATCGGGGCGTCGCCTACTGGACCAACACGATGTCGCTCAACGCCCAGATCGGCCTCAAGCTCACCGGCTCGGTGGGCGCCACCTATACCTACCATTACCTCACCGCGCCCGAGACCGCGCCCGAGATCAGTGAGCACTGCGACACCCGGGGGCATTTGCACGCGTGGAAGGTCTCGGCCACGATCTCCGACAACATCTCGACCCATTTCCTGGCCGAGCGGTTGGATCCAGGCAACTTCTACCCGAACCCAACCGGGCAGAATGCCAACACCAAGCCCAAGGATGATGCATACTTCCTCCGCTGGGAAGTCATGTTCAAGATGTAGACGGTCCGAACGGCGCCTGCGATACGGGTCATGTGCGTTACGCCCGGCCGCGGAACCGTTCGCGAGAAGGGATAGACACCGAAGTTCTCTATCTGAGGATCGTGGAACACGGGGGGAGGAAGACGTGAACAAGTACTGGAACGAGACGTTCGAGACGATGCCGCCCGAGGAGATGGCCAAGCATCAGCTCGGGTGCTTGAAGACCACTGTCCAGCGGGTCTACGAGAAGGTGCCCTTCTACAAGAAGGCCTTCGACGAAAAGGGCGTCAAGCCTGCCGACCTGACGAGCCTCGAGGATCTGGCCAAGTTCCCGTTCACGGTCAAGAACGACCTACGGGACAACTATCCCTTCGGCCTGTGCACTGTGCCCATGGCCGAGCTCGTCCGCATTCACGCGTCTTCGGGAACCACCGGCAAGCCGATCACCGGGCCCTACACCAAGGACGACATGGAGCAGTGGGGCGAGTGCATGGCCCGCGCCATGTGGGCCCAGACCGTGCGGCCGGATGACATCGCGCAGAATGCCTATGGCATGGGCCTCTTCACCGGCGGCCTGGGGTTCTTGCTAGGCTTCGAGCGGTTGGGATGCGCGGTGATCCCGTCGGGTTCGGGTCAGACCGAGAAGCAGATCCTCCTGATGGAGGACCTGGGCACGACGGTGGTGGGCTGCACCCCCACCTATGCGCTCACGATCGCCGAGCGCGCCCACTCGCTGGGCAAGGACCTCAAGAGCTTCCCCCTGCGGGTGGGCCTCTTCGGCGCCGAGCCCTGGACCCTCGAGATGAAGCAGAAGATCCAGGACCGCATGGGCATTCTCGCGATGGAGCACTACGGGCTCACCGAGCTCATGGGCCCCGGGGTGGCCTTCTCGTGCGAGCATGGCACGTTGCACATCAACGAAGATCACGTGCTGGCCGAGGTCATCGATTCGGAGACCGAGCAGCCCCTACCGCTGGGCGAGTCGGGCGAGCTGGTGCTGACCTCGCTGCAGCGCCAGGCCATGCCGATGATCCGCTACCGTACGAAGGACATCACCCGGCTGAAGCGCATCGACTGCGACTGCGGCCGCACGCAGATCGTGATGGAGAAGGTGACGGGCCGCTCCGACGACATGATGATCGTCAGCGGCGTCAACGTCTTCCCCTCGCAGATCGAGAGCGTGCTGATGGAGTTCGCCGAGATCGAGCCTCAGTATCAGATCCACCTGTTCAAGAAGGGCTACATCGACGCGATCAGCGTCGACACCGAAGCCCGGGTGGAGTACTACGAGAAGGGCGCCGAGTTCCTCGAGCAGCTCGCGGCCAAGGTCTCCGCGCGCATCCAGGCGGTGGTGGGCATCAAGGTGCCGGTCAAAATCGTCGAGGCCCAGGGCATCGAGCGCAGCATCGGCAAGGCGCGCCGTATCCTGGACGAGCGCAAGACGGAGTAGAGGCGGTTCGGCGGGCTCGGGATCGCGAGACGCGCATGCCAAGGACTAGCGGCCGGCTTCCGATGCGGGAGCCGGCCCTTCTCGTGTGCTCGCACGGCGGTGCGGGGCCTGCCCGGCCAGGCCTAACGGTGCCGCCCGGGAAGCGCTCGACCGACCAACTTCGGTGATCATCACCCCCGTGATCACGATCCCGGCTCCCAGGAGAAAGGCCGGCCCCACCGGCTCCCCCAGGAAGAGGTACGCCGCCACGACCGCGATCACCGGCTGCACGTTGTGGAAGACCGCCACCCGTGAAGCTTCCATGTGCTTGAGCAACCAGTACCAAAGGATGTAGGAGCCTACCGAGGTCCCCAGGCCTACGTAGGCCACCGAGATCCAGGCGGAGGTTGGGATCCCGGCATAGTCCATCGTCACCGCCCGCCAAAGCCCAAACGGGAGGTAGAGCACGGCCCCCGAGGCCAGGGCATAGGCAGTTACCCGAGTGGCTCCGTACTTCGTTGCGAGCGGCTTGCCCAAGATCGCGTAGTAGGCCCAGGCCAGTACCGAGATCCAGATGATGAGGTCGCCCCACAGCGACTCCCGTCCGAAGGTCGAGACCCCCGCCGACATGATGAGCACTACGCCGCCGAGCGCCATCAGGATCCCCACACCGCGCCGTAGCGGGGGCCGCTCCCGCAGATGGATCATTGCCAGGACGAAGATCCAGACCGGGGTCGTTGCGAAGAGCAGTGCCCCATGGCCCGCACCGGTCAGGGACTGACCCCACAGGTAGGTCACCTGGTTGAGGAAGATCACCATGGCCCCCAGGCCGGCAATGCGCACCGCGTCGGCCTTCGTGATCGGGACCGAGTAGCGGCGCAAGCGCACGACGGTCAACAGCACGACCGCTGCGAGGAGGAAACGGTAGAAGGCGAAGGTGAACGGCTCGATATGGGCCAGGCCGGATCGGGCGAAGGGGAAGGTGAGCGCCCCGAAGATCTGCTGCAGGAACATGACGCCCAACAACAGGGCAAACGGCTTGCTCGATTCCGGTTCTCCGGACGGTGTTGCCCGCATGAGAGCCACCTTCCACTCGCGCGCTCGGCGTGACGACTCGCCATCACAAAACCGCACGCTTCAGACCATCATCCCCAATCAGCCAGTACTTCCCATCCCCGATCAGCCAGTACTTCCCGTTTCCGATCAGCCAGTGCTTCCCGTCTCCGATCAGCCAACGCCCTCAACGAGAGCACCCCTAACGCAGACGTCTCGCTTGACGCTGATGATACTCGAACCGCTCCTGGTCGCGCCCTTGGTAGAGCAAGGCGAGGTTGTGGTGCACGTTCGGGTCATGCGGCCGGATCGCCAGGGCGCGCTGGTAGTAGGAGAGGGCTCGGTCATGCTCGCCGGCCACCGCGTGCAAGTAGCCCAGCTTCTTGGCGGCCTTGAAGCTCCACTCGTTGGGGCGGTCAGTGAGCGCCACCTCGAAGTAGGACCGGGCCTCTTGCGCCCGATCCTGCTGTTGCGCCCAGATCCCTCGATAGTAGTTGGCGCGGGGGGATTCGGGGAAGGCGGCCACGGCACGCTCCAGGTAGTCTTCATAGGCCGCGAAGTCCTCGCGCTGGTAGGCTCGCGTGGCCGCATCGAGCAACGCGTTGGCGCTCCTCGGTGATGCCTCGGCCGTACGCGCCACGATCGTCTCCACGTCGCGCCAGTCGAACGTGCGGAGCACCGTCCGGGTGGCGTACGCGGCGCAGACCACCGACAAGACACCGAACACCACCACCGGCGGTACGTGCGTACGGCGCAAGACCTCGTGCGCCCCCCAGACCCATAGCAGCGTCCAGCCCACAACCGGCAGATAGAGGAACCGCTCATTGAAGATCGAAGTGCTCGGGAGGATCAGGTTCGACATGGGCAGCAGGGAGCCCAGGATCAGAAGCAGTCCCGTAGCCGGGAACCGCTGCTCCCGGTAGCGGGCGACGGCCACACCCACCAGTCCGCCCCACACGAGCAGGGAAGCCAGGAAACCGCCGTCAAGCACCGAGCGGCTCAGAGGGATCTGGCTCGTGCCGTAGTCGAACGTAAGGCGCAGGGGTACGAGCAGCTTCCACAGCGCCATTCCCAGCACTTTGACGGCGGTCAGCCCGCGGATGCCGTCGGGCTGGGATGGTAGCAGGTTGAGCTCGGGCGGCGTGATCACCGTGGCCGGTGCCGAGTGCCCCAGTACCGCCTGGCGAATGGCGAAGACGAGAGCCAAAACCACACCCAGCACGAGAAAGAGCGGCCAGTCGCGCGCCATGGTGCGCCCGAAGGCGCGGCCGAACCCGGTCCCTAGCGGCTGCCGGTGCATGCCGAGTAGGCCCACGACCCCGATCAGGACGACACCGTTCTCCTTCGACAGCAGAGCAGCCAGGTAGCAGAGCGCGATCCCGGCGATCGTGGTGGCAGACAGACGGCCCCTCTCCCTTCTCTCGTCCGCGCGCAGGTAGAGCAGTCCGCCCATCAGCACAAAGCCCGCGGTCAGCATGTCCGCCCGGCAGGTCACGTTGCAAACCGCTTCCGAGAGCACTGGATGCAGGCCGAACAACAGCCCACCCATCAGCATCAGGCCGCGGCGATCCAGGAGGAGATGCGCCAGAATCCGCATCACGAGGTACACGTTGAGCAGGTGCAAACAGAGGTTCACGAGGTGATAGAGCAGGGGCGCCTCGCCGACGAGCGCATGCTCGATCGCGTGCGTGAGAATGACGAGAGGCCGGTACAGGTTGTCGAGCGGCAGATGGGGATGCCAGTAGCTGACCGAGAAAATATTCCCAATTGCTTCGAAGGAGAGCTCATCAATCGTGGGATTGCCCGTGATGATAATCAGATCGTCATAGGCGAAATCGCACCACAGAACGCCCAGGTACGCCAGCCCCACGACCAGGAGAACCCAGAAGCTCCTCTTGCGCACGCCTGCCTCCTCGTGCCTCGGATCAGTGCACCCACCATTGTTGCAGGCTCCGATCCTATCACAGTTCCGCGCACCGGACCGCGAAGCCCTCGAGAGAGAAGCCTACGATGTCCTTCGCCTCAGCCTGGAGCGCCCACTCATCTCTGGGTTCTGATGTGCGGCGGCCCCCGATCAATCCTTCTCGCGGGTCAGGAGGATCCGCACATCCACGGCCGTCGCTCCCTTGCCTTCGGTGAAGACCGCCAGCGGGTTGATCTCGACATCGCTGATCTCCGGCGAACACTCGATGAGCGCACCCAATTGCTCCACCGCGTGAACGACCGCCTCTTGATCGAGGGGGTCTTCGCCGCGAAAGCCCGCCAGGAGCCGCTGGGCGCGGGTTTGCTTGAGCATCGAGATGATCTCGGTACGACTCACCGGCGCGGCGCGGAAGGCCACATCTTGCAAGAGTTCCACGTAGACCCCGCCCAAACCGAACATGACCACCGGCCCGAACACCGAATCCCGCCGCGCGCCGATGATGAACTCGCCGCCACCTTTGACCATCGAGCTCACCTCGACCCCATCGACCCGCGCCTGGGGCGCATGCCGCCGGCAGTTGGCGCGAATGGCCTGGTAGGCGTCGATCACCTCGTCGCGGTTCTCCAGATCCAGGGCCACACCCCCCACATCGCTCTTGTGAAGAATGTCCCGCGAGAGCACCTTCATGACGACCGGGTAGCCCAACTCCTCGGCGGCCTGCACGGCGGAGTCCAGGCCGTGGGCCACCCGGGTCCCGGGCGTCTCGATCCCGGCGGCGCGCAAGACATGATACCCTTCGTCCGCCAGAAGAAAGCCGCGCCTCTGCTCGCGCGCCTTGCCGAGCACACGGGCGACCACTTTGCGGTCTACCGAATCTCCCAGCATCTTCTGTCGTTGACGGAGTTGGAAGGCGTACTCCTCGCCGGTGGTCCCGCGAGCGCGTTGGCGGCTCGACTGCCGGAAGGCGGCCGCCAGCGCCGAGGCCGCCGCGTAGACTTCATCGGTGGTGGTGATGTGCTTCGATTCCAGTTCTCGGATACAGGCCTCCACGCGCCTTCCGCCCAACAGGCAGAAGACGATCGGCTTGCCTCGCTCCTGAAACGCGTGGTGCATGGCTTCGATTTCACCGGGCAAGGATTCGAACCCCAGCAATGCCGTCTCACAGAAGATCACGAGACAGGCGTGCACATTCTCGTCCTCGGCAGCAGCGGAAATCGCGCGGTGGTAGGCCTCGGTGCCGGCCTCGCCGGTCATGTCGATCGGGTTCTTGGTCGAGCCCAGAGGCGGGGTGACGGGTCGGAACGCGTGCTCGAGCATCTCGAGGTCATCGTAGAGCGGCACGCCGTGCTTCTCGCAGGCATCGGAGGCAGCCACCCCGGCACCGCCGCCGTTGGTGATGATCACCGTGTTCTCGCCCTTGGGCAGCGGCATGTCGCCGAGCGCCTGGCACCACAGCAGCGCTTCGTTGAGATGCTCGGCGCGCAGGACACCGCACTGGCGCATCAGGTGGTCGAAGACAACGTCGGAGCCCGAGAGCGAACCGGTGTGGGAGGCCGCCGCCTGCGCGCCGCGCTGCGAACGGCCGGACTTGATGACGATGACCGGTTTGCGCATCGTGGTGTGCTCGAGGGCGTCGAAGAGCGCCCGGCCCTGCTTGACACCTTCTATATAGATGAGCACCGCCCCGGTATCGGGGTCGGCCGCGAAGTACGGAAGCAAGTCGGCTTCGGTGATGTCGGCCTTGTTCCCGAGAGGGATGAGCGCACTGAGGCCGATGTGGGCGAGTTGTGTCTTGCCGATCATCGCCCCACCCATCGCCCCGCTCTGCGTGATGATGGCCACCCGGCCGGGCTCGATGTCGGGCGGCGCGAATCCGGCATTGAGCGAGGCGCGGGCCGAATAGAGGCCGAAGATGTTGGGGCCCAGCACCCGCATGCCGTGATCGCGCGCGAACTGGACGAGTGCCTGCTCGGCTTCGTGATTGCCGACCTCGGAGAAGCCCGAGGTCACCACCACCAAGAACTTCACGCCGCCACGCGCGCAAGCCTCGGCTGCCGGAAGCACGTGCTGCGCCGGGATCGAGATCACCGCTACCTCGGCCCGGCCATCGATCTCCTCGGGGGTCCGGCACATCGGAAGCCCGAGCACCTCCCCCCCGGTGGGGTTGACGGGAATCACCCGTCCCTGGTAGCCCACGGTCTGGATGTTCTGGACGATCTTGTACCCGATCTTATCGGGGTTGCGGGAGGCGCCGATCACGGCCACCCCCTCCGGGTTCAGGAGCTGCTCGATACCGGGGAGCTGCCCGCCGCCTCTTCTCATGGCATCCGTCCCCTAGACGCTGTCAACGGTCGAAGCCGAGATTCATCTGGTACATCCCAGCCGCGGTGCGCGTGGTGATCGCGAAACCCATCTTCTCGAAGAGCCGCAGCATGGGACGATTCTCGATCAACACCTGCGCTGTGAACCCCAAGAGACCCCGCTTGTGTGCCAGATGGGTCAGGTGGCTCAGAAGCTCGTAACCGATTCCCTGGCCCTGCCGGTCGTCGCGCACGATCAGGCCCACTTCCGCGGTGTGTTCGTTCTTGCCGACGAAGTACTGTCCGATCCCAACCACCTCATCGTCACCCTCCTGCTCCTCCACCGCCAGCAACACGACATGTTTCAGGTGATCGACGACGATGAATTCCTGCAGGCGTTCGTGCGGCATGTCGGTGCGGATCGAAATGAAGCGTTTGTACAGGGTATCGTCCGACACGGCGTGGAAAAAGTCCTGCAGCAGGGGCTCGTCACTGATGCTCACCGGGCGCAGCAAGACATCCACGCCTTGCCGTGTGGTGCGGCGCACCTCGAGGTCTTGCGGATACTCGCCCAGAACGCCGGGCACGTATTTCTGATCGGGGTAGACCAGGTTGCGCCGTTTGGCGTCCTCGATCAGCTCGGCGCGGAAGTCGGGGTGCGCGATCGAGATCAAGTCCATCGCCCGCTCGCGGATGTTTTTGCCGTGTACGTAGGCAATGCCGTACTCGGTCACCACGTACTGCACATCGGTGCGTGTCAAGGTGACGCCGGCCCCCGGTCGAATCTCGGGCACGATGCGCGAGACCTTGCCGTCGGCCGCGGTCGACTGGAGCGCCAGAATGGTTCGGCCTCCGGGGGCCAGTGCGGCGCCGCGCATGAAGTCGGCCTGTCCGCCGATGCCGCTGTAGAATTGGTTGCCCAGTGACTCGGCCGAGGTTTGTCCGGTCAGGTCGATCTCCAGACAGCTATTGATCGCTACCATGTTCTTCTGCTGTGCGATGCGCAGCGGGTCGTTCGTGTAGGAGGTGGGCCGGAAGTCAATGGCGGGATGATCGTGGAGATACCGGTAGGTGTCTTCATTCCCCATACAGAAGGTGGCGACCGTCTTGCCTCGATCGATCGTCTTGCGGCTGTTGTCCACGACCTTGCTGCGAATGAGCTCGATCAGGCCATCCGAGAGCAGCTCGGTGTGCACGCCCAGGTGTTCCTTGTGCATCAGGCTCTCGAGGATCGCGTTGGGGATACTGCCGTAGCCCACCTGGATGGTGTCGCCGTCGCGGATGATGCGGGCCACATACTTGCCGATCTTCCTCGAGATCTCATCGGGCGCGTCGGCGGCGTAGGTGAGCAGTGGTTCATCGTGGCCCACCAAGAAATCCACGTCGCGGATGTTCAGGAACGTATTCCCCAGCACGCGAGGCATGTGGCTGTTGACCTGAGCGATGACGAGGTCGGCCTTCTCCACCGCCGCCTTGACGATGTCGACGCTGATGCCCAGGCTCACGAAGCCATGTCTGTCGGGCACCGACACCTGCACCAGCGCCACGTCGATCGGTACCCGTCCCCGCTGGATCAACCCCACGACCTGCGAGAGCGAGATCGGGGTGTAGTCGGCCATGCCACGATTGACCGCTTCGCGGGTGTTGTCGCCGATGAAGAACGAATTGTGGCGGAAGTGCCGCCGGAACTTCGGATCGGTGTAGGGCGCCACACCCAGGGTCCAGACGTGGAGCACCTCGGTGTCGAAGAAGGCCCGCGGATGGGATTCGACGTATTCGATGAGTGCCGAAACCAGGTGCTGGGGCTCGCCGCAGGCCGTGCCGATGAAGATGCGGTCCCCGCGGCGCACCTTGCCGAACATCTCGGCCAGTGGCACGAACTTCTCGGGATAGGCCTCCTTCCAGCGGTCCAGATCTTGGGATCGGCCCAGGGCCTCCATGGTGCTCCTCCTCCCTTCGATAGGTTGCCCGGCCGGAGAAGATCCAAGCGGCCGGTCATTGATCCTACGCCTTCCCCCTCTCCCACGGAAGGGTGACCTCCTTATCCTCTCCATCAGGCCGAATCCGGGGGATGGGTCCAGCCGGGCCCGATCGGCTTCGATCGGGGCCCGGTCACCTCCGGCGAAGCACTTCATCGGTCGCGTGGCTGCAAGCCGCCTTTTCGGCGCCCGCCGCGGGCGCCCCGGCCGGGCCGCCACTGGCTCACATGATTCACACTCGGCGCAACACGTAGCCCAATCGTGTGTTAGAAAAATGGCTGGATCCGCGCCCTCCGGGTTCGCCATGAAGTCGCCGGCCCCCTCCTCCGATCGAACATGGTAGGCAGGGAGAGGGCGAGGCCTTATCCTGAAGGCTCGAATGGGACGGAAATACAGGCGAGGAGAAGAGTGATCCCATGAAGCAGAACCTGGGACTGGCACAGCGTTTGACGACGCGGCTGGAGATGACCATCACGCCGCAGATGGTTCAGCAAATGAACCTGCTCGTCAAACCATTGCTCGATTTCAACGCCGAGATCGAGACGCTTGCCGACGGCAATCCAGCCCTGGAGATGACGAGCCCCACGGATGCCCCTGCCACCGACAAGACCAAAGACGCCGAGGACCAGAAGTCGAACGACGAATGGGACGAGCGGACGATGCAGCGCATCGCCGAACTCGGCGAAGAGCCACGCGCGGGAAGCGGGTCCTGGGACGGAGGCACTTCACGGCCCGACGAAGATTGGACTGACCCCATGCAGCGCGTCAGCGCTGCGAAAACCCTCACGGAAGATCTTCGCGAACAGGTCCGGCTCACCTATTCCGGTCTGGAGGAAAAGATCGGAGAGTTTCTGGTCCAGGACCTCGACTCCCGCGGTTTTCTCACCCGTAGCATGAGCGATCTGGCCACCGACATCTCGGCCTACACCGGCGAGCCGGTGACCGAGGAGCAGGTGACCCGCATCGTCGACCACCTCAAAGGGACCCTCGAACCGCCGGGACTGTTGGCCTCATCGGTCGAGGAGTCGATCGAGCTGCAGCTCAAGCGACGGAACAAGTCGAAGTGGGTCGACTTGATCGTCAAGGGCTACCAGCTCCTGCGGGCCGGCAAGGAACGCGAGCTGGCACGTTTGTGCAACCGCGAGGGCGTGGATGCAAGGTTCGTGCTCGATGAGCTCGAGAAGCTCACCTTCGTGCCCACGTTCGGGACTCAGGATCAGCACTTCGACGCCAACAGCGTTCGCCCCGAGGTAACGATCACGCGCGCCCATCCCGAACGCTACGGCCCCGACAAGTACGATGTCGCCTACAACAACCAGGCGGTGGTCAACCTGCGGCTCAACCCCAAGGTGATCCGCATGGCGCAGCGCCGGGACCAGCTCTCGGCTGATGAACGCAAGCTGCTCAAGGAGAAGATCGATCAGGCGAAATGGCTCAAGCAGGTGATCGACGACCGCCGCAACCTGCTCCTGAATGCCACGCAGATCCTGGTCAACCGCCAGTGGGAGTTCTTGGACCGCGGGCGCCGCTACCTCAAGCCGCTCACCCGGCGGGAGGTGGCCGAAGGGGTCAACCGAGACGAGAGCACCATCTCGCGACTTCTGAACGGCCGGTTCGCCGATACGCCTCAGGGCTGTCTGCCGCTCTCGGCCTTCTTCTCGCAAGCAGTCGGCCACGCCTCGGGCGCGGCGGCTCGCGAGGTGCTGCGCGAGGTCATGGACACCGAGTGCGACGGCAGTGCCTTCACCGACGATGAGCTTGCCGAGATCATGCGACGCAAGGGTTTCGCCATCCAAAGGCGCACGGTCAACAAGTACCGCCGGATGCTGGGCGGCTACTACGCGCTCAAGAGAAGCGTGCGACGCACCTTGAACCGCGCCAGTCAAGCAGGCTAATCTCCCGTGAACGGGACGCCCCTTCGCAGGCGTCCCCCAAGGGGAGGCCGACGCTTTTGTTCTTCGCCATCATTCTCTACGGGGCCCTGACGGTAGCCGGGCTATTCCCTTTTCACGGCATTCCCATCCTCAACATAGCTCTCGGATTCCCCTTGGGTGCCTGGGTCGCCTACTACGCGCAGCGGGCCCACCGGCAGACCAGGGGCCCCGGCCCAGAGCAGGCGCCGGGCGCCGGCGACGCCCGGCTGGCCGAGCGAGCTGTGCTGCGCACGGTGTTGGCCTGGTCGCTCGCGACATCGGGACTTACGATGATCCTCTGCTGGTTCCAGCTCGCGTTCTTCCTGGTGACGATCCGTTTCATAGGCCCAGCGCCGGAGATCCTTCGCTGGATCCCGTTGGTGCACCCGTCTCAGGGACTGGGCCTGTTCCCCAGCCAGTCATTCGCCAACGTCCAGCTCTTCGCGATTCTCCTCGCTCCGGGGATCCAGGTCCTGACCACCGTCTTCGGGGGTGTGGTCGGCCTCCTCTTGCTCGGCCGGACCCATACGCCGCCTCATACCCCGCACGCTGCACCGCCTCATACCCCGCACGCTGCGCCACAACGTGCCCGGCCCCAGGCCCAGCCCCGCGCTCCGGCAGACGATCCAGCAGACGATCCGAGAGAGAGCCGTCTCTGACTCGAGAAGGCTGATTTCGCCATCCACGCGACAAACCACGTCAAGAAACGAACAAATCTGCCCGAATTCGGGTAAGAACATTGTTCTAGTAACGCCGGAGTGGCACGATATTCTCTGTCAGGAGGATGGTCCATGCGATCTCATGAGACCCTTCTCGAGCACCTTCACGCGGTGACCGGTCTCGAGAAATCGACCGTGGCCAAGATTGTGGCGGAGATCCATGCCTGGTATGGGCAGCAGCTCGCCGACTGGCTGCGCTCCCGGCATTCGGAGTTGCAGAGCCAGGGCTTGCGAAACCGGGAGATCTTCCCGATCTTGCAGGCAGAAGCCACCGAGATTCTCATCCGACCTCCAGCGTTGACGGAAAGGCAGATCCGAAGAGCGATCTACGGTTAGTAATCCACGGTGAACCGGGAACGGCCTGGGCCACAGGGGGCTCGCCCGGCCGGGTGCGAACGGGGGAAGGCCCCCGGAGGGGAGGCATGCGTCATGTGCGGGATCATTGGGTTCACGGCGTCGAGGAAGGTGCCGGTCACGCTACTGATGGAGGGCTTGAAGCGCCTCGAATACCGTGGCTACGACTCGGCCGGACTGGTCTGGCAGGTGCGCAGCAAACTGAAGATGAGGAAGCGCGCCGGGAAGGTCAACGACCTCTGGAACGAGCTGCCCGATGACATCGAAGCCCGCGCCGGCATCGCCCACACCCGCTGGGCCACGCATGGTCCCCCCACCGATGTCAACGCCCACCCCCATCTCGACGGCGAGAAGCGCATCGCGGTCGTGCACAACGGCGTGATCGACAACTACCGGGAGCTGCGCGCCGATCTGGAGCGAAAGGGTCACGTCTTCCTCTCCGACACCGACACCGAGGTGCTTGCCCACCTCATCGCTGTACATACCAACGGCTGCCTGGAAGATGGTGTCCGCGAGGCCCTGCGCCATGTGGAGGGCACCTACGGCATCGCCGTGATGTCCACCGGAGAGCAGGGCAAGATCGTCGCCGCGCGGCAGGGATCGCCGCTGATCGTAGGCATCGGCGAGGACGGTTCCTTCGTGGCCTCCGACACCGTGGCCATGGCCGGCCGCGCCGACCGCGTCGTTTATCTGGAGGACGGCGACGTGGCCGTCTTGACGGGCAAGGACCACCAGATCGAGCGTCTTTCCGGGGGTGCGTTGGCCGACAGCGCATGGAGCATCCTCGACGTGCCGCCCACCGTCGCCGACAAGCGTGACTTCCCACACTTCATGCTCAAGGAGATCTGCGAGCAACCCGAGGCCCTCGAGGACGCCTTCCGCGGCCGCATTCAGCGCGACTTCGGCACCGCCAAACTGGGCGGGCTGGGCATGGAACCGCGCGACTTTCTCGAAATCAACCGCGTTCGCCTTCTCGGTTGCGGCACATCCTACCTCGCCGCCTGCGTGGGCGCCCGGATGATCGAGGACCTGGCGCGCATCGAGACCTCGGCCGCCTACGCACCGGAGTACCGCTACAGCAATCCGATCGTCGACCGCAACATGCTCTTCTTCGCGATCTCCCAGTCGGGCGAGACCGCCGACACGATCATGGCGCTGCGCGAGGTGCAACGAAAGGGCGGCAAGGTGCTGGGCATCGTCAATCGCGTGGCCAGCACGATTGCGCGCGAATGCGGCGCCGGCATCTTCATTCATGCCGGCTTCGAGTACGCGGTCGCCTCCACCAAGACGATGCTGAACACGATGATGGCCCACTTCCTCTTCGCGCTTCTGGTGGGCCGCATGCGCGATCTGTCCTTCACACGCGGCCGGCAACTCATCGACGAAGTGGAGCAACTCCCCGAGAAGATCCGCCAGATCCTGGCGATTCGTGAGCAGTTCCAGGAGGCCGCGCAACGCTTCCTGACATCGGAGAATTTCTACTTCATGGGGCGCGGCTATTCCTTCCCGGTGGCCATGGAGGGTGCGCTGAAGCTGAAGGAGATCGCTTACGTACACGCCGAGGGGTACTCGGCGGCCGAGATGAAACACGGTCCGATCGCGCTCATCAGCGACTCGTTCACCTCTGTCTTCGTGATACCGCACGACTCTTTGTATAACCGTACCCTGACCAACCTGCAGGAAGTCCGCGCGCGCAGCGGCCCCGTGCTGACGATCACGAGCGGTTCGGCCGATGGACTGGAGGACCTCTGCGACCAGGCCATTGTGCTGCCTCAGACCGACGAGATCCTGACGCCCTTTCTGACCACGGTGGCGGTGCAGATGTTCGCCTACGAGTCGGCGCTTCTGCGGAAGTGCCCGATCGACCAGCCGAAGAATCTGGCCAAGAGCGTAACGGTGGAGTAGGTCGCCGCCGGATCCTGGCTCAGCCGATCGTGCGGTTCTCGGTCTCGTCCTTCGTGACGTAGCCGCGGTCTTGGCGAGCCGCATTGATCTTGTTCTTCTGCGTGTACATGCGGAAGACGTCTTCGGCTGAAAGCCCCATGACCTGGCAGGCGCTCACCCAGAAATGGAGGATGTCGACCAGCTCCACCTTCAGGTTCTGCTCGTCGTAGAGATCCACCTTCGTCCGCCACCACTTCCAATTGGTCGAGTCCACCAGCTCGGCGATCTCCTGTGTCATCGCCAGCGCGTAGTTTCTCAGCCATTCGTTCTGTAGCGTGCGGTCCTCGGGAATTTCGTCAAACCCCACCAGTTGGTTCTTCTCAAAGGTGTGACGGTTCAGGTCTCTTTGCATAGCGAAGATCTGATCGAGCTTGTCCATGACATCCTCCTTGAGCTGCAAGCATACCTTGACGGATGCGGATCTGCATCCCTAAGATCGGCTCTTCATTTGCCGCAGGATGCAGGTGCCAGAGCCGTGCCGGAGCCTTGCCGGGGCAGTGCCGGAGCCGTGTCGACGCGATGCTGGCGCGACGCCCGAGGGGCACACCATACTGGCGGTGCCACACGGCAAACGTCACGGGGGAGACGCCATGACCCAGAGCCCAGGTCCATCCGCTGTCACCACCCCCATCCGGGCTGTCATCTTCGATCTGTTCCATACCTTGATCGACATGAGCATGCTGGCCCCGGGGCAATCCACGCCCGACCTGCTCGGCATCGACGCCGCCACCTGGGCGCAGAAGGTGATCGAGGAATCGCCGCACCATGCGCTGGGCAGCGTGCGCGACGCCTACGAGTCGGTCCGCCTGATCGCGCACGCCATCGATCCCGGCCTGCCCGAAGAGAAGATTCGCTATGCGGTGCAACGCCGGCCGGCCCGGTTCCGCGCCGCGCTCACGCAGGTGCGACCCCAGATCCTGGAGGGCATCGGCCGCATGCGCGCCGGCGGTCTCAAGATCGGCCTCATCAGCAACGCGGCCTTCGACGAGGTGGAGGCGTGGGAGGATTCCCCGCTGGCCCCGCTCTTCGATGCCTACCTGGTGTCCTGCCACGAGGGCGTCATGAAGCCCGATCTGGAGATCTACCACCGCGCCGCCCAGCGTCTCGGCGTGCGGCCCGAAGCATGCCTGTATGTGGGGGATGGGGGCAGCCGGGAACACGAGGGGGCTAGCGGCGCCGGCATGAAGACCGTGCTCTTCCTGGGCCTGTTGCGGGCGAACTACCCCGACCTCGCGCAGCGGCGACCGCGCAACACGGACTGGGAGTTCGACGACTTCGACGAGGTCGTGAGGCTGGCCGAGCGCTTGGCGAAACGGAGGAGCGACTAGTCCCGTGTCTGCCCTCGAAGTTTTGGTGATCGCCGTCGGGCTGGCCCTGGACGCCACCGCCGTCTCGATCTGCGCCGGCTCAGCCGGGTTCATGTCCCGTCCCCGGTCGGTCCTGCGGCTTTCGTTTCACTTCGGGCTCTTTCAAGCCGTGATGCCGCTGGCCGGCTGGCTCCTGGGTCGCGGGGTGGCCGGCTGGATGACTGCCGTGGATCACTGGATCGCCTTCGGCCTGCTGGCCTTCATCGGCATCCGCATGGTCCGGTCGGGGCTCTCGCCCGATGGGGTCGTCTCCTGCGACCCCTCGCGGGGCAGCTCGCTCATCATGCTGTCGGTCGCCACCAGTATCGATGCTTTCGCCGTGGGCCTCAGTCTGGCCCTGCTCGATGTCGGCATCCTCTACCCCTGCATCGTCATCGGCGTGGTCACGATGGCGCTCTCGATCGCGGGTGCAGGGTTGGGGCACCGCCTGCGCGCCGGAATCGGCCCCCGCATGGAGATCCTTGGTGGCCTGCTGTTGATCGGGATCGGGCTGCGGATCCTGATCGACCATCTCGGCGATGGAGGTTGATCGGCTCGTATCGGAGCCAAGTCGTCCTCGCAGGGACTGCTCGCGCTCAGCGGCCACCCTCCAGAATCACCGCGATCGAGTCCATCGTCGCCGACCCCGGCATGCCGGAAGCCTTGGCGTTGCGGGCCGCGCGCGCCAGACACTCCCCACGAAGTCCGTATTGGTTGGCGAAGCGCGCCACGTACAGGTTCAGCCGGGACGCATCGGGGTTCGCGTCGGTCAAGGAGCAGACGAACTCGATCCAGTCATCGGTCGCGCCGTTCCCGCGGGCGAAGTTGAGCGTGGCCCGCAAGGCGCTCGCCACGCCGCTCGACCCGGGATAGGTCTTGAGCGTGCGAACGTAGTAGGACTGGGACTTGAGCTGGTCACGCCGGAAGTAATCATAGTACTTGGCCATGTGGGTGAGCGCCGTTGTGGCCTTGAGCCCCTGCGAATCGGCGGCGATGATTCGCTCCAGCAACGCTTCGGCGTCGGCCTCGCGCTTGCGATACAGGTACTTCTGCAAGACCTCGACCATCGAGGACACCGAGGGATTCGATTCGAGCTGGGCCTCCATCTCGGGCAACAGATCGGTGCCGTTCTTGATCATGCGGGCTTCTTCGAGAAACGCCTCGTGATTGGTATACCCCACGATGCGGTCGATCTCCTCGCCGTCGGCGTCCACGAAGATGACGAGCGGAAGCCCCAGCACCGGGTAGCGGCGCTGCACTTCGTAGCCGGACGGATTGTCTGTGGCCACTTTGATGGGAATCACGCCCTCGGCCAGGTCCGCACCGTCTTGCTGTTCCCAGAGCTGCTCGTCCATGTCGCCGCACTGGTGGCAATGGCCCGCATAGACATCGATCATTACGATCGTGTTCTGCTCCCGCGCCTTATCGAGGGCTTCGGACAGCGAGAGATCCTGCCATTCGACCCCCTCGGCAAGAGCGGCCGGGGCAACGAGCAGGCTCACCAGACCCAGTGCAAACCATCCATACACACGTGCCATCAACTCACCCTTTCGTTGTAGTTATCCCCGGGGTGCAGTCATCCCCGGGGTCATCTCGAAGACCATCCGTGAGACCGTCTAAGAACTCTTCCGAGAGATCATCTCCGTCATCCCGCCGCCGGCCATCATTCGCGGCCTTCACCGGATCGCCAGCATACATCGATATCGCGGGAGGGCATAAACTTGGACGCCTCGTAAAGATAATAAGTTCCTTCCGGGGCCTGCACCTGCCGGAACGGAAAGCTAAACTCCACGGGAACATACGATTGGGGGAAATGGATTTCAAACCGGGCGTTCTCGAGCGGCCGGCCCCATGCGCTGGTCGTGCGGACGATGTAGGTCGCGCAGCTATCGCGCAAGGCCTGGCGGTAAACGGTTCGTACCTCCAGGCTGTCGCCCAGGGTCAATGGCACCCACCAGCGCGCGCCGCCCAGGATATCCCCGGACGGGAGGCTCCGGCGGCCGGAGTACTCGGCAAAGCGTAGCTCCCGCCATTGCCCGCCGGGCGGCCGGGCTTCCAGCAAGACCGTATGCGCTTCTCCCAGGTACTCGCGGTCCGGATAGGGATAGAAGAGGGTGACCTGATCGATCCGCTCCGGATCACAGAGCAGCAGGTAGATCCCTTCCACCTCCAGCGTGTCGGGTTCGACGAAGAGCCGGATGATCTCCGAATCGAAGCTCACCGGCCCGCGTGCAGGCGCCTGGGCGGCACACACCGATCCGAGGACGCACAACACCGCCAGCGTCGCGAAGGCGATTCGCCGCGGATCGCACCGCCGTCGCCCCCGTCCAATCCGCCGCGACGGAGTTTGTGGTCTCGTCGTACTCATCGCCTCTGAGAATGAGGCCTCTCGGATGGATTTGCCAGACCTGGTTCCGCCCCAAAGTGAACGGCACCGAACTGAACCGCTGCGAACCGAGGTGGCGGAGCGCCTCACATGGGACATCACATGGTACAATGGTGGGTGCATGGGGGTGGCCGTCTTCACGGCCGGATTACCGTGCGTTCCGCGGCACAACCGCCTGGCAACATAATGGACTTCACTCATGGGAGTTACGACCATGCGCGGCTTCTGGATCCTGACAGGGCTCATTCTCGCTTGCGCCCCCCTGCTGCCTGGCTCTGCCCAGTCCCTCCGCGACGCCCCGGGGACTAACCCCGCCACAGGTCCGGCGTCTGCCCGTGTCACGGGCCTGGCATCGACCCTTGCCACAGATCTGGCGTCCCCCCGCGCCACGGATCCGGCATCTGCCCCCACCGCGCCCGGCGCCTTCTGGGTCTTTTTCGTGGACAAGGGACCGGAGCAGCCCGGTGCGGCGGCCTGGCTCGAGATCGCCGAGAGCTTGCCGGCCAGCACCTGGGCGCGCCGGAGTGCGGCGGGAGAGAACCGCACTCCGGATGTCCATGATCTGCCGCTCTGGCGCCCCTATGTCGAGGCCCTGGAGCGGTGGGCGCTGATCCGCCACGAGAGCCGCTGGCTCAACGCGGTGAGTGCCGAACTCGATGATGCCGCACGGGAGCAAGTGGCCCGCCTGCCCTTCGTTCGTGAAATCCGCCCCGTCGCGCAAGCCCACCACGCATCGATTGGACCCGCTTTCGACGAAACCGGCCGGCCACTCGGGCACACCACACGGATCCACCACTCCGAGCCGGCGCTACCCCGCACCGGTGAGCTTGCCTACGGCGCGCTCGACTACGGGCCCTCGGTCCACCAGCTCGAGGAAATCGCCGTTGTGCCGGTGCATGCCCTCGGCTTCTCCGGCAACCGCGTGCGCATGATGATGATCGACACCGGCTTCCGTCTGGATCACGACGCATTCGCGGCCACCGATATCGTCGACACCTGGGACTTCGTCTTCGGAGATCCCATCGTGCAGAACGAGGAAGAGGATCACGAGAGCCAGCACAATCACGGCACAGGCTGTTGGGGCACGGCCGGCGGCTACGCGCCGGGACACCTGATCGGACCCGGCTACGGCGCCTCCTTCGTGCTGTCGAAGACCGAGGACATTCGATCGGAGACCCGTGCGGAAGAGGACTTCTACGTAGCGGCGCTCGAGTGGGCCGACCAGCTCGGCGTGCGGGTCACCAGCGCGAGCTTGAACTACGTCTGCTTCGACGACGAGTTCTGCTACGAGTACGAGGACAAGGACGGCGACACGGCCGTCATCACCCGGGCGATCGATATCGCCGCCGGACGCGGGATCCTATGCGTCAATTCCCAGGGCAACTACGGCTGCTACGAAGGCAGCCTCGGCACCCCCGCCGATGCCGACAGCATGGTGGCGGTCGGTGCGGTCGATAGCCTAGGCGTGATCGCCTACTTCTCCGCCTGCGGCCCGACCTATGACGGCCGCACCAAACCGGAGGTGCTGGCCCGCGGCGTGGACACCTACTGGGCATCGGCGGACGAGACGGGCACCTACGGCTACGCGAGCGGCACGTCTCTCTCCACGCCACTGGTGGGCGGCGCCGCGGCCCTTCTCTTCGAAGCGCATCCCGAATGGTCGAACATGGAACTTCGCCAAGCGCTCGTCGAGACCGCCGACCGCGCCGGTCAGCCGGACAACCAGCATGGCTGGGGCCGTATCGATGCCGAAGCGGCCCTCGGCTGGACACCACTCACCTATCCTCTGCCCTACTCGCTCATTTCACCGCCCGACGGCACCGAGGCCCAGTCCCGCAGGCCAACCTTCACCTGGCACTCGAGCGCGGATCCCGACTCGCCCGATCCGCTCGCCTACAGCGTGCGCATCTTCGAGGCCGGCGATCCGCAGAATGAGTTTCTCGTGGAGGCCGGCACCGATACCTCCGTCACGCTCGCCTTCCCACTTGCCCCGCTCACTGCCTATCGGTGGGAAGTGCAGGCCGAGGACAACGCGGGACTGACGCGTCTCTCCCGCGAGACTTGGGAATTCGTGACGCCGGAAGCCTCCTCGGTCGAGCTCGACCCCCATGCCGAAGATCCCTCAACGTCTCGGCCTCACATCGAAATCATGACCGCTCCCAACCCGTTCCGCGATCACGTTCGAATCCGCCTGAGCATGAGCGCAGCGGCGGGAGCAACGCTGCCGGCCGGGGCGATGCCGTGGGGACCGCTGCCATCGGAACCGACACAGTGGGGATCGATGCAGTGGCATATCTACGACCCCACCGGACGTCGCGTGGCCGCCGGCAGCGCCCCGGGGCCCGCGACGGCTCCCGCACCGGGGCACGCCGGTGTCTACACGGCCGAGTGGGATGGCCGCCTACCGGGTGGATCGCCGGCGCCGGCAGGCGTCTACTACCTCGAAGCTCGGGTGGGGAATGCCTCGGCCCGGCAGGCGCTGTTGCGATTGGAGCCGTAGGCGGGCCTGCCATGGCCGCGGACCGGCCGTCGCATGCCGTCGGACGCCAGCCTGCTGTCGCTGCAAGCCGGCCGTCATGGCAGATCCGCCGAGTACTTCGAACGATGGGCCTTTTTGTCTACCGGGAGACCTCGCGCGATTGGGATTCCAGCGGCAGGACCGAGGGTGTGACCATCGGAGTCTGAATCTCGATGGCCGGCCGCTCGCGTTCATCTCGGTCGGCCAGATCTCGCGCCAGAACGCCAAGTCCGAACAGAATCCACATGAAGTAGACGAACACGTCCGCCCGCTGGTGATCGGTTCTCATCTGACCTAGCAAGAACTGGAGGATACCTACGTGGAAAACCGCGGCCATGCCTCGGGCGAAGGATATCTCGCCGACGCGCAGCCTCCATCCGCTATAGGTTCGCTTGATCACCTTCCAGCAGAGGAATAGAAAGGTGGGCAATCCCAAGAACCCGATCGTAAAGACGTAGAAGAGATACGCGTTGTGAGGCCACATGCCCCTGCCCCCCAGGCGTTCTTCGAGAATGTTGTAGTAGGGGCCATGGCCGATGATGGGCCGTTCCTGGATCCGATCCCACACATAGGACCAGACCAACTTGCGGGTATCCGGCACGCCGCGGTCGACTCGGGTCTCGACCATCCGCACCAGCAACGTGGGATCCCCTTCGAAGCCAGCAAGGGTCATCTCACCGAACTGGAGAATCACCGCCAGAACGAGAAGCGCCACAAAGGCCCGCTTCCAGCTGATCTCACGAGCGAAGACAACCAGGAAATAGAGGCCGCCGAAGAGCAGCAGGATCAGACCACCCCGATTGCCCGACAACGAGATCGTGTAGACGCAGACGACCAAGACGAACCAGTGGTAGGCGCGCAGCCAGGGACGATGACGAAAGTGGAGGGCAAGATAGGCCTGCATGATCGCCACCACGGCCGCTGAGTCGGAGAGCAGCGCGTGCGCTCGGAAGATCCCCCCCACGCGCACCACGTTCTCGGCGAACAGGCCTTGCGCCCAAAGCACCGAGAGGTACCAGTCGGGCAGGTAGTGCACCCCCGGGAAGAACCGTTCCATGAAACCCGTGAAGCAAACCCACAGCATACTCGCGGTCAGCATTTGGGCCAGAAACATCAGTTTCTGGCGTGACCGGCCGAGAAAGACGATCAAGTAGTAGAGGATGATGGGCCAGATGAGATGGCGCAGTTTGTCCAGTGTTCCGGTGAGCTGCTCCACGGTGCGAATATTCGCGCACGATATCAGGTGGACGATAACGTAGGCCAGAATGGCCCAATCAAGGGCTGTCCGGCGCGGCCCTGGTTCGATGCGCATCGCGAACTTGACGAGCCATGCGATCGCCATGACCGTGATGAAGAGAAAGTTCGTGTTGCCCAGGAAGATCGCGGTCGGGGTTGTATAGAGGATGAAGAAGACCCCGAGGCTCACGTACGTGGGGAAACGAACGACCACAACCACGAACGCCACCCCCACGAGCAGCTTGATCAGACGGATGTTGACGACCGTGTACTGCCCAGCGATGGCTAGGCCGATGAGGATCGCGGCGGCGATCCATACCCAGGGCTTGAGCAACAAATCCTGCATACGCTGCCCGCGCAGCTCGCCGGTGCTCAAATGGGTACGCACGCTGCGGCCTCCTCTTCCGTCCATCGTCTTTCCCGTGGGCTCCTTTCCATGTGTCGTCCGATCGCGCCAGACTCTGAACCGCTTATCTGATAGGATGTTACCGCAGGCCTTGATCTTGGAGGCGGTCGCGGGGAGCGTCAAGGCCCTTCAACAATGCCATCCGCTCCATTCTGCGGCCGAAGGAGGCCACTGCCGTCCGCCTTACGGGCGCAAGTTGCGATAGGAACAACTACTTGAGGCAAGTCTTGCTCGCAACCCCGGGAGGATCCTCCTGGACATGAAGCGGCTCGAAACGGTCTACCAGCGGCTCTACGAGGCCCACGGCCACTTGGGATGGTGGCCCGGAGAAACGCAGCTCGAGATCATCGTCGGGGCCATCCTCACACAGAACACGTCCTGGCGGAATGTCGAACAGGCCATCGCTGCGCTGAAGGACGCCCGGATGCTCTCGCTACGGGGACTTCGCCTCGTGGATGTGGACGCGCTCGAGCGGGCCGTTCGACCCTCGCGCTACTTCCGACAGAAGGCCCGCAAGCTGAAAGCGTTCCTCGCCTACCTGGATCGTACCCACCACGGCAGCTTGTCGGCGATGGCGCGAACACCCACCGAAACGCTCCGGCAACAACTGCTGGCCATCTGGGGGATCGGTCCCGAAACCGCCGACAGTATTCTCCTCTACGCCTTCGATCGGCCGGTCTTCGTCGTCGATGCCTATACGAAGCGGATCCTCGTGCGTCACGGCTGGATCGGCCGCGGCTGTGACTACGAAGCGATGCGTGCTTTCTTCGAAGCCAGGCTGCCGGCCGACCCCGAGCTGTACAACGACTTCCACGCCCAGATCGTGATCATCGGCAAGGACTACTGCCGGCCGGCCCCCCGCTGCGACAATTGCCCGCTCAAGGAGATGCTGCCACCACGGGGGCCGATCTAACGAGTGCATGCCCGAAGGAAGCTGGTGATCGCCGTCTCCATCATCTGCCGCAGTTCGGTGGCGCGGATGAAGTGGCCACAATCGGGCAACACGCACAACCGCGAGTTGGCCAGTGTGCGGTGCATGTCGACGGCCAAATCCACGGGAAAGAAGCGGTCCCGGTCACCGTGAACGATGAGAACCGGAAAACCGATGCTCGCGAGGTCGGTGAGCGCGAGATCGGGATCCAACGGCGGCCGCGTGCAGTCCACCCACATGTCGAGCACCCGCTCGCCGTGGCCGGGTCCCTGGCCACGCTCGTGCAGTGCGTCGAGCTCGGCCACCATCTCGCTGTACCATGTTTCGTCGCGGCTGCCCCGCATTCGGCATACTTCACCGGCGGCGGCCTCGGTCATGATGTAACTGGTCGAGATCAGCGTCAGGCTGCAAAACAGCTCCGGCCGGCGAAGCGCCAGGTAAAGCATGCCGATGCCGCCCGAACTGAAACCGATGAAGTGCGCCGGTGCGAACCCCACGTGCTCGACCACGGCTTCCAGATCGCGCCCGATCTGGGGGTGCGGCACACCCGGCGCATCCTCCGCCGCGGGCATCCGGCGACGCGATCCGCCATGGCCGCGCATGTCGGGGATCAGCAGCCGGGCATCGGGGAACGCCCCGCGCAGGAATGCCGTCTGCTCCGGCCCCCACTGGTCGAGGCCCGTTCGAGTGAAGCCGTGCATGAATATCGCGCGGAGCCCGGAGGCAGCGACCGCGTGAGCGCCGCCCTGCAGGTCCGGTTCCAGATGGTAGGCCAAATCGGCCCCGGGAACTGCCAGGTGGTGTTCTCTTGGGAAGCTTCGATGGGCGGACGCCTTGGGATCGGATTCTCGCATCGCTGCCCCGGCCGCCTCCGTCTACGAATCTCCGCCGGCAGCCACCTGAGCGGCCACGTCGCGCCGCCCCAGGGCGTTGGTTGCTCCCGTCCCGGTAGCGCTGCCGGGCTGATCGATGTAGCCCAGGCGCCGCCCCAGCACGCGATGGAGCCGCGGCCCCAGGAGTCCGCCGGCGAGGCCGATCGGCAGGCCGGCGAGCGAATCCACTGCGTAATGGAAGCCCCCGTAGACGGTCCCAACCAGGATACCCACCGCGATCGCGAGCACCGCCCAGCTCAGCCGACCCAGATACGGGCGGCTCACACCCCAGATACAGAACGCCGCCGCCACGTGCGAAGAGGGGAATGCGGTTCCCAAGGACGACCCGCCCTCGAGGATCCGGTCCACCAGATGGCAAACGACGCCCGGTTTGCTGGCCGGGTCGATGGCACCGAAGTAGTGATAGGGTCCCACGACGGGAAAGAGAATGAAGATCGTGTAGCAGGCAAAGAAGGTCAGAGACATGCTGAACGTGTACTCGGCCAGCGCTGGAAAACGAAAGCGCGAGAACACAAGCAGGGCCACAAGCGGAATAAGCACCAGATAGAACAGATAGGAGAAGTGGGCGAACTCCGAGAGCAACCGGCTCGGCACGAGGCGGTAGAGCTCTTGGCTGGGGTGGTAGCCGAAGATCGCATTCTCCAAAGCAACGATGCGATTGTCGTAGAACTCGGTCGTCACCATGCGGTTGAGGAGTCGCAGCGATGTGTAGAACAGAGGCAGGCACGCGATCGGATACCAGTGGCGCACCATGACCAGGCTGGTCGGACCGGTGGTGCGCGGCAGGAAGCGGAACAGGGCGATGACCGCCAGCAGCGTGAAGTGGATCGTCGTGTAGGCCATCTTGCCGGGCAGCGTGTGCGGAGAGATCACCAGCAAGAGGCCGGTCAGTGTCAGGTACCCCATGATGACGATGTCGACGGGCAGGTAGCCACGGTCATCGGGATGTCCGGCGGGTGCGAGCGACAAGCCTTCCTCCAGCTGATCAGATTCCTACGAGGGTGATCCGAGTGCCCTCGAGCTGCGCCCCTCTACTGGTGGCGCTGTCAGAGCCAACCAGCCGTTCGATACCATCGCACGGTCCGAACCATACCATCTTTCATCAAAACGCGCGGCTCGAATCCTTGGTTGCGTGCCTTCTGAAGGGAACATGTCCAAAAGGGCTGCCGGATGTCGTCCACCTTCTCCCGATTGATGACCGGGAGGACCCCGGTGAGCCGCCCCGCCCATTCCCCAAGCTCTCCGGCGAAGCGCACGACCCAGCTCGCCACCGGCACCCGCGTGACTTGGCGCCCCAGGACGTCGGCGATAGCGAGGCCAACCTCTTCCCAACTGTAATATTCGCCATCACTTATATGAAACACACCACTGGCGCCATCTTCCGCCAGTTCGTAGGCGGCCCGGGCCAGCTCCGGGCCGAAGGCCAGGCTAAGGCGACCAACGCGGGGTCCGGGCAGCGGCAGGATCCCGCGGCGAATCCAGCGAAACAACGTGAGAGTGGCCTCATCGCGGGGGCCGTAGACCGCCGGCGGGCGCAACATGAGCACCTGCACGCGGCTGGCGATGGTCTCGGCCAGGTAGGTTTCGGCTGCGAGCTTGCTCTCGCCGTAGGCGCTCAGGGGAGCGGGTCGATCGGTCTCGAGGCGGGGGTGGGCGGCATCGGGCGCGGGCCCACTGGCCGCCAGGCTGCTGATGAAGACGAAGCGCCGGGCGTCACGGTTCTCTTCCAGCCACGCCGAGGCCAGACGCGCGGTGCCCTCGCAATTGACGCGGAAGTATGCTTCGCCCGAGCGCGCGCGGGTCAGCCCGCCGAAGTGGTACACATCACGGATGCCGTCGACCAACGTGCGCAGCGACTCGGGATCGCGCAGATCGGCAGTCACCATCTCGACCCGGCCGGCCGGGACGAAACGCAGGTTGCTCGTGCGGCGCACGAGCACGCGGACGCGACGGCCGGCGGCGAGGAGGTAGTCGACCATGTGCGATCCGGCGAATCCAGTGGCGCCGGTGACCAATGTGTCAGCCTTCGTCGTCATGTGTTCCGCTATCGAATCCGCTATAGAATCCGTTTCTCGTAGATCCGGTAGGTCTTCTGCAACCGGCAGCCGATCTTCTCCAGGGCTTGGCGCATGGCGCGATTCTCTTCCAGGATCCAGGAGAACTCGCCGCGCACGATGCCCAGCTTCCGTCCCGCTTCAAATAGGCGCAAGTACATGAGCTGATCGATACCCGTCCGCCGGTACTCTTCAACAAGCCCCAGCGTGAGCACGCGCAGCATATCGATTTTGCGCGCGTGCCACAGGATCTTCAGCAGGCCAAACGGGAACAGCCGTCCGTTGGCGTGCCTGAGGGCCCGATTGTATTCGGGCAGGGCAAGCGCGAACCCCACCGGCTTGCCGTCTTTCTCCGCAAGGAGCACCAGGTCCGGTTTGACGATCGGCTTGAGCTCCTTGGCCATGTGCTCGATCTCGGCCTCGGTCATCGGCACGAAACCCCAGTTCTTCTCCCAGGCCTGGTTATAGACCTCCCGCACGAGGTTCACCTCATTGCGGAAGTTCTTCATGTTCAACGGCCGGACCGTGACGCCCTGGCGAGCGGCCAGGCGCTCGGCGACCTGGACCACGCGTTCGGGCGGTTCGGGATTGTCGAGGTAGTAGGCCAAGAGGTCCTTGGCCTTCTCGAAGCCGATGCGCTCGATGTGCTCCACGTACTGGGGCGGGTTATAGGTCATCATCACCGACGGAGGAAGATCGAACCCGTCGACCAGAAGGCCCCACTCCTCGTTGCTGCTGAAGTTCGCGGGTCCCCGGATCGTGAACAGGCCCGCGCGACGCGCGCATTCCTGCACCTGGAGCAAGAGCGCCCGCGCGGCCTCGTCATCGTCGGGCATGACCTCGAAGAAGCCGAAGAACCCACTTTCCTCGTCGTGGACCTCGTTGTGCAGGTGATTGAGGATGAAGGCGATGCGCCCCACGACCTCCCCGTGGCGTCGTGCCAGGTAGTACTCGACGTAGGCATGCTCCAGGAAGGGATGCTTCGTGAGCGTCTTCTTCATATCGCCGATCAGCGGCGGCACCCAGTTGGGATCCCCGCGATAGATCTTCCAGGGCAGCTTGACGAACCGATTCAGGTCGCGGCACCCTTCAACGCGATCGACACTCAGAGACACTCCGTTGCCTCCTCCTTCGGAATCCGAGATTCGTGGAACCGTGCAGGCCAGCTCTGTGGCCCTGCGCCGGGCCCGCTGTTCACGACGGCAGGGCCACTGAGATAGCTATGCCAGGGCCGCGCCCCCTAGCGCGACCTCCGCAACGGATGATCCGCTCCTTAGATCAGACCGTGTTTCTTGCCGACTTTCTTGAAGATCTCCAGCGCTCGGGAGAGCAGGTCCTCCGTGTGGGTAGCCATCACGCTCGTCCGGATCCGCGAACTGTTCTCCGGTACCGCGGGCGCGATGACCGGATTCGTGAAGACCCCCTCCTCGAGCAGGTCCTTCCAGAAGGCGAAGCAGGGGAGGACTTCGCCCACGATCACCGGGATGACCGGGCTATCACAAGGTCCCGTGTCGAATCCCAGGGCCTGGATACCCTCCTTGAGGTAGTCGGCGTTCTTCCACAGCCGCTCACGTCGCTCCGGCTCGATTCGCAGGATCTCCACGCACTTCTGCACGGTCGCCACCGCGTAGGGCGCTATGGCAGCAGAAAAGATGAAGGGACGCGAGTTGACCTTGACGTAGTCGAGCACCCTTTCCTCGCCGGCCACGAAACCGCCGATCGAGGCGAACGACTTGCTGAAGGTGCCCATGATGAGATCCACCTGGTCGGTCAAGCCGAAGTGTTCGGCGGCTCCGGCCCCGTTGGGACCCAGCACGCCCACCGAGTGGGCCTCGTCGACCATCACGCGGGCGCCGTACTTCTTTGCCAGCGGCAGTATCTCGGGCAGGTTGGAGATGTCGCCTTCCATACTGAAAATGCCATCGACCACCACGAGCCGCCCGCCCGGACTGTGCTCGATCTTCCTGAGCTGCCGCTCGAGGTCCGCCATGTCGTTGTGGCGGTAGCGGAGGGTCTCGCCCTGCGCCAGACGGCATCCGTCGACGATACTGGCATGGTCGAGCTTGTCGATGATGACCGTGTCCTTGCGGCCCATCAGCGTGGAGATCGTCCCCAGATTGACGAAGTAGCCGGTCGAGAAGACCAGCGCGGCCTCCTTGCCGACCAGATCGGCCAGGCTCTCCTCCAGCTTCAGGTGCAGGTCCAATGTGCCGTTGAGCAGACGGCTGCCGGTGCATCCAGTGCCGTATTTGTGGGCGACCTCCTCTGCATAAGCGATCACGCGGGGATCGTGGGTCAGACCCAGGTAGTTGTTCGACCCAAGCATGATTTTCGGCTTCCCCGCGATCGTGACTACGGTGCCCTCGGAGCCCTCGATGGGGATGAAGTAAGGATAGAGCCCCGCGGCGCGAACCTCGTCGGCGCGGGTGTAGGTGTAGGCCTTGTGGAAGAGATCGGTCGGATCGCTGGCGGGGTGGGTGCCCACGCCGCGGCCGGTCTCCCCATGGCTCGCCGCGTGTTCGCCAGCGCTGGTCCCAGCATGAAAATCTGCTGACACGAATCCCCCTTTGTCGCCGGTCCGCGCATCACCGGATGCCGCCGGCGCTGATCGACTGACGCCGATCGACCGGTGCAGCTGTGGGCCGGCCATCGACCGGCGCGGTTCCTTCGTTGGATCGGTCTGCGTAACTCGATTCTCGTTAGAGATTTGGACATCATGCTAGGCGGCGGGTCCCGAAGTGTCAACTCAGGAGTCCTCGCCTGTGCGCTGGCCGCCGGCGCTCGGCAGAGATGCGCAGAGATGCGAACCTCGGACTGGATCGCTTTTGGGCCTCCTCTAAAACGCCCCCACCGAGTTCTCCCGGGGTACTTCTCCTCGGGTGGTTCTCCCGCGGCGCTTCGCCCGAGATGCTTCTCCCGGGATGCTTCTCCCGCAACATTTCTCCCCGGGCGATTCTCCCGCTGCGTGAAGGGCATGGTCTCATGAGCATTGATCTGTTGCGCGAACCCGTCCCTGTGCTAGAAAACAACCATGCCGTTCTGGATGGGAACTCTAGGCTTACTCATCATCGTGGTCCTCTTGTTGTTCACCGTGCGGACGCGTTTCGCGATCACCCGCTGGAGATCGGAAACCGCCCGCATTCGGCGGCTCGTCGAGTCACGAGCGGACGTGACCATCACGCCAAGATCGGGATTCTCTTCACCGGGAAGCTTGCCTTCGTGCGTGGAGCGCTACCTACAGGCCGTTCTTCCGAACGATCTGCCACCGATCACCTCGGTCGATCTGTCCCATAATGATGTGCATGCCACCCTGCGCGTGCCGGTCAAGGATATCTTCCTCTATCCGC
>CAZNJE010000032.1:48634-52416 GCA_964573295.1 uncultured bacterium | reverse complement strand
ACAAATGGGTTCATTCTCAAGAGCAAGGGCGGGTCCGTTCTGGTTAGCGTTGAAGTCGAGACCCAGGCTATTCGCTCGGGCCGTTCCATAGCTGATGAGATTGCTGCCGATCAAGGCCGATCCCCCGAGAACCGCCAGCAGCACCGGACCAGCGCTCCCGAGGCTGTAACTGAGGGCATCCACAGGCCCACTGACCATCATGGAATCGGCAACCATGCCCGCGCTGACGGTTTCCCGAGTCAGAGGATCTCCCAACGACATCCGTGCCACCGCGGGCCACAGGTAGAGGCAATGGCCCAGCACCATCGCGCCATCGACATAGCGGTCCAGGACCGAGTCCCAGAAGGCACCCTCTCGCGTGACGCGGCCTGTCAGGCGCGCCACTTGACCGTCGGCACCATCGAGCAACTGCGCGATCAGGGCCAGCGCCGCGGCGTGCGGTCCCAATCGGCAGGCCAGCAGAACGCCGGCTAGCACACCCAGGGTCGCGGAGGATACCGTGAGCATCCAGGGTCGCAACCATGCCAGACGCGCGAGGCCTGGTGAGAGGGGCGCGGCCAGATAGAGCTTCAGCCACTTCAGGATGAACCGGTCGGTGGGCTTGGTGCGCCAATCCCTATGCCGGCTTGAATCTGCGAGTTCTGGTGTCATGCCGCTACGGTACGGGTCCGCCTCCGGGCACGCAAGCAGGGAGAACCACCTCCCAACCGGCGCACAGGGGCACACAACGCGGGAGGACCAGCACCGGGCTCGCGGCCGCTTACACGAGCAACCTATCGGTCTTCACCGCGTATGACCCTTCGATTGTCCACATCATCGGTCCCCCAAGGAGGAAGCAGCATGAGGCTTGTGATGAACCGGCGCGATTTCCTCGCGCTGACCGGAGCGGGTGCGGCCATGGCGGCGGCATCCTCCTTACCGGTCTGGGGAACAGGCTGCGGCGCCGCTCCCGGCGCGCATCAAACCTACTTCGATCGCTTTGGCGTCACCGACCGCATCTTGCGGCACGTCCTTGAGAAGGGGCTGTCGCGGGGCGGGCACTTCAGCGAAGTCTTCCTTCAGCACAAGATCTCGCATTGGACCGGCATGCAGGATGGCGAGGTCAACCGAGCCTTCAGTCAGGTCGATCTAGGAGCCGGCATCCGGGTTCTGAAAGGCGACGCCACCGGATTCGCTTATTGCGAGGACTTGTCCGAGGAAGCCCTGATGAGCGCGGCCGAGACCGCGGCCGCAGTGGCCGACACCTCGGTGCTGGCTCGCCCGGAACCCCTGGCTGTCGCCAACGTCGTGAATCGCTATCCATTGGACGTTCCCTGGTGTGATGTGGGCACCGACCGGAAGCTGCCGCTCATCACGCGGGTCAATGATGTGGTCCGCAGCGTGGACGACCGCATCGTCCGCGTGACGGTCTTCATGGGTGACGAAACGTCACGAATCCTGATCGCCAATTCCGAAGGACTCCTGGTCGAAGACGATCAGCCCATGGCCATCATGTACCTGAACTGCGTCGCCGCTGACGGCAATCGGGTCGAATCGGCCAACGATGGCATCTCCTCCCGGGATGGACTTCCCTACTTCACTCCGGATCGCTTGGACGGCATGAGCCGAGCCGTGGGTGCCGATGTGTTGGAGATGTTCTCCGCGGTTCCGCCCCCGGTGGGCGAGATCCCCGTCGTCCTCGCGGCAGGCACCTCGGGCATTCTCCTGCACGAAGCCATCGGGCACGGGATGGAGGCCGACTTCAACCGGAAAGGTACCTCCATTTACTCCGACATGATTGGGAAGCGGGTCGCCAAGAGCGAGGTCACCATCGTAGACGATGGCACGAACGATCGTCTGCGCGGTTCGATCAACATCGATGACGAAGGCGCCATAGGCCAACGCACGGTGCTGGTCGAAGACGGCATCCTGCGCTCGTACCTGCATGACCGGATCTCCGCGAAGCACTACGGCGTCGATTCCACCGGGTCCGGACGCCGACAGTCCTTCCGCTATCCCCCCAATCCGCGAATGCGCAACACGTACATGGAAAGCGGCCCGCACACGAAGGAAGAGATCATCGCCTCGATCGACAAAGGCGTTTACGCCGAGCAGTTCAACAACGGCGAGGTCCGCATCGGCGCCGGGGATTTCACCTTCTATTTGCGCCAGGGCCGGATGATCGAAAACGGCAAGCTGACGAGCATGATCAAAGACGCCAACCTGATCGGCAACGGCCCAACCGTGCTGGAGAGCATCGACATGGTCGGTAACGACAAGTCGTTCTACTCCGGTGGTGGCAACTGTGGCAAAGACGGTCAATTCGTGCCGGTTGGCTTTGGGCTGCCGACCGTGCGGGCGGGCGGCATTTCGGTCGGGGGGAGGAACGCATGAGCCAGGAACTGATGGATCGGGTCCACACGGTCATTCGCAGCGCACAAGCCCGGGGCGCCCAGGGCGTGCGCGCGAGCCTGGGCCGGAATCGCAACAGCCGTATCGAATGGCGCGACGGCGAGCTCGAACGCCTGCGTGAGTCCACGACCATGGGACTGGGCATCACACTCTTCGTCGACGGGCGCTACTCGGCCAACTCAACCAGCGACTTGAGGCCGGAGGCCATCGAGAACTTCCTGGACGAGACCGTTGCCAGCACCCGGCTCCTGGCCGAGGACCCGCACCGCAAGCTGCCGGATCCGGAGAGATATCAGGGTGCCTTCACCGGAGACCTGGGCCAGTACGATCCCGAAGGCTCGGCCAGCCTGACAGGCACCGAACGCCGGCGCCTGGCTGCTGACTTGGAGGAATCCACCCGTTCAGCGCCGGAAGGAGAGAAGCTGGTCTCGGTCAAGAGCTCCGTATCGGACAACGTCTACGAGACCGTGATCGCCACCTCCAACGGCATGGAAGGCCGCAATCAGGGAACGAGCTTCACGATGTACGTCGACGCCTCGGTCAAGGACGAGGGCGACCGGAAGCAGCGGGGATTCTCGTACGATGTCGCGCTGTTTCGCGCAAAGCAAGCCTCTCCCGAGGTGCTGGGACCAGAAGCCCTCGAGCTCGCGCTTGCCAAGGTGGGCGCTCGACCCCGAGCCACGGGCGAATACGCCTGCGTGATCGAGAACCGCTATGTGGAACGCGCCCTGCAGGGGCTGTTGCAGCCTATGAACGGCAGCGCCATCCAGCAGCAGCAGTCATTCCTGGCCGGCAAGCTGGGTGAAGAGGTCACGAGCAAGAACTTCACACTCACCGACGAACCCCATCTCTACGGTGGGCTAGGGTCGAGCCGCTACGACGATGAGGGCATGGCGCGCAAGCGAATGCCGGTCATAGAGGCGGGGGTGCTGAAGAACTACTTCCTGGATACCTACTACGCCAGCAAACTGGGCATGGATCCCACGACCGGCATTCGCAGCAACCTGATCCTCACCCCCGGAACGCGGAATCTGGACCAGTTGCTGCAGGCGATGGGTACCGGGATCCTGATCACCGGTTTCGTCGGCGGCAACTCGAATCCCACCACTGGAGACTACTCGATCGGTATCGAGGGCCACTGGATCGAAAACGGGCGCCGGATCCATCCCGTATCGGGCATGAACCTGTCGGGCAATCACCTCGACACCTGGCACCAACTGGCCGAAGCCGGCAGCGATGCCTTCACCATGTCCGATATCGTCTGTCCCAGCATTCGGTTTCATAGACTTCAGTTCTCGGGTACCTAGCCGGATATAGCCCTCGCGGCCACCCGTGGCCGCGAGGCTTCCCGAACCAGCTTCCTGCCCAAGCTGCTTGCTCTAGCTGTTTGC
>CAZNJE010000032.1:0-48534 GCA_964573295.1 uncultured bacterium | reverse complement strand
TCCTCCTGCCTGCTCCTCCTGCCTGCTCCTCCTGCCTGCTCCTCCTGCCTGCTCCTCCTGCCTGCTCCCGCTGCCTGCTCCCGCTGCCTGAACCGGCCGGATCCAGCCAGTGTTCTGGCCGGCACACCCATCCTTTCGACAGGCGCTACAGGCCCAAAGCTCAAGTAGGACAACCGACAGTCCGACAATGAAATAGTGGCTTGATGCTTGGCTTTGGATGGAAGGCACGGGACCGGCATCCGCGCGTTGCACCCGCGTATGCGCTTTCGGGAACATCGTGCTGACGAGATTGAGAACCGCGAATCTCAGAGCGGCCCGCCGCGCGGAACCACTCCGCTCCGCGCGGACCCGGTCGCCGCTGAAAGGAGTTCATCTTGCCCGGCGAACGCTCAACTGGAACGCGCACCGCCGTATCGGTCGCGCAGAACCCGGCTCTTGCGGCACAGCAGATCTTCGATGCCCTCGCTCCGGACGCGGAGGATCTGACCGTCTTTTTCTGCTCGCCCCGTTACGCTCGCGATGAGCTGGCGGCCGCTCTTCACGGAACATTCGGCAACTGCCGGTTGATCGGTTGCACCACCGCGGGAGAGATCACGCCGCAGGGGTACATGGATCACTCACTAACGGCATTTACGATTCCTCGGCAGGGGTTTGCCTTTGCGACGCATCTGATTCGGGATCTGAAGGACTTCGAAATCAGTCAGGCCCTGCAGGTGGCTCACGACCTACGCAATCAGATCCAGGCCAGCGGCGGCAGCGATCACGCGGCCGATCGCGCCACGCGCCTGGTGGCTAGCCACGACGCCACCCACCCGGCCGAAAGCATTGGCGACCGGGCAGCAGATCTCGTCGCCCAGCTCCATGGCTTCCATGAGCTGCCGGATACCGCCGATCAGGAATGGGACGTACCGGCGCCTGACGCCAGCGATGCGACTGCAGATCCGCTCGGCAGTCCAGCTGCTGAGCACTTGAACATTCACCGCGCGGGTACCGGTACTCCAAGCACGTGTACACCCTCGACCAACCGGTTCGCCTTTCTTCTAATCGATGGCCTGTCTATGCGTGAGGAGTCGGTGGTCTCCGCGCTGTACTCCTGCTTGGGCGATATTCCCCTTTTCGGTGGCTCCGCCGGGGACGGTCTCGCTTTCGGCAAGACGCATGTGTATGCCGACGGCCAATTCCACGAAGACAGCGCTGTCGTTCTCCTCGTGGAGACCGAGCACCCCACCATGGTGTTCAAGACGCAGCACTTCGAGAGCACAGACCAGAAGATGGTGGTGACCGCGGCCGACGTGGTTTCGCGGACGGTCCACGAACTCAACGGTGAACCAGCCGCTCAGGAGTACGCGCGCATGGTGGGCGTCTCGAGCGTCGATGAGCTCGATCCCTCGGTCTTCGCCACCAATCCGGTGGTGGTGCAGATCGGCGGAGGTTCCTACGTGCGCTCGATTCAGAAGGTGGGCGAGGACAACAGCCTCGTCTTCTATTGCGCCATCGACGAGGGCCTCGTGCTCACTATCGCTCACGGCATGGACATGGTGGAAGATCTCAACCGGCTCTTCGGTGAGATCCAGGATACTGTTGGTCCACCGCAGTTGATCATCGGCTGCGATTGCATCTTGCGCAATTTGGAACTCGAGCGCGAACAACTCAAAGGCCAAGTCAGCGATCTGTTGACCGGCCACAAAGTCGTGGGCTTCAGCACCTACGGCGAGCAGTACAACGCGATGCACGTCAACCAGACCTTCACAGGCGTTGCCATCGGCATGCGGACATTCAAACAGGCGGGCTAGGTGAGCGAAGCGTCGCCCGGACACGCTCCCGAGGAGCGGATCGCCGACCTCGAACGCGAGGTGGCCAAGCTGCGCAAGATCAACGCGGTTCTGATAAGCCGCGTGGAGCGGAGCATGAACGTCCAGGGAAACGCCTTTGCCATGTTCCAGACCTCGATCCTTCTGGAAGAGCAGGTGAAGGAACGCACCGCCGCGTTGGAGACCGCGCTCAAGACCGTGGAGACGTTCAACCACGAGCTCGCTCGGGCCAAGGAGCACGCCGAGCATGCCAACCGGATCAAGTCTGAGTTTTTGGCCAACATCAGTCACGAGATCCGGACACCGCTCAATGGCGTGATCGGGCTCCTCAGTCTGCTTCAGGAAACCGATCTGAAGGACAAGCAGTGTGACTTCTTGGACGCCGCCCTGAGGTCCGCGGATTCGCTCCTGAAGCTCATTGGGGACATCCTCGATTTCTCCAAGATCGAAGTTGGAGAGCTGGAAGTGACAGAGGCACCGATCTGGCTACGCGAGTGGCTGGATGAGCTGATCTGCCCGTTTCGCGCCCAGGCGCAAGAGAAGAATCTCCAGCTCGAAGCCTACGTCGACGATGCGCTTCCCGCACGGCTGGTCGGCGACCGCCACCGTCTGACCCAGGTGCTGACCAACCAGCTTGGCAACGCCCTGAAGTTCACCGAGACCGGCCGGATCCAACTCCGGGTGGAACTAACAGGCCCCCCGGGGGATGCCAGGCTGGAAGTACAATTCTCGGTAGAAGATACGGGCATCGGTATCTCTGGCGAACAACAACGCAGGATTTTTGCACCGTTTGCGCAAGCCGATGGCTCCACGACACGTCTCTACAGCGGCGCCGGACTGGGCCTCACCATCTCCGCGCGCCTGGTCGAGGTCATGGGGGGACAGCTGCAGGTGGTGAGTGAGCCCGGCGAAGGAAGCACGTTTTTCTTCCGTCTTCGAATGAAGCCCGCCAGCGGTGAGGACTCCTCCGACCAACGCGCCGCCTGAGGTCCGATCACCTGCAACCGCTGACTCAACGGCCCGGCGACGGGCAGGGCGACTGGCCGGGCGACGGGAGGGGCGACTGGCCGGTTAACCGCTCGGCTAACCGGGACTGCTTCGCGGGGTAGACCTGGGTGCTGGGTTTGTGATAGTCCTTATTGCTCTCATAGGAAGTGCGTGTCCGCCCGTGCTGCCGCACTCCCTGCCGGAACAGCCCCGGAGAGGTGTCCGAGTGGTTGAAGGAGCTCGCCTCGAAAGCGAGTGGGCCTTTACGGGTCCCGTGGGTTCGAATCCCACCCTCTCCGCAGCCATCCCAGGGACATCCGCACACAGCGGCGGATGTCTCTTTCTATTGCTCTCTCGAACCATCGCAGCCGCGGCACTGCGGTCGCTTCGCCTCGGTGTGCTTCACTGCGGTGTGCTTCGCCGAGGTCCAGAGACGGCCGCGCGGTGGCCTCGAGTTTCGGTAATCGCGAGGCAGACAAAGCGAGAGACCGAAGGGAGGCCCATGGAAGATCTTCGTGTTCGCCGACGCTTCGTTCGCGAGCTGACTCGCTTCGGGGAAAATCGTCTGGGTCTGAGCTTCGATGGTTCCTTCAAGAAATACGATCCCGATCTTCCCGCGGCTCATTGGCTCTATAGTGTCTACCCGGATCGCTTCGACTCCGCCCATTCCAAAGGGGTACCGTTTCGGTTCACGTGGAAGCTGAGTCAGGCACGTGCGTGGGAGCGACAAAGCCTCCACAGGGGGCTGCATACCTACCTCTACAGCGCGGAAGCGCACGGAGGACCCGCTTGTCCGATCACTTCCAGACTGCTCCAAGCACCTCGAGCCCGACAGGCTTACGTGGTACTGCATGAAGCCTGGCACTCGACCTTGCGATGCGGACAGATCCGCATGCCATACGCACTCGAGGAAGCCACCGGACGCGTCGTTGGCGTGATGGGCGCCGTGCAGTTCGCGCGGGTCCACGGTGATGCCGACCTCGAAACGGCTGCTTTGAATCAGGCCCGCGATTGGCATGGGTTCGCCCGCTGGATCAACCAATCCTACCGCCAACTCGACCGCCTCTACCGCGACGCAACAGTCGGCAATAGAAGGCGCCCTCGACCACAGCGGGATGACCGTACGGGACAGGATTGCTTACCGGGACCACCTCACGGCGGGAAGCAGGATCCCCGTGCGGGGAAACGCCGCGCCACGGAGCTGGGGTCGCCCGCGGATCCTGCTCTTCGCGATGCCTGGGAGGCCATCCATGGCGATGCCGAGGGATTGCGTGCTCGAACCCGGTCCCTCTGGGAACGAGAGGAGTTGACCCGGACGGTCAACAACGCGTTTCTATTCCGCTACTACGACTACACGCGCTACTACCCCCTTGCGCTGCGGATCTACAAGCACACCGGCTCTCTGCCCAGGTCAATGGCTCTCTACCGTCGTGCGGGAGAGGAAGGCGCGCCCCGATTCTTGCGCCATGCGGCGCGGTAGGTTCTTCGGGAATCCGACCGCTCCTTGTATGGCACATTGTGTCGCCACCAAACCGCTCGGCCGCGCGGGTCACATCGGACCCTTTCGGTCCCTTCAGCGCATCGGCTCCCATCACGAAAGCTCCCCGTCGCAGGCAAGCGGAACCAATACCGGACCCCACACGACGTCGGGTTCCAGCGGTTCCAGCAGTTGGCTGTTCCAGCGGTTGACTTCCCCAGGCCTCCCCTCGCACACTAACGTGATTCCGAATGTGGCCAAGCGGGGCGAATCCGCTGACACCCAGCGGGCCCATGAGCTGACGACACGATCCGGGAAGACCACACGATCCGGGCAGGAGAATGCGGTGACACCACCTGGCACAGCCCCCTGGTACGAGCTCGCGTTCGGAGAGCACTATCCGGAGCTCTACGCCCACCGAGATGACGAGACCGCCGCCGAGGAGATCGCCAAACTTCGCACGGCATTCGACTTCTTCCGTCCGGGCCGACTGACGCTCGACTTGTGTTGCGGCACCGGACGGCACGCGGCACCTCTCGGTGAGATGGGGTTGCAACTAATTGGCTACGACCTCTCGCCAGCTCTCCTTGCTCGCGCCCGCAAGCGCCCCGCGCTCGTCGGCCGGATAGTCCGCGGCGACATGCGCCGGCTGCCCTTTGGACCCCACTTCCAGCTGGTCGTGAACCTGTTCACGAGCTTCGGGTACTTCCCAACCGACGAGGAGAACGAGCAGGTACTCACGGAAATGGGGAGGGTCTTGGTTCCGCGTGGACATCTGGTTCTGGACCACATCAATGCGGCCCGTCTTCGCGCCCACCTGATTGGGGAGGATGTCCGCCGGGGGCCGGGCGTTCAAATTACCCAGCGCCGGCGCCTGCGCGGCACGCGCGTCCTCAAGGATGTCACCATCGAGCGGCAAGGGCGGACCTCTCTTCAGTATCAGGAGAGCGTACGTCTGTACGATCCTGATGAGATATGTTCGCTGTTGGAATCCATGGGTTTCCGAGAGGTACGCTTCGCGGGAAGCTTCGACGGCCGCCCATTCGCAGAGGATTCTCCGCGCATGATCGTCGTGGCCTGCAAGGGCGAGTAGATCCTCCCGGCCAGGGGCAGCTCGTAGTCCCCGCGGTCGGCAGGATGCGTCGGTCCTCGCGGCCCGCAGCGGCGAGCCGATAGCTGCGCCTTGCGGGACGAGTAGCAAGGTCGGATCAATCTGCACGTTGGAGAGTCGCGACAGACCGAGAATGGATTGGAAAACCTTGGCATGATTCAGTTGCGATCGACTGCCGTTTCTTTCGACGCTTTGGCGCCTTTCGGCGACGTCGGGATTCTGCAGGCCTTGGCCCGCGAGGATCTGCCCGGGTTTCCACGCTTCGATCCACGAGTTCCCGAACCCGCCAGCGACTCTCCCTATCTCGACCGGGCAGGCCTCGCTCGTGTGGTGGGAGACGCCAATCCTCATTTGGCACCGCCTTCGCCCAAGACTTACTACGTGATCGCCGGACAGCAGGCGGGCTTGATGCTAGGGCCGCTCTATACGTTTCTGAAGGCCGTGGCGGCCATTGGTCTGGCCAAAGAGGCCCAGGCCCATCGAGATGAACCGGTGGCCCCCTTGTTCTGGGTGGCTTCGGAGGATCACGACTTCCTCGAGGTCAATCACTTCGAGGTCTTTGGGAAACGTTTCTCACACGAGGCCGACGTATCTCTGACCCGGGGACGTATGCCCCAGGTTGCCGACATCTCGCTGAAGAATGCGCGAGCCCCCTTGCTGGCCTTTCTCGAGAGAGCGCTGCCCGACACCGAGTTTCGTCCTCAGGTGTTGGATCTGGTGGCGGAAACCGACTTCGCTGATTACGCAGCGGCGGCCCATTCGTTGTTGAAGCGACTGTTTGCCGCCTGGAAGCTCCGCACGATCGATCCAATCACATTGCGACCGTTCAGCTCGCCGGTCCTGGCGGATCTGGCCGATAAATGGGAGCACGTGGCCCCGGCCATGCACGCGGGCGCGAGACGGCTGGAAGACGCCGGACTGACCCCGCCACTGGATTCAGCGAGCATCTTCGATGTATCCGGGGGCGCACGCCGGATGGTGTTGAACACGAGCATTGCCCCGTCAGAAACATCCTCCTCCTCGCCAGCTCCATCCCGGCCGTCCTCCTCCTCGCCAGCTCCATCCCGGCCATCTCCGTCCTGGCCGTCCCCGTCCCAGCCACGCCCGTCCTGGCCATCTCCGTCAGGAACATCCCCGGCCGAACTGGCCAGGATCATCCGACAACAACCGGAGCACTTCTCGCCCAGCGCCGCGTTACGGCCCGTGCTCCAGGACGCGGTCATTCCTGTCCTGGCCACGCTGGGTGGCCCTTCGGAACTGGCCTATCTGTGGCAGATCTTGCCCATCTACGATCTCGTCGGCGTCCATCCTTCTCGGAGACACCCACGGCTTTCAGTCACCTTCGTCGAGCCGGCCATTGCTCGTGCCGCGCGGAAAGCAGGTCTTGAAGGGACCGCTCTCGTCCACGCCCCCGAAGCCATGCGGCGCCTTGGCGCGAAGCTCAAGTTCGAACCGACAAGACCCCTGGGAGACCCGTCCCCAGACGTGACCACGGCCGAAGACCCGCCGACAGCCACAGACGTGACCACGCACGCAGACGTGACCACGGACGCAAACCCGACGGCGGCCATAGACGAGACGCCGGACGCGAAGGTGATCGCGAGAGTGACGGCGGTTGCTGAGGAAGACGCGGATATCCGGCGCGTGGCGGAATACGGACAGCGGACGCTCGAAGCCATCGACGCGCTCGCCACCGAACCTGTTCCCCGCTGGCTTCGCAAAGGCCGGGATTCGATCGCCGGCGGACTCGACAGGGTGGTGTCCCGGCTTCATGAGGAGCGGCAGACGGCCGCATCACAACAGCAGAAGCGGTTGCAGAAGATCAGCGAGGCTCTCTTCCCAGGGAACCGACTGCAGGAGAGATCCGTGAACCTTCTGCAGTTTCTCAATCAGTATGGATTCGGCTTCGTGGACGCGGTGGTGCGAGAACTCGGGTGGCCGACGGATGCGCATCGGTTGGTCGAGATCGTCCAGGCTGATCATGCCGCCGCCGCAGGAGACATGGGAGACCAGCAAGATGGGGATTGACCTGCTGGCCATCGGGGCTCACCCCGATGACGTCGATATGATCGTCGGTGGCACGATCGCCAAGTTGACGGCGCAAGGTCGCAGTGCAGCTATCCTGGACTTGACGCGGGGCGAGATGGGTACCCGGGGCACGCCCGAGACCAGGGCTCGCGAAGCTCAGGCTGCGGCGCAGGTCCTTGGCGTAGAAGAACGTATCATCCTCGATCTGGGCGATGGTGTGCTCGCCGACAACCTCGAGAACCGCCAGCAGGTCATCGAGGTCATCCGGCGGCTACGCCCTACATTGATTCTGGCGCATTACTGGAACGACCTGCACCGGGATCACTCAGCAGCTGGATCCCTCATGCGTTCAATCATGTACCCCATGGGTTTCGCCAACTACCCGGCTGAGGGTGAGCCATACCGTCCCAACGAAGTGCTCTTCTTCATGGCCCACACGCCCTTCGAGCCGAGCTTCGTCATGGACATCGACGGCTTTCACGAACAGAAGATGGAGGCCATCCGTTGCTTCAAGTCCCAGTTCTACCAGCCCGACAGCGACGAGCCACCCACCGGCATCTCGCAGCCGGATTTCTTGGGTCGGCTGGAAGCGCGTGCCCGGTACTTCGGAAGTCTGATCGGCCGGTCCTTCGGTGAACCCTTCAAAACCGTGCGAACCGTGCCCATGGCGGATCCGTTGGCGCACTACGAACCGTTCACGAAGATCTACTCGTCCGGCACATGGGAACAGCGAACGCCATAGGAGCGACGCAATGGAGACCGGGCAACCAGGTCCGCAACCAGGCGCGTGAGAACAGCCAGTGGCGTGATACGAGCAAAGTGGTCGGGCACATCGGCGCAACCGGCCGCGACCACTTCGTTGGGTCCGAAAGAACCGAGAGAAGCGAAAGAGAAGCGAAAGAACATCGCGCGCGCCTACCAAGGCGCCGAGGAGGTAACGGTGAAGATTGCTGTTTCGTGTCACCCGACTCAAGGGGGATCGGGCATTGTCGCGACAGAACTGGCCACCGCATTCGCCCAGCGGGGACACCAGGTGCACCTGGCGGCCACGCGTCGGCCCTACCGTCTGCACGAGACCTCGGATGTGATTTTTCATCCCCTGGAGTCTTTCAACTACCCGCTCTTTCGCTACCCACCCGAGGATCTCTCGTTGGCCAACCGTCTGGCCGGCATCATCGAGAAGTTCGACATCGACATCATCCATGCACACTATGCGATTCCCCACGCCGTCGTGGCGATGCTGGCGGCACAGGTCGCGCAACCACACAATGTCAAGGTCGTCACGACCCTGCACGGAACGGATATCACCCTGGTCGGCAGCCATGCCGAGTTCTGGGCACTCACCCGCCACGCGATGATTCGCTCCGATGGACTGACCGCGGTATCGAACTGGCTCCGTGACGAAACCATGAAACGATTCGATCTACCCGTCTCACCGACGGTGATCTACAACTTCGTCGACATCCGGCGGTTTCACCCGGCAGATCGGGTCGGCTATCCGCCGTCCGGTGAACCGTTCCACATCATCCATGCGAGCAACCTTCGTCCCGTCAAACGCATCTCCGATGTGATCCGTGTCTTCGACGGCATTCAGCGTGTCCTACCTGCGCGACTGACCATCCTCGGAGAAGGGCCCGAGAAAGGACTGGCCGAGGAGCTCGTCGCCGAGCTCGGCCTGGTAGACCGAGTGACCTTCACGAGTACCGCTCGTGACGTGCCCACCGCCCTGCGTTCCGCCCATCTGATGCTGCTTCTTAGTGACTACGAGTCGTTCGGGTTGTCGGCACTCGAATCCATGGCCTGTGGTACACCTGTCGCCGCCAGTAACAGTGGAGGACTGCCGGAGGTCATCTGTCCAGACCAGACGGGGTTGCTCTGTCAGGTTGGACAAACCGAAGCCACTGCCCGCGTGGTCGTGGCGCTACTCCAAGACCAGGCGCGTTGGGAGACGATGAGCCGCCGCGCCGCACAGACTACCCGGGAACAGTTCTCCGTGGAGAGTGTGATTCCGGCCTATGAGGCCTTGTACGACCGGGTCCTGGGCGCATCGTCCGCAAGTGCCACCTGAGGCCGTGAGTCGCCGCGAGTCAGTATGATGCGGTACGGCAAACCACCAGATAAGGAAGAGGCAAAAGGAAGAGGCAACGGGAAGAGGCAACGGGAAGAGGCAAGAGAAAGAGGAAAGAGGAAAGAGGAAGGGGAAAGCGAAAGAGAAAAGAGGAAAAGGATAGACGAAGAGGAAAGAGGAAGAGGATACGAAGAGGAAAGACGAAGAAGGAGACAGATCCAGATGATCTTCGAACAGATACGGGTAGGCGGCGACCGAAACTTCGCCTATGTGATCGGTGATGAAGAATCCAGGCAGTGCGCTCTGGTCGATCCGGCATATTCACCCGAAGAGGTACTGTCCCGCTGTCAGGAGCTCGGCCTGCAGGTTCGCTACCTGATCAACACCCACGGCCATCCGGATCATGTCAACGGCAACCAGCATGTGCTGGACGCGACGGATGCCACCCTGGTGGCCTGGGGAAGCCCCGGTGTGGACGACGGCGTCACATTCGCGCTAGGCAAGGTGACCCTCCGCATCATCTACACGCCGGGTCACACGCAAGACAGCGTTTGTATTCTCGCCAGCGAAGAAGGTGTTCCTCCACGCTTGGTCACCGGAGATCTTCTTTTCGTCGGCAAGGTGGGCGGCACCGACCTCTCCGAGGGTGCGCGTGCGGAGTACGACTCCTTGCACGAGAAGATCCTGACCCTGCCTGACGAAACCGAGGTGTGGCCCGGACACGACTACGGCGCGGCGCCGAACTCGACCATCGGCCACGAACGCACCACGAATCCGTTCCTCTTGCGTGAGAGTTTCGAGGCGTTCGTGGATCTGAAACAGAACTGGGCGGAGTACAAACGCATCCATGGCATCAAGTAGCCGCCGTGGGCCTTGCAAGGATGGTCTCGAACTCGTCCTCGATAGCCTTGCCGCGATCGCGGCCATACCAGAGATGAAGGCGTTCCAGAAGCTTCGGCTTCTCGAGGCCTTCTGCCTTGGCGTGGTCGAAGACCTTCTGTGCTTCTGCGGGCCGCGGCCCCCACTGGAAGATCTCCTCTCCCGTTGAACGAAACGCCACGAGCTTCGGGATGCTGCGCGATGGTCCGGTCAGGTACTGGTCCATGATATCCAGGTTCTGATCGCGGAGCAGGATGCGCAAGTCGATGCCGGGATTGATCTGGGCCATTCTGGCGAGGTAGGGCAGACACTGGGCGGAGTCACCGCACCAGGGTTCGGTGAGCACCATCCAGAGCTGAGGTGTTTCCAGATGATGGAGCGCTTCCTTCAGCGTGGGGCGAACCTGGTAGGTCCGGCCGATGCGATCCGACCGCTGCAGATTGAGCTTGGTGTAAGCCACCCGATCGGCATCCTCTGGGCTCAAGCCCGCTGTATCTTGGTTGGCTTGCTCGACCATGAAGCGGAAGTAGTCATCGTAGGTAAGACCTTCATGAGGTCGCCGTTGCTCGAAAAAGTCACGCGCCATGCTCGCACATCCTCCATTGGCTTGCATCGTCCAGGTCGATTGATCTTGCTGGCCTTGTTGGCCTTGCTGGCCTTGTTGGCCTTGCTGGTCTTGTTGGCCTTGCTGGTCTTGCTGGTCTTGTTTGCCTTGTTGGTTTTGTTGGCCTTGTTGTCCTTGTTGGTCTAGATCGTCTAATAATGCGGCCAGGTCATCCGTCGTATCCACCGACTCCTGGCAGGCGTAGTCCCGGCACACATAGGCCGCCGGCCGGTCATTCACCCTTCCCTGCACTCGCAGACGGGGAATGAGTTCCCGCGTTCGGACCGCCTCTTGGGCGCCATCGTAGACCCAAACTGCACGCGGCCGATAAGCACCCCACACAACCTTCAACATGCCTGCGATGGCTTCGTCCTCCCCGGCATCCGCGGGGTGGCCAGCAAGCACGATTTCAGTGCGTGGTCCGAGCTCGAAATCAAGGGCGTTCAGCATGGCGACGTGTGCCAGCGGCGCTTGCTCGATAGCCGGTGCGAACGCTGATAGGACACTTCGACCCGCCTCCTCGACTTCCTCATCGCCCAGGAGGCGACCAAGGCGCAGCAGAAAACCGGCCGCGAGTGCATTCCCCGACGGCAGCGCCCCGTCATACCCATCCACCACAGGGGCCAACAGCCCATCACTGCCCGTCCCAAGGCTGTCCGTCATGTTGCGGCCACTTCCATTGCTGCCCGTCATGCTGCTGTCGCGTCCGTCTCGGTCCCGTCCGGTCATGAGGAACACCCCGTCTTCATGTCGGTACAAACGAATCAGCTCGCCGGCAATGCGGCGGGCTTCCTCCAGATGATCCAGATCAAGTGAGGCCTCGTAGAGCGCCAGCTCGCCACGTCCCAGAAATGCGTAGTCGTCAGAGTAGGCCGCAATTCCGGGGAGCCCGTCCAAGTAGTATCGCTGCATCCGGCCACCTTCCCATAGGTGCTCACGGATGAATCGGGCCGCCTGACGGGCGGCAGCATGGTACCGCGGCTCTTCGAGTACGCGCGATGCGGTGGCCAGCGCTTCGATCATGTAGCCGTTCCAGGCGCCCAGGATCTTCTCGTCCCGATGAGGACGGCTGCGCTTTGCGCGCAGATCGAACAAGCGTCCTCGCCCCTCCTCGATCTGGGGAGGCAGTGCCGGACGGGGTGCCCGGCGCCGCAAGATGGTCTTGCCTTCCCAGTTTCCCTCGGAGTTCACGTCGAATGCGGCCTTGAAGGCCGGGGCGCCTTCGCCAAGGGCCGCATCGATCTGGGGGGCAGTCCACACGTAGAACGTGCCTTCCTCGCCCTCACTGTCAGCATCCTCCGCGCTGTAGAACCCGCCCCTCGGATGCCGGAGGTCGCGTAGCACATACTCAAGGATCCCCCTCAGCACATCCGCGTAGGCCGGATCGCGCGTGACCTGAAACGCCTCCGCGTAGGCCAACGCCAGGCCTGCCTGATCGTAGAGCATTTTCTCGAAGTGTGGGGCCAGCCACCGCTCGTCGGTTGAGTAGCGGTGGAAGCCACCCCCTAGATGGTCGTGCAATCCTCCTGCCGCCATGTTGTCGAGGGTCCGGGTGACCATACCGAGCGCCTTCTTCGTCCCCGTGCGGTGGGCGTAGCGAAGCAGGAATGTGAGATTGTGCGGCGTGGGAAACTTCGGGGCCGGGCCAAAGCCCCCGTGTTTGTCATCGAAGCGCGCGGCGAATCCTTGGTAGGCGGCATGAAGGGCTTCCAGCTCCGGGGTCTTGATGATGTCCCTGGCGTCCAAAGCCGTCCCTGGAGCCTTCTCCACCCGTGCCGTGCCTGCAGACCCCGAACCCGTTGGTTCCGCGCTTGCAGGACCGGAACCCGCTGGTTCCGCGCTTGCAGGACCGGAACCCGCTGGCCCCTGGCTCGCAGCGCCCTCGCCCGTTGGTCCCGCGCTTGTCGGCCCCGACCCCGGTCTCCCCACGCGCACCTTTTCAGCTCTCGCCGGAACCCCGCTCGCCCTTCGCACCAACATAGTGAGCCGCTCGGCCGATGCCAGAGCATCTTCACGGTTCTTCGTCCAAACCGTGTGAATCCTCGCGAGCAGTGTCCGGAAGCCCGTTCGCCCCCAACGGTCCTCGGGAGGGAAGTACGTGCCTCCGAAGAATGGCTGACCCTCCGGGGTCAAGAACACCGTCATCGGCCATCCACCGCTACCGGTGAGGGCCTGAACCGCCGTCATGTAGATCTGGTCCAGATCAGGTCGCTCCTCTCGATCAACCTTGATCGACACGAAATGTGTATTGAGCAGTCGCGCGATCTCGGCGTTCTCGAAAGACTCGCGCTCCATGACATGACACCAATGGCAAGTCGAATAGCCCACGGAGAGGAAAATGGGCTTGTTCTCCAAGCGCGCTTTCTCAAGGGCTTCAGGCCCCCAGGGATACCAGTCGACGGGATTATGGGCATGTTGTCTTAGATAGGGACTCTTTTCGTGAATCAGCCGATTGGTCTCGTCGGACTTGATGTTCACAGTACTTCCCTCGTCAAGCGTGATCGGTCTTCTTCGAGCTCCCTCTGGCAGCCGCAACACCGCGCTTCAATGGCAAGGCAAGACGCGGTGCCCCGTGGCCAGGCTCGGTGCCCCGTGGCCAGGCTCGGTGCCCCGTGGCCACGCTCGCCCCATGGCAACACATGGTCACGCGAGGTGCGCATGCGTTCGCTGACGACTACACATGGCGGCCCGGAGACGAGGCCTTGATCAGGCAAACAGATTGCGGTGGAGAGGGTTCCGCGTGGCGAGCAATATAGGCTCTCGATGGTGTTCGACTCCGCATGGCGGACAAGCGGGTTCCAGAACGTGCGCGGCTGCGCGCAGTGGCAGGAGTACCGATTCTCGATGCTAGGCGCAGGATGCGGACGCGCACCAACTACGGGTGCCGAGTCCAGCGACGACCCGGGGGCCGCGGAGGTGACGAGCCGACATGCCACGGCATTGCACGGAAGTAGGTCTTGCGCTGATCCTCATCGAGGTGCATCGCTTCCTTCAGTATCGTCTCCGCGACGAGGGAGTCGAGGCAGGACTGGGTGCGGCCGAGTTCGGCAACCAGGGCCCTTACGCGATCCTGCTCGATCTCAGGTTCCTGGATCTCATCGAAGATCTGACGCCGGATCCTGTCGAGTTCGGCGCGTGATTCGAGAATGGCCGGCATGGTTTCTTCGAGCACTGCCCTGAGATTGGACCGTTGATCGGGTCGCAGGTTGAGTCTCTCATTCAAGAAGTGCATGCGGAAGTCGCGCAGGCTATCGAAGAAGGCAGGCAACGGGCGCGCGTCCGAGCCGATCTCTCGCGCGCGTCCAGGCCCATGGCCGGGACTGCCCCAAGGTCCACTCCTGGGGCCGCCTCCAGGAACACGATCGGGGCCATGCTCGGGGCCTCCTTCAGAACCACGCCCGGGACCACCTCCAGGACCACGCTCGGGACCACGCTCGGGACCACGCTCGGGACCACGCTCGGGACCACGCTCGGGGCCGCCCTCAAAGCCACCCTCGGGGCCACGCCCGGAACCCGGCCGTTGATCTGGGTCCCACTGGCCGCGCAGACGAGTGTATTCCTCCGTATAGCGGTTCAGCATCTCGCGCGGGCGCACACACGGTGCATCGGCCGTCGGCGCCTCCCGGCCCGGCACCCGCCCGGTCAAGGTGACGTATAGAAGGGCGGCGTTCAGACCCAGTGAAAGCGCCAGCAGCAGAATCCAGGCTCGCCTCATCGGGATGCTTCTCCTTCATCCGACGCCAGGTCCCAGTAGATCGTGTCGAGGTTCCCGTAGATCGAGGGATCAGCCAGGAGCGAACCCATCTCCGACCAGGTGTCCTGTTCCCAAACCGCCGCCGGGGGGCCGCCTTGCCAGGGCACCAGATGGAACCCAATGAACAGGCCGGCGGCCACGGCCGCGGCCGAGCCGAGCGACACGGCGACCTTTGCCCATGGGGAAGTCCGATCACGAAGCCTCGCCTCGACAGCTGGCCAAACCGAGGAAGTGGGCTCGACCGTGTCATCGGCCAGAATCTCGTTGAGCCGCTCGTAGTCCTGCAGCACCTGCCGGCAGTCAGGACAGGCCCCACAGTGCACGCGGACTTCGGTTTCCCGAGCGCGCCCCAACCGCCCCTCGGCGCAAGTCTGCAGCATGTTCTCGGTGAAGCAGTCCTTGGCGCTCATGACAGCAACCCCTTTCGATTCAACCTCAGACGCAGGGTCCGCATCGCCCGCTGGAGTAACGACTCCACCGCTGGCATGGTGATTCCCATCGTATCGGCGATCTCCTCGTAGCTCATTTCCTCATAGCGGCGAAGCAAGAGCGCCTGCCGCTGCCGGTCTGGTAACTCCAGGATAGCGGCTCGCACCTCCGCCTGCAGATGCTCTCGTTCGAGCCGGCCAGCCGGACCGGGGTCGTCTGAGACCGGATCATGGGTGCCGGCGGTGAAGCTGAGCCATCGCAACAGGTTCCGGCGTCGCAAGTGGCTGCGTGCCAGATTACCGGTGATTCGGAAGAGCCAGCTTCGGAACCGGCCCTGCCCTCGATATCGCCCGGCCTGGGCATAGACCTTGAGAAAGACCTCCTGGCTGAGATCATCGGCATCGTCTCGGTTGCCAAGCATCCTCTGAAGAAATGCGTGCACTGGGCGTTCCCAGGCCTGGACGAGGAGACCGAAGGCCTCCTCGTCTCCGTCGGCGGTCCGTTCCATGAGCTGGTCATCGTCCACGGCGCTCAACAATCCATGATGACCTGCGGTTACCGGTTCCACGGTCTACAGACCACTTGCAGGTGTTGCCGGTGCCCGGTGTGCATGGTGTGCTTCTCGTGCCTCGGGTGCTGCGCACGCCCTGCTCGTGTCGCATGCCCGGCACGTGTTCCACGCCCTGCACATGTCCCATGCCCTGCTCGTGTCGCATGCCCGGCTCGCATAGCATATCCTGCGCGTGTCGCATGTCCCTCATCCCTAAAGCGTTACGAAGGTTCCGGCCATTCCCGGTTCTTTTGATGCTACGGCGAAGCTCAGTCCTCGACCGAGGTGGAGTCATCGTCACTCCCCTGCCAGCACCACCATCCCTGGCCGGATGAGTATCCTCGGCCAGGACCATGACCGGATCCGTACCCCGAACCATGCCCGCGACCGCGGCCGAAATTGTCACCGGTACCACCGCCACGACCGAAATCCGGACCGGGACCGCCGCCACGACCGAAATCCGGGCCGGGACCGCCGCCATGACCGGAACGGTACGCGGGACTGCGGCCACGACCGGAACGGTAAGCTGGGCCAGCCGGACCAGCCGGACCACCCCAACACTTGCCAGACTCCCGGCCGAAACCACCGCCCCCGTGGCGTCCCGCCCCCAGGAGCATCCGGTCCCGCTGGTCCGGCGTCAGGACTCCGCGGACGGCAAGTTGAGTCTCCAGCCGGTGAATCTGGAGCTGGGTCCGGATCTCCCCCATCTGCTCCGCCAGGCGACGTAGCTTGCCGGCGTCGGGATCATCTTCGAGCATCTCGCCTCGGATGTCGTGGCGCAAGCGCAACATGTCTTTGCGCAGGCCCGCCACCTCGTCGCGAGCGGCCTCGTGAATACTCTCGATCTGCTCGCGTTGTTCCTCGCTCAAATCCAGTCGATCGGCTCGGCGCTCCACACGCGGGCGCTTGTCTCCGTCCTTGTAACCACCTTTTCCTCTGGCAGTTGCGTCACCTGCCCCTAGGGCAAAGCCCATCAAGACCATCAACCCCCAGATCATCGTACGCTTCATCGTTCCACCTCCTGGCTGCGAACCCATCGGGTTCCATCCCACTGAAAGCGTGGGATCGGTTGTCGGATTTCTGAGCGGCCAGCCGGGCTGCCTGAGGGATCGCCCCGCCGCGGGATGTCGGTACCGGACGGCCGCGTCGTTTGCCTCTCCATTCAACCGGCCTAACGCGGCGCCTTCCGGAATCCAGCGGATTTTCGGTTCGCACAGCGCCAGTGTCCATCGGCCGCCCATGTCTTTCCGGCTCGCCCAGCGTTGTCACGGCGACCGCGGCCACACTGGCGGGAATCGGCCAGGGCCACGGCACAGCCCGCTAGACTCAATCGTTTGAAACCACATCCGTTATCAATGCCCATCCGCAGCCGATAGTTGATAGGGGTGGTGCCCGCGGGACAGAGGCTGCGTACCAGGGGTGGTCCCGCGAGGGCGTGCGTACCTGGGGTGGTGCCCGCGGGACGGAGGCTACGTATCCCACCAGCCGAGCGCGCCCACACGGGAGAATGCTGCCTTTCGGGAGCCAACCCGAAAATAGTATGATTATCGGTCTTGTTGCGATGTCAGTATCGCAGCCTGGGGCGAGTCGTGAAAACGGGTCCGACTCGTGCCGGTGACCTTGAAGGACTTCGATCCGGAGGCAGAGTCATCATGAAGCAGATCACTCCTCACGGCGGCCGTCTCATCAACCTGTTGGTTCCCGAGTCGGAAGCTCCCACCCTGGAGCAGAAGGCATCCGGTCTAACGGGCGTTACCCTCAACGAGCGCGAGACCGCCGACTTCGAAATGCTCACGACCGGCGCGCTGAGTCCACTCGAGGGGTTCATGACGCAGGCGGACTACGAGGGTGTCGTCGAGAAGATGCACCTGGCCGTGGGTCCTGCCTGGACCATCCCGATCACGCTTTCTGTGACCAGCAAGGAGGCAGCGGGCATCGAAGAAGGACAGGATGTCGCCCTCTTTAATGAGGGGGGAATCTGTCTGGGTGTGATGGCCGTCCAATCGAAGTTCCAGCCCGACAAGAATCGCGAGGCCGAGCAGGTTCTGCGGACCACCGACGAGGCCCATCCGGGCATGCAGTACCTGAAAAGCATCGGCGACTGGTATCTGGGCGGACGCATCGAGGCTCTACGCAAGCCATCCCACGAGGACTTCAACAACTTCCGCCTCGATCCGATCGAAACCCGCGTCCTCTTCAAGGCCAAGGGCTGGCGGACGGTGACCGCATTTCAGACGCGCAACCCGATTCACCGCGCGCACGAGTATCTTCAGAAGTGCGCCCTCGAGATGGTCGACGGCCTCTTGATCCACCCCTTGATGGGTGCCACGAAGGCCGACGACATACCCGGGCCCGTGCGGATGGCCTGCTATGAAGCGCTGCTGGAAAACTACTACCCAAAGGACCGGGTGGCCCTATCGATCTTCCCGGCTGCGATGCGGTATGCGGGTCCGCGGGAGGCCATCTGGCATGCCATCATCCGTAAAAACTATGGCTGCACTCACCTGATCGTTGGCCGCGATCACGCGGGCGTGGGCAGCTACTACGGCACCTACGACGCTCATCACATCTTCAACGAGTTCGAGCCCGGCGAACTCGAGATTACGCCGATGTTCTTCGATCACTCCTTCTACTGCAAGCGCTGCGGCAACATGGGTTCGATCAAGACCTGTCCGCACGGCAAGGAAGACCACGTTTTCCTGAGTGGCACGAAGGTACGGGAGATGCTGAAGGAAGGTCTCGACCTACCGGTCGAGTTCACCCGGCCCGAGGTGGCCGAGGTCCTGCTCAAGCACGCGCAGGGCAAATAGGTAGAGGAGTGTTGTTCGGAATCCAGGGGCTTTTCGCACTTGGATGAAACTTGAGACATGATATAAGGTTTGTAGTGGAGGAGCCGAGGATGAAGGGTTTTACGGTCTGGTTCACGGGTATGTCGGGCGCGGGAAAGTCGACGCTGGCCGAGGCGCTGGCGCCGGAACTCCGCCAGAGGGGATGCAAAGTCGAGATCCTCGACGGAGATGTGGTGCGGACGAACCTCAGCAAGGGTCTGGGCTTCTCGAAGGAAGACCGCGACATCAACATCCGCCGCATCGGCTTCGTCTGCAACCTGCTCACCCGCAACGACGCCGTCGCCATCGCGGCAGCTATCTCGCCGTATAAGACCATCCGCGACGAGAACCGAAAGCTGATCAAGAACTTCGTCGAGGTCTACTGCGAGTGCGAGCTCGACAAGCTCATCGAGCGCGACGTGAAGGGCCTCTACAAGAAGGCACTGGCGGGCGAGATCAAAGGATTCACGGGCATTGACGACCCCTACGAACCCCCGGTCAACCCCGAGGTCACGATCGACTCTGGAACCGAGAGCCAGGAAGAGAGCCTGAAGAAAATCCTGCGCACGCTGGAGTTGATGGGCTATATCCCACCCGATCCAGAGGCTACGGCGATTTCTGAGGACGAGGAAGAAAGGATCAAGGTTCGCCTCAAGGAGCTCGGCTATCTCACCTAGTCGTTGTCACGACGAGAGAACGCCCGCAGGAGATGATTACCCAGGCGGCGTCTCCGAGGCGGCGTCTCCCGGGCGGCGTCTCCGAGGCGGCGTGTCCCGGGCGGCGTGTCCCAGACGGGGTGTCCCAGACGGCGTGTCCCGGACACCGAGAGTCGACTTTTCAGATGGGGTAACGGCATGATCACTCCGTTGGTGAAGCGCATGCTCCGCCGCCCGGCCTCGAGCCGGGTGGCCGGACCGGTGGCGCTGCTTCTGTTGCTTCTGCTGCTTCCGGCAACCGCGCAAGCCTATGTGGGCCCGGGGGCCGGATTCGCGGTCGTAGGCTCGCTGGGAATCCTCTTCGTCACCTTCTTTCTGGCGCTCTTCGCCTTTCTCACCTGGCCTTTCCGGGCGGTCTGGCGGCTGATCCGCTCGCGCCAGATCCGCGAGCGCACGGACACGAAGCGCGTGCTTATTCTAGGACTCGATGGACTGGATCCCGGGCTGCTGAAGACGTGGATGGACGAAGGACACCTGCCCAACTTCCAGAGGCTCTCGAATCTCGGCTGTTTCCACAAGCTGGCCTCGTCGGTACCGCCGATTTCACCGGTGGCCTGGTCCTCGTTCGCAACCGGAGTCGATGCCTCGAAGCACAACATCTACGACTTCCTGGGTCGCGACCTGAAGAGCTACCTCCCGGTCCTTTCCTCGACTGACATACGACCGCCCCTCCGAGTGCTGAAGCTCGGCAAGTTCGAGATTCCAATCAGCAAGCCGATGGTGCGTCTGCTGCGCAAGAGCAAGCCGTTCTGGAAGATCCTGGGCGAGCACTACGTACCCTGCCATGTGATTCGCGTGCCGATCACATTCCCGCCCGAGAAGCAGCCCAACGGCGCCCTGCTCTCGGCCATGTGCGTGCCGGACTTGCGCGGAACGCAGGGGTCTTTCACGTTCTTCACGACCGACAAGCAACGCGCGGCCGCGTTTGAGGGCGGCAGCATCATCCCCATCGAGATGCTGGGCGACATCGCGAAGACCGAGATCCCCGGACCGCCCGATCCACTGACCCAAGCCCACGAGATCCTCACCCTCCCGCTCGAAGTCAAGGTGGATCGCGCCGCCCAGAAGGCCCATTTCAAAGTCGGCAAGGAAACCTTCACCCTCGGACTTCGCGAGTTCAGCGACTGGATTTCGCTGCCGTTCAAGCCCCCCGTGGGCAAGGCGGTCAAAGGCATCGTCCGGTTTCGCGTCATCGATTTCGAGCCTCATTTCAACCTGTACATGACGCCGATCAATCTGGACCCCGAGGACCCGGCCATGCCGATCTCGTCCCCGGGCTTCTACGCGCAATACCTTGCCCGTTTGATTGGCCCCTACGCCACGCTCGGTCTGGCGGAAGACACCTGGGCGCTCAACGAACGCATCCTCGACGAAGAGGCCTTCCTCGATTACACGTGGCTCATTCACGAAGAACGCGAGAAGATGTGGTTCAACTCGCTCAAGAAGAACAAACGCGGGTTGAACCTCGTCGTCTTCGACGCCACTGATCGCATTCAGCACATGTTCTTCCGATACATTGCAGGAGATCATCCAGCCAACGCGAACAAGGACACCGAGCGGTTCAAGACGGCGATCTTCGATCTGTATCAGAAGGCCGATAGCGTTCTGGGACGGACCATCGACTACGTCGATGACAAGACCACACTCTTCGTGCTTTCCGACCACGGCTTCAAGCCGTTCAAACGGGGCATCAATCTCAACTCCTGGCTGATGGCCGAGGGCTATCTCGCCGCCAAGAACGGTAAGGTCGATCGCTACTTCGATGGCGTCGACTGGTCGAAGACGAAGGCCTACACCTTCGGGTTGACCGGACTCTATATCAATCGCAAGGGACGCGAAGCCCAGGGCACGGTCTCCGACAGCGACTACGAGCACGTCAAGCGCGAGCTGATCGAGAAACTCGCCGGCCTGAAGGACCCCGAAACCGGCGAGGTCGGGATTCTCCGCGTATACGATGCCGATGAAATCTACCGGGGCCCCTACCGTCACAACGCTCCGGACCTGATCATTGGGTACAACATCAACTATCGGTCGTCATGGGACGCCGCAGTCGGCATCGCTGACGAGACGATCTTTGAAGACAACATCAAGAGCTGGAGCGGGGATCACTGCATGGATCCAATGGTGGTTCCTGGCATTTTCCTCTGCAACCGCAAGATCAAGACCGAGCATCCCAGTCTGCTGGATATCGGAGCTACCTCCCTCGAGCTATTCGGCGTCAAGCGGCCCGGATACATGGCGGGGATCTCGCTCTTCAACGAGCGGGACTGCGCCAAGCGGGACAGCTTCGCGCACGCTTGTTTCCCGGCCTCGCTGCCCTCGAATCTGAGGGCTGAGATCGCCGCCGCTGCGGCCGAGACGACCCGGACCGGCGGGAAGAGCCCAGACGCTCAGCACAACGTTCCCGCCAGCGGAGAGGGACTCCCGGCCGCTCAGAGCAGCATTCCCCCCAGCGAAAAGGAGTAGGAGAGTCGCCATGATCGGGACGTACAGGCCTGCGCAGATCGTCGATCGTCGCGCAGCGCACCACAGCCAGGCGCCACTCGCAGGCACTCGCCCTGCGCCTCGTACAGGCACTCGCCCTGGGCCTCGGACAGGCACTCGCCCTGGGCCTCGGACAGGCACTGGCCGGGTTCCTCGATCAGACACGCGGCGGATCCCTCGCCTGAGCACATGGCGGCCCTTCCACGTTGCCGCACGCGGGGCTCTGCTGGCCCCTCTACTGCTCCTGGTAAGCTTCGGCCTGCTGATGGCCACGCCAACCGCCTCCGGACAAATTCCCGAGGACGCTCGCGTCAAGCGGATCATCATTCTGGGAGTTGACGGGGTCGATCCCGGGTTGCTCGACAACTGGATGCGCGAGGGCCGCTTGCCCAACATCGAGCGCCTGAGCAAGGGCGGGACCTACATGCCCCTCGGCACGAGCATGCCTCCTCAGAGTCCGGTGGCCTGGTCGAACTTCATCACTGGCCAGAACTCGGGCGGGCACGGCATCTTTGACTTCATCCATCGGGATCCACAGACCTATTTCCCGTATTCCTCGATGTCGGAGGTGCTGCCTGCGGAGGAGAACACATCGTTCCTGGGACTTAGCCTGCCCAACATGATCCGTCTCCCGTTCTCCGACTACGTGATCCCCCTCGCTGGAGGAACCACGAAGAACCTGCGCAAGGGCAAAGCCTTCTGGGAGTACCTCGAGGAACAGGAGATTCCCGCCATCGTTCACCGCGTTCCGGTGAACTTCCCTCCTGTCGGCAATGGAACCATCACCCTCTCGGGCATGGGCACGCCGGACATTCAGGGCACGAACGGCACTTACTCTTATTACACCGACGCCCCCCCGCCCGACTATCAGTCCGCCACCGGCGGGAAGATCTTCATCACCGACGTGATCGGCGGCGTGGCTAAGGGCAAGCTCTACGGCCCACCGAATGACTTCGTCGACTACGATGGGATCCAGAGCCGCACAGGACGAAAGATTCCTTTTCAGGAGAAGAAGGCATCGATCCCCTTCACGGTCTACGTCGACGAGAAGAACCCCGTAGCGCGCATCGAGATCGACGGCCAAGAGATCTTCCTCGAGGAGGGCAAGTTCAGCCCTTGGGTCGAGATCAACTTCAGTCTGCTGCCCACGCCGGGATTCATCCGCTGGCTCTGGCCCGACGTGGTCAGCGTGAAGGGCCTGGTTCAGTTTTATCTGAAGTCGGCGCACCCCGACTTCGGACTCTACATCACGCCGGTCCAGATCAGCCCCTTCAATCCGGCGCTTCCCATCAGTACACCTCCGGAATACGCCACCGAGCTCGCCGAGGCGATCGGCGGCTACTACACGCAGGGAATGCCCGAAGACACCAAGGCCCTCGAGAAAGATGTTTTCGGCAACACCGATTTCATGACGCAGGCGATGATCATCGCGGATGAAGAAATCCGCATGGCTCGCTACGAACTCGATCGCTTCGAGGAGGGGTTCATTTTCCTGTACTTCTCGGTCGTCGACCAAGTGGGGCATGTGATGTGGCGGACGATGGAGGGCCAGGAAGAACACCCTGCCTATGTTGCTGAGCTCGACAATGAGTTCAAGGATACCTACGCTGATCTCTACGCGCTATTCGACCGGGTGGTCTCCAGCACAATGGAGTACGTGGACGAGGAGACCTGTTTCATCCTGATGTCCGATCACGGTTTCTCCTCGTGGAAGCGTTCCTTCGATCTCAATCGATGGCTGTACGACAACGGTTATCTGGCGCTCAGGCCCGGAGTCGCACCGAGCAGCGTGCAGTATCTGCAGGGTGTCGACTGGCAGAACACCACCGCCTACGGACTCGGGATCAACGGTCTCTACATCAACCAGCTCGGCCGCGAGAAGCACGGCGTGGTACCGCCGGGGCCTGCCAAGGAGCAGTTGCTGCGTGAGATCACCGAGAAACTCAAGACCGTCGTGGATCCGATCACCGGCGCCCACCCGATCCAGGAAGTCTTCAGTAGCGAGGACATCTACTCCGGCGAACACATCGACATCGGGCCCGATGCACAGATCGGCTACGACTTGGGCTATCGCGCTTCCGATGAATGCGCGGTCGGAGAAATCACCGAGCAAGTGCTCTCGGACAACACGCGTCGATGGAGCGGTGACCACTGCCAGGATTTCCGGAAGGTGCCAGGCATCCTGCTCACGAACCTCCCTGTGCAGCTACGCGATCCGACACTCATCGACCTTGCGCCGTCGATCCTTGCGCTCTTCGGTATGGAACCGCCCGACGAGATGCAGGGGCGCCCGATGTTCTGATGTTCTAGAGGGCGGATGCGTGGTTGCCTGGACAGGCAGTGTCCAGATGCTGGGTTCGTGGGTCATGTCAACCAATGGGAGTTAGATCCGATGTTTGGTGGGAAGAAGATCAAGGTCGAGAAAGAATTGTATGACCGAATCGCCAAGTTTGCCGAGTTGGCGGGCTATTCATCGGTCGACGAATTCGTGACTCACGCGCTGGAAAAGGAACTTGCGCAGATCGAGGACGCAGCGTCGGACGATGAGATCAAGGAAAAGTTGAAGGGATTGGGCTACCTGGCCTAGATGCGTCTGGGCGTCCTCGAGTCGCATCCGAGGCTCCCGGCAGCTTTCCGGCACCCCCGGCTGTGACGGCCGCGGCGGCTACCACGGTTGCGGCGGCCACGGCAGCTACGGCGGCCGCGGCGGCTACCACGGTTGCGGCGGCCGCGGACCCGGACGATGAGTTTCCCGCCGGCTGTGCGATGGCAAAGCAGGCTCTGCCTGCGATCGGTCGGGCGGCATCACGAATGGTGGAAGGGCAAGGAGTGGGCACATGGCGATCGTCGCATGGATCATGTCGATCTTTACCAGCATCTTCAACGTGATCATGGCTCCCTTCAAGAGCATGCATCCGGTCGTCGGCTTGTTGGTCATCTCGGTTCTAACCGGCATCGTCATGCTGCTCATATTCGGCAAGACTTCGAACCAGAAGGCGATTCACAAGGCAAAAGGCCTGCTGAAAGCCTACATCGCCGAGATCTGGCTCTTTCGGGATGATCTGCTGCAGATGCTGCAGGCCATCATCCGTGTCTTGGGCAATACCGGCCGCTATTTCCTGCACAGCTTGCGGCCGCTGATCTTCATCCTGATTCCGGTTCTGATCATCATGATCAACCTGGGCATCCGCTACGAGAAGCGCCCATTCCAACCGGGTGAAGAGGCCACCGTCACCGTAACCCTCAGCGATCTGGCATGGACCAAGAGCGACACCATCGTGCTTTCGGGATCCGAAGGCGTGGATGTGATCACTCCACCGCTTCGCATTCCTCAGTTGGGCGAGATCGAGTGGCGCATTCGTGTCACCTCCCCTGGGGAGCACGAGCTCAAGATTCAGACACCGGCGGGTACCGAGACGAAACGCATCACCGTCGATGAGAGTGGGGACAAGCTCACCCCCATGGCTCCGGCCCGTGGGCAGGCATTCTCGGAGGCCTACTTGCTCTACCCGGTGGAGCCGCCCCTTCCAGGTCAGAGCGGCATTCGCAAGATTCAGGTCAAGGAATGGCCTTCCCGGGACCTGGCTGTCTTTGGCTTCGGGATCCACTGGCTCGTCTTCTTCTTCGTGATCTCTCTCATCGCCGGCTTCGCGGTCAAAGGCGCCTTTGGCGTTGAGGTCTAGAAGGATTTCTAGAAGGACCGGAGTCTAGGTATGCCGCGGGCTGGGTGCACCATCGGCTGGGCTTGCCAAGGGCTAGGTGCACCAAGAGGCTGGGTGTGCCGAGCCGCCAGGTGTGCCGAGCCGCCAGGTGTGCCGAGCCGCCAGGTGTGCCGGAGTCTGTGTGCGCAGGGACCTAGAAACGCCGCGGGCGAGACGCATCGAAGCTTAGAAGCCCAGAAACCCAGGAACCTAGGAACCCAGGAACCCAGGAACCCAGGAACCCAGAATCCCAGGAGTCCAGGAGTCCAGGAATTCAGGAGTGCAGCAACGCCGAGGGCATGAGTTGCCAACATCGAGAAGCAACGATACCAAGGGGTCCCGTGGTCCTGCGGTAGAGAGAGGCATCCCGAAGTGCTTTGGTAGAGAGAGCTTGTAGAGATCTTGAAAGGGGTTTCACGGATCATGCACGTTCCCGAACCTTCAATCCCCTGGGACGCTCCGGATCCCAAGGGTCTCGTGGATCTGCACCTTCACACCACCGCATCGGACGGGAGCGAGACACCGCGTCGCCTCTTTGAACTCGCGGCCGAGAAGGGACTGAAGGCGATCGGCTTCTGCGATCACGACACGGTCGGAGCCGCCAAGGAAGGGCTCCGATTGGCCGAGGAGTTCGGTATCGAGTTCGTTCCGGGTACCGAGATCGGCATTGCTCACGACCCCGAACGTGGTCTCGTTGAGATCGACCTGGTGGCCTACTACTATGATCCGGACCACGACGAGCTCAATGACATCCTGGCTCGCTTGAGGAAGGCCAAGAACGCGAAGCTCGACGATCAACTGGTCGTGCTCGCGGGGGCGGGGATCTCGCTTCCGAAGGATGAGGTTATCGCAGAGGCCAAAGGCGAGACAATTCGCCGGCCGCACATCTTTGCGGTGCTCAAGCGGTACTACCCTGAATTCCACCCGCAGGAATTCTACCCCAACACTGACTTCGGTGGCCCCTGGTACGTGCCGAAGTCCTTCAACCTCAGTCTGGAAGAGTGTGTTGCGCTGGTGCGTCGCGCAGGCGGGTTGGCCGTGCTGTCCAGTCCAGGGTCCTACAACACGCTCTACAAGAAGAACGGCACACTAACCGATCCCCAGGTCGACAAGATGGTCCGCCTGTGCGCCGAAGTCGGCGTCGAGTGCTTGGAAACCATCTACTCCTACGACTGCAACAAGCCCTACTTTCGCACTTCTAGCGACACCATCGATACCCACCAGCTTGCCGCTCTCATCCAACATTACGAAGACCTTGCGGATGAGCTTGGCATGACGAAGACGGGAGGATCGGATTTCCACGGCGCCTCGAAACCGCAGATCCAGGTGGGCGCCGTGCCCGTCGGCTATCGATATCTCGAGGGCCTCAAGCGGGGTGCCGGCCGGTAGCAGGAGAATGGGCTTACCGCAGACCACGTGACGTGGTACAACCAGTTACGGGATAAGACCGATTACGGGATAGAGCCGGTTACGAGATAAAACCGATTACGGGATAGAGCCGATTACGGGATACAACCTTGGCGAATGCTCAAGGCGGATCACCTACACGGTGGCCCGCAGTCCGGGCCACTGATCCGGCTGCAGCACGCCGCTGGCCACCCGGATCCTCCCCGCGGCCGAAGCGCGTTGCGGCCCATGGAAGACCACAGACACGACGGAACCGGACCACCGTTCGCGAGGCGCGGCAAGTCAGGTCCGGGCGGACAGAGAGGCATAGGATGCCCGCACAACGAGGTCGACATTCCAGCGAATCCCCCCTGCTCAGCGAACAAGTCTACGAGACCCTTTTGCGCCGGATCGAGAGTGGCGAACTCAAGCCTGGCGAGCAGGTCAAGGATGACGATCTCGCTACCGCCATGGGGGTGAGCCGCACCCCGGTGCGCGAAGCCATGAACCGGCTGCAGGACGATGGCCTACTCGAAACGGCTGCAGGACGGTGGACCCGGATCGCCCAGATCTCCTCCGATGACGTACGACATCTCTTCCCCATCCGTGAGGTCCTCGAGGTGCTGGCGCTCTCATTGGCATTCCCCTTTCTGGACTCCGAGAATGTCGCCATCATGGAGCAAGAAAACCAGAGGATCGAAGAGGCGCTGTTCGGGAGAGATGTCGCCAAGGCGTCGGCTGCAGATCGCGCTCTCCATGATCACTTCATCGAGAAGTGCGGCAACCCCGACCTGATTCGTTTGATTCGCCGCCTAGAGCCGAGAATCCGACGCTTGTACTGGTTCTACTTCGGCGAACCCAAGGGCGTGCCTCGCTTCGCGGTGCAGGAACATGCGGATATCATCGCCGCCATTTCCGCAGGAGATCACGACGAAGCTTGCGTTTGCCTCAGGCGCCACATGCGGAATCTTTGTGAGCGGATGCGGGGAGTAGCCGGCCTGACCTGACCCCCCCTCTCCGGCGCCGCGACTTCACCATCCCGCTCGATCCCCCGCAAACGCGGCCTCATCATCCCGCTCGATCCCCCGCAGACGCGACGTCACTACCCCGCTGGAATCCTCGGCATCGCCTCGCCAGGCAACCGCCCTCAGGATCGGCGTAGGACGGTCGATCAGCGCAAGTGTTTTCCGACGTGGTGGTTATTCTGGATTACCGGGCTATTCACATTCTCAGGAGCGTGCTACTATAGCAATAGAGTTGCGCCCGCATCAAGAAGGGCGCTGTTCGATTAAAGACAACCACGGAAATGGCTTACAGGCCCGTGACGCTGGGAGGTTGGTCATGTGCCAGAATCACAACCAGGGCAAGCAGAAGCATAATCCGGAACGCGCACTGGTCAAGGCGCGTCGAGAATTCGGCGAGCATGGAGGTGTGGTCCCCTCGATCTGTCGGGCTTCGACGTTCACCGTCCTCGAGTCAGGCACGATGCCCGAGATCTTCAGCGGGACGCAGGGCCCCGACCGGGGCGGCTGCTTTCTATATAGCCGTCACTTCAATCCCACGGTGAATGTTCTGGCGCGCTATCTGGCCGCCATGGAGGGCACCGAATTCGCGGCCTGCACGGCAAGCGGCATGGCCGCCATATCCGCGACGCTTCTTCAGATCTGCAAACAGGGTGACCACATCGTCTCGAGCAACACCGTCTACGGCGGAACCCATGCGCTGCTGGCGGATCTGATTCCGGACATGGGCATCGAGACAACGTTCGTGGACCCCTCGGATACAGAGGCCTTTGCCAAGGCGATTCGTCCCAACACCAAGGTCTTCTACACCGAGCTCCTGGGAAACCCCACGCTGAAGGTCGCCGACATTCCCGCCCTGGCAGAACTTGCGCACAAACACGACATCAAGCTCGTTGTCGACAACACATTCACCCCACTGCTCTTCTCCCCGAAGCAGCTCGGCGCCGATATCGTAATCTATTCGATGACCAAGTTCATCAATGGCGCCAGTGACGTGATCGCGGGCGCGGTCTGCGCCGACACGGAATTCGTAAGCCGTCTCATGGACTTGCACACGGGTCGGATCATGCTGCTCGGAGCCACCATGGATCCGCGGGTAGCGTTCGATCTCATCCAGCGCTTGCCGCATTTGGCCATTCGCATGCGGGAGCACTCGCGCCGGGCTAGCGCCATCGCCCGACACCTTGCGGACATGGGGATTCCGGTGGGCTACCCGGGCCTCCATTCCCATCCACAGCACGAGCGATTCAAGTCCATGATGAATGAGGGATTCGGATACGGCGGCATGTTGACACTGGATTGCGGCACGAATGAGGTTGCCAACCAGCTCATGAACGAACTCCAGAATACGGAGCATTTTGGTTTGATCGCGGTCTCACTGGGGTACTTCGATACGTTGATGTCCTGCTCCGGCTCCTCGACCTCCTCGGAGATCCCCGTCAATGAGCAACGAGCCATGGGGCTCTCCTCCGGTTTGCTTCGTCTCGCGATCGGCTATACGGGGGTGTTGGAGGATCACATCGAGAAGATCACCCGCGCAGTGAACAACCTGGGGCTGACAACCCAGAAACAGGTCTAGAGGGAAGGACAAACCCATGGAGGATTCCGAACGGACGGTTCCAACCCAAGAGGAGACCCGACAGGTGGACGAAACTCGCGAGCCAGATCAGCCCCCACAGGCATCTGTCCGGAGGGCGTGCGCTCGCCAGCGACCGACTTGCCGGGCATCGGCCCGCCAGGAATCGATTTGCCGGGGATCTACTCCAAAGGCATCCGTCCAGCAGAATCCAAAGCACCAAGCATCAGCACGCCGGGCAGCCACCGAGCGAGAATCCTCCTCGCTGGCCCAGCCCTTGTCGGCCCAGCCCTTGTCGGCCCAGCCCTTGTCGGCCCAGCCCTTGCCGGCCCAGCCCTCGCCGGCCCAACCCTCGCCGGCCCGTGCCTCCCTGGCCCGTCCTTCGCTATCGGACCTCTACTCCGGGACCGACGGCGACTACGGACACTCGCATTGTCTGATGTGCGGCCGGCGCAATCCCGATTCCTTGGGACTGCAATTCGACCGGTGCGGCGAGGGACGCGTGTGCGCGAAGTTTCAGGGCAATCCCCGGTTACAGGGTTACGAGGGGATTCTTCACGGGGGTATCGTCGGTGCCTTGCTCGATGCAGCCATGACCCATTGCCTGTTCAGCCGCGGTGTTCGGGCTGTTACGGGAGACCTTCGCGTACGTTTCCGCAAGCCGGTGCCTTGCGACGCCGAATTGGACGTTCAGGCCTGGCTGGCCATGGAATCGCCCCCGATCTACCGCCTGGAGTCAAAGCTTCTGAAGAACAACCAGGTCATGGCCTGGGCCAAGGCCACGTTCATGGAAGACAGCCCGCCGGAGTAGCGGTCGCGGCAAGGTTCCGCGACGGGTTCCGTGTCGGGTCCCGCGGCGGGTTCCGACGACGATGGGGCCACCGGTGCGGGGGCCGAAAGCTCATTCGATTACAAGATCTTCTCGCAGCAGCATCTGGCCGCCACCGGTCACGAGTTGGAATGTCTCTCTCGCCTTGGTCTGGATGAAGTCGTAGACGACCCAGTCGGCCGCCGCGGTGATCCCCCCACTCATGATCGATTCCAGGAAGCCCTTCGCCTTGGGATAGTGCTCGATGGTCACCTCTTCATCGGCCGGGATGTCCCCGAGTTCCTTCGCTAGCGCGATGGCATCGTAGTAGCCACCTAGTTCATCGATCAGTCCGTTCTCCTTCGCCTGCGTACCCATCCACACGCGTCCGTGGGCCAGACGCTCGGCCTCTTCGAAGGTCATCCCGCGCTTCTCGGCCACATCACGTAGCCAGGCGTTGAAGTCGTCCCAGTGGTTCTCGGTGAACCGTGCCCACTCCTCGTCGGTGAAGTCGCGCGTGTCGTCCCAGAAGCGGGCCATAGGTCCCCGGGACACCTGATCGAACGAGACGCCAAGCTTGTCGTAGAGCCCGGTCATGTTGAACTTCATACTGATCGAGCCGATCGATCCTGTGGCGGTCATCGGATTGGCCATGATCTTGCTCGCGGTATAGGCGATGTAGTAGCCCCCCGAGGCCGCCATGTCGACCATGGAGGAGATGATCGGTTTGTCCTCCTTGGTGATCAGCACCTCGCGGCTCATCAGGTCACTGGCCAGCGATTCCCCACCGCCACTGTCGATCCGGAACACGATGGCAGCCACATCCTCGTCCTCACGCGCGGCACGAATCGCATCGTTGATCGTTTCATGCCCCATGGTGACACCAAACATGGGATTGATGCCGCTCTCCCGCCCTCCGATCATGCCCTGGGCATGAACGACCGCGATCTTCTTATCGCCCTTGAGCCCCACCTCTTTGCGCTCGACTTGGGCGTAATCGTCGGCAGTCACTGTGTGAAACTCGTCCTCGTCGTCTGTCAGGCGCACCTCCAACTCGTCCCAGTAGATCAGGTCGTCGACGAGACCGAACTCGAGTGCTTCTTGAGGCTGGATGACCGCCATCTCCATGATCTCAAGGATCTTCTCCTTGCCGATGCCCCGATCTTCTTGGAAGGTCGTCATCATCATCTTCCAGATTTCATCAAGCACCCACTCCCGGTTCTCGCGGGCGGCATCGCTCATGTCGGTGCGCATCATCATCTCCGCAGCGGCCTTGTAGTCCTTGATCTTATGCACATTCGGGTTAATGCCCAGCTTCTCCAGCATGCTCTTGACGTACATGGTGCGCGCCTGAAGGCCTGTGAAACCGAAGTAGCCAGCCGGGGCCATGAAGATCGAGTCGCAGGCGGCGGCGACGAGGTAGGTCTTGGGGTCCATCGAGTCGGTAAATCCGTAGACCTTCTTGCCGACCGCTCGCACCTTGGCTACCCCGGCCCGCATTTCTTGCACCATACCCGGTCCGGCATCATGGGTGCTGGAGAGTTTGAAGATGACGCCAGCAATGCGGTCGTCGACGGCGGCCTTCTCGAAGTTCTCGAGCATGCTGGTCAGCGTGGCGGGAGATCCACTCATGAAGCCCATCATGCCCGCTGGTGGATTATATTCTGGCAACTGCCCATACAGATCGACGAGCAGGTAGGATCCGTCCTTGACCTCCGGCTTGTCCTGCATCCTGAAGGCGATGACACCCACCAGGATTAGCACCACAACTAGAATGGCGATGAGTGACCCCAGAAATGCTTTCAAGAATCCGATCACGTTCCTACCCTCCCCTTCAAGCTCGCCGAAACATGCGCAGCGGCGCATAGGCGGTGTAATCTCATGATCATACGAGCATTCGGGCATCCGGGTTACCGGACTCCCTGCCCCCTGCGGGGCCCGACTCTGCGGGATCGCCCGCATCTATCCTGTGGCTTACGTCCCAGCCGGACTTGGAGCCCCGGGGCCTGGGTAATGAGGGTCGGATCCGCAAGGCTAGGGCCTTCCGCCCGCGTTTCTTGCCTGGCAGGGGGAAGGGGGAGCGAAACTACCTGCAACTCGGTGTGTCCGGCGGATGCACGCAACGCGGCCAACTTGCCTTCTCAAAGTGAGTTGGCCGTCTGCAAACCTAGCCTTCCGGATACAATCATCGGCCCAGAGCAAGGATCGGATCTCGAGACTTCCCGTCCAGGAAGCCATCGGCGGTCCCTTGAACGGTCCCGTGCACGCGCATCTACTCTTCGCGGCTCGTCACCTCGAGCAGGTGGTATCCAAACTGCGTTTGGACTGGACCCTGCACCTCTCCGATCTCCGCGCTGAAGACGACCTTGTCGAACTCCGGCACCATGTCGCCCTGACCGAACTCCCCAAGGTCGCCGCCCGACTGCCCCGACGGACACTTCGAATGCTCCCGAGCCAGCGCCGCAAAGTCGCCACCTTCTTCAATCTCCCTCTTGATGTCCTGGCACTGTTCCTCGGTCACCACCAGAATATGCCGGGCCCGAGCTCTCATGGGGTCACTCCTTTCGATGAGGTGAGTAAAGCGTCCGGCCGGATGGCCGCCCGCCATCAGAAGCCGGATCCAAGGAATCAAGATCCTAGAGTCGATCGGACCCGTGCGCAAGCAAGCGATCCTCCGGTGTCACCGGAGATGCTGTCGACCGCGCGCAAGCGCGTTCACGAGATTGCAGGGACGAACCTGGGACGGCTCTGGGATGAATCAGGGATGGATCAAGGAATGACCTACGCACTGTGGCTAGACCGGCTTTCCTACGACACCGCTGAACAGAGGCAGTCTCACGCGAAACAGGATGCCTTCGCCGCCGTCGAAGGTGACGCGTGGGTAGTCGAAGTCTCGCGTCACTTCCCGGAAGCCCAGACGGTCATGGAGATCGATCGAGGCCTGGTTGCGCGCATTGGCCAGGTAGAAGACCTCCCGGCACCTGAGCTGGAGCCATGCCAGCCTGGACCGGGTGAGCGCCTCGCCCACACCTCGCCGCTGATACGATTCCCCCACGACCAGGCCGCTGAGATACCATCCCTCGGGCGCGGCATTCTCGGGCGCTCCGGGGGCCTGTTTGTGGAAGCGGGCCTTCCCGTACGCCACGCAAGTCTGATCCAGATCAGCTACCAGCAGGAGCCTCTGATCGCTGCTCATGCTGCGGGAGATCGCCCGCCTCATGTTGCTGGTCTCCTGATCCAGCCCTCCACCGTTTCGCTGCCAGGATAGCGTAGCCAGGGACTCAAGATCGTCCGGCCTAGCCTGGCGAATCCGGAAACCTGGACGGTGCGTGAGACGCTCCTTGCCGTGCCTGTCCGGTTCATAGCGGGTGAATCGATCCATGGCCTCCTCGCTGAACCTCATGCCGGAATCACAAACCAGATCGCGGCCGGATTCGCGACCGCTGCTACGACCGGAGCTACGACCGCTGCTACGACCGGATCCACGGTCAGGATTGCGACCGGAGCCACGGCCGGGATCACGGCTAGACGCACGACCGCGCTATCGCTCTGGACGGCTTGGCAACACCAAACTCCCTGTCTAGCACTGGATTGCCAGATCCGATCGGGATTCTACGCAGCGGCGTGCACACAGTAAAGCGACAGAGAAGGCCGCACCCGATGCACCCAGCGTACCCGGCACATCCGGCGCACCCAACACACCCGCAGCACACTAACGCACCCGACACTCCCAACGATCCGGACGCTCTCGATGGACGCCCGCCAACGACCTCTGGCCCATGCTCTGGCCCATACGCTGGCCCATACGCTGGCCCATAACTCCTGGTAATGGCACCGTCCATGACCTAGGATTGTTGGCTGAATCTGACGGAATCCAATGTGGAGAGGTGTTCTGTCGGAGTCAGTCATAGCCGTGTCCCAGGCCAGAGGTGCCGGGACCGGCGTTCCTTTGCTAGCGAGAGGTCCTCACCCGGACCAGAAGGGAGCAGGAATCCATGGGCATGATTCGCGAAAGCGATGCGGATAAGATCCGTGAGCTGTTTGACAATATGAGCCGGGTCGTGCGCTTGCGGGTATTCCTCCGCAAGGACGCCACCGACTTCGAGAAGGTCGCCAGCCAGTTGATTGCGGAAGTGGATGGGCTTTCCGACCGCGTTCAGCTGGAAGTGATCGATCTTAATGAGGATCGTGACGCTGCCAGTGCCGCGGGCATCGAGCGGACACCGGCGATCGTGATCGAGAACGGAGGACAGCCAGGGGTGCGCTTCTTCGGAGTCCCCGCCGGCGGCGAATTCGGCGTTCTGATCGAGACGATCCTCGATGCGGGCACTGATCGCCCCAGCCCACTCGCCCCCGACACCCTCAAGGCCCTCGAGCAGGTGAAGACACCTGTCCACATGCAGGTCTTCTTCACACCCACGTGCCCGCATTGTCCTCAGGCGGTCCGATTGGCGCAGCTGTTCGCCATGGCCTCCGATCACATCAGCGCTGACCTGATCGAGGCAGGCGAATTCCAGGATCTGATCCAAAAGTACAGCATCCAAGGCGTACCCAAGACGGTCATCAACGAGACAATCGATATGGTAGGAGCACAGCCCGAAAACGTGGCTCTGCAACACGTTCTGCAGGCCGCTCAGGGTGAATCCTCCTAGGCCGACCTGGGCCGACCTAGAGCTATCTGTGCCGACCTAGACCTACGCAGACCTGCGCAGACCTCCGTAGACCTAGCTAGACCTCCGTAGACCTAGCTAGACCTACGCAGACCTAGCTAGACCTACGCAGACCTGCGTAGACCTGCCGGAAAGCGATCCGCCCTGGGCCGCTTGCGGATCCACGGCGGATCGCTCGCTTTCCGGGCCGGCTTCAACGCCGGTCGTTGCCGGTCGTTATGTTCGGCGGTGGTGGCAATCGTGGTGGCAACCGCGGTGACAACCGCTAATTGCGGCCCCATTTCTTACATCGAGGACAAGTCGTCCTTTGCACCCCTGGCCCCTGGCACCCTGGCCCGCAATTCTTCCGCCCCCCCTGCGAAGTTGCTTCCACCAGGGGCATCCTGTCCCCCGCCGGAGTTGATGTGGTATCTTGTTTCCAAGGCAACATTTAGGTAGACTGCCGCGCATCCGTGGCTTTGTCGAATCCAACCCATACGGAGGCAGCCGATGCCCTTCGAGCCGTACGACCATAAGCGAATCGAGCCCAAGTGGCAGGCACGCTGGAACGAGCAGAAGACCAACGAGCCGGATCTCCAGAACGCCAAGAACCCGTTCTATACGCTCATGATGTTTCCCTACCCTTCGGCCGAGGGATTGCACGTGGGAAACGTCTATGCCTTTACCGGGGCCGACATCCAGGGGCGCTATGCTCGCTTCCGTGGGAATGACGTATTCGAGCCGTTCGGATTCGACGCCTTCGGCATCCATTCGGAGAACTACGCGCTCAAGGTCAATACCCATCCGCAGCACTCGATCCCCAGAAACGTGGACAACTTCCGGCGCCAGATGCGAATGATGGGGCTGATGTTGGACTGGTCGCACGAGTGTCTGACCACCGATCCCCGCTACTACCGATGGACCCAGTGGATCTTCTTGCAGCTCTACAAGCAAGGTTTGGCCTACCTGGCAACCGCTCCGGTCAACTGGTGCCCGAAATGTCACACGGTCATATCCAATGAACAGGTGATCGACGGGCGTTGCGAGCGGCACCCCGATACCGAGGTCGAGTCGAAGAATCTCCAGCAGTGGTTCTTCAAGACGACCGCCTACGCCCGGCGGCTCTTGGACAACCTGGAGTGGATCGACTGGTCGGAGATCACCAAGACGGCCCAAAGAAATTGGATCGGCCGTAGCGAGGGGGCCGAGGTCGATTTCCATCTGAAGGGTCGCGAGGACTCATTGCGGGTATTCACAACCCGCCCCGATACGCTCTATGGAGCCACCTACATGGTGATGGCCCCCGAGCATCCTCTGGTTGACGAGCTGGTTTCCGGTGAGCAGCGCCAGGAGGTCAAGGCGTACCGCGAGAGAGCGGCCAAGACCAAGGCGACCGATCGGATTGACGAGGAACGCGAGAAGACCGGCGTCCCGCTCGGCGCCAATGCCATCAACCCTGTCAATGGTGAGGCTATCCCGATCTGGATCTCCGACTACGTCCTGATCGGATACGGAACCGGGGCCATCATGGCGGTGCCCGCGCATGATCAGCGCGACTACGAGTTCGCCACCAAGTTCGGCCTGAAGATCATCCCGGTGATCCAGCCCGACGAGGGCGAGATGCCCGAGGGGCACGCGTTCATCGCCGAGGGCACCATGATCAACTCGGGACCCTACGACGGAATGAACTCCAGCGAGTGCATCCAGAAGATCACTGCTGAACTCGAAAGCAAGAAGCTCGGTAAAGCAACGGTACAGTACCGTTTGCGCGACTGGTGCATCTCCCGCCAGCGCTACTGGGGGCCACCGATCCCGATGATTCACTGCGAGAAGTGCGGCATCGTGCCCGTACCGGAAGAGGATCTGCCGGTAGTCTTGCCCGAGATCGAAGACTTCCGGCCCGACACGCCGGGCGGCAAACCCCTGGAGCGCCACAAGCCTTTCTACGAGACCACCTGTCCCACGTGCGGCGGTGCTGCGCACCGGGATCCGGATGTGAGTGACAACTTCTTGGATTCGGCATGGTACTTCTTGCGCTACCCATCGGCCCACGATGACACCCAAGCATGGAACCCCGACCTCACCCGCCGCTGGCTGCCGGTAGATCTGTACGTCGGCGGCAATGAGCATGCCGTCTTGCATCTCATGTACACTCGCTTCCTGTGCATGGCATTCAAGGACATGGGCCTGATCGAGTTCGAGGAGCCGTTCAAGAAGTTTCGCGCCCATGGCCTCTTGATCAAAGAGGGCGCGAAGATGTCGAAGTCTCACGGTAACGTGATCACTCCCGACAAGTACGTGGACCGCCATGGTGCCGACACTCTGCGCATGTACTTGATGTTCCTCGGACCTTATACCGAGGGTGGAGATTTTCGCGACTCAGGCATCGTCGGCATCCGGCGTTTCCTCGAACGAGTGCACCGTTTCTACATGGATGCATTGGAGGGATCTGCCAATCGGGTCCAGGACACGGCCGGGGACGTATCGGGCCGTTCGGCGGGCAGGCAGGAGACCAGCTCCTCTAATGGCGGGCCCTCACGGGGTGCGGACCTCGACAAGCCGGTCGCCATCAAGCTCCACCAGACGATCAAGAAGGTGGGTGAGGATATTGAGGCCTTCGGATACAACACCGCAATCGCCGCTCTGATGGAGCTGTTGACCGAGCTGCGCGGCGCCAAGTCAGTAGACGACTTCGCGCTGGAGTCCTTTGCGATCATGCTCTCCCCATTGGCCCCTCACGAGGCCGAAGAACTCTGGGAGATGATGGGCAAACCTGAGAGCATCACCTCGGCATCCTGGCCGGAGTACGATCCGGCGTTGACGGTCGAAGACCAGGTGGAGATTGCCATCCAAGTGCTGGGGAAACTACGGGGCACGGTCACTATCGCGCGCGATGCGTCTGGAGAAGCCGTGCAGGCCGCAGCCGAGGCGGATGAGCGTATTGCGAAACACCTCGAAGGCAAGCAGTTGGTCAAGGTGATCCATGTGCCGAATCGTCTGATGAATTTCGTGGTCCGGTAGAACCACGGACCCACCCACTTTTCGGACTGCCGCCGCAAATGACGAGCGCCGGCGTGGCCGGCAGGTCGCGCCGAGCGAATTTGCGGTGTCCGCCCAAGGTACCGCTCTGTGCGGCGGTCGCCTCATCCGCCTCATCCAGCCAAGGCCGGGCCTGTCTCGGCGGCTACCGCACCGCTCGACCGAAACAGCTCCCCCTCGGCGGCTACCGCCCCACTCGACCGAAACAGCTCCCCCTCGACGGCTACCGCCTGATCTGATCGAGATAGGAACCCACCCGCCGCGCTTCGTCATCGCGGCCGTGGTGTTCGAGATAGCGGATTCGCCCATCCACCATCGACAGGTAGCTCGACAGCAGTTGCTTTTCCGTCGATCCCAATTCTTCATTCCCCAAGTGGACCGGCAACTCGAAACGGGGCATCTCGAAAGCCTGGTAGTTGGAATCGCGGGTCAGGCGAACCAGCAGTCCTTCGGGATGCCGCTGCAAGCCCTCAAACATGGGGTGCTGGAAGGCAGCACCCAAGGCGTAAACGGGCCGCAGGTCGACTGACTCCTGGGCCAAACACCGCAGGAGGTTATTATACAGCCCCCGGGCGTGGACAACGTTGTACTCCTCGCCGCGTTCGGCCAAGCTCGCGAACTCCGCGATCGCTTCGAGCTCATGACGGCACCCGTCCCGAAGGGCAGGGATCGCTCGCTCGAGAGAGCGGGCGAGCATCGGGCTGGATAGGGACGGCAAATCAAGCACGACCAGGTCCGGCCGCAGACATTCCACATGTTGCAGATAGAGCATGGGGCCCGTGAACTGCTCCCAGCTTCCACTGAAGACGACGCCACCCTCCCGTGCATTCGCCACCACATCGCGTGCGTAGACCGAGGTCAGCTGGAAGCCGCTCAGATCCCGTTGGGAGAAGTTCCGGACAGCGGTCACCGCAGGCACCACCATCACCAGCGCAAGGACCCCAGCTGCCAAAGCTGAACTGCGCCGGCTGAGTGCCGTGACAACCAAAGCGGCTCCATAGGACGCCCAGAGGGCCACGACCAGAATGACGGGGATGTAGTAATCGGCGATATCAGGAATGGGATAGCCCACATTGTACGCCACGTAGAGCAGCGTCATAGACAGAGAAGTCCACATGATCCAGCGGTGCCGGCGGCCGAGCAGGAACAGGCCCAGCAATCCCAGGACTAGAAGACCTATGGTAGCCTCCCCCGGAAGCTGCTCGGCCAGGAAGCGCTGGAGTTCCTCCCACCGGATTCCCTGGCTGCCCCAGAGCCCGTGGTACTGCCGCGCACTGACATGCACCCAGAAGCGCTGCCAGCTCTCGGGGTAGTTCCAGTTTATCGCCGGATCCATGCGAGAGCGCAGGGGAAGATAGAGGTAAAGAAGTAGGGGCAGCGCTGTCCCCAGGGCCATCAGGAGCCAGCTACGGAAAATCGGTGTCCAGTTCGGCCAGTGGGCTCGCGCCCGGTGAAGAGCAATGGCGGCCAGGACGATGCCAGATAGCATGGCGGTCAAGTGATGCGCAAGTCCAAGCCCGAATAGAAGACCTATGAGAAGCACCCTTCGACCGGCGTAGGGGACCGGGATGTTGGCCGGATGCTTCAGCAAGGGTACCGCCGCCGCCAGAAACGCCGCAAGCAAGGCCCCCTGAAGCGCATAGACCTCGACCTTCACGGCCTGAGACCAGGGCGTATTCGCGAGGGCGAACAGCAGAACCCCCGCCAACACGGCGAGCGGCGCGAGAATGCTGGCCGCCGGGCGAATCGATTGGTGATTCGATTGGCCAGCCGAATAGTAGTCCGCTTCGTGACCCGATCCGTGGCCCGATCCGTGGCCCGATCCGTGATCCGATCCGTGGCCCGATCCGTGGCCCGATCCGTGGTCCGATCCGTGGCCCGATCCGTGGCCCGATCCGTGGCCCGATCCGTGGCCCGAAGGCAGCGGGCCTCTCCGCACCAGCATCCACACGGCGCGGAACAGAAGCGCTGTTGCCGCTGCTCCGCTGACTGCACTCAGAAGCCCAACACGAAATGCCACCGTCCCAATCGGGAGCTTGGTGAAGAGGTGACCGATCATGATGTAGAGCGGATAGCCGGGGGGGTGCGCAATGCCAAGATGGTAAGCGGCTGCAGCAAGCTCACCGCTGTCAACGAAGGTGATGTCCCGTGCGAGTGTTCGGACATAGACACCCAGGGGTAGCAAGAACGCCAAGCTTTGCGCGATGATGACCGTCCAGCCGCTTGCTCCGCCGCCGGGGCTGTTCATGTCGTGCCTCACCTCCCACAGCCCTCTCACTCGCCAGCCCTCTCACTCGCCAGCCCTCTCACTCGCCAGCTCTCTCACTCGCCGCCTCACCACCTGGATCTAGTCACAGCGCCGAAAGTCGATGTGGCCTCGGTTCACGTTTGTCGAAATCAGTTCGACCTCCAACCGATCCCCCACGTCCACACCTTTGCTGCCCTCCACGAGTTTGCCTTCCACCGGAGGATCCAGAATCCTGACCCAGGTGCCCTTGGCGGCCGCGCCGGTGACCAGCGCTTCGAATCGTTCGCCCAGTCGGTCTTCCAGCAGCAGGGCAACTGCCGCCTTGTTCAGTTGGCGCTCAACCTTGTCGGCGTCATCTTCCTTCTGGGTGCAGTGTTTCGCGAGCACTTCGAGCTCGGCCGGTTCGTACGGTTGCCGTTCTCCGCGAAGAGCGCTCTTGAGCAGACGCTGCGTGATCAGATCGGGGAAACGTCGATTCGGGGCGGTTGAATGGGTATAGTTGCGCACCGCCAGACCGAAGTGCCCGATGGCCTTCTCCCCCGGATGTTCGACCACATACTCACCCGAGCCGATGAGCTTGATAACGGTCAGAGACAGATCTGGGAAGCGCAACGTATCCCGCTCCCGCTCCCGGCCGAGAAAGCGAGACAGGGCTTTCGGATCCGGGCGCGCCGGCAACTCAGAACCGTACTGCAGGGCCAACTCCACGATCCGCTCCCACCGTCCAGGCTCTCGCACCACGCGCCGGAGCGAGGGAAGCTCCTGGTCTCGCAAAAAGCGCGCGGTAACCGTATTGGCCGCGATCATCAAGTCCTCGATGAGTTCTTTGGCGGGATTGCGGCCATCGAGCTCAAGCGCGAGACGGTCGTTGCCGTCGAAATGAGGCCGTGCGGAAATGGTCTGCAGCTCGAGTGCTCCGTGTTGATAGCGTCGCTGGCGCAATCGCTGGGCGGCCCGGTGCTGCAATCGGAGATTCTCCTCCAATCCTGGGACTGCGTTGGCAGCGGCGGGCAAGGCCCCCTTTTCGCTCAAGTAGTCACCGATCGCGTCGTAGGTCAGCTTGGCCCGATTGTGCACCAGAGCGGGGTAGAGCCTGCCATCCTGCAGGGTGCCATCGGGTTCGACAACGAAGTCCGCAACCATCGCCAGACGGTCCACACCCTCGTTGAGTGAGGTCAGGTCGTAACAGAGCCGGACGGGCAACATGGGGAAGATGCGCCCTGGCGTATAGACCGAAGTGGTGTTGTAGGAAGCATGGGCGTCCACCGGGTCATCCTGATCCACAAACGCGGCCACGTCCGCAATCGCGGCACGCACCCGGACCGCAGAGCCCCCGGCCGATTCGGCCACGGTGATCTGATCCAAGTCCCGGGAATCGTCATTGTCAATGGAGGACCAGAGCAGATCACGAAGGTCGCGGCGATCATCCTCAGCCGGCCAGTCACGTCGCTCAATCTGCTGAATCTCCCCGCGAACCTGTCTCGAGAACTCCGGAAGTAGGTCACGTGCCAGCATCGCCTCATGGGCCAAGTCGGCGAGCTGCTCCTTGTGGCTTGGATTGGTAGTGCTCATGGGGGAAACTATGCAGGAATTCGGCCGCGAGGGGAAGCCCATGTAGTCACCTGGGTGCGACCAAGCCTGCGACCGGGCGGGCGCTCCAAGCATGGAACCACGCGCACGTCCAGGCGGGTGGCCCAAGCGTGGAACCACGCGCGCGTCCAGGCATGCGATCAGGGGGGGTTCTCATGCAATCGAACAAGCCCACTGCCATAGTGACCGGGGCCAGTGCGGGCCTGGGCGCAGCCATCGCGCAGGCTCTCGCCGAGAACGGCACCCATGTCCTCTTGTGCAGTCGTAGAAGCGAGCGCCTTCTAGCGGCGCGGGATGCGATCAGAGCAAGCTTGACGGGACCGGCCGACGGGAGGGCCGGCGCGCGGGCCGATGGGCGAACCGACGCACGGGCCGACGCGCAGAAGCGGGACAGTAGCTGGACCGATCTCACAAGACGAACTTCCTCAGGGCAAGCCTCTGAGCAGCAGTCGGCCCAGTCCGCGGAGGCGTCAGCGCAGCCCACGGAGCAATCCTCAGCGGATCTGCCTCAGCTCCGCTGCATGGCCGGCGACGTGACGAACTCGGCGACGGCACCGGCTCTCGTGGGCGAAGCACAGCGACTCTGGGGGCGACTGGATGTCATGGTTGGCAACGCTGGGGGGCCGCTACCGGGAACCTTTGAAGAGCATGATGATGACGCTTGGCGGGCGGCCTTCGAGCTGGTCGTGCTTAGCAATATCCGTTTGATCCGGGCAGGCCTGCCTCTTCTGCGAGAGAGTCCTGCCGGCCGAATCGTGCTCGTGGCCTCGATCTCGGCGTTTCGGCCCGTGCCTAGGCTGGCGCTCTCCAACACACTCCGCCCCGCTCTGGCCGGACTGGTGCGCGATCTGGCCGTGGAGCTGGGGGAGGCGGGCATCCTGATCAATGCCGTCTCACCCGGGTTCTTCGATACCGAACGCTCAAGAGAGGTGCGCACCTCGATGGCACAGATGAGGGGGGTTCCGTTCGAGCAGATCGAGGCCGAACTCACGGCCAAGATCCCACTGGGACGACAGGGCCATCCACCGGAACTGGGCGCGCTCGTAGCCTTCCTTTGCTCACCCCGCAACGGCTTCGTTACCGGGCAAACGATCGTCGCCGACGGCGGCCTCTTGCAACGGGGATAGGGAGCGCTACTGCGGCTTCATCTCCTTCAACCGCATCCAATCCAAGATGGCGGCCGCCACACCCTCGGGGTCGTCCCACATGAACGCTCGCAGCCTGGGATCGAGATCATCCACGGAGGGCTTCGTTACGGCGGGACCGAAAACGACCGCCAGGAGATCAGAACCTGCGCCGCTCTGCAAAGGAAGATGCTCGCCCTCTTCGGCAGCGCCTAGCACTTCGATCCGGGTAGCGGGCCGTTCCTTCCACCCCTCCACGAGCACAAGATCCATCTCGCCGAGATAGTGCGTCAGCAATGAGTCCACCTCTACGCCCTTGTCTTCATGTGAGAAGTGAAAAGCACCGGCCGACGGCGTAAGGACCAGAGTAGCCTCAGCGCCGGCCTGGCGATGTTTCCAGGAGTCGGTGTCCTTCACGTCCAGCGCATGTAGTTGACGCGAATGCTTGACGGTTCCGACCTTCAGACCACAAGCGCGAAGCGAAGGAAGTAGACGTATGATCAGGCTGGTCTTGCCGGATTTCTTCCGTCCAACAATGTGAACTGCTTTCACATCATCCCCGCCGAGCTCAACTTGCGAAGGCCGTGCGGACGAGGGCCGCGGCCCTGAAGAATGGTGTCAGAAATCCGATGATCAGGCGAACTCGAGCACCACGCTCAGTTTGCCGCGACCGAAGCGGCAGCGGCAATCATCGCGGCCGCAGCAGCTTCCTTGCTGCCCGTGTCCAGACCGGTCCCGATCGGCGAAACTCCCATGCCGACCATCTTGGTGGCCAGCACTTCCTTGCGCCGCAGAACACGATCGATGAAGGCGGTGACGTTGGCGGTTCCACTCTTGCCCTGCATGTAGCGCATCAGGCTGAGGCCCCGACCAAACAGACAGCTGAGAATCTCACCCATATCGGTGAGCCCTACGCGATTGCAGCTTGGGCAGAAATGCTCGGTAATGTTGGGAATGAACCCCACCGTACCGCGGTGACCAGGAATCTCGTAGACCAGAGCAGGTCCGTCGAGAGCGCGGGGGGTGCGAGGAATAAGCGGAGGCTTCACTGTGGACATCGACTCACGGACCGAGAAGAACCTCTTGGGTGGAGCGATCACGTCGGTATCGTAGTTCCATTCGATGAAGCGAACCTGGATGGGCTCCTTCTTCGTCAGAAGAATGAAGTCGGCCATCTCGTCATCGTTCACGCCACGCTGGATGACCGCGTTGATCTTGACATTCAGCTCGTGGCTCAACGCCTCTTCTACCGCTCCCCACACTTCCTTGAACTTCGCAGCCCCGGTGAGGGTCCGGTAGCGCGACGCCTTGAGCGTATCAAGGTTGAAGTTGATAGACTGCAGCCCGCGATCGGCCAACTCCTCGACCCGGCTCTTCAAGCCGATCCCCCGGGTCGTCATGGTGACCTCGCGCACCTGTTCGAGTCCGGCGACCATGCCGATGATTTCGGGGAGATCCTCACGCAGTGCAGGATCGTCACCAGTTAGCCGAATCTTCCGGATGCCCCGACTGATCATGATCTTCAGCAGAAAGCGTATCTCTTTGGTTTCTGGAACGGGTAGCGCCAATGATGCGGGGCGCCTTCGCGTCATGAGGATCCCGTCTGTTTCTCCGTGCAGAACAAACCGAAGGTAGTTGACCCCGGTGGTCGGCTCAGGCATCACCACTCCTCTGGTTATGGTTGGGTTACTGACCTCCCCCATAGAAGAGGGGGCTCGCGGTGGGCGCGAGACCGCCCTGAGCCCCAGAGCCAGTTTCCCCCCTCGGATCCTGGTTTGTCAAGTAACTGGCGAAGAGATGGGGAGATCGCGACATGACATCAAGATGGCCAGAACCCGTTATACGACTGTACATATGTCGGGCAAGCATGTGATCGCGAATTCCCCGGCCGTGTCGCGATCGAGAGTCGAGGCAGCGGGCCGGGGGCGAGAGTCGAGGGTCGAGGGTCGAGACTGGGGCGGGCCGGGGGCGAGAGTCGCATGAGCCCGGTGATGCTCAGCCGACAGATACCGGGTGCCGAGTTCCCGTCCGAGGTCTCAAGGCAGGGCCGCGCCTCGCGGTTGGATGTGGCAAGCGGCAAGCGCAGACCGGCCCCACGCGGCAAGGTCCATACTCCAAGACCTGGCCTCGTGAGGCCGGAATGCGATGTTGGTGGAAACCGAACCTAACGCGCCTCTTTGCCCAGGGCCGAGGACACGGCCACGCGCAGCGTCGGGTCGAGCATCCAACGCCGCAGAACAGGGGGCACCTCGCGTGAGCGATATGTTGCCAGGTTGCCCAGCGCGGCTGAGGCGGCGCCCCACACAAAGCGCCGCCGGTCTGCGGCCAGCACCCGCAGGACCTCGAGAGCGCTCTTCCACTGACGCAACGCCACCGCCGCTGCCAATGCAGTGGCGATGTTCCACCGAACGATCTCGTCGGTCGAAGGCAACCAGTCCTGGAACCGCTCTAGCGTTTGCTCCGGGTACGCGGCCAGAAGCCCCTGGCCGAGGGCAAATGGTCCCAAGTTGCGACGCACGTAGGGATCCCGATCGCTCATGTGTGGCTCGATCATGTCGAGCAAGGGTTTGGCGCGTTCCGGATGCGCTGGATCCACGACACCGACGACCGAGATCACAACCTGGCGTCGGACTAGCGGATCCTGGCTGGCGCACCATTTCTGAAGATACTTGAATCGCTGACGGAAATTGGAGCGGACGATGCGGGCCATCGTGCCGGCAGCGTACTGGCGCACCTCGCGATCTTCATCGCGAGCAAGGTTGAGCGTCAGCCGTTCGACCTCCTTGCGGTGGTCGCGCCAGAAGCCGTCGAGGAGAGCGCAAGCCATCTCGCGCACCTCCGTTTCGGGCCGGGCGGCAGCCATCCGCGTCCATAGCCAGACGCGCCTTCGATCGCCGGCATACTCCTGACGCTCTCGAAGATGATGGAAGATATGAGCCTTGAGAGACTCCACCTCGGTCGTCGACCGTCGACGGGATACCGCCACGAGCGCACGCACCAGTATCTCAAAGTCATCGTCATGGAACGCGCTCTCGAGTCGCGCCTGGATCGGTTCTTCCAATCCAGCCGGGGCACGCGTGGCCACTACCGTGTTATCTTTCTTCCCATTCGTCCCCAAGGTCTCTTGCCTCTGATGGTCCCCGCAGGGACCATTCTTACTTCTCGCTTCTGTCGCTGCCGAGTGAGCCATACTCCCGTCCCGAATCCCTTCGTTCGGCATGCTATCCACACATGCCACCCCCGATGTGGAGAACCGTCGGTGGTTTTCCACACTTCGTCCACTCACACCTTCGGAATCCTCGGGAATCGCACGGTTGCGCCATCCTGCGCGACCAATGCCACACCCGGGCCTCAGATTCTCCACTCCGTCACGGATCGTAACGAGAGAACCTCGCGAATTTCCTTGTGAATGTTGGCGTTACGAGCCTGGTGCCCGGACAGAGGTCGGTAAGGAGAATGAACCTGAAGATGATGCTGCTCGAGGACCGCCCCCTGCGCGTCAAGCTGACGGACAATCTGTCTCAGATTGCCGCAACCTTGTCAAGAGAAACACTGCGCGTATGTTTCGGACTTGGCCCAGTTCGGTGAGTTATCCACATCACCCAGCCTACCTCACGGCTCATATTGTACCACGACCCTGGCTAATCCGAGCCAACGATTCGCAGAAGAACGCGAAAAGTCTCTGATTACAGAAACTCCTTTTACTGATGAAACTTAGCCGAATCGACACGTCAAGACACTGACGGGAGAGTGGAGACGGGAAGAGCTGGAGTGGGAGCTGGGCCTCGGGGCCGAGGCTGGGGGCGGGTCCAGAGAAGAAAACCAGCGCGCGGTGACCGTCGCCCGGCTGACACGCGCGGTGACCGTCGCCCGGCTGACACGCGCGGCGACGCCGGGAACAATGCCAGACGGTGCGGAACAACCCGAAAAGCGGGAGACTGCGCGAGGCGTACGGGGCGCAATCTTGCCCACAGTAGATGCTCCCTTGGTCACAAGAGCGGCGAATCTTCACCTAACCGTGACAACGCACGCACGTGAAGAGGCGATATTCTTCCTCGACCAACCCACCCCGCCCGCCGAAGGACTGGACAGACGGGCCGGGGTCGATCGTCCTGGAATCGGGTTCCATCGCTGTCTCGACCCTCGCGATGACCCATGAAGGCTCAGGGAGCGACATTCCCTGAGCCTTCGTCTTTCTGGCGGCATACTCCTCTTACCAGAGCTATCAAGAAGAACCAGAATGACTTAAGGACACAGACGCAACACCGAGGGCCATGGCGGACAGACTTCCAAGCCAGCGGTACAAAGCCAGCGGTGAAGGAATCTGGGGGAAAGTGGCGCTCCCCACCATCCATGCGCGGGTTCTGGACCCTATCGACAGAGGCGGCGCGGGGAGACATCGCGGGAAACATCGCGGGAGACATCGCGGGAGACATCGCGGGAAACATCGCGGGAAACATCGCGGGAGACTTCGCGGGATCCGTGCAGACCTGCTTGGCAGCGCAGGCCAGAGCGCTCAACTGATCAGCTCGTCGAGCTTCGGACGCAGCCACGCAGGGCATACGGTGCTCTTCCCGTCGGCGGCCCTGACGAAAGCATGCTTCGTGTGGCCCTCGGCGACCACACGGCCTCCATGGCGAATCTCGTAAGCGAAGGTGACGGTTCGAGACCGAACCTCATGAATCCAGGTCTGGGTGATGAGGACATCATCGTAGCTAACAGACGACCGCAGGCGAAAGGCGGTTTCTACTAAAGGCAGATTGATCCCCCATTCCTCCATCTGCCGGTAAGGGAATCCTGCGCTGCGCATGAACTCGGTGCGCCCGATCTCGAACCAAGTCAGATAGTGCGCGTTGTAGGCGATCCCCATGCGATCGGTCTCGGCATAGCGAATACGCACGGCCGTCTCGCCCATGTAGCAACCGCGTTTGTCATCCCACCCGAACTCCGGACTTCGGGGCCGAATATCGCTTCGTCTTGATTCGCCCATGGGACCCGCCATTTCGACTCTCTTATCGACTCCGTGCGGACGCTCTAGGCTTCCTGTGTTCGTTCGACGTCTTCCTCGGCGAGGTTCCTCGGCATGGTTCCTCGATAAGATTGCTCGACAAGGTTCCTCGGCAAACTTCCTCGGCAAGCTTCCTCGGCAAGCGTTCTCGGCACGTGTTTGCCATCGCGCCCTTGGTGCGTCCCTGCTTGCCCCGGGTTCCTTCTCGATCCTTCTCTCAGCCTGTGTACAGAGCGGCCATTGTCGGCCCCCCCCTCGGAGGATGTCAACCCAAACCCCGAAAGCACCAGCAGTTCTCATTCTGGCGTGTAGATCCCGCTACCGAGGATCCAGGAGAAGGCCAATGGGTCCAGAGGGGCCGGGCGGTGGCCCCGATGTGGGCCGGTCGGGGGTGAAAGAGAGGCGCGGAGGGCTGCGTTTGCGCGGTTGCGGGCGTCATTTCTCATTCGCGAGGGTCCCAATAGCTGTGAGCAAGTCGCCCGGGCATAGTTCGCCCCTGGGGGCTCATTTGACCTCGTGAGGGCCGATCTCCAGTCCACGCATCATGAACTCCATGAGCGCCTTCCAGGAAGGGAAGCACATGTAGTGAGTCAAGGTACGGACTTCAACGCTAACCAGAACGGACCCGCCTCTGCTTTTGAGAATGAACCCATTTGT
>CAZNJE010000031.1:473-57986 GCA_964573295.1 uncultured bacterium | reverse complement strand
AGATATAATGTTGCAACACGGACCGCGACACAGACTGCAACTCGGACAACTAGGGTCGCTTCACAGTGCCTGCATGTAGGGTGAGTTTCTGTCTAGGGGCTGGAATGAGGAAACAACGGAAGCCTGAATGCGGAACCAGCCGGCGATCCAGATGCGCGCCCGCCGGCATCCTGCTGGGTTCCTGATGGTTCCTGATGGATCCTGATGGATCCTGATGGATCCTGATGGGATTCTGATGGGATTCTGATGGGATCCTGAGGGATTCTGATGCTGTAGCTTCGTTTTTGCCCCGGGGCAAAAGAACGGGATTTGTGTCACGAGGAATCTGCTCTGCGTTTAACGCCTCGCGCAACCCCTTGTTTGAAAAGAAATTGACTTTCAACTTACGTGGACGCTTTGAAGACGATAGAAGCCGCTAGCCCAAGCCGCTAGCCCAAGCCGCTAGCCCAAGCCGCTAGCCCAAGCCGCTAGCCACCAGCCACCAGCCACCAGCCTGCAACGCCAGGCCGTTCTCCGGACTTTTGCCCCGGGGCAAAACTGCGGTTTCCTGGCATCTCACCCGCGGAGGCGATCGAAGATCGCGGCCATGCGGGCGGTGAGCTGGCGGCGCTCGTACTGCGCCAGCGTCGCCTCCGAGAGCCGGGTCGGCGCCACCTGCCCGGTCGAGACGAACTCGTCGAAATACCGTTCGAGAAGATCCGCGGCGGCTTCGGTGTCACCTGTACGACAGCAGGCGCCCGCCTGGTGCTGGGCGATCAGGTCCCAGGCCGCCCCGCGTGGCAGAAGCCCCAAAATGGGACGACCGGAACGTAAGTACTCGAAGACCTTGCCGGGAAGAATCAGGCCGCCGCGCTCGCTCTCCTGTTCCATCAGGAGCAAGACGTGGCTGGAGAGGAGTTCGCGGATGATCTCGCGATGCGCGCGAGGCGGCTCGAACGACACCTGATCGCCAAGATCCAAGCGTGTGGCGTCGTCGAGATCGTGCTGATAGAAGGCGCCGACGAAACGGAGTCGCACCCGGGAGATGGCCTCGGGGCGGCGCTGCAGGAAGCGGCGCAGTGCGCGCAGCATCGGCAGAGCCCGGCGTTCGGGATTCAGTTGCCCCGCGTGCAGGATGGTGAGGCAATCGCTGGGCAGGGCCGCATCGGGCTGTTCGGTGAAATCCTCCTCGTCGTAGCCGTTGGTGACGACCGAGATCTTCTCGGGAGGGATTTGTGGGTAGCGCTGCAGGTAGTCGCGCCGCGTGGCTTCGGCGGTCACCGTGATGTGCGAAGCTTCTCGAAGGACGGCCTCTTCCAGGTGCCGGTGGCGCCGGTCGTGCCAAGCCGTGGGCGGGTTGTACGACATCCGGCGGGTCCAGGGATCACGGAAATCGGCCACCCAAGGTACGCCGAACCGGCGCATCAGATCTCGCCCGATCAGATGGGCGCTATCGGGCGAGGAGGTCGTGTAGATGAGCTGGTGCCGTTGGCGCGCAAGCAGACGGCCGGAGGCGTAGCGCGCGAAAGGCACCCAGCCGCGGTAAGCGTCGGGCAGCCAGAACCAGCCGGCCGCCCGGCGCAGAAGTCCGAGCCGTCCGCCCGATGGGCGCGGGCGGCCCGGCGCGCCGGCCTCTCGCGGGGAGAGGCGCCGCGCCAGTGAAAGGCCGGTGACCGAGCGCGTGCGCAGCACGCGGATGCGGCCGCGCATCTCCTCGGCCAGGGAAGCATCCGCCATCCAGTAATCCTGCGAACGGACGGTGACGACCGTGGGCTCCCAGCCCTGCTCGGGCAGATACTTGGCCAGCTTGAGGCTGCGCTGAACCCCCGCCCCACCCAGCGGCGGAAAGAAGTAGGCCACCATCAACACGCGGGCGGGAGTCTGGCCGGCCATGGAGGAACCCGCTTTCTCTGTGCCTAATATCCAGCGTCACAGGGCAGATCGAGCACGGCCACCTGGCCCGTGAGATAGCCCTGCGGCGTCGCCACCCGCACCAGGTAGAGGCCCGGGGCGACGAAGTCGCCGTCCAGATCGCGGCCGTCCCAGAACTCATAGGGCTCGGTCACCCCGATGTCATCGAGTGTGGCGACCACCCGGCCGCTCACATCGACAATGACCCCATGATGGATACGCCCGGGCAACTCGACGAAGGCCGCCGCCTGGCCGCAGCGGGGGTTGAACGGATTGGGATAGATCGGCAGCCCGTCCTGATGCCGCACCTCGATCGAGCTGCTGGGCACGAAGTGGCTCAGCCCCCAGCGGGTCGCCACCCATACGTCGGTGCCCTGCGGACCGGGCGCCAGCGCCGTGGCGAATCGCGAGGTGATCTCCGGTTCGGAGAAGACCTCGAACTCGAACGCTCCGTTGGGCTTCTGCGTGATGCGAGTCACCCCTTGCCCCTCGATCGCCACCCAGGCCGCGCCATCGCTCGTGAAGGCGATGTCGAGAATCTGGCTGCCCGGCAGACCGGAGGCGATCCCCAGGGTCCGCCATTGCCCGGCACTTCGGATCGAGATCCCGCTGTCGGTGCCGATCCAGATCACGCCATCGCCGGGCGAGGCGAGCGCGCGAATGCGATTACCGACCAGGTCGCTGTCGTCGGCCTTGTAGTGCGTCCAGGGGTCTCCAAAGGGCCACGGGCCGCTTCCATCGTCGGCCAGGCGCAGACGGGACAAGCCGTGGCCCGGATAGCCGATCCACAAGCTGTTGCCTTCGGCCGCCAGCGCGGAAATCCCGTCCGAGCGCAGTTCGGCACCGGTCGACTCCACCGTGTACTGGGTGATCACTGGAGAATCGACATCCCGGCGCCAGTGAAACACGCCGTGAACCCGGTCGGGGTGTTCCTCGGGCGCTTCGTAGAAGGAACCGAACCAGAAGTTGCCCCACCCATCCTCGGCGGAATCCCAGATATTGTAGAGCTCCGGATAGGTTTCGATTGCATCTGTCGTGGTGTCCCAAACGTCGAGCTTGCAGTTGGCATCCGCGCTGCAACAGCAGCGACCGATCCAGATCTTGTCGTCGCCGAGGCGAAGCTCGAGCGGCCAGGCATCGGACATCTCCTCGTTTTCGTAAATCGAGAAGATCTTCCAGGCCGCTTCCAGTGACGGATCGTAGCGCGCTATGCGCCACGGCCCCGACCCTGCAACCGAGGCATAGACGCGGCCGCCCTCGTCGGCGACCACGTCCCAGTACCACGCGCTGAAGTGGGGTCCATCGTGGCGGTGCTGTACCCAGGTCTCCCCGACGAGCTCCCAGAGCCCTTCTTCCTGCTCGGTGAGGTACGCGCGGCTCCCGTGCGTTGCACTCGTGCCGACCCACAACGTGCCATGAGCCTCGAGCAGGCACTCGGCAAAGAAGTTCCTGCGGGCCTGCTCATTGGTGACCGTCCCCACAGACGTCCAACTCCGCTCGTCGGAATCGTAGACGAAGACCCCGCCCCTGAAATCACTGGCGGCAACCGCCGCGTAAAATCCGCTGGCACCCACATACAGGTCGCATACGGTCGCCCCGCTGGAGATGCCCTCACGCCGGCTTTCCCACTGCGTGCCACTCCAGACATCGATGCCCGACTCGGTGGCGCAGAACAGCTCGCCACCGTAGAGCTCCAGATCCGTGACGGCCAGATCGGACAGACCGGTGTTCAGCGTGTCCCAGACACCGAGCGGATTCTCCTCGTTGTCATAGTTGAGCCGGCAGACCCCGCCAAGGGTCTCGGTTCCCGGATAGGTACCGAACCAAAGGTAGCCATCGTGGTACAGTCCAGCGCGCACATCCCAACTGGGCAGCCCGCAGATATCGAGCCCCTCCTGGCAGATTCGTTTGACCTCGCCATCACGCCGGGCAACGAACCCGCCTTCCGACCCCACGATCTGCCACTGCGGTTCCTGCCGGATGAAGCGGACCCGATCCGAACCCAAGGGCCAGGTGAGCGAGGTCTCGGCGTACCATGTATCGTAGAGCGGGTCGTAGAAGGATACGCCCGCCGTGGCCGTGCCAAACGCCACCAGGTTGGCCTCGTCCACCGTGACGGCGACGAGCGAATCGCTGGACAGCCCATCGGCGGACCGGTGATGAGCCTCCATCTCCCCGCTTGCCGGATCGTAGAACAGCGCCCCCCCGCCGGTCGCGCACCAGATGCCCTCCTCGGTGGCCACGAGTCCCCGGAGGTCGTTCACGTTCAGGTAGCTGGTCCAGCCCCCCTCGATCGCCCCCGCCGGCGGAGGCGCCACGGTCAGCGCGGCGGGAAGGACGAATAGCGCCACGAAAAGCGCGGCAACGATCCGAGGATTGATTCCGGCAATGCAACAGATGCCCTGCCGGGCGTCTCGGTCGCCACCCTCTATGCTGCTCTGTCTCATGGACTCCCTCCGCACTTCGATCGGATCTGTTTGCTCTGCCATGGAAGCCGTCCCGCTTCCCCCTTCAACCCATCCGGTCTCTCATCGAAGCCACCGGCCGTGCTCTTTTCTCGTCGAAGCCACCGGCCGTGCCTCTTTTCTCGTCGAAGCCACGGCCGTGCCTCTTGTCATCGAAGCCAACCGGCCCTACCTTTTCTCATCAACGCCAGCCGGCCCTACCGAGAGCTGTCATGGCCCGACCAGAACGTCATGACTTCGTCCTCTCCGCCCGGTTCCCGTAGCGTTGCAGGGCCTGCAGGAAGATGCGCAAGTCCTCCGACAGACTCCATCCCTTGACGTAGCGTCGGTTGCTCGCGAGCTGCTGAACGGCCGCCGCGGCGCCATCATCTTCGAGGGCCGATACGGGTTGCTCGGTGACGATGCCGACCGGCGCGTTCGGCGGGTTGGACCGGTAGGCCGGATCGGCCTCCGCCCACTGCTCGGGGGTCAGGGCCGCAATGCCGACGAAACTCATCCGACCGCGCAGCACGGCCAGCAACTCCGGATAATGGCGCAGTCCCGGTATGCGGCTTGCCGGCCCGCCCGGAGAAGTATAGGCCGGAATCAGGACCCGCTGGCCACGGCCCCCGATCCGTTCGGTCCACCTTAGGGCGGGACGCCCACGGGAGGCTACCTGCCAAAGGTGCAATGGGAAACCGATCACGAGCAGCCCGGAGGCGAGCACCAGATCCACGGTACGCTTCAACCAGTGGCCTACGCGTCGCGGCCGCCCCCCCATCGACACCGCGCCGAAGCCCATGAAATCGCCGATATGTTGCGCGTCGTGCAGAAAGACCTCCCCCAGCGGCACGTAGGCCACCGGGATGCCGGAGGCCAGTAAGGGTCCCATGAGCCGGTGGCAGAGATCGAGGTCCGCCCCTCCCTCGAAGAGCGCGACCTGGGCGACCCGCTCGTCTTCCAGGAACCGCAATCGCCGCTGCACCGGGTCTGAGCGCAATGGCTCCGGCCGGCGGGCCTCGTCGTCATGCGCCAAGTACAGGGGCTCGTAACCGAAGGTTCCGTGCTGGGCAAACCGTTCCTTGAGCTCCCCGATCCGGTCGCGCGGCGCGAAGACGGCCAGGCGGCGCAGATGGAGCTTGCGCCCGCGCACCTCGCTCACGATCCGGCGCAGCAGTTCCCTCGACAGCATGAGAAGAATCAGTCCGTAGGGGAAGAAGAGCAGAATCGTGAACCGCGACAACGGGCGGGTCGTGAAGAGAAATGTCGATGCCATCACCACGATCGAGGTGATGGCGATTCCCTTGACCAGCTGCAACGACTCACGCCAGCGGTCGCGCCACACCAGGCCTCGGTAGAGCCCGAGAAAGTAGAAGGTCCCTATGGCGACCAGGTCCGCGAACGGAATGAATCGGGCGTAGACCCGGAGGGCAAAGACCGGTTTCGAGGCCGACCAATCGGGAATCCACATGCCCAGCGCGTAGCGCGTCAGGTAGGCGGCCAGGAACGCCAGCGAGAGGGCCACGATGTCCGAGAGCACCGTGGCGCCCATCCGCAGCTCGGTGGATTGCCGTTTCCAGAGGTAGAGCAGCAAGCTCCACTTCTCGTAGAAGCGCAGGGCCGATTCGATGTGCATCCGCTTGCCGCGGCTCAGGAAACCGCGCGCGCTGGCCCGCTGGTGGGCGTGGATCATCTCGGCCGTGGGCACGTAGACCACCTGCCACCCACGGCGTTTCATGCGGCTGCACCAGTCCACGTCCTCGAAGTAGAGGAAGAAACGCTCGTCCATCCCGCCCACGTCCTCGGCCGCATCTCGGCGCGCCATCAGCGCCCCGCCCAACATCCAGTCGACCTCGCGGACGTCGTTGTGGTCCCAGTCCACCATGAGGTGTTCGCGCAGAGTGGTCGAGTGGGGAAAGAGCTTACCGAGAAAGGTGCGGCGCAGGAGGATCGTCTGGAGCGTGTAGAACGTGCGGGCCGAGTACTGCAAGGATCCGTCCGGGCTGTAGAGCTTCGGCCCGACCACCCCCACCCCGGGACGGGCATCCAGGTGGGCGGAGAGTGCCTCCACGCTGCCCGGCAGCACTTCCACATCGGGATTCAGGATCAGAAACTGATCGCCGCCGGCGGCCTCCATACCCTGGTTGACCGCCTTGCCGTAGCCCAGGTTCTCCTCGTTGCCCAAGTAGCGAACGCCATGCTCCTGACAAGCTTCTTGGGCGGCATCGTCGACCGGATCGTTGTCGATGACGAGAACCTCGTAGGGCAGGCCGATCCCGGCCTCGTCAATCTTGCGCAAACAGGTGCGCAGAAGCTCGGGCGAACGGTAGTGGACGATCAGGATCGAGACCTTTGGCCGAGACCCCTCATCTGATCGCACGGCCGCGGACATCAACCTTCCCCCGCGCCGCGGCTGGAGAGTGGAACCGGATCACGCTCGGCCGGGCGGCGGCGCCCCAGATGCCCCAGTGCCAGGCGCCAGACCATCCACACCGCCTCGAAGACAATCTTGCGGTTCATCTTCGAGATCCCCACGCGCCGGTCCGCGAAGATGATCGGGATCTCCCGAATGCGGAACCCCCGCTGCCAGGCGTGGTAGGTGGTCTCGATCTGGAAGGAGTACCCGTCTGCCTTGACCCGGCTGAGATCGATCGCTTCGAGTACTTCGCGGCGGAAGCACTTGAAGCCCCCGGTGGCATCCATGAACGGCATTCCGGTGATGAGGCGCGTGTAGAGATTGGCGCCATAGCTCAGGAACAACCGCGAGAGCGGCCAGTTGACGACGGTCACGCCGTGCAAGTACCGAGAACCCAGCACCAGATCGACCGTCTCGATCTCCCGCAAGAAGTCGGTGAAGTAGTCGGGGTCGTGGGAGAAGTCGGCGTCCATCTGGAAGATGACGTCCGCATCGGTTTCCTGCAGGGCGTAGGCGAACCCGTCGACGTAGGCCGAGCCCAGTCCCAGCTTGCCCGGGCGGTGCAGCAGGTGAATCCGGGCGTCCTTGCGCTTCATTTCCGCGACGATCGCGGCCGTGCCGTCGGGTGAGTTGTCATCGACAACCAGCACCTCCACATAGATCGGCTGCGCCAGGACACGCTCGATCAGCTCGGTGATGTTGTCGGCCTCGTCGTAGGTGGGAATCACCACGAGGGCCTTCGGCCCCTGACGGCCCGTCGTAACCGCCGTGGCATCGGCCGCCGACTCCTTGCCTGCCGCAGCGCCCTTGGCTCTCGATTGCCGCATCTTCTCTGCGAATGTCAACCCTACGCCTCCGCTCGTCCTACTCACCGCTCTGGAGGAAATACTCGATCGACTTCTTGAGCCCGTCGGAAACGTCCACCTCGGGCTCCCAGCCCAGCTGCTTCTTTGCCAGGCTGATATCCGGCTGACGAACCTTTGGATCGTCCTCGGGCAGATCCCGGAAGACGATCTTGCTCTTGCTACCGGTCAGGCGAATGATCATCTCGGCCATCTCGATCAGCGTCATCTCCTGCGGGTTGCCCAGATTGACCGGCTCGAGGAAATCCGATTGCAGCAGCGCATCGAGACCCCGCACGAGGTCCGTGATGTAGCCGAAACTGCGGGTTTGGGATCCGTCGCCGAAGACGGTCAGATCCTCACCCTTGATTGCCTGGTTGATGAACACTGGTACGGCCCGCCCATCATCACGACGCATCCGCGGGCCGAAGGTGTTGAAGATGCGTACGATCCGGGTGTCCACCTGGTGGTAGCGCTGGTAGGCCATGGTCAGGGCCTCCGCGAACCGCTTGGCTTCATCATAAACACCCCGCAATCCGGTGGGGTTCACGTTGCCCCAGTAGTCTTCGGTCTGCGGATGGATCTGCGGATCGCCATAGACCTCGGAGGTCGAGGCCAGGAGGAACGTGGCGCGCTTGGCCTTCGTCAGCCCCAGCGCCCGATGGGTACCCATCGCTCCAACCTTCAGAGTGTGGATCGGCAGGCGCAGGTAGTCGATCGGGCTCGCGGGCGAGGCAAAATGCAGCACGTAGTCGAGTGGGCCATCGATGTAGATGAAGTTCGTGACGTCGTACTCGAAGAAGGTGAACCGCGGATTGCGGATGTGGTTGATGTTCTTGACCGACCCGGTCAGGAGGTTGTCCATGCAGATCACTTCGTGCCCCTGGGACAAGAAGTGATCGCACAGATGCGACCCGATGAAGCCAGCCCCCCCGGTGATGAGAATGCGCACCCGAACCTCCTTTACCCTTCCCTTACCTATCACGCACGGCCGCCACTCGTCATGTGCGCGGCCCTATCATACTCCGCCCGCCACTGCCCGCCGCAGGCCCGCGCTGCCGGTCGCGCTGCCTGCCGCGCTGCCTGCCGCGCTGCCTGCCACTCCGCCTGCCACGCTGCCTGCCATGCTGCCTGCCACGCTGCCTGCCGTGCGCCCCTCTAGGGAATCCGGCGCCGGATCATGCGTCTGTCGTCCTCGCGGCGAGGTGTGACCATCATCTCGGCCAGCAGGCCCATCGAGATGAACTGCACGGCCATCACCACCAGGATAACCCCCAAGATCAAGAGGGGGCGCACTCGCAGCGCCCGCTCGATGATCCAGATCGCCAGCATGTAGAGATTGATCACCATGCCCAGAGAGAACAAGACCGCCGCGATCCGGCCGAACACGTGCAGCGGACTGCGCCGCGAACGTCCCAGAAACGTCACCGTCAAGAGATCCAAGAACCCGTTGAGGAGGCGCTCGGCACCGTACTTGCTGCGGCCGAACCGGCGCGCATGATGGCGTACCGGCCGCTCGCTCACCCGGAAGCCCAGCCGGCTGGCCAGGACCGGGATGTAGCGGTGCAACTCGCCGTAGATCTCGACGCTCTTGACGACTTCGCGCCGGTAGAGCTTGTAGCCGCAGTTGAAGTCGTGCAGGGGCACGCCCGACACCCAGGCGGTCACCCGGTTGTAGAGCTTCGATGGCCAGGTCTTGGTGATCGGGTCCCGGCGAACCTGCTTCCAGCCGGAGACCAGGTCGTACCCTTCGGCCAGCTTCTCCAGGAAGCCAGGAATCTCGGCGGGGTCGTCTTGCAGATCGCCATCCATCGTGAAGACCAGGTCCCCGCGCACCTCTTCGAACCCGACCGCAAGGGCCGCTGACTTCCCGAAGTTGCGACGGAAGAGAACCGCTCGTACATGCTCGTCCGCTTCGCAAAGCTCTTCGATGATCTCGGCGGTACCATCGGTCGAGCCGTCATCGACGAACACGATCTCATAAGACCGGCCGAGGCTTTCCAGCACCTCGGTGAGTTGATGATGCAACGGCTGCACGCTCTCATGCTCGTCGTACACCGGAATCAGAATCGATAGCTCGATCGACGCTTCCAGCTGATCGTGTCGCCGGGTATCTCCCCGGGTGTATTCCTGGGCGTCTCCCTGGGCACCTCCCTGGGCGGCTCCCCGGGAGTACCCCTGGGCATGTGCCTGGGTGTATCCCTGACTCATCGGTTCCTCGTTCGGGCCTTGACCGCGCCGGACCGCCGCGCCGGCCTCCCGCGGCATGATACCGATCCAGACGCGGCGGTAAAGCCCTACCGTCATTGACTGCCGGCCCTCACCCCAGCGCGGCTGTCGGCGCCGGCTAGCTCTCCTCGCCGGGAACGCCGGGCTCTACCAGCGTCTCGATCCACTCGTGCATGGCTTCCAGGCCGGCGCGTAGCGAGGTCGCGGGCGCGAAGCCCAGCTCGGTGCGCGCCCGGGTGGTGTCGGCCGCCGTGCGGCGCGGATCGCCCGCCTGGGGCGGATGCCGCTCGATTCGGGCGCGGCTCCCGGAGATCTGCTCCATGAGCTCGATGACCCCCGCGATCTTCGCCGGCGAACCTCCCCCGATGTTGTAGATCCCGCCGGGACGTCCCCGCTCGGCGGCCAGTAGATTGGCCGTGACCGCATCGGCAACGAAAGTGAAGTCGCGCTCCTGCCCTCCGTCGCCGTAGAGCGGCAATGCCTGGCCGGTCAGGATCGCCCGGTAGAATCGGTGGAAGGCCATGTCCGGCCGCTGCCGGGGGCCGAAAACGGTGAAGTAGCGCAGTGACACTGCCGGCAGATCGAAGACCCGCACGTAGGCCGAGACGAGGTCCTCGCCGGCGAGCTTGGTCACCCCATAGGGCGACAGTGGACGCCGCGGGGTCTCCTCGGTGACCGCACCGCCGCGGGCTTCGCCATAGACCGACGAGCTGGAGGCGTAGACGAGCCGCTCGACCGGCCGGCGGCGCACTGCCTCGAGCAGACGCTGCGTGCACAGGATGTTGGGCCGAACATAGGTCGCGAAGTCCTCGCCCCAGCTCCGGCGCACGCCGGCGCGGGCCGCCTGGTGAAAGACCCAGTCCACGCCCTCTAGCAGACTGTCCAGGTCCGCGTGCTCGAGATCATCCTCAATGAACTCGAATCCCGCCGCTCCCCGCAATGCCTGCAGGTTCTTCTCCTTGAGAGCGCGGTCGTAGTAGGGATCGAAGTTGTCGATCGCGCGGACCGCCCACCCCTCACCCAGGAGCCGCTCAGAGAGGTGGGACCCGATGAATCCGGCCGCCCCTGTCACGAGTGCGCGTCTCATCGGGGTTGCACCTCCTGGTTGCCTTCTGTACCCCCGCCTCGTCCTGTGCGGGCTCCGTCCGCCCCACCCAACTCCCCCGAGCCGCCAGCTTCGCCGTCGTCGCCAAGTTCGCCGGTGCCCCCCGTATCGCCGGCATCGCCGGCATCACCGGTGTCGCCGGGGAGCGGCGCCGCGCTGTCGGCCGGAGCGATCATCAGCTCGCGCAGTGCTTGGCGCGTCAGCTCATCGTCCGGGTGGTCATCGAGCCAGCTCTGAATGAGGGCGACGCCCTCCTCCTTGCGATCGACCGCCCACAGATAGGAAAAGAGGACACGGTAGGCATCGAAGTTCTCCGGATGCCGCCGAATGGCCTCGCGGTAGATTGCCTCTGCTTCGCTGTAGCGTTCCTGACCTTCCAACGCGGTGCCCAGCAGCCGGAAGACCTCGGGCGCGTCATCGCCCAGCTCGATCAGCTGGCTGAACGCTTCCTCGGCCGCCTCGTACCTCTCGCGCTCGAGCATCAAGTATCCGCGCGTATAGAGCACGCCGGGAAAGGCCGGATTGATCCGGTGCGCGTAATCGAGCGCTTCGAGAGCGCGCTCGTCGTTGTTCTCCCGCAGGAAGTGGTGTGCCAGCCGCACGTAGGCGGCCACGTAGTTCTGGATCAGCTTGCGCGAGTTCTCATCCTTGTAGACCGACTCGTCGTAGTAGCCGTCCTCATCCAGCAGTCCGCGGTAGAGGAACACCTCGCGCAGGTTCGTCCAGGTGCGCTCGACATCCAGCCGTTCGGGATCGCCTTCCTCATCGTCGAAGCGGAAGACCAGACCTTCCATGACCAGATAGGCCTCCAGGCCCATCTGATCGGGCACCGTGACGGCCAGGTAGATGGGCCGCTCGTCCAGATTCTCGGTCAAGATCTGCTGCACCATGATGTCCTTGACCATCACCACGGTGCCGTCGCGGTCGTAGAAGCCGTACAGGCGGTCGATCTCCTCGTCGCGGAATCCGATATCGATCGTCGGCTCGTAATCACGCAGCTGGCGGATGTACCAGTGCGTGTTGAGCAGGCTCAGGTTGACCACCCGCACGTCGGTGCGGATCTTCTCGACCTCCTGCAGATACCAGAGTGGGAAGGTATCGTTGTCCCCGTTGGTGAAGATGATCGCGTTCTCCCCCAGGGGGGCCAGCATGTTGTAGGCGTAGTCGCGTGCCACCATGAAATCGGTGCGATCGTGCGCGTGCCACCCCTGGCGTACCGGCAGCAGGGAGAGTATGCAGAAGATGACCACCGTACCGACGCCGAAGAGCCGGCCTCCTGAGGGTTCGATCACGCGGCCGTCCTCGATCTTGGGATCTCCGCGCAGCCAGTGGGCGATGGCGGCCATGCCCAGCCCCATCCAGATGGTGAAGAAGTGATAGGCCGCCACGAAGAAGTAGTCGCGGTCGCGTACCTCGTTTTCGCGGAAATTCAGGTAGAAGACGAGGAAGACCGTGGTGAAAAACATGAGCAGGAACATGAAGACGAAGCGCCGCCGCTCGCTCAAGGAGCGTAGAAGGCCCGCCAAAGGCCGCGTCTCGCCCTGGCCGGCGATCGCCGACACGCGATCCTTCAGGAAGTGGGCGACCATCCCGACGATGCCCAGCAGGAAAGGCACGGCCATCGCCAGCCACTCCGGCCGGAATCCCAGGTGGTACTGGTCGTGCCAGTAGCGCCAGAAGTGCTTGGTGAACTGGATGTCCCACGGCGCCTGTCGCATCTGGAATGGATTCGGCGGCTTGTACTGATCGCGCGAGAGGACGAGCCACAGGTTCTGCCACGTGTGGGGATCAGCCTCGTTGATCATGGGATCCAGGTTCGCGCGCACGATCAGAAAGAGCTGCACGGTGAGACCGACGATCGCCAGCGCGCCGAACCACAGCGCGAGGTTGCGCGCTCCGTGGACGGGCCATACGCGGTGGGCGATCAGCCCCAAGAGGAGGGCGATGCCCAGTGTGACCGCCACGACCGATCCCGCCCCGATGAGGCTGAGCACGAGCATGAGGGCCAGTGTCACCCCGAGCCGGATGACCGTCCCCCAGAAGTCCCAGGGAAACACGGTCCGGGGCGAGACGAGCAGGACAAACACAAAGATCGGCACCGTCACCAGAAAGGTGCCCATGTGGATGCCGATCGTGACGAAGAGCAGGTAGCCGATCAGCAGGAGCAGGTTGTTGTTGCGCCTTCCGGGCGGGCCGGATTCCTCCCAGCACAGTGAGAGGTAGACACACAGCACCATCACGAAGGAGCTCAAGGCGTAGACCTCGGCCTCGACGGCGTTGTCCCAGAAGGTGCGTCCGAAGGCGGTGAAGAAGGCGCCCGCGATACCGGCTCCCACGGCGATCAACCGGTCGAGCGTCACCTCGCGCCGCACCTGCCAGCGCCGCGTGAGCTTGACGATGACCAGGAAGGTGAAGAGGGCGCACAGGGTCGATCCGAAGGCGGAGAGGTAGTTGACCCGGGCGGAAATCTCGCTGATCGGAATCAGCGAGAACACACGCCCGATCAGGACGTAGAGCGGCGTGCCCGGCGGATGCGGGATCCCCAGGGTGTAGGAGGTGGCGATGAACTCACCGCTGTCCCAGAACGGGCAGCTGATCGTCAGCGTCTCCAGGTACACCGCCTGAGTGACGAGCACTACGATGAGGCCGCCCCAGAAAATCGGACTCTGCCACCAGCGCGAGCGGGCGGCCGCTATCGGGGTTTCCATGTCGTGATCGCTTCCTCTGCCAAGGTCTTCGTTTCGTGCGCCGCGCGGTCCCAGCTGAACTCGCCGGCCCACTCGATGGCGCGCTCGCCCATCCGCCACCATAGTTCTTCGTTCGACAAGAGCTCGATCAGACGCTCGGCCAACACCGGCACGTCCGCGTGGGGCACCAGGAAGCCGGTCTCCTCGTGCCGGACCGACTCGCGTAGGCCCGGCGAATCGCTGGCCACGCTGGGAATACCGAGCGCGCCCCCCTCGATCACCGAGAGGCCCCACCCTTCCTTGGGGGAGGTATAGGCCAAGACACGGGTTTGCCGGAGAATCTCCATCTTCTCGCGACCGGTCCTGAAACCCAAGAACTTGACGTGGTCGCCGAGCCCCAGGCTCTTGGTCTCCGATTCCAGCGCCGCGCGGTGATCGCCGTCACCGACGATCCAGTACTGGGCGTCGGGCACCTTCGCCAACACCCGGGGCAGGGCCTTGATCACCAGGTCGATGCGCTTGTACTTCTTCAGCCGCCCCAGGTACAGGATCACCGGCGGGGGCAGCTGACCGTCGCGGTCGATCGGCTCGTGATAGTCGTGATCGAGCCCGCCTCGAATGAGGCGCAGCCGCTCCGGCGACAACCCGCGCCCCCTGAGGTCTTCACGAGTCGTCTCCGAAAGCACCGAGAACAGACAGTCTCGGTACACGAGCGGGATGAAGCGCTCGTAGAAGAAGACATAGAGGGCCAGCGGGAACGGCGCTTGCTGAAACACGGTGGTGCCGAAGAGATGCGGCACCACGCCCAGCACCGGTACACGCTTCTGAAACAGGGGGCTGAAGAAGGGGATCTTGTTGATGTCCTCAACGACCAGATCCACCTTCTCGCGATCCAGCAGACGGCGAAGCAAGCGCGGCGCGACGAAGTTGAACGTATACTGATTGCCCCCGCGCAATATCTCCAGACCCTCGATCGTCTCGCGTTCGGGCGCCCCCGGCCAGTGACCGGTGATGAAGGTGACCCGGTGGCCTTCCTGCGCGAAGCGCCGGAAGATCTCGTACATGATCACCTCGGCGCCGCCAAACTCAGGGTGGCGGATGTCGCGATAGCTGATCACCGCGTAGTGGCGCCTAGGACTCGTCACATCCGTCTCCCGAGCCTGGCCCAACCGGCCGGCGGGCAAGGATGTTTACCATCGCGAAGGTGTAGGGCCCCCATCGGGTGGGGCGAATGCGCTCGCGCAGGCCACGCAGCATCGGGCCCAAAAGGAGCACTTCGGGGGGATAGAGCGGGAGTCGCAGGCCCACCTTCCGCAGGCCGTAGCGCAGTGACCGGTAGAAAAAGCCCGGCACCATCCAATCGCCCCCCACCCGCCGGATCTGATACCCGGCCTCCGACAGCACCCGGGCCAACTCGCCGGGCGAGAACTGCGTCTCCCAGCCGGCGAACCAGCGGCCGGCGGCGATCAGGACCTGCTTCACCACTGTGTAAATGTGGTAGCGCTGGGGCACGTCGACCAGGCAGTGCCCTCCTGGTGCGGTCACCCGGTAGTTTTCGCGCATGAGCGGCCGGGGGTCCCGAAAGTGTTCGAGCAGGCCTTGATGGAACACGAGGGCGAAGGTCCCCTCCCGAAACGGCAGGCGCTGGCCGTCGGCGCAGACGCACAGGACCCCGGTCCCCGCCGCCTTGGCTTGCGCCCGCACGACGTCGAACGAGCTCATGACGTAGTCGACCAGAACGATCTTGCCCCCCGCCCGGGCGATCTGGATGCTGTCGCGTCCACTGCCGGCTCCCACCTCGAGGACCCACTGGCCAGCCAGGGGCAGATCGCGAACCTGGCGGAGCAATCGGTCTTCGTTCGAGTAGGTCTCTTCGACCTCCCGATGTTCGGTCCACCAGCGATCCCAGTGGGCCGGCGTGGATGCCCGCATGTACATTGATCTCCCTACTAGCAAACATCGAAGCAGGTTAGCATGCCCCTCCCGGGGGGTCAACGCATGCCCGCGGCTCAGTGGGGGGACGCAGCGCACGGATTGCTGGGCTACCCGTCCGACTCCTCGGAGCCGGTAGCCTTGCTCGGCAAACGACGCTCGGTGCGCGCCAATGGATCGAGTACGCCGTTCAGAAGGCCCGCGGCACCCTCTCCTCCGTACCGATGGGCCAGGCGAAGGGCTTCGTCCAGAACCACGTTCGCCGGGGTGGCCCGGACGAAGATCAGCTCGGCCGCGGCCAAACGCAGGATCGACCGCTCCACCGCTCCCAGCCGGCTGAGATCCCAGCGCGCCAGCTGCTTCGAAACGGCGCTGTCGATCTTGCGCCGGTGACGTTTGGCGGCGTCGATCAGCCGCACGGCGTACTCGCGACTGTCCTCGGTCAGGCGCAGCCGTCCGAATGCCAACGCCAGGACCTCGTTCGGGTCGTCACCGGTGATCTCGGTCTCGTAGAGCGTGCGCATCACCAGCTCACGTGCTTTGGGCCGGCCGCCCCGGCGCTCCTCGGGCGGCCGGGCCCCGGAGTCCCTAGTCGTCATCGCCGGTGCTGTCCTCCTCGATCCGGTCGGTACGCAGGAGGTGCACCATCTCGATCCCGGCCTGGGCGGCCTCCCAGCCGCGCCCGCCGCCCTTGATACCGCTGCGCTCGATCGCCTGCTCCATGGTCTCGGCCGTGATCACGCCGAAGATCGTCGGCACGCCGGTGTCCCAGCCGACCTGGGCTACGCCGCGTGAGACCTCCTTGGCAATGTAGTCGAAGTGGGTCGTGTCACCCCGTATGATGCAGCCCAGCGCCAGGATCAGATCATACTGCTTCGTCTCCGCCCGACGCTTGGCCACCAAGGACACCTCGAACGATCCCGGGACCCAGAAGAGGTCGACGTCATCCTCGCTGCATCCATGCTGGACCAGACACTCCAGTGCCCCCTCGACCAGTCGCTCGGTCACGACCCGCCCGTAGCGGCTCGCCACGAGGCACACCTTCAGACCGCTCGCATCGAGCGGCGGCAGATACTCGCGCACAGCTCTCTCCTTTCCAGGTACAACGCCCATTCGGCCAGTCCGTTCAACGCCGTCCCCGGCCATCCGACGGAGGGCCCGTCACCGGCCCCGACTCCATGATTCAGTGGTCAGCCCGTCTCCGCTCAGTCCGTCTGCGCTCGCCCCACTTCCGGGCGGCCCGTCCGTGTTGCACCCGGTTCGGGATGCGACGCCGAACTCTCCGGTTGCTCATCAGCTTCAAAGCAATGGCCCATCTTCGTGCGCTTCGTCGCCAGGTAGGTACGGTTGAATGGCGTGGGATCGGCCACCACGGGAATCCGCTCGACGATCTCGAGGCCGTGACCCTCGAGCCCCACCCGCTTGGCGGGGTTGTTCGTCAGCAGCCGGATACGGTGACATCCCAGGTCGCGCAGGATCTGCGCCCCGATGCCATAATCGCGCTCGTCGGCGGCGAAGCCCAGCCTCAGATTGGCCTCCACGGTATCGAGGCCCTGGTCCTGCAGATGATAGGCCCGGATCTTGTTGGCGAGACCGATCCCGCGTCCTTCCTGCCGCATGTAGAGCAGGATGCCGCCCTCACGCCCGATCTGCTCCATGGCCATGCGCAGCTGAAAGCCGCAATCACAGCGGAGGCTCGAGAGTGCATCGCCGGTCAAGCACTCCGAATGCACACGAACCAGGGGCGGGGTATCCCCGGCCAGATCCCCACGCACGAGCGCCAGATGCTGCGCCCCGTCGATCGCGCTCTCGAAGGCGTGCGCGCGGAAGAACCCGTACTCGGAGGGGAAGTCGGCCACATCGACCTTGCGCACCAGCGTCTCGGTGCGGTTGCGATAGGCGATCAGGTCGGCCACGGAGATCATCCTGAAACCGAAACGCGAGGCGATCTCCCGCAGCTCGGGCATACGGGCCATCGATCCGTCCGCGCTCATGATCTCGCAGAGCACGCCGGAGGGGTAGAGCCCGGCCATGCGCGCCAGGTCCATGCTGGCCTCGGTATGCCCCGCTCGGCGCAGCACGCCGCCGGGGGCGGCACGCAAGGGAAAGACGTGTCCGGGACGGGCCAGGTCTTCCGGACGCGTGTCCGGGCCGATCAGCACCCGGACGGTGCGAGCCCGGTCGAAGGCGGAAATGCCCGTGCTGGTGCCCTCTTTGGCATCGACCGAGATGGTGAAGTGCGTCTGCAGCCGAGCCGTGTTCCGCGCCACCATCGGTGGCAGATCCAGTTCGACGAGCCGGGCCTCGGGCAGGGAGACACAGATCAGTCCCCGGCCGTAGGTGGCCATGAAGTTGATCATCTCGGGCGTGATGCGTTCGGAGGCACAGATCAGGTCCCCTTCATTCTCACGCGCCTCGTCATCGACGACGATGACCATCTCGCCCTTGGCGATCGCGGCGACGGCCGCCGGGACCGGATCAAGCCCACTGCCCTTGGCCGCCACAGACTCGTTGGCCGTGCCACCACCCCACTCGGCACCCTTCGCTGCCGGGCGCTCGTCGCCATGATCGGCATCCTTCGTCGCCGGGCGCTCGTCCCCGTTGTCCTTCGATCGGCTGCTCACCGCATACCTCCTGGATTCGCCGCTGTCCGCGGCGGATCTCCCCTGCCCCTTGGCCGCGGTTCTCATCGCCGCGATCCCCGGGAGCCCAGAAGCGACTCGACGTACTTCGCCACGAGATCCACCTCCAGATTCACCCGCCGTCCGGGTTGGTACTCCCCGATACAGGTGCGGGAGAGGGTCTCGGGAATGATATAGAGGCGGCTTTGCCCGCCTCGCAGCGAACCGACGGTCAGGCTCACGCCGTTGACCGCCAGCGATCCCTTTTCCACGACATACCGCCTGAGAGCGGCGTCCAGATGGAGCGTCAGGACCCAATCGGAGCCCTCCCGGCCCGCGCGGAGCACAGATCCGACTCCATCCACGTGTCCTTGAACGATATGCCCGTCAAAGCGTCCGTTGGCCGGCAGGGCACGCTCTAGATGTACGCGGGTGCCCCGGCGCCACTCCGTGGCAGTGGAGCGCCGCAGCGTTTCCTCGACCGCCGAGACCACGAACTGGCCAGCGGGACGCTCGCCGGATTCGGCCGTGAGACAGATGCCATCGAGTGCGACCGAGTCCCCGGCTCCGATCTCGTCGGCGCATCCGGCCGAGAAGGTCAGCCGCCGTCCACCGGCGTAAGGCTGCACGCTCTCGACCTTGGCCACGCTTTCAATGATGCCGGTGAACATCGTCCAGCGCCCTCCGCGTACGTTCCACCTGCTCCCGCAGGAGCGCATCTCCCTGGGCGGAGAAGGCCTCCACCAATAGATCCCCATCGCTCGGGCGGGCTCGCAGTCCCACCAACCGGCAGCCTTCCTCGATCGATTTGACGCCCAAAGCGCGCGTCCACGTCTTCCGGCCACCCAACAAGAGCGGAGCGACGAAGAGCCGGAAACGATCTACCAGGCCCTGTTGGATCAAACTGCTGGCCAGTTCCCCACCACCCTCGGCCAGGATGTCCATCAGCCCGCGCTCGGCACAGGCCCCTAGCAGGGCCGGCAGTGAGACGCGCCGGGTAGCCGGCTCGGCCTCCAGGGGCAAGAGCTGAACCCCGGCGGCCTCCAGCGCCGGCCGCGCCTGACGGGCCGCCGCCTGGGTGCTGGCCACGATCCAGGGACCGCCTCCCGGACCGGTCGCCTTGAAGTGGGCCAGCAACGCCTCGTCCCGGGCACAGGCAGCCTCCGAGTCGACGACAATCCTCGCCGGCTGGTGGCGGCCGGTCTTCTCGAGGAGCCAGTCGCGTTCCTCGGCCAGCTCCCCGCGTCCGTCGAGTTCGTCCGCCAATCGGCGGGCCACACCGCGGGTCACACCACGGGTCACTCCTCGAGCCACACCACGGGTCACCCGGCCACCCCGCAGACCCGCCGTGCTGCCCGTCCGGCTGGTGAGCACGCACCGGTCCCGCTCCACGGTCCCCCGTCCTACCAGGATGGCGTCGCACGTGCCCCGCCAGCGATGAACCCGCCTCCGCGAAACCGGCGAGCTGATCCACTGGCTCGAGCCATCATCGGCCGCCACACGTCCGTCCAACGAAAGCGCGGCCTTCAGCGTCACCCAGGCCCGCGTCCAGGCGTGGTAGGCCAGGAAAGGCGCATTGACGAGCGCCGCCTCCCGACTCCACCACTCTGGTGGCCGCACAAGCTGCAGCCCGGCCTCCCGCAGGGCAGTCACGCCACGACCGGCGACGCGGGGATTCGGATCGGCCAAGGCGATCCAGGCCCGCCTGAAGCCGGCGGCGGCGACCTGCGGCGCGCATGGTGGCGTGCGCCCCTGATGCACGCAGGGCTCCAATGTCAAGAACAGGTCCGTCCCGCGCAGTGCACCGGGCTCCCGCCCGAGCAACATCACGCGTTCGGCGTGGCTCCCTCCGACAAACAGATGGGCGCCCATGCCGACCGGACGGCCCTTGCCCACGGCGACCGCGCCAACCCGCGGGTTCGGGTGCGTGTGTCCGCTGCCCAGCGCAGCCAGCCGCAACGCCAGACGCATCCACCGGCGCGCTCCCGGTTCGGCCTCAGCTTCTTCGAACCCCACCAAAAAAGCCACCCTCTCCCACATCGGAAGAGAGTGGCTCGCACGGCGGACCGGCCAAGCCAATGGCCCGCCATGACCTGCCTCCCTCTCCCATCCAGGCTTTGACTGTCGGCTTCCGAGTTTCACGGAATCAACCCGATTACGGGCTCGCGGGCTGTCACCGCCGGCCCGGGAATCTCACCCGGCCCCGAAGGAGTGTTTTCGTATGTGCTTCGCTGGGGAAGGACCTTCCCCTCCTCCTAGCGAAGAACCCAGTCTGCATCAACCCCAGCGCCCAAATCCAGAGAAATCTGCCCATGCTCGGAATCGGCCATGCCGCTCAAGCAAGTCGTCCGCCCCCGGCGAACTCGTCCCCACTCAGGGCCGCAGGCGCCTGCTAAGCTACTCGGGCTCCCGGCAACCTACCGCGGTGCGCGAGCTCTGTCACGGCCCGGGCTCGCCTCAGGGCCGGGGCTCGCCTCAGGGCCCGGGCTCGCCTCAGGGCCGGGGCTGCACTCCTCATTTGTGGCGCCCGCGCCTGCCTCGCCGCCGTCAGACTTCGATTGCCCGGGCGATTCCGGGGCCTGCCGGTAAGAGACGTCTAGCACCTCTTCCTGCTTGAAGTCGAATCCAGGCTGGCTCCTCTGGGCGCCACCCCGAGGGCGGCCACGCCCGCGGTGTTCGGGCTCTCGCCGCCCGCCCCCGGTCAACGCCCTCAGCACGGCGCCTACCAGACGCAGGAGGCCGTAGACGAGCAGCCCCACAAAGGCCATGCGCAAGAGCATCGAGATCATCCCACCACTACCCTCATATCCAACCGCCTTCGTCTCTTCCTCCGAAGGCGCCCCGCAAGAGCGGCCCCCAGGGTGCAGCGCCGGGTTCCGGAACGTCGCCAGCCTGAAACCTGAGCATATAGAAATGGGGCGCGGCAGTCCACTGCCGCGCCCCATCTGGGCGCAATCGATTTGCGGCTCGGCGCGTTCTGGGCGAAACCTGTGGGCCGGGTCCCTCTTAGACGCTACCGCATCACCTTGAACTCGATCCGGCGGTTACGGGCGCGCCCCTCCGCCGTCTCGTTCGTCGTGATCGGCTGGGTCTCCCCCTTGCCCTCGGTGAGCAGCCGATCAGCGCTGACGCCAAGATCCACAAGATAGGCCTTGACCGATTCCGCGCGGCGCTGCGACAGATCCCGGTTGTAGGCAGAATCACCAACGTTGTCGGTGTGGCCCACGACCTGGACCTTCATGTCCGGGTACTTCTTCATGATCATGGCCACATCTTCCAGGATGGGCACCGGATCCGCACTGCTGATCTCGGCGCTCCCGCTCAGGAAGTTGATGTAGGCCATCGGGAGCTCGATCGGAGCCTCATCGGGACACCCATCGGTATCCTCGAAGCGGTTGAAGGTTTCGGCGGCGTTCGGGCACGCGTCGTCCGCGTCCAGGATGCCATCACCATCGTTGTCGACGTCCGGGCAACCGTCGGTGTCCTGGAATCCGTCAAAGTCCTCCGCACGATCCGGGCAATTGTCATTGACATCCAGGATTCCGTCACCGTCGTTGTCCACGTCGGGACAGCCGTCCGTATCCTCAAAGCCGTCGAAGTCTTCGGCCGCCGTCGGGCAAACATCCGTAGCATCCGGGATGCCGTCCATGTCACGGTCCTTCGTCGTGGACCGCTTGAACCCCTCGTGCGGCCTCAGGTCAAAAGGGCACTCTTCCTCATTGAAGCGAAGCGTGACCCCAAGACGGTGGCTTTCCTCGAGGAACTCCTCGGGCTCCTCGATGAAGGCGTAGTTGAACTGCACCATCTTGACCGAAAGGCCGAGACCAGCCGTCAGCTCCCCGTCATTGAGCCCCAGGCGCAATGCGCCCCCGAAATCCTCGCTGATCGGGAAGGCGAACTCGGTCCCGGCGTGGTACTTCATGTCGTCCTCGTCCTCGGTGTGGTCGAGGTCGAAGGCGAACGTGAAGCCTTGGTACGGCATCAATGCCACGCCGCCCCGCAGATTCATCGGCACACTGTTCGCATCCTCGTCGTCGCCCACCTCGGTGACGAAGTCCTTGAGCACGACACCAAAGCGCACCCACTCAATCGGCTGAAGGCCCACGCCGATGTCGAAACCGAAACCGGTGGCAGCGTCGTCGCCCTCCACGTCGATGTCGACGCTCTGGCGCAGGTACTTGAACGTACCACCGATGCTCATGAGGCCCAGCTCGCCCAGGTCGGAGGCGTAGGCACCGTGCAGCATCAAGCCAAGATCGCCGTAGCTGAACTCCTCGGTGAAGTCCCCCCCCCTGTCATAGCCAGGGATGTCATCCATGCCGGCCGTGAGGAAACTAGCCCCCAGCGCACCCCAGTCGAAGCGGTGCGAGGCAGCCACGAAGCTCATGCGCCGGTCAACTTCCATCCCCAGCGCGTGCATCGCCGAGATCTGCGTGCCGCAGGTCCAGCTCAGCCCGGCAGGGTTCCAGTAGCCCGCAGTTGCATCCATGGAAGCGGCGGTACCCGCTCCACCCATACCTAGCATGCGGGTCCCAACGCCCATGCGCAGAATCGGCAGCGCATGATTCGAGCTCTCGTCATCCCCATTAGCAAGCACGACTCCCGGCGTAGCCAGGAAGAGGGCAAGGACGAGGAGCAGAGCCAGCGTGTTGGCTCCCCTACTCCTTCTCAACATCGTCGTACCTCCTTAGTTGAACCGATTGGTAGCCCAGAACAACTGACCGGCTGTCTGGATTGAATCCTCAACAGGAAATGGGGGCCCGCAGCGCCCGGGCGGGCCCCCAGGATCACCTTACTCGCGCCAGATGACGGCCTTGATGATAGCCGACTTCTTCGCCGTGCCATCATCCGCCATCACCCGGATCATGTACGCACCGTTCGCGAGCGGGGTGCCGTCGGAGGCCTGGCCGGCCCACGCGACGTCCACCGGACCGCTGGCGCCGGTCATCGGATCGAGCGTGGCCACGTACTCGCCTGCAAAGTCATAGACCTTGAAGGAGAGGTCCGCGCTCTTGCTCAGATTCAGATGCAGCGTAGCGTCGCCCTCGCTCGGGTTGAACGGATTCGGATAGATGTAGGTCTCGGTCAGCGCCAGCGTCCGGCTCTCGGTGGTCACCGGGATCGTCACGATCGCCGTGTTGCCCACCCTGTCCGCCACCGACACCTCGATGGTGTAGTTACCGAGCGCCAGGCCGTCATCGACCCTACCCGTGATCACACCATTCTCGATCGTCAGGTCGTCGATCTCGATCTCCTCGCCACCCGGGCCCTTCAGGACCGCGGTCACGTCGCCCAGGCCGGCTCCGTCCTCGACCGCCACCTGGAAGGTGAAGCTCTCACCCGGCGCGGCTTCGCCGCCCGACGGGCTGAGGAGCGTGACCTCAGGTGCGCTCATGTCCACGATGAACCGCTGCTCGACATACTGGGAACCCATGTTCCAGGTGTAGTCGAGAATGCCGCCCTCGTAAGCATGCAGCTCCTGCGAATGCGTGTCGTACCACTCGTTGTAGATGTAGACGACCTGGTCATCGACCCACACCGTATCGATACCAGTGTGGCTGTAGGGGTCGTCCCCACCGTGACTCTGGTCGATCGTCTTCGATGTGTAGAGCGTGACCTCCAGGATGTCTCCGTCGGTGATGAGACCACCGCCGACCACCGGCAGACGCACGTAGAGCGTGTCGTCCGGCGTGTAGGTTTCCACATCCGGATCGAGGCTGTAGAGCGGCGGCATCATGTACGGGATGATCTCATCCGCGGTACCCTGATGCAGCAGCACCCGCTCCTCGATCTCATCGATGTCGCTCTGGTCCTCCTCGTAGTCGATTCCGTCCCAGCTCTCGTGCTCGACGAGCCACAGGTCGTACTTGATGCTCCAGTCGACCTCGACCCAGCAGCCGTAGTCTTCACCCGGCGTATCGCACTCGACACCCGGATGCTGAGCATCCCACGGCGTGGGGTCAATGTCGTCCGTACAGTCGCAGTCCCACACCCATTCCGGATGATCCGGACGGACGTAGATACCGGAGCCGTTGTCGAACAGCTTCACCGTGAGCATGTCGTTCGACTGAGCCGGGTTCAGGTAGCCGCTCACGTTCGCCAAGAGCGGGTTACCCACCCAGCCGCCGTGGAACTCGATCAGCGGCGCCGTCTCGTCGACGTAGAAGACCGCCCCAGGAGCGTCATCGAGCAATTCGATCCACTCGTTGAGGCCGTCCTCATGCTTGTACAGAATGTTCAGACTGTGCGGGTTGTCGGCCTCGTGCAACCAGTCCTCCTGCCGGAACGAGTGGCGGTAGATCACCTCCCAGATCGTGCCGTCCGGATTGGCCCGGTTGACCTCGAGGACGCCGTTGCCGCGCGTCCAGGTGTCGTAGTCATCCGCAGCATTCCACTCGAGGACGGACGCGTAGAGCTGCCCGTCGATCCACAGCTCGATCGTCGCCGGATCGATGTGCTCGACACCACCCGCGTAGAGCATGGCGGTGATCACCGGATCCACGTCGGTCCAGTCCCACCGGCCGTACTTGACGCTGCTCGGCGTGAAGCTCTCGACCACCACCGGCGCCTCGGCGGCCGGCGCGAAGATCGCGTAGAACGGATAGCTCTCGTCGACCTCCTGGACCGTGAAGCTGACCTGGTTCGCATCCGTATCGACCGCCACGTGCGAGATGTTCTGACCCTGCCACTCGCCGTCCTCAGCGTCCCAGACGCGGACGGTCAGGTAAGGCTCCTTCGCATCCCACTCGTCACCGAGGGCCGCCTCGAGCGCCACCTCGTCGTAGTCGATCGTCAGCACCGGCCAGTAGCCCGGTCCGATGTCGTCGTTGATGTCATCCGGCATACCGATGTAGTAGCAGGTGCGGTCGATCAGGGTCAGGAACCGCTCCTGATCCACATTCATCATCGGCGCCGGGCTCGGGAACAGGGTGAAGCAGGAGGTCCAGTCGCCACCCGTACCGCTCGGAATCACACCCGTCGCGTACAGGTGGTCGGTCTCCTCTTCCGTGTCCATATCCATGTAACCAGGCACCATCGCCATGCCGTTGCTGCCGAGCTCGTTCGTGACCTCCCACGTCCAGACATGCCCCATCGCCATGTCGATCGTGTTGGCGGTCGTGAGACCGTTCGCGAAGACCTCGAACTTGCCGCAGTCGCTCTCGTTGATATCCATGGTACCCGACCACATCGTGCCGTTGTCGATGTGCCGCGTCATTTCGATCCAGCAAGCACCGCCACCCAGGCTGGCCGGCACCGGCTTCGTGAACATGACGTGCGGGTGCTGAACCTCATCCGCCATCTCCACGGTCACGATCACCTCGGTCGGGTTGTCCCCGCCCTCCATGACCATGTCCATGTTCGCCACGACCTCACCACCGGTCGGCTCGAGGTTCAGCGAGCCGTCGTCGTACTGCACGATCGTGGCGTCGATCGTCGGCGGATTCGGATCCTGGTTCGGGACCTCGTCGGAGGCGATGGCGCGGAACGTGATCGCCTGACCCACCTCGAACATGCCGAGGTCGATCGTCGTGTACCACAGGTCTCCGCGGCCCTCGTCCGGCTCGTCGCCGCAATCAGGCTCGTAGTCGTCGGCGATCCCGATCGGAATCCACTCGTCACCCTCCTGGTACTGGAACTGCACCTGGGTGATCGAAGCATCCGAGTACGCGATCGCGTAGATATCGCAATAGGTGGTCAGGTCGTCGCCGTGATCCTCCTGCCAGGGGTCGAAGGCGGCGATGCGGGCACGCGGCGGCATGTGATCCGTCACGCTTACCATCACCGTCCCGCTGGCCGTCAGATTGCAGCGCTCATCCTCGGCCCACGCCCGCAGGAGGTAATCACCCTCCATGAGGCCACTGGTGTTCCACTGCTGCGAGGCAACCACCTCGAGCGGAACGTCCGTCGGGTCCGGGGCCTGCCACATGCCGAGCTCGCGCCATGCGGTGTCACCCGCATTGAAGACCTCGAAGATCACACGGCTGACGCCGGTCTCGAGATTCTCCGGCAGGAGCTCGTCATCGTCATTGGCCGTCACCCACAGCTCCAGCACGTCGCCAGGCGTGACATCGATCACCGTGCCGAAGTCGGCCGGATCGATCACGGTATCCTCGCCACCCGCCGGGTCGTGGATCACGATGTTGGTGATATCGATTTCCGGATTCTCCGAATCGATCACGACGCCTTCAGCCATCACCATGGTGTGACGGTTGCCGGCCATGTCGTAGACGGTCAGCCGCAGGTCGTAGACGCCCGAGAGACCGTTGGTCTCCCACGTCGTCGAGTAGCGCTGCGTCTCGCCGTCGTAGAGCACGATCGGGTTCATCCGGTCGAAGGTCCAGTACTCGTCCCCGTCCGGATCGGCCGAAAGCTTGTACTCCCAGAAGATCCGGTCGCGGTCGATGTCGACGTCGGTCGAGGTGAAGACCAGGTCATACACATCGCCGAGCGTGTCGAACTCGAAGTCCATGGCGGCGGAGAACGACGGTGAGCTGTTCCCGTCGGTGAAGGCGACGTAGACGCCGTCCTCCAGCAGGACATTCCCACCGGTCGTCATGGTCTCGCTCCAATCGTCACCGTCCACACTGTAGCGGAAGGTCGCGTCGCCCACGTCCCCGCCGGCCAAGATGTCGATCAGGTAGACCGTACCCGCGGCGGCGCCGGCGAACCCGTACGGCGTCACGCGGCCGCACTCGGGCAGCGACGGCCCGGTGTGCTCATCCGGCACCTCGTCCTCACCGTGCTGCCAGCAGACCGGGTAGGTAGTGAACCCGAACCCTTCCTGCGGGCACTCGGTCAGGTGACTGAGGTCGGCCTCGAAGCTCGGCGGCGTGTTGTCGAAGACCAGTTTGAACGCCGGGCCACAGGTCGGCCGGCCCGTCTCCTCGTCGAAGTCGTAGTTGCCGATGTCGTCATAGGCCACCGCGAAGACGTCGTAGGTGACGCCCGGACTCAGCGCGCTCAGGTCCCAGTTCGAGATGCGCCAGGTATACGGCTCCACCTCGGTCAGGTCGGCGTCGATCAACGTCGGCGTCGTGCCGCCCTCGGGGGCGTACATGAACTCGACGCGAATCGCATCCGGCGCGTAGTCGAGCACGCTGGCTTCGACGTAGTCCAGGTCGCGTGCGTAGATCATATCGTAGAGATGCGGCCACACGATCGGGTCGGTGTCGCCCGTCTCGCGCGCGATCTCGGTGATCGTAGCGCACGGCGCCTGCGTATCGGTGACCGTGAAGGTCACGAGCCGCCCGTCGTCGAAGGCATCGATGTGGGTCTCGCCATTGCCGACGATGTCGGTGGTGGCGACGGCCACGTCGTAGCTCTCACCCACGATCAGCGGAACGTCCATCTTATTCAGATCCCAGTCGAACACGTAAGGCCGCGTATCGTCAGGGTTGGCGTCGTTGTCATCAACGCCCCAGTCATTGCTCACCATCTCCCACTCGTCGCCCGTGTTCAGGTCCCGCGAGCGCTTGTAGTAGAAGGTGATCGTATCGTCAGCGACCTCGGTGTCGGAGCGAGCGAACAGCTGAAGCGTGCCGTTGCGCTCGATCTCGCCGTAGTCGGTCTCGACCTCTTCGGTCATGGCGTCGGCATCCGGCGTGCCCATCGGCGCGGTGTTGTCCACCGTCACCAGGCGCGATCCATCGGCGTCGACCTCCTCGACGTTGCCCTCGAGGTCGACGGCCCGCAGGTAGATGGTGTAGTCCCCATCCGGATAGAGCGGATCGCCGGCGTTGTCGACATCCTCCGAATCCCAGATGCACTGCCATAGGCCGCCGCTGGCACCGAACTCGGCGTACTCGGGGTCGCACTCATCAACGCCCACGAGCATCAGCTCGCCCGCGCCGTCCTCGACCCAGAATTCGACCCGCTCGATGCCCGTGTCGGCACCCTGCGTCCTGGCCACCAGGAAGGTCGCCCCCGAGAAGATGATCGGGTGATTGCCCTCGATGACGTTCTCGTCCACGTAGCGCGGCCACAGGTTCGCACCATTGGCCCACTGCGTGCCCGCCGCGCCGTCGGTCAGGACGCCGCCACCGTCACCAAAGTCGATCGGGATGTCGGTGCCGTCATCGTACTCAGTCGCGACACCGCCCATCTCGAGGTAGAGACCATCGTGATCGTCGTTCTCGCAGTCGCCCAGATAGCCGCCCGTGCCGCCGCCGTCCTCGACATACCAGATGTCGGAGGCCATGTAGGTCAGCTTGGTGGCATCCGGCGGGATGTTGTCCTCGACCGTGATCGGACCCTCGTCGATCTCGTAGTCACCCTCATTGCCCGCGGTGTCGTAGAAGACCGCCCGGATGTTGATCGCCGTGTCCTGCACCAGCGGGTACGGCGTCGTCCAGGTGACCTCCGCGTACCAGCGCGGGAAGTCGGTGTCGATGTTCGCGCTCGTCAGCGGGACCGTCTCGATCTCCGGCGTGGCCGCATCCGGATCGATCACGATCCACTGGCCCGTGCCCAGGATCATGTACTCGAAGCGTACGCTCGCCACGTCGGTCAGGGCGTCGGTGCCCTCGAAGTAGAAGGTCACATCCTCACCCGAGGCCACCTGATTGGCCTGCAGGCTGTTCGTGAGGCTGACGCCCTCGGGATCGGTCGGATCCACGTGGTACGCACCCCACGGGTTATTGTCGTCCCACGTGCCGTTGGCGTTGCCGGCATAGTCGATCGCCAGCGCGCGCCAGTGGTAGGGGCCTGCCAGATCGAGGCCGCCCGCGCCAACCGCGTCGACCCAGTCATCCTGCAGCAGCCGCCACACGTGGTAGTAGGTATCCTCGTAGGTGAAGTTCAAGTTCGGCTCGTAGTCGCAGGTGCCGAAAAGATCCCACTCACCCGGCGAGTCGTTCGGCTGCTCCTGGTACTGCAGCAGCACCGACTGGCAGTCATCGTCCGGTGTCGCGACCAGGAAGGTCACGTCGCCGGTCACAGGATCCGGCCAGATCACGAGCGAGGACTCGCCCGCGACGCCGTCGTTCTCGAAGCTTCCCGAGTTGACGAACCCTGCGAAGTCAGAACCCATCGCCTCATACACCACTGCGGGACCGGTATGGTCGATGCGCACCGACACGACCACCGGATCCTCGTCCAGCGCGTTCATGTCGATGTCGAAACACCACGCCCGCAGGTCGTAGGTGCCTTCGGCGACGCCGTCGACGTTCCAGGGGAAGTCGACCGTCGTCGAGGTGCCACCGAAGTCGACCTCCTCCGAGCCAACCGGGAGCCACTCGGCCCCGGTCTCGTCGTAGTACTCGAGGTCGCAGCGATGGATGTTCCCGGTCTGCGTCGGATCAAACACCGTCACACGGATCTCCGCATCACCGGTGATGGCGGTGTTCGGATCCGCCAGCGGCACGAAGGCGCCGCCCTCACTCGCCGCCCACATCGGCATGGCCGACGGACCGGTGATGTCGTTGATCGCGATCAGGATCTCCGGCGCATCGCCATCCTCGTTGCCCGCCGTGTCGACGGCCATGGCGCGGATGCGCACGTAGGAGTCTTCCTCATCCAGATAGTTGATGGGATCGAACGTCACCGCGTAGGGCGCCTCGGCATCCCACGGGTCGTCGCCGTCCCACTCGGGCGTGATGTCGATATCGTTCCAGACACCGCCGGCCACCGAGTACTGGAACTGCACGTAGGCAATGTCTTCCTCGGAGTCGGTGATCTCGGCGGTCACATCGAACGGACCACCCGAGAACGGGAACACGTCGCCGTTGGCCGGGGCCGTGACCTCCGCCGCGGGATCCGTCGAATCCAGCACAAACTCGATCATTGCCGGGCCGCCGGTGTTGTAACCGTCGTCCCGCGCCCAGGCGCGCAGCGCCATGGCCGAGGTCGACTCGTCGATCTCGTCCCAGTCGCCGTCGCCGTCGTTGTCGTAGCCGTCGGTCTCCGGATCCGGAATATCGATGGCCAAGTGCCAGCCGCCATCCGGGTCGGCATCCTCACCCAGGTAGACCCACACCCGGTCCGCCTCCTCGGCGGCGTAGTTCGGGCAGTACTCCCAGATGACCTGGTCGACCGTGATGATATCGAAGTCGGCCGGAACCGGGTCGAATGCCTGGACCCAGCTCTCAGGCAGCGGCACTGCCCCATCGCTGAACCGCAGACTCTCGAGCGTGATCTCGTCGACGGTCGGCGACTCGGGGTCGTAGACCATCAGCACCGGCGCCGTGTAGCCGACGTTCTCTTCGGCATCGGTCGCCATGAGGCGCAGCTGCCACACCGCCGTCTCCGTCCCGAAGTAGGCGGATACGGCCGGCACCGGAGCTTCGTTCCCCAGGTCGGCAAACCAGAACGGCGGGGCCGGAACCTTGATGTCCGAGACCGGCCCGCCGGCGTTGCGCAGGTTGCGGGCGTCCAAGACCTCGCCGAAGTCGTCGCCGACCATGTCCACATAGAAGTTGTACTCGGTCGTGGCCCCCACAGGCACCGGAACATCGGTGACCTGCCAGATGCCCGCCTCGAGCTCGGTCATCTCGTAGTTCACGCCAGCCAACGTCAGCCAGACGTTCTCTGCCGGGTAGAGCAGATCGCTCTGCGCGTAGTCGGCCTCGTACATGGTGAAGGTCATCGGCACCGTGGTCGCCGTCGGCGCGTAGAGGCTCATCGGCACGACCGTCTCGGCGCCGACCTCATCCGTCAGGATCAGGTCGACCTCCACGGGCGTACCGCCGTCCTCGTGCGTCGCGAAGACCTGGTGCTCGATACCCGACATCTTCCATTCGGTCAGGTTCGCCATCGAATCGAACGACGGGTTGCCCGGCCAGAAGTCACCCGGCGTGGCATTGTTGCCCCCCATCATCCACAGCGCCATGTCCGGCGCTTCATCGCCGACCAGGTACAGCATCGCTCCTTCGCTGCACTGCGCCTCGACCAGCGAGCATTCACCGGAGGACACCGCGCCGATCGACGCCACGGCGATGATGTCGTAGGCCTCGGTCACGTCCGCGAGAGGCGCGGGCGGCTCGGGCACGCCACCGTCGCCGGCATCCCAGGCCACCGTGTACGGGGGCAGGGAGTCACCGAGGCCGATCAGGGCGTAGTCATCGAGGTTGTAGCTCACCAGAATCACATCATCGGTCGCCACTGGGGCGCCGAACTCGACCACGTTCGAGCCGTTGACCGTGAAGTCCATCTTGGTCGGGCTCTCCACCGCATCGAGATCTTCGTGATAGGTGGCCGCCTCGCCATTGATGTAGAGCACCACGTGGCAGTTCGGGTCGGCCGCCATGTCCTCGTCGAGAGCCGGCGAGACGTACGGCGTGGCTTGGCTGACCAGCGTCGCGTTGATCTCAACGTCCAGGATCCGCGGCGCGTAATAGAACGCCACCGTGGCACCCTCGACCGGAGTCGTGAGCTCGGCTTCGAACCAGAACTCATCACCCGGCGACACCGTCGCCGGCAGGGCCGTGGTGATGGCCGCCTCGTTCGTCATCAGCCGCAGAGCGTACGGATTGGTCGGGGCCGGCGTCACGTTGCCGCCCTGGTCCGCTGCCTGCGGGAAGAAGACGATCGCGGCATCACCGTACTCGGCGATCAGCGCGGCCATGTCCACCGTGAAGGTGTACTCGGGCGGCGTGGCATCGATGGTGGTGAAGCCACCGTCGGCCATGCTCATCCACGGGTTCTCCCACGGTTCGAGGTCCGGATAGCAGTCCGGATTCATCCGCCACATCAGATCGATCGACAGCGGGCCGCTGATCTGGTTGTCCTCGGCGGTCACGAAGACCGACAGGGTCAGGTCTTCAGGATTCGACCCGATCATGTCGACGCCGTCGCCGTCGGAGATCGTCTGCCACACATCGAGCTCAGTGCCGTCGGGCGTCTTCGCCCAGATGAGGTCGCTCACCGGCGCCTCGGATTCGCCGACCAGCACCGAGATTTCCTCGGTGTTGTCCGGATCCGAGTTGCCCGACTCGTCGTGCGCCACAGCGCGGAAGAAGACGTCTCCGTCGGAGGCGAAGGGCAGATCGGCAATGTAGAAGTAGACCAGGTACGGTGCGTCGTAATCTTCCTCCTGATCCGGGTCTTCCCCGTCCAGGCCGTCGCCGTCGTCGTCCGTACCATCCGCAACTTGGTCCTCGGTGGTCAGCGGGATCAAGGCCGTGCCAAGCGGCGTGTCGACCACTCCATTGCCGCCATCGTAGAGGACGATATCGCCCTCGCTGAAGACGAAGTCGCCGTCGTCGATGAAGACCTCGTCGCCGTACGGCACCCCCGGCAGATCCATCATCTGGAAGCCGGTCATGTCGTTGATGTCGGCGTAGAAGTCATTGTCGTCATTGACATCCATGTCGGTCCAGTCCGCACCGCCATTGGTGCTGTACTGGAACTCGATGTAGTCGATGTCGGTCGCATCGGTGGTCGCCTCGAGCATGAACCAGCCGTGCGAGCCCTCGACGTAGAGGCTCGGAACCGCTTCCGGATCCAGCATCGTGCCGTCGGGCAGCGTCAGCATGGAGATCGTCGCGTAGGGCGGCTCCGGATCGATGGTCACATCCACCATCGGGATGTCGCCCTCGTCGGTGGCACTATAGATGTCGGTCGCCACCGCTCGCGCCACGTAGTCTCCGTTCAGACCCGAGACGTCCCACTGGACGTGCCAGAGGTCCAGCTCCGCGTTGTCTCCCTCTTCGGCGTTGTGCTCGAAGATCCACTCGCCGGCGCCGGTGAACTCGTCGTCATCGACGTCGTCGGTGTGGAAGAAGGTGGCCGGGAAGGCCGTCAGCGTCGCTCCCTCCGGAGGCGCCGTACCGGGACCGGTCCCACCGAGGATAATCTCATCCTCGATGATCTCGAATGTTCCGTTCGGGGCAAAGCCCAGGCCACCGTCGCGAATGATCGGATCACGCTCACTGTAGCCATCCTCGTCAGCATCCCAGAAGAGCTCGTCGACATTAAACTCCTGGTGCTGGTCACCGGCCGGGAGGTCCTCGAGCTCGTAGTAGGCGGACTCGGCACCAATGTGGAAGAGAACGTCACCACGCTGGCTGGCGGAGCCGTCGATCCCCACATCGATCCAGTTGTAATCCGGCGCCTCTCCGGCGTCGGCGTACTGGAAGGTCACGTAGTCGATCACCGTATCGTGGAGGTAGTTGAACGCATACAGCTCCAGGGTCGCCGTCGCACTGGCGTACGGCTCCTGGATGTAGGCGCGCAGCCCCTCCTCGGTGACCACGATCGTCGCGATATCGGCGGTCATGACATTGCAGTTGCCTTCGATGTCACAGCCGTAGACCCGGATGTCATAGGAGCCGGTTCCGAGCGTCTCGGTATCGAGCGTGACGGCCACCGGGTAGGTCAAGTCGACCGCGAGGGTGTCACCCGTCACCGGGTCAACCACCACCGAGCCGGTCACCGTCGCGAAGTGCGTCCAGTCCGCATCCGGATCCGAACCCACCGCGCGGTACTCGAAGACCATCCGGGCAACGTCGTTCGTCGCGGGCACGCCATCCTGGTCGTCGAACCAGGCCCAGACATCGATCACCGGACCGGCCGGCACCTGAACCGGGCCGTGCGTATCGCGGTACCAGTAAGGATCCCAGGGACCCACCGGGTCGGGCGGGACGGGGCCGGTAGCGTTCTCGACCTCGTGGATCAGCGTGAAGGCCGTCAGCGGCGGGGTGCCGTCGATGACCGTCACCGGGAACACACAGACCGAATCCGGATTGATGGCCGCATCCAGATCCGGGGCGTTGCCGAACTCGTCCTTCGGCACCGCCCGGAACTCGACCATCAAGTAATTGTCCGGGGGATCGTTATCCAGGGCCGGGGCCGTGTACTCGTCCGTGAACGGACGCGAATCGTCCCAGCCACCCGCGAGGTCATCCCAGCCGTCGGCCGCACCAAAGGTGCCGCCGCCCGGCCCCCAGGTTACGCCTTCGTCCTCGGAGACACGGTACTGGAAGAGCACCTCGGCGGCGTCGTCATCGCCCTCGACCGTCAAGGTGTAGTCAAGGTCGTCGTAGACCTGAAGGATATCATCCCCGGTTACCACGTCCTCGAAGTCGGCCGGACCGGTGGTCCCGTCGCCGTCCCCGCAGTTCGTGATGGCCAGGTCTTCCGGCCAGGTCACATCGAGCGTGAACGTGACCGGATAGGAGTTGGCGGCATTCACCAAACCGGGCTGGTCATAGGCCAGCACGCGCAGCTGGTACTCGGTGCTGCCGTCGGCGGTCATGCCATAGAGCTGGGCGATGTGCTCGAAGTCGACATTCTCGTTGCCATGCGAGGCATACCACTCCAGCTCGTTGTTGACATCCGCACCCGGACCCCAGTCCATCCCGGGGAACCCTGGATTCCAGGGGAAGAGATCTTCGTTGACGACGCCGTACCCGGGCTCAATGAACTCGGTCATCGCCCGGATGTCGCCGTCCTCGTCGGCCGGATGCGCACCCAGGATGTGGGCGGCGTCCACATAGAAGACGTCCGCGTAGGTGTCGTCGAAGGCCGTGACGATGTAGGCGGCATCGGCGGTAAGCTCAATAGCCTCACCGTCGATGATACCGTCCTCGTTGTCGTCGAGGTCGCCGTCGTAGGTCTCGACCTCATCGGCCTCATCGACGTCTCCGTCCCCATCGTCGTCAGCATCATTCGTCGTGCTCTCGTCAATGTTGTAGAAGACGACTCGCTGGTAAGTGTTCGCGCCGCCGTCGTAGTACGGCTCGAAGACGAAGAAGGCGTCATTATCGTTGTCACGCAGGTCCGTTTGGCGCCAGATCAAGTCCACGCCAGCCGCGTCGTTGGCGGTTGAATCCTGCGCGGCATCGACGACCTCGACGTCCGCGTGGTCGATACCCTCGCCCGCCTCGTCGATCGTGCCATCTTCGTCATCGTCGACACCGTTGGTGTCCAGGCCCGCGGCGTCACCATCGTCATCATAGTCAGCCACGCCCGGGAACCCTTCATCGGCATTCTCACCCGACGGGTCGAGCGTCAGCGTCTCCCAGGCAAACCCACCGGTGCGGTTCGCATAGATCTGGGTCACACCAAAGAGCACGTCGTCGTCCGAAGGCGTCTCGGCCTGGAAGCTCACGAAGCGACCAAGGTTGTAGGTCGGATCGGTCGGGACGATCAGGTTGTCGACCGTCGCCGGGTCGATGCCCAGCCCGCCGGTGACCTGCAGCTCGGTGATCTTCGACACCGTCGGGGCGACCTCGTCGACCTCGCAGTAGAAGGCCGGGTCTTCGTCGACTCCGTCGTAGGCGGTCGTCAGGTCCATCGTGGTGTCGGCGACCGTGACCCACACCTCCAAGTCGAAGAGTTCACCGAAGCCCAGCGTGGGATCGGTGACCGCATCCTCGAGCGGGAAGCCCTTGGCCAGGTCATTGAAGTCGGCGGTGAGCTGAATCTCGTAGAAGCCGTGCTCGTCCTCATCCGCCGAGTCGAGCAGCAAGTCGTACTCGACCCCGGCCGGGTCGACACCGCCCGTCCGCGGCGCATCGCACCAGCCGTTGGCGTTCAGGTCGACGAAGGTCTCGCCCGGCGTGAAGAGCCCGTCGCCGTCCTCGTCGAAGTACGGCTCGGGGAAGTCCATCACGCCGTCGAGGTCCCGGTCGCTGGCCGCATCCTCGGCCACCCAGTCGCCGTCGTTGTCGATCTGGTCGGCACCCAGCGAGACGAACGGCACCGCCGTCACATCGGCCACGCCGGTGACGCTGGCGCCCTCGTTGACCTGCGAAAAGTCAGCCTGGATCTCCATGAGGTCACTGAGGGCCGTGGCCACGCCATCGACCCCGTCGTAGGCCTGCAGGAGGATATTGATGTAGTCGCCCTCGGTGTAGATCTGGAGCGGGTTGAAGCGGTCGGCGTAGCGAATCACGTCCTGGCCGCCCGGATTGGTCCAGAGATCCACGGTCGGCTCGACCGTGTCGACCAGAATGTCCTCGCTCGTCGCGCTCCACACGTCCTGATCGGCCAGACGCGAGAACACGTAGATCTCGGTAGGCACCGGATCGGGCATGGTCAGGGTGATCGGGCCGAACGAGCGGTTGCCCGCGATCAGGCCGGCGCCCAACCGGTTCCCATCGGCGTGTGCGATAGCGTCATCACTGACGAAGACCGAGTCGCCGCACGGGGCCGAGCCGGGATCACCCCAGATGGTGTAGGTCCACTCCTCGAGCGCCTCGTCGAGAACCGCCCGGACGTGGATCATGTCGTCGTCGGGAATCGCCGTCGAGAAGTCGATCGGCGGACAGGGCGGGCCCACGGTAATGGGCGCGGAGAACTTGAGCGCCACCGCCTCGGGACCAATCGAACCGGTATAGACGGTCGGGACGAGCATGAACCAGACCTCGTCCCCGTCGGCCATGACCGGGAGGGTCGTGTTCGTGTAGTTCGTTCCGGCCGAGATGTCGACCGCGACCATCTGCACGCCGCTGTCATACATCTGCGACCGCAGGTTGCTGACCGGCACGGCCTCGTCCTTCCAGTCACCGATCAACGTCTCGCTGAGCTGCGCTTCGGTCGGAGCCGTGAAGAGCAACCAGGAGTCCACGAGATCGTCCGGGCCGGGCTCCGTCCAGGCGAGGTAGGCTTCGTCGATGACGGGCGGGCCGGGGTTGTAGTATTTGCGGATCATCGAGGTGACTTCTTCGGCCAGCGGCGCGCCCGGCCAGTCAAGGATGTCCTCGAGAACCGGGACCGCTGCCGCAGTATTGGCGTCACCGAGCGCGGTCAGGAAGCCGACGATGTTGTTGTCGGCCGCATCGAGCTTGACGAAGAGGCCCTTGGGCAACGGGCCGCCGTCGAGCTCATCGACCAGGTCCCATCCCGTAACCTCGACCTTGGCGAAACCGGCACCGGTGGTGCTGTGCGACAGCGTGAGGTCGGGGTCATCCCAGAGCGTATTGAACTCGCCCGGCAGGAACTCGAAGTCATCGGAGTCGATCGCACCCGGGTTGTTGATGGTCTCGCTGAAGAGAATGCGCAGGACGTCGTCGGCGACGCCCGCACCGCCCTCATCGTAGCTCGCGCGCAGGATCATGATGCCGTCATAGATCGGCACCTCGTCCGAGACCCCCTCGCCGGGACCGGTCACAGACTGATGGTCGACGATGTCGGGGCCACCGAGACTATGATCGACCTGGATCGTGTTGGTGTTGGCCGACCAAGTAAAGGCCGCATCGGTGATGACCACCGAATGAGGAAAGCCCTGCGGAAAGCCCATCTCCTGCGTCTCAGCGCCGCCGAAAGCTGCACCGTTGGCAACGGTGTATTGCGGATTGGCGGCCAGGGCGGCCGGCACGTAGGCCGGATCCAGCGGCTCGTCGAAGGTCAACCAGATCTCGTCGCTGGCGGAGATGTAGGTCGCCCCGAGCAGGTTCGGACCCTCATTGTCCAGCATCGTATTCTGGCGGACGTTCAGAGCGCCGGTGGCGGTATCCCACTCGATCAACCCCTCGCGGATCCACAGCTTGCTCCAGCCGGGACGCAGGTAGCGGAAGTGGGCGTCGGCGTTCCAGGTCACGACCAGCTCGTTGTCCTCGACACCGGCCGCGTAGGTGAAGTCGATCGGGTCGGTGCCGAGCCCGCTGGTGGCGTCGGAGAGCTCCGGCGTCAGGTCGAAGATGTTCTCCACCGCGTTGTTCGGCACCACGATGTCGTGATCGAACTCGATGATGATATCCATCGCCCCGAGCGCGGCGTCGGTCATTGGAACCGTGAACCAGTCGTTGGAAAGGCTCACGGACACCGCGACCGGGCCGGTCGTGATGGGCACGCGCGTGTGAACCTGGGCCACCGTCCCCTCGGGGTCAGCGATGCCGTCGGTCCAGTCGTCGCCGAAGTTATCGACGCTCGACAGCGCGATCGAATCCCCGACGGCCGGGAAATTGGTCTCCGAGAAGCCCCGGAGAGCAACGACCCGCTGGTCGCCGGCGGACGGGATGTCGAGCACCTCGGCCTCGTCCGGCTGGTCCCCATCGGCCCAGTCCCACCCGAAGGGCAGGAAATCGTAGTTGTCTCCCGCGCCCGGATCCTCGACCGTGGCCGCGTCGATCGGCTCGCTGAACACCACGCGCAGCTCGCCGTCTCCGCCATCGCCATCGGGGTCCCAGGTGGCGGCGATGATGTAGGGGCCTCCAAATTCGTCCGGATCGATGTACCGGCCGAAGGAGGTGTAGAACGACTGGGCCGTGTCGCTGCGGTCATCCGCACCGGCCGTCGTCGCCCCCACGAACAGTCCGGCCATCACCAGGGTGAGGACCGAGACCAACATAAGGGAAAACCTACCGCTCGAGTTCATGCCCTTTTCCTCCCTCACAACATGAGAGTGCCTACCGCGAAGGAACTCTATATTCGCCGCTCGCGCCCCGATGCGGCATTGCTTCCAAAAGCTGACTACATCCACCGCCATCCTCCTTGGGATCTTCCCTAGAGCGAACGGAACCATCGAGACTATCTGAACCAACTAGACCATCTAGAATAGACTCTACCCCCACGGCCGTGACGAATCGGCCGCGCGGAGAGAGATCCTGACCCGATACCATGCAGGGGGAGACGGAGTCGACGGCGGCCAGCGAGGCAAAGCGGCCGGCGAGGCTGGAACCTCGGTTAATAGGAGAGCGGAGATTCCTCCCTCTATTCGAGAGGAACGTCTCCCATGTGACTCCTCGCAACATCCCTGTTTGGCTCATAATCCCTTCAAAATCACTGGGGTTACTACTCGGGCGGCACTATCGCAAAGGACCCGAATTGTGTCAACGCAAAAAGGGAAACCCGCGCCAGCACCAGCGCAGATCACGGCCGACGAGGCCACCCTACCCTTTTCGCTGCCCCAGACTCTTTCGGCCTGTTCGCCCACCTTGGCAAAGCCGGGCCAACCTAACACGGCGCCCAAATCCTGTCAACGCCGCACGAAGCCGGACTGAACCCCACTGTGAACAGCTTCGACGCCCCCGGGGGGCATCCTTATGTTTTTTCGGCTTCCGAGTTGCATTATGCACGCAACGCAATCCATTGCGAGTCTTTTGCTGTCTCGGAACTGTGAGCCGCCTGGGGATCGAACCCAGGACCCTCGGCTTAAAAGGCCGATGCTCTACCGACTGAGCTAGCGGCTCCCGTTCTTGACGGCCGTGAAGTGGGCGTTCCTGCTGGCCCTCGTACGACCGAATCCCTTGCCATCCCAAGCGTTGACCCTCGTATCCGCCACAGTCCCCATCCTAACGCCTCGGGCGATGTGGTCAAGCCTGCGCCTCTGTCAGGCTTCTGCCGATGTCAGGCTTCTGCCTATGCCTAGCGTTCGCGCATGTCGCGCCCATGTTTGCGCCCGCCCCTTGCCTGCGTCAGGCCTTTACCTGGAGAACTTGGTCGCGACCCGGCCCGATCGAAACGAGGCTGAGCGGGACGCCCACCTCATCGGCCAGGGCCTCCAGGTACGTCCGCGCCTCGGCTGGAAGGTTCTCGTAGGCGGTCAGCCGGGTCAGATCCCCTTCCCAGCCTACGAAATCTCTGTAAACAGGACGAACTCCCTCCAAACCAAGCGAGGTGAACCAGCGTGCCGCCGGCTCCTCTCCCTTCGCTTGCATCCATTCGTAGGCAGTCGCCATCTTGATCGTCGGGAGGCCCGAGAGCACGTCGAGCTTGGTGACGACGAGCTCCGTCAAACCGTTCACCCGGGCGCCACGCTGTGTCAGCAGGGCATCAAACCATCCACACCGGCGCGGACGGCCCGTCGTGGCGCCATACTCTCCCGCCTGTTCCCGGAAGCGCTCGGCGTCGGGCCCACTGAACTCGGTGGGAAACGGCCCCAATCCCACCCTTGTACAATACGATTTCACAACACCGATCACCCGCTCGATGCGCTGCGGGGGAATGCCCAGGCCCGTACAGACACCGCCGATGCTGGTGTTCGAGGAGGTCACGTATGGATACGTGCCGTGATCGATATCCAGCCAGGTGCCCTGCGCCCCCTCACACAGAATGCGCTCGCCCTTCTGGTCTGCGTCAAGAAGCAGATCGGTGACGTCGGCCACGTGCGGAGCCAGATAGGCCCGGGCGGGCTCGAGCGCATCGGCCAGGCCGTTGAAATCCTCGCAGAGCAGCTCTGGGCAACCGGCCTCTCTGGCCGCAGCCATCTGTTTTTCGCTCAGGTCGGCCCTGAAGTTTTCCCAGAGGGCACGCAGTTTCTGACGGAAGTGCTTTGCGCCGAGAAGGTCCTCGCCGCGGAGTCCCACGCGCGCGGCCTTGTCTTCGTAGGCCGGGCCGATCCCGCGCCCAGTTGTACCGATGCGCTTGTCCTGGCGCCGAAGGGTTTCACGCGCCTTGTGCAATGGGGTCACCACATGAGCAAGCGCACTGATGGCCAGACGCCCCCGCCACTCGAACCCCAACCCTTCGATCACGGTCAGCTCATCGCGCAACTCGAGCGGATCGATCACGGTCCCGTTCCCGATGGCGCACCGTACGCCGGCTCTCAGCATGCCGGTCGGCACCAGGTGAAGGACCGCTCGCTGCTGGCCCAGATACACGGTGTGTCCGGCATTGGCACCGCCCTGAAAGCGAACCACCCAGTCGGCGTCGCCCGACAGGCGGTCCACGATCTTGCCCTTGCCTTCATCGCCCCACTGACACCCAACCAGAACCGAGAACGGCACCCTGCCTCCTTCGGGGCGCCGGATCCGGATCCGGCGCAGCCCTTCCCATCTTCATCAAAACCCGGATGAGCATACCCGGAAGCGGGCGGACTTCCTAGCCCGTTTCACTGGTTGGACCGGTACGCCCGCTTGTGGACAGGTGTCCACAAACTGGACGCGGCTCGGGGTCTGGACGGGCCTCAGAGCTTGGTCAGGCCTCGGAGTCCGGACGGACCTCGGAGTCTGGGCAGAACTCGGAGTCTGGGCACGTGTCAGAGAACGAGCTGATCGAGCGGAAGATCGATCAGGCGGCTCGAGGCAGGGAGGTTGCATCACCGAGCACGGCAGCCCGGCGGAGCGGATGCGCGAGGGCGAGCTCGACCACCTCATCCATCGAATCGACCGGCTTGACGGTCAGGCCTTCGGTGACCTGGCAAGAGATCTCGCCGAGAGCGGTTTGATTGGCTCCGGGCACAAGAACCATGGCGAGGCCGGCACGCCGAGCGGCCAGCAGCTTCTCACTCAGACCTCCAACACCCAGAACCCGGCCCCGAAGCGTGATCTCTCCGGTCAGGGCCACGTCGGCCCGCGTCGGCAGGCCCGTCAGGGCCGAGATCATCGCCAGCGCGATCGTCACACCGGCCGAGGGGCCGTCCTTCGGCACCGCGCCCTCGGGGACGTGAACATGGAGGTCAGTGCGCCGGTGGAAACGGGAATCAAGCCCCAGCAGCGCCTGCCGGGAACGCACGTAGGAGAGCGCCGCCTGGGCCGACTCGCGCATCGTCTCGCCCAGCTGCCCCGTCAGCAGGAGAGCGCCCCGCCCCGGATAAGCCCCGACCTCGATTTGGAGCAATTCCCCACCAGATGAAGTCCACGCCAGACCGGTCGCCAGGCCCACCCGTCCGGCGGTCTCCAGTGGCGGGCTCTCGAATCGGGGAGCGCCCAGCAGGGCGCGTATCCGCCGCTCATCCATTCGCAGTCCCAGAACTCCGCGGCGCCGGCCGCGGCCAGCCCTGGATGCCGAGGCCTGCTTGGACCCTGCAGCCGGTTCAGACACCGGATCCGGTGTGCGCACCGAGGCTGTCTTGCTCACCGATCCTGCCATTGGCGCCAGGACCGGGTCAGCGCCGCCGGCCTTCACCTTCGCCGTCCGCCGGCACAGGCGCGCAACCTCGCGCTCGAGCTGACGGACACCGGCCTCGCGCGTATAGCCACGGATCAGCGGCAGCCAGGCCTCTTCCTCCACGGCCAGATCGCCGTCCCGGAGACCGCAGGCCTCACGCTGGCGTGGCAGGAGGTAGCGCCGGGCGATCTCTCGCTTCTCGATCTCTGTGTAACCTGGCAGCCGGATCACCTCCATCCGGTCGCGTAAGGGGTCGGGAATCGCGCTCAGCGTATTGGCGGTGGTCACGAAGAGCACGCGCGAGAGATCGTAGTCGACTTCCAGGTAATGGTCCGTGAAGGAGCGGTTCTGCTCGGGATCGAGCACCTCGAGCAGGGCGGCGGCCGGATCGCCTCGGTGGTCGGCGCCCAGCTTGTCGATCTCATCGAGCAGCAGCACCGGATTGACCGTGCCGGCCCGGCGCATCGCTTGCAAAATTCTCCCCGGGAGACTACCGATGTAGGTTCGGCGATGGCCGCGGATCTCGGACTCGTCCCTGACCCCACCGAGGCTCATGCGCACGAACCGGCGTCCCAGGGCGCGGGCGATGCTACGCCCCAGCGATGTCTTGCCGACGCCCGGCGGACCGCTCAGGCACAGAATGGGCCCTTTGACCTCACGCGCGAGCTTGAGCACAGCCATCTGCTCCAGAATCCGCTCCTTGACCTTATCTAAGCCGAAGTGATCCTCATCGAGGATGCGCTTCGCTCGCGCCAGATCGCGCCGATCGCGCGTCGAATCAAGCCAGGGGACGTGAATGAGCCAGTCCAGGTAGGTGCGCGCCACGGTCGCCTCGGGCGAGATCGGCGCCATGCGGCTCAAGCGCGAAAGCTCCCGCCGGGCGCGCTCGGCGGCCTGTTCGGGCATGCGCGCCTCCTCGATCGCCTCGGCGAGCTCGGCGAGCTCCTCCTGGTCCTCGTCCGGTGGCGTGCCCACGGCGAAGCCTGCCCCCGCGCGGTCACCGCCGGGAGAGTCGAGCAGGTCGTCACGGCTGCGGGCACCGGCCGGCCCGCGCTCGGGCTGGTCCAGCGCCTCGCGCTGACGATCGGCCAGCAGGAGCCGGCGCAACGCTTCGAGTCTCGCCCCCGCCGAGTCGCACTCGAGCAACCGCTGCTTCTCTTCGACGGAAACCTGCAGATGCGCAGCCACGCGCAGCGAGAGCACATCGGGGTCGCGGACCCCGCGTACGGCCAAGGCCACCTCGGGCGCTATCCGACGGTGGCGCCGGACGTATCGCTGGAACTCCCGGCGGACATCCGAGGCCAGGGCGGATACAGATGTCTCGGATGCAGCGGCCGCGGTGTCCCCGCCCGCATTCGTCAGCAGCTCGAAGTTCGCCTCAAGATACTCCTCCTTCACGCGGATCCGGCTCAACCTGACACCCGCCAGGCCCTCGGCCAGAATGCGCAAGCTGCCATCGGGCAGGCGGAAGATCTGGAGGATGCGCAGCAGAGATCCCACCGAGTGCAGGTCTCGGCCCACCGGGCGAACCGTCTCGGGGCGCCGCTGCGTGACCGCCAGGAGCAAGCGGGCCTCGCCGCAGGCGCTCTCGACCGCGGCCACCGAGCGCGCCCGTCCCACGAAAAGGGGAAGCGTCGCGTGCGGGAAGAAGACCACGTCGCGCAGGGGAAGCAAAGGCAGACGCTCGGGCACCGCGGTCTCGCCCCCGTCGCCGGGCAAAGAGACCCGTCCGGGCAGCGTCTCGGACGCCCGTTCGGGACGTGGCTCGCTCGCCCCCCCCGGCCGCGGTTCGCTCGGCCGCCCGCCGGCGCGGGACGGGGCCTTAGGCTTGCTTCTTCGACTCACGGTAGTGGATCGTCGGCGACGCGCCCTTGGTGATCACCTCGTCGGTGATGATGCAGGTCTCGGCCCCCTTCCAGGAGGGCAGATCGAACATGATATCGAGCATCGCGTCTTCCAGGACCGATCGCAGGCCCCGGGCGCCCGACTTGCGATCGACAGCCATGTGAGCCACCGCACCCAGCGCGTCCTCGGTGAATTCCAGGTTCACGTTCTCGAGTTCGAAGAACTTCTGGTACTGCTTCGTCAAAGCGTTCTTGGGGCGGGTGAGGACCTGGATGAGCGCCTCTTCGTCGAGCTCCGAGAGCGTGACCGCCACGGGCATGCGCCCGACCAGCTCGGGGATGAGCCCGTAGCGCAACAGGTCCTCGTGCTCGATGCGCTCGTAGAGCTCACTCAGACCCAGGTTCTTATTGCTGCGCGAGTCGGCGCCGAAGCCGATGCTCTTCTTGCCGATACGGTGGCCGACGATCTTGTCGATGCCCTCGAACGCGCCGCCGCAGATGAAGAGGATGTTCTTCGAGTTGATCTCGATGTACTTCTGCTGCGGATGCTTGCGGCCGCCCTGAGGCGGCACGTTCGCAACGGTGCCCTCCAAGATCTTGAGCAACGCCTGCTGCACGCCCTCGCCGGAGACGTCGCGCGTGATCGAGGGGTTCTCGCTCTTGCGCGCGATCTTGTCGATCTCGTCGACGTAGATGATGCCCCGCTCAGCGGCGGCGACATTGTAGTCGGCCGCTTGCAGGAGCCGGAGCAGGATGTTCTCGACATCCTCCCCCACGTACCCGGCTTCGGTGAGCGTCGTCGCGTCAGCGATGGCGAACGGCACCTTCAAGAACCGCGACAGGGTCCGCGCCAGGAGCGTCTTGCCGCAGCCGGTAGGCCCCACGAGGAGAATATTGCCCTTCTCCAGCTCCACGTCGCCGGTCTTGCTCGGATTGTAGATGCGCTTGAAGTGGTTGTGGACGGCCACCGCGAGCACGCGCTTGGCCTTGTCCTGGCCGATCACGTACTCGTCCAACATGCCCTTGATCTCGGGCGGAGTCGGCAGTTCGGAAGGCTTCTCCAACGCGGGCTGCTGCGCCTCACCCTCCAGGATGTCGTTGCACAGCTTGACGCATTCACTGCAGATATAGACTCCGGGACCTGAGATGAGCCGGGCCACTTCGTCCTGTCCGCGACCACAGAACGAACAGCGGATGGGTTGGGGTGTCCCGGTACGCTTCTTCATGATGTCTCCTTGCGCAGCGAGTGCTGGTTCAATGCCGTTTAGAGGGCCGCTGCTGCGGCTATACTCCCCGCGTCCTCCGGGCCCTACTCCCCGAGCGGTCCCGCTCCAGGCTCAGATATCGGCTCTTCCTACTTCTTCTTGACGATGACGTCGTCGACCAGGCCGTAGTCCCGAGCCTCGTGGGCCGACATGAAGAAGTTCCGATCCGTGTCCTTGCGAATCCGAGCCAGATCCTTGCCCGTGTGGTGGGCGAAAATCTCGTTGATCTTCTCGCGCAGCGTGAGGATCTCCTTCGTGTAGATCTGCATGTCCGTGGCCTGTCCCCGACTGCCGCCCATGGGCTGGTGGATCATCACCCGTGCGTGCGGCAGAGCACTGCGTTTGCCGGCCGCACCGGCGGCCAAGAGCAGGGCCCCCATGCTGGCCGCCTGTCCCATACAAATGGTGGCCACATCCGGTTTCACAAACTGCATCGTATCGTAGATGGCCAGGCCGGCCGAGACCACCCCCCCGGGGGAGTGAATGTAGATGTGCATGTCGCGGTCGGGGTCCTCGGCTTCCAGGAAGAGCATCTGGGCGATGACCAGGTTCGCGGTGATGTCGTCGATGACCGTGCCAACGAAGATGATCCGGTCCCGCAGCAGGCGCGAGAAGATGTCGTAGGCTCGCTCGCCGCGGCTGGACTGCTCGACGACGATCGGCACCAGCGATGCGAGCGACGCGGACTCCGCGTCCGACTGGGGCGCAAAGGCCCCCGGCCGCCAGGCGGCAGCTTCGTAGGGATTGGCCCGCCAACGGGCGGCCCCGCCGAGCAGGTCGGCGGCCCCGGCGACGCTCATGGGCCCGAATCCGGCGGCGAATCCTCCCGAACGCGATTGTCCGGCACGCTTCTCACTCATTCGCTCTTCTCCTTGTTCCCTGATCTTGATCTCTGTCCTCGATCCCTGATCTCGATCCCTGACCTCGATCCCTGACCTCGATCCCTCATCTCGATCCCTGATCTCGATCCCTGACCTCGATCCCTCATCTCGATCCCTGACCTCGATCCCTGACCTCGATCCCTCATCTCGATCCCTGACCTCAGTCTTCATCCTTGGCAGCCGGTTCCTCGGACGCGGCGGCGGCAACACCGGCGGACACGGTCCCGGCCCCTGCCCCGGCCCCGGGCGTGCCCCCCGTCGCGGCAGCCGAGGGCACGTTGACCGCTTGAACCTTGACCTTCGAACGTAAGCGCTCGAGAACACGCCGCTCGAAGAGGAAGTCCTGGAACCGGGTCAGATCCCCGATGTCCTTCTCGACCTCTTCGATCGAGCGCTTCTCCTGACCGGCAATCCGTCCAATCTCGGCCTCCACCTCTTGGCGGGTGACCGAAATCTCCTCCCGTTCTCCCACCTTAGCCAGGACGATGTCGCGCCGATGCGACCGCTCGATATACGGCCGATAGGTCTTCTCGAGCTCCTCGGGCTGGACCTCGCGGTCCTCCTCCCGCATCCGTTTCTCTAGCCTCTCGAGGGCCGCTTTGATAGCCCCCTCGGGCAAGTCGAACTGGTTGTCCCGGATGAGCCGGTCCACGATGGCGTGTTCCAGCCTTTCCTGAGAGGCCATCCGCTTCTCCGATTCCAGTCGGAGGCGAATCTTGGCACGCAGCCCGTCGACCCCGAGCCCCGGCTCGAGCTTCTCGGTAAACTCTTCGTCCAGTGGCGGCAGCTTCTTCTCGGCTATTTGCGTCGCCGTCATCCGATAGCGACGGGTCTGTCCGCGCAACTCCGCGTTGTTGAAATCGTCCGGATAGGTGACCTGGATCTCGCGCGACTCCCCCGCCGAGATGCCGAGCGAGGCTTCGCGGAACTCGGGCAGGAGGTTGGCGGCGCCCGCTTCCATCTGGGTCGCCTCCTTCTCGGTACCGGAGAGCCGCTCGCCGGCCTCATCCACTGCCTCGAGCTCGGCCGAGACCACGTCCCCGGCCTCGGCGGGACGCTCCACCGGGGCCACCTCGGCCAACCGTTCGCGCAACCACTCGATCTGCTGCTCCACCTCTCGCTCATCGACCTCTTCGATGAGTTGGTCGACCTCGATACCCTCGTAGTCGCCTAGCTGGACCTCGGGCCAGACTTCCACGGTGAACGTAAAGGTCAACGGCTCGCCACGCTCATACCGCAGGTCCGAGATACGGCCGGGCACCGCCGGACGGACCCGATGCTCCTGCATGGCCTCCTGGATGCTGTCCGGCACGAGCTCCTCGATCACGGCCTGATCGATATCCTGATGGAATCGCTTCAGGATCAGCTCCGCGGGTACCTTGCCCGGACGAAACCCGGGGAAGGTGTGCCGGCGGCGAAAGGCATCGACCATCCGATCGATGAACGCCGTGACGTCGCCGGCGTCGACATGGATATCGAGGGCCCGCTCGAGCGGCCCGGTCGTACGCAGTTCTGATCTCACCGTTGGGACCTCCTGAAGGGAATGTGTCCGCACGCGGTCGGCGCGTGTCGGTTCAGTGTGGCAAAGCTGCCCGTCCACGAGCGCCCCGCGGGTACGGAGCCGGTGGAGCGGGCCACGACTTGCGAGAGGGGGGACTCGAACCCCCACGAGGAAACCCCACTGGATCCTAAATCCAGCGCGTCTACCAGTTCCGCCACTCTCGCGGCCGGGACGCTGGCCGTCGGAGCGCTAGCGTCCCTTGAATTCCGGCTTGCGCTTCTCGAGGAACGCTCCGGTGCCCTCGCGCATGTCCTCGGTCGTCCACAGCAGCCCAAAGAGCGCCTGCTCGAGCCACGAGCCGCTCTCGAGGGTGCCGTCGGCGCCGCGTTGGGCGGCCTCGATGGCGAATCGTACCGCCACCGGACCCCGGGCCGCAATCGACTCCCCGATCTTCCGGCACGTCGGCATCAACTCCTCTGGCGCGACCACATCGTTGACCAGACCGATCCGCTTGGCCGTCTCGGCATCGACCGGCTCGCCCGTCGTCACCATCTGCATGGCCCACCCGGGCCCCACGAGACGGGGCAGCCGCTGGGTGCCCGCGTAACCAGGAATCAGACCGAGCGATACCTCGGGAACCCCCATCCGGGCCCTGGCGCTCGCGATACGGAAGTGGCAGCACATGGCCAGCTCCAGGCCCCCACCCAACGCCCATCCATTGACGGCCGCGATCACCGGTTTGGGACAGCGCGAGATCCCTTCCATGACCGTCTGTCCCAGCCGTGAGAGCGTCTGGGCTTCCACCGGTGAGAGGCTGGCGAGTTCCTTGATGTCGGCGCCGGCGACGAAGGCCTTCTCGCCGCTGCCGGTCAGGATGACGGCCCGGACTTCGGGCTTGAGCGCGATCTCATTGAAGAGATCGTGGAGCTCGTGGAAGGTCTGCTGGTTGATCGCATTGAGCTTATCCGGCCGGTTCACGGTAACGGTCGCCACCGCTCCGGCCTCCTCATAGAGCAGATACTCGTAGGCCATGTCTCGCGCCTCCTTGGGAACGGGCCGTCAACGGGAACGGGCCGTCAACCATGTCGTCATCCCACAAAGAAGGGGAAGGGTAGGCCCTGGCGGCGGGGAAGTCAATTGACGCTTGCCGCACGGGCCTTCTATAGTGAGTGATCTGCACTTACGGGGCGCCCGCACGGGGGCGCCCTCTGCACGGAGGACAACGGCGGGGCATGGCACACGCGTGCCGCAGGCTGAGTGCAGCCAGGCGCAGACAAGGCACGGGTCACACACAGCCTTAGCACAGGCAGGGCACAGAGATGGCGTAGGCAAAGCAATACGCAGGCTGGGTAGCGTGTAGGCTGGGGAGGACGAGCATGGCGACGGATCCGAGGACCGAGGAACTCAAACGGCGGCGGGAAGAGGCTCTTCTGGGAGGGGGACAGGATCGAATCGACAAACAGCACGCCAAGGGCCGCTTGACGGCCCGCGAACGACTCGATCTGCTCCTCGATCCTGGATCGTTCCAGGAAACCGGCGTCTTCGTCACTCACCGCTGCTCGGACTTCGGCATGAAGGACAAGAAGATCACCGGCGACGGCGTCGTGGCCGGGCGCGGCACCATCGACGGGCGGCCGGTCTACGCCTTCGCCCAGGACTTCACCGTCTTCGGCGGTACCTTGTCCCTCTCGAACGCGCGCAAGATCACCCAGATCATGGATCAGGCCATCAAGACCGGCTGTCCGGTCATCGGCCTCAACGACTCCGGCGGGGCCCGCATTCAGGAAGGGGTGGCAAGTCTGGGCGGGTACGCCGAGATCTTCCTGCGCAACACGCTGGCTTCCGGGGTCGTGCCCCAGATCTCGGCGGTCTTGGGCCCCTGCGCGGGGGGAGCGGTCTACTCGCCCGCCATCACCGACTTCATCATCATGACCCGCGAAACGAGCCACATGTTCGTCACCGGCCCGGGCGTGGTCAAGACCGTCACGCAGGAGGACGTGAGCTTCGAGGATCTGGGCGGCGCCTGGACCCACAACACCAAGAGCGGTGTGGCGCACTTCGCAGCCAGCGACGACAAGCAGTGCATTCAGCTCACCCGGGCCCTGCTCTCCTACTGCCCGCAGAACAACATGGAAGACCCGCCGATCGTCGACACCGGCGACGACCCCGAACGCGAGGACGGCGAGCTCGATACGCTGGTGCCCCCCGAACCGGACAAGCCCTACGACATGCGCGAGGTGATCAGCCGTGTGGTCGACCGCGACACCTTCCTCGAAGTTCACGAGCACTACGCCCGCAACCTCGTGGTTGGCTTCGCACGTCTGGGCGGCCGATCGATCGGTATAGTGGCCAATCAGCCCGCCTACCTGGCCGGCGTGCTCGACATCGAGAGTTCGCGGAAAGGCGCCCGCTTCGTCCGATTCTGCGATGCCTTCAACATCCCGATCCTGACCTTCGAGGACGTCCCCGGCTTCTTGCCCGGCACGGCCCAGGAGTGGGGCGGGATCATCGTCAATGGGGCCAAGTTGCTGTACGCATTCTGCGAGGCCACCGTGCCGAAGCTCACCGTCATCACGCGCAAGGCCTACGGCGGGGCCTACGACGTCATGAGCTCGAAGCACATTCGCGGCGACGTCAATGTGGCCTGGCCGGGTGCGGAAATCGCGGTCATGGGCGCCGAGGGCGCGGTGGGCATCATCTTCCGCGAGGCGATCAAGAACGCGAAGGATCCGGCGGCCGAGAAGAAGCGGATCGTCGAGGAGTATCGCACTACCTTCGCCAATCCCTATGTAGCCGCCGGCTACGGGTACATCGATGACGTCATCCGGCCGCGCGAGACGCGGCCCTATTTGATTCGGGCGCTGGGATTCCTGCAGAACAAGCGTCTGCAGAATCCGCCCAAGAAGCACGGCAACATCCCGCTGTAGACTGGCAGCGGCCGGTGGAAGCCCGGCGGCGGCCAGCCGTGCCCGGCGGCGGCCAGCCGGGGCCCGGTGCCGGCCAGCCAGGGCCAGGCAGCCCCAGGACAGCCTGGGCCCGGCGGCGCCCGGACAGCCTGGTCGCAGTCCGAGAGCCTGTTGGCGGCACACCAGCTCGAACGGGCTCGACAACCGGCCGAAGGAGCATGAACCCGATGAGCCACCCGAACGAAACCGACCCACCGGTGGATCGCGAAGGCGCGCGCCAGTGGGAGGCGGCAGCCGGCCGCCAGAAGCAGCGCCGGGAACGGTTCCCGGCTTCTTCGCTGGATCTCGAACCGCTCTACCGGCCGGACCATATCGCCGGCCTCGACTACGACGCCGACATCGGCTATCCGGGGCTCTTCCCTTACACGCGAGGCGTTCAGCCCACCATGTACCGGGGCCGCTTCTGGACCATGCGCCAGTACGCCGGCTTCGGCACGGCCGCCGAAACCAACCGGCGCTTCCGGTACCTGCTCGGACAGGGCCAGACCGGCCTGTCGGTGGCTTTCGATCTGCCGACGCAGATGGGCTACGACTCCAACGACGCCGAGGCCAGCGGCGAGGTCGGAAAGGTGGGTGTCGCGATCGACAGCCTCGAGGACATGGAGACCTTGCTGGACCAGATTCCCCTGGGCGAGGTCTCGACCTCAATGACGATCAACGCGCCGGCGGCGATCCTGCTGCTCATGTATCAGGCCGTCGCCGACAAACAGGGGGTGGATCCGGCCCGATTGGCCGGCACGATCCAGAATGACGTGCTCAAAGAGTACGAAGCCCGCGGCACATTCATCTTCCCGCCCGAGCCGAGTCTGAAAATCTTCGCCGACATCATCGAGTACTGCCGGGAGCGCCTGCCGCGCTGGAACACGATCTCGATCAGCGGCTACCATATCCGCGAGGCCGGTTCGACCGCCGTGCAGGAGATCGCCTTCACGCTGGCCAACGCCGTGACCTATGTGCAGGCGGCTCTCGATCGAGGCCTGGCCGTCGATGATTTCGCTCCCCGCCTCTCCTTCTTCTTCAACGCGCACAATCATCTTCTCGAAGAAGTCGCCAAGTTCCGAGCCGCGCGTAAGCTGTGGGCCAAGATCATGCGCACCCGCTTCGGCGCCCAGGATCCAAAGAGCTTGCTCCTGCGCTTCCACACGCAGACCGCCGGCTGCACGCTCACCGCGCAGCAGCCCGAGAACAACGCGATCCGCGTGGCCTACCAGGCGCTCGCGGCGGTGCTCGGTGGCACGCAATCGCTGCACACCAACAGCCGGGACGAAGCGTTGAGTCTACCATCGGAGGCCGCGGCCCTCTTGGCGCTTCGCACCCAGCAGGTGCTGGCCGAGGAAACCGGGGTCACCGACACGATCGACCCGCTGGGCGGATCCTATGTGATCGAGGCCCTGACGGCCGAGATCGCCGAGCGCGCCGAGAAGCTCATGGATGAGATCGAGTCGATCGGCGGCGTGCTGCCGGCCATCGAGACCGGCTATATCCAGAAGGCAATCCACCGCAGCGCCTACGAGTACCAACGCGCGGTCGAGAAGCGCGAGGTCACCGTCGTCGGGGTGAACAAGTACGATATGGAGGAGCCCCGGCCGAAGATCGAGTTCTCGCTCGACCCGGAACTCGAGCGCGAACAGGGGGCACGACTCGACGCGCTGCGCTCGCGGCGGGACCCTGCCCGGGTCACGGCGAGCCTCGATCGGCTCGAGCAGGCGGCGCGTGCGGGTGAGAATATCATGGAGCCGCTCTACGAGTGCGTGCGCGGCTATGTCACCCTGGGCGAAATGTGCCACCGGTTGCGCGGCGTCTATGGCGCCTATCGCGATCGCGGATTCCTGTAGCCGCCCGGGCGCCCTATGCGCCGGCGGCCATCCGCTGACCGGCCCACAGGCGGACTCCACGCAGCGGCCTGGTCAGCCAGGAGCCCCAGCCAGGGGCACCGACCGGGAGCGCCAGCCGGAGGCACCGACCGGGAGCAACCACCAGGAGCAACCACCGGGAGCAACCACCGGGAGCAACCACCGGGAGCCCAAGCCGGGGGGGTATCAGGGGTTGATCACCAAGTAACCATGAAACGACGGTCGAAAGGCAGAAAGCAGATGATTCAGAGAATCGACCACATCGGTATCGCGGTGGCCGACGCCGAAGCGGCCCTGGCGATCTTCCGCGATGCTCTGGGCCTCGACTTGACAGAAACCGAACCCGTGGAGAGCCAGAAGCTGGTCTCCTATCACCTGCGGGTCGGCGAATCCAATCTGGAGTTGCTGCATCCCAGCGATCCAGAAAGTGTCATTGCCAAGTACTTGGCAAAGCGCGGCGAAGGGATCCACCACATCGCACTGGCCGTCGACGACATCGACGCCGAGATTGCGCGCCTGAAGGCGAAGAATCTGAAGCCGCTGAGTGACCAACCCAGCATGGGCGCCGGCGGCAAGCGGGTGATCTTCTTCCATCCGAAGACGACCGGCGGCGTGCTCATCGAACTCTGTGAGGGCTAGGCCACATCAGCTGGGCCACATCAGCTGGGCCAACTCCAGATCTGCCAGACCCGGTTCGAGTCCGCGACGCCCCAGGCCCGATCATCGATTCCCGTGCAGCAGGCTGCGGGCGATGACCAGCCGCTGCATTTCGCTGGTGCCCTCGTAGATCTCGGTCACGCGCGCGTCGCGATAGTAGCGCTCGACTGGATACTCCTTCATGTAGCCGTACCCGCCGAAGATCTGCGCGGATTGATGGGTCACCCAGGTCGCCATCTCCGACGCGTAGACCTTGGCCATCGCCGCCTGGCAACTGAACGGTACGTTCTGATCCTTCATCCAGGCCGCCTGTTGCACCAGTAGGCGGGCGGCCTTGATGCGAGTACCCATATCGGCCAGCTTGTTCTGGATGGCCTGGAAGTGGACGAGCGGATGACCGAACTGTTTCCGCTCCTTGGCGTAGCGCACGGCTTCCTCGAACGCGGCCCGCGCGATACCCAGAGCCTGCGAGCCGACACCGATACGTCCGTTGTCGAGGCTCATCATGGCGATCTTGAAACCCTCGCCTTCCTTGCCGATGAGGTTCTCGGCCGGGACGCGGCAGTCCTCGAAGAAGACCTCCATGGTGTCACTGGCTCGAAGGCCCATCTTCTCTTCCTTGCGACCCAGCGTAAGGCCCGGGGTCTCGCGGTGGACGAAGAAGGCGGAGATCCCGCGATGGCGCGGGCTGATCTCCGGATCGGTACGGGCGATGACCAGGTAGTAACTCCCGATCTTGCCGTTCGTCACGAACACCTTCTGCCCGTTGAGGACGTAGTCGTTGCCATCCTTGCGGGCACTGGTCTGAATGGAGCCGGCATCGCTACCGTGATCGGGCTCGGAGAGACAGAAAGCACCGATCTTGCCGCCGGCCATCTCGGGAAGCAGGCGTTGCCGCTGCTCCTCGGTTCCGAATCGCAGTAGCGGATACGCCGCGACCGAACAGTGCACGCTCAGCACGATCGAGATGCCACCGCAGGCGCGGGCCAACTCCTCGATGACGCCGGAGTAGGTCAACGTATCGAGCCCGGTCCCACCGTAGGCCTCGGGAATGACGGCGCCGAAGAGTCCCAGCTCGGTCATCTGATCGAGAATTTCCTGGGGAATGCGGGCCTCTTCGTCCATCTCCCTCGCACGGGGAACGATCTCGCCATCGGCGAATTCGCGCACCGCGTGAATCATCAGTCGCTGTTCTTCGTTGAGCTCGAAGTCCACGATTCTCTCCCTCCGCACACCTCAACCAAGCGTACCACCGGCGCCCCTCGGCGATGCCTCCCAGCCGTGCCTCCCAGCCGTGGCTCCCAGCCGTGGCTCCCGGCCGTGGCTCCCAGCCGTGGCTCCCAGCCGTGGCTCCCGGCGCTGCCTCCGGACTGATTGCAGACAGCGTCAAGCCCGTCCCCCGGGGACGGGCTTGCTCCCCTCCGCCTGCCAGGCAACGCCCCTCTCCGCCTACCCGCGAATCAGGCGGCGAGCGATGATCAGACGCTGGATCTCCGAAGTTCCTTCGTACAACTCGGTGATCTTGGCGTCCCGGTAATGACGTTCCACGTGGTACTCCTGCGTGTACCCGTAGCCGCCGTGAACCTGGATGGCTTCGTCGGCCACCTCGACGGCGATCCGACTGGCGTAGAGCTTCGCCTGCGCGGAGGCCAGCACGTAGTCGCCGCCGCTGACGCGCAGCCACGCGGCCTGCATGGCCAGCAGGTGGGCAGCCTCGATCTTGGTCGCCATGTCCGCCAGCTTCCACTGAATCGCCTGGAAGTCGCCGATCGGACGCCCGAACTGCTGACGTTCCTTCGCGTGGGCCACCGCACGTCCAAAGGCCGCGCGGGCGATGCCGATCGCCTGGGCGGCGATACCAATGCGGCCGGAGTCCAGCGCCTCCATCGCGATCTTGAACCCGCGACCCGGCTCGCCGAGCATGCAGGTCTTGGGCACCCGTGCGTCCTCGAAGATGATCTCGTAGGTGGTTGACCCCTTGATCCCCAGGGTCTTCTCCCGGGTGCCCCGGCGGACGCCCGGCAGATCCTCCGCCACCATGAACGCGCTCACGCCGCGCGTGCCCTTCTCCGGGTCGGTGCTGGCGAAAACCAGGAAGACGTTGGCAAACCCGCCATTGGTGACGAAGATCTTCGTGCCGTTGAGGACATAGTGGTCGCCGTCCTCGACCGCCCGGGTCTTGATGCTCCCGGCATCGGATCCGGCGCCCGGCTCGGTGAGGCAGTAGGCTCCAAGCTTCTGGCCCTGAGCCAGGGGAACGAGGAACTCTTTCTTCTGGTCCTCGTTCGCGTACATGCGGATCGGCTCGCACACCAGCGAGTTGTTGACGTCCATGATCACACCGGTCGAGGCACAGCCGCGGGAGATCTCCTCCATCGCCAGCACGTAGTGGATGTCGTTCAGGCCCGCGCCGCCGTACTCCTCGGGCACCATCATGCCGAGGAAGCCCAGCTCGGCCAGCTTGCGGACCGCTTCCATCGGTGGTTCGCGCGTCTCGTCCACCTGCTCGGCGATCGGCACCAATTCCTTGTCAGCGAAATCGCGGGCGGTGTCGCGGATCATCCGGTGCTCTTCGTTAAGTCCGAAGTCCATCCTCTCCTCCTTCCTGGCGGTGCGTCCGGAACCATTCCCGGATGTGTTCGATCGGTTTGGTGGTGGGCGTCCCTGGCCCGAAGATCGCCCCTACTCCTTGGGCGATGAGCTGCTCGGCGTCTTCCTTCGGAATAATGCCGCCGCCGATGACGTAGACGTCCCCGGCGCCCTTCTCCTTGAGCAAGCTCAGGACTTTGGGGAAAATCGTCATGTGGGCGCCCGACAGGACCGAGATCGACACCACGTCGACGTCCTCCTGCAAGGCCGCATCCACGATCATATCGGGCGTCTGGTGCAGCCCGGTGTAGATGACCTCGAACCCCGCATCGCGAAACGCGGTCGCGATCACCTTGGCCCCGCGGTCATGGCCGTCCAGCCCCGGCTTGGCCACCAGTACCCGGATCTTCTCGTCCATGTCACTCCTCCCGGCCGTAGGCCAGCTTCTCCAAGATGCTCTGCGCCCACGCATAGGGCGAGAGCTCCCGCCGGGCCATCGGCTCGATAGCTCCGGACAGATCGTCCTCGAGGCGTACCTTCTTCCAGACGGCCTCGAGGAGCGTTCGATTCAGCAGCACCCGGGCCCGGCGGCCAACCTTCTCGGCACGAATCCGCGCTTGCCGCTCGGGATCCTCGGCCAGCCAGGCAGCGTGATCGCCGATTCCCTTCAGGAGCGCGTCAATGCCTTCTTCCCGCATGGCGATCGACTGCGTCACCCAAGGACGCCAGCCTCCCGAACGGGTCCAGCCGGTGAGGTCGAGCGTCGCTTCCAGGTCGCGGATCAACCGGTCGCCACCCTCGCGATCGTACTTGTTCACGACGAAGATGTCGGCGATCTCCATGATGCCGGCCTTCATCGCCTGGACTGAATCGCCCGACTCCGGTACCAGCACCAGCAGCGTCGTGTCGGCCAGTTCGACGACTTCGAGCTCGCTCTGCCCAACGCCCACGGTTTCGATCAAGATCCAGTCGAACCCGCCGGCCTCCAGGATCTCAGTAGCCTCGTAGGTAGTGGCCGCCACGCCGCCCAGACTTCCGCGCGAGGCCATCGAGCGCATGAAGAGGCCCTCGTCACCGGTAGCCGACGGCATGCGGATCCGGTCGCCCAGAATGGCGCCCCCACTGAAGGGGCTGCTGGGATCGATCGCCAGGATGCCCACCCGGTCACCGCGTGCACGCAACGCCCTCGCCAGCCCATGCACCAGCGTGCTCTTGCCCGACCCCGGCGGGCCGGTGACACCGATCCGGCGGGCCTTGCCGGTATGGGCGTAGATGCGGTCGAGCAGTTGGCGTCCCACGGGGCTGCCGTCCTCGACATGGGAGATGCAGCGCGCCACCGCGCGGCGGTCACCGCGCAGCAGGCGCTCGGCGAGATCTTCGGCTCGCGATACGGCATTTGGACTCGGTTGCCCCTTCAAGGGCTCGGATGCTGGCATGGTGCTCCCCGACCGCCCCGGCCACCTCACCTCCGGGCAGGTATGCAATTAGCGCAAGAAGTTGACTTTAACAACCTGACCGGGCCCGTGTCAATTGAAGGGACGGTGCGGCGGAAGCTTCCGAATGTGCCGCAACTGCAGCCCCCCGGGGGCGCCCTCGACCAGGATCAAGTCGACTTGGAGCCGCAGGCGAACGACGGAAGCGTGGGCAGAGGATTCCGCGGGGACCTCGGCCTGGGGACCCGGATGCTCGTTTGCGTGGGCTTCGGCCGCCAGAGCGGCCGCGCGCATGAGACGGCGCCACTTCTCGGGTGGGATAATGTCCTGTGGCGGTCCCACCGGCCGACGGCGATAGCGAACCTCGACGACCACGAGGACGTTGCCTCGGCGGGCCAGAACGTCCACCTCCAGGGCGCCAAAACGCAGGTTTCGTCCCAGAACGCTGTAGCCGGCCAACTCCAGATAGCCGGCCGCGATGGACTCCGCCGCCCGGCCGCGTGCCGTAGAGCTCGTTGGCAAGCAGTGAGCGTCCGACTGCGAGGCATGGCCGCCTGATCCCGGCTCAGCGCTACTCGGCCGCGAGGCATGGCTGCCTGATCCCGGCTCAGCGCTACTCGGCCGCGAGGCATGGCTGCCTGATCCCGGC
>CAZNJE010000031.1:0-373 GCA_964573295.1 uncultured bacterium | reverse complement strand
TCAGCGCTACTCGGCCGCGAGGCATGGCTGCCTGACCGCGCGGAGATGTGCGGCGTCGGCGAGCCTCCCGGCCCGGTGGAGCCGTTTGATGAGGCGGGGTGTTCCCGCCCGGGTCGGTTCCCTTGTGATGGCATGTCCGGCTGAATAGCCAGTCGCATGCCATGAGTCCGCTTCATAGGCGGCGTCGGCCACGTCGGGTCGGAGTCGGGTCGGAGATCTGCCATCCCACCGGGTGGCCAACCCTCGGCGGTGATTCGGTGGTGGGTCTATGATCACCGCTCAAACCGCCCGGGAAACCGCAGTTTTCGACACGCTCGAAGTATCGCGTCAGAACTCAGTTGTGCCGTAGGTCAGGTCGCCATGACCGGGACAC
>CAZNJE010000030.1:40801-58730 GCA_964573295.1 uncultured bacterium | reverse complement strand
GTGTCCCGGTCATGGCGACCTGACCTACGGCACAACTGAGTTCTGACGCGATACTCGAGCCGCGTGTCGAGATTGGGTGTGGCTCGTTTCCTACCCGAGGACATCGGGGCCCCGCCAGCGTTCGGGCACGGTTGGCCGCCGTCTGACGTCGCCGAATGGCGGGCGGGTGGGTCGCGGACCGCTTGCCTTTTTCACTGCGCTATGATTTCATCTCAGGTCTGTCCGTTCACCCTGCCACATCTTGTATTGTGCGGCAGATCCTTATCCTGGCCCCAGGCAAGCCCGGTCCCAGGCACGCCCTGCCTCAAGGACGTGCGCGCAACCAGTTCGGCGGCCCTGAGCCGGTCTTGAGACGCCTCGATCGGACGCCGAGTGGGTTCCGAGTAGTCGCCGACCCGACCCGGTCCGAGCAGGTGCCGAGCAGGTGCCGAGCGGGTGCCGAGTTCGTGCCGATCTGGCCCCGAATTGGCTATGTAGCGGTGAAAAGCATGTCGGCGTCCCAAGAAGCGTAGGTAGACGGCAGGGAGGACTGGCCGAATCCATGTTCTACGACGACGATCCGCTCCAGGATGAAGAACGAGATGTGCGGCATCTGCCCCTGAAGCAGATGCTGGCGCGGATCGTTCCTCTCTTTCGCCCCCATCGGGCGACGCTCGTGCTGGCGGGGATCATGATGCTGGTGGTGGTGGGCGCCGAGCTGGCCGGCCCCCTACTCGTGCGACACGTGCTGGACAAGGACATTCCCAACGGGGATGGCCAGGGGCTCCTCATCCGGGCCTTTGCCTACGCGGCGCTCTACATCGTGGGCATGAGCATCGCCTACCTGCAAGTCATCGTCCTGGCCAAGATGGGTTTGCGCATCGTGACAAAGCTGCGGCAAGACGTCTTCTCCCATGTCCTCACCCTGTCGCTGGCCCACTTCGACAAGAACCCGCCCGGCAAGCTGATGGCTCGGGTGGAGAGTGACGTCGAGAAGCTCTTGATCCTCTTTTCCGAGGTGGGCCTGGCGCTGTTCCGCAATATCATCTTGTTGATCGGGACCTTCGCGGTCATGTTCTGGACCAATGTCAAGGTCACCACCGCGGTGCTGCTGCTTCTCTTCCCCATTCTGGTGGCCACCTACTTCTTCCTGCAGTACATCCGCAGCCGCTGGCGCGTGGTCCGCCAGCTCTATGCCAAGATCACCGGCTTCGTCACCGAGTACGTGCAGGGCATTCCCATCTTGCAGCTCTACGGGTACACCGAGAAGGCGCTGCTGGATCTGAAGCGGATCAATCAGGAGAAGTACAAGAAGGAGGTCTTCCTCTCCTACGCCGAGTATGGCTTTTGGGGCGCCTTCTTCGCAGTCGAGATCGTGGCCGTGATGGTCATCATCTGGGTCGGGGCGCGCCAGGTGCTCGACGCCACCATGACCGTCGGCACGTTGGTGCTCTTCATCGAGTACACCCGCCGCCTCTTCTGGCCGCTACTGGCCTTCTCCGAGCAGCTGAACTTCATTCAGCGCGCGTTTGCCTCGGCCGACCGGGTCTTCGCCTTGCTGGATACGCCCTCGCGGACACCCGATCAGCCCGGAGCCCGGCCCGCCGTGCCGGGAGATTGGCGGGATCTCACCTTCGAGAATGTGATTTTCGAGTACGACGGCGGCGCGCGGGCTCTGGATGGCGTCGACCTGACCATCCGCCGGGGGGAGAAGGTAGCGCTGGTCGGGCTCTCGGGCGGTGGCAAGACCACGATCACGAACCTGCTGCTGCGCTACTACCACCCCACATCGGGGCGCATCACTCTGGATGGAGTGGACATCCGCAGCTACCAAATGGATGCCTGGCGCGAGAAAGTCGGTCTCGTGTTGCAGGACATCCATCTCTTCCCCGGCACGCTGGGTGACAACCTGCGCGTGCTGCGCGATGGGATCCCCCAGGAGAAGCTCGATCACGCGCTCGAGCTGGTTCAAGCCGAGCACATGCTGACGCGATTGCCCGGCGGCTACGACACCGAGCTGTCCGAGGGCGGCACGAACCTGTCGATGGGCGAGCGGCAACTGGTGTGCTTCGCCCGGGCGGTGGTCGAGGATCCCGACATTCTGATCCTGGACGAGGCGACCTCCTCGGTGGACCCGGTGACGGAGCAGCGATTGCAGAAGTCGCTGGATCATCTGATGAAGGGACGGACCTCGCTCATCGTGGCCCACCGGCTCACCACGATCTCGAAAGTGGACCGGATTCTGGTGATGAGCCACGGCCGGCTCGTGGAGGAAGGCTCTCACGAGGAGCTCTACGCGCAGGGCGGAATCTACCGTGACCTGTTCGATCTCCAATTCGCGGCCCAAGCGGCGGAGGGCAACTAGCATGAGCAGCCCTGAGACCACAGGACTGACCCTGGGCGAGCCCCGGTTGCAGGGTGTGCGTGAGCATCTGCAGTGGTTGTGGGACTACTGGGCGGGCCACAAGTCGATTCTGGTGTTTCTGGCCTTCTTCACCCTGGTCTCGACCGCGGTTTCGGTGGCCTATCCGCTCGTATTCCGTTGGGTCATCGACCGCCTGAACGAGACCCTGGGCACCGAGGCGGCGGCGATCTCCACCGATAAGATCGGCATGGTGATGTTGGTGCTGGCGGGGATCGCTGTGGGCCGCATGATCGCCGGATTCTATCCCGCCACGCGTGCACTCATGAACTTGCGCCTGGATCGCGATATCCGGGAAGACGTGTTCGCCGAGATCCTCAAGAAAGACTATCGATTCAACAACACCTTCCGGACCGGGGATGTCGTGACCCGCTTGACCGACGACATCTACGAGTATCCCAAGATTTCCTGGTTCGGATGCTCGGGGATCTTCCGGGCGGTCGAATCCAGTTCGAAGCTGATCTTCTGCATCGCGGTCATGATGACGCTCAACTGGCAGCTCACCCTGCTGTCACTCATTCCGCTGCCGATCATGATGTGGTTCTTCTACCTGCTGCGGCATCGGCTCAAGGAGTACGTCCACGGTGCGCAGCGGGCGATCTCGCGCACGAACGACTTGCTCGAGGCTGCGTTTGCCGGCATCCGCATCGTCAAGGCGTTCCGGGCCGAGGAAGGCCAGAAGAGCCGGCTGGCCGCGCTCATGAAGGAACGGCGGGAAGTCTTCCTGAAGCAGATGAAAGTGATCACGGTACTGTGGTCGCTCGACACCTTGGCCAGCCGGCTGGGCCAGATGGTCGTGATCGGGGTGGGAGGCTACATGGTCATCCGCGGCACGATGTCGATCGGGACGCTGTTCGCCTTCTACGTGTTTCTGGACATGCTGACCCACCCGATGATGGATCTGCCGCACCTGTTCTCTACGGGCCAACAGGCCTTCGTCTCCATCGACCGCGTGGAAGAGGTCCGCTCCTTCCCCGTGGAGGTGACCCGTACCGCGGGCGGGCAATTGGATGGAGTCGATGACGTGGCCTTCGACCGGGTGAGTTTCACCTACGGTGGGGACCGGCCGCATCTGCGGGATGTCTCCTTCCGCGTCCCGTCCGGAGGCCGCGTGGCCGTGGTGGGGCCGGTGGCCAGCGGGAAATCCACGCTCCTGAAGCTGTTGGCCGGTGTCCTTCAGCCTGAGGCGGGCAAGATCCTGGTCAACCGCCGGCCGCTCGAGGAGTGGAACTGGGACTCTTACCGATTGCAGCTCGGGTATGTGCCGCAGGAAGGCGTCCTCTTCTCGAAGACGATCGAAGAGAATGTGCTCTTCGGCCGTTCCGCGCCCGGATCATTCGACCCGGACGACACCGACCGGTCCGGAGGATTCGGCACGTCCGGCGAATCCGGCGTATCCGGCGCGTCTGGTCACAGTGGCCAGTCCGGCGAAGCCGGCGAATCATCCGAAGCGCGCGGGACCGGTGAATCGGCCGTGGCGGAACGGCCGGCCTCGAACGCGGTGGACGGCGGGCTGTCTCTCGACGAGGCCTGGAGCCGGCGCTGCTTGTCGGTCGCGCAGATGGAACGGGATCTGCCGGACTTGCCCCAGGGTTGGAAAACGGTCGTCGGCCAGAAGGGTTCACTCGTCTCCGGGGGGCAGAAACAGCGCATCGCCATCGCCCGCGCGCTGGCCGGACGGCCGCAGCTGCTTCTGCTCGACGATTGCACGGCGGCGCTGGATGCCCACAACGAGGATCAATTCTGGACCCGTCTCTACGACGAGCTGCCGGGGGTCACCTGTTTCATCGTCTCCCATCGTCTGGGGACGATTCGGCGCGCGGATCACATCCTGGTGATGGACGATGGAGAGCTGGTGGATGAAGGTACTCACGAGCAGCTCGCGATTCGCTGCGCTACCTACCGCGAGTTCCTGCAGACCGAGCGGCGTAAGGCCAGTTTGGAGGAAGAGGCCAGCGGCGAGGCCGAGCCGGCCAGCGTAACCTAGGCTGGCCGCAAGGGCGAGATTCCAGGCGGTGACCTGGGCCGACCGCGAAGCTGAAGCGGTGAAGGCGACCTAGCCCTCGATCTCCTCCGGGAAGATGAACCACAGCACGAGTTCCTGGCGGTTGAACGGTCCGTTGGGCAGATGCTCGCCGCTGAGGCCGATCTTCTCGTTCAGCCGTACCCCCTGGGCGAGAAGCGCACGGTGCAAGGGGCCGATCAGTGTGGCGCGGTGATCGGGACGCCCCGGCTGACCGCGGTTGCAGTAGGCGAGCCACCGCCCCTGGTAATCGTGCGGCTGCCAGAGCGGCCGGGCCCAGAAGCCGGGATAGACCTGCTCCATGCAATCGTGAAGGGCGCCGGCCAGTTCGGGGTTCTGGATCTCCACCTGGCAGACCGGCTTGCTCTTGATCTCGCCCGCGACCTCGCAGGCCCCCCATGTTACCCGCAAGTAGAGCTCGACGTCGGGCGTGTCGCCGGGCTTGCGCGCGACCACGCGGGCGGTGTCGCCCATCATGCTCGTGTGGATGTCCCAATCGGTCCCAGGCAAACCCAGCATGATCGGAACGATGTCCTCCAACCTGGGGTCCGTTGAGGAATCCCGGTTGCACCCGGCCAGCGAAAGCGCGACCAGCATGAGGATGATCACTGCAACTGCTGCGACAACGATCCTTGGAACGGCTGTGTTTGCGGTCCAGGCGGTAGCGCCAGCCGTATTCGTGACCGTGAAGTGTACGCGGCGTTTGGGCTTCATCGCGACCTCCTTTGGAGGGTCAGCATCTGGAGGGTCAGCATCTGGAGTATCAGCATCTGGAGTGTCAACATCCGCGCGATCAACGCCTCAGCTCGAGATTGCGTTGGGTCACCCACTCGAGCAAACCGCTCAGGCTGTCGTGGATCAGCACTGGCAGTCCTTCGACCGCCAGCGCCCGGGGTGGGGCGTCGCGGAAGGCGTTGAACAGCACATCCTCCCAGGTGATATCCGGTGGCGGGGGTTCCCCGGGCGCGAAGTTCCACTGCAGGTTGTCGGCCCAGTAGTGATTCACGGCCACCGGCGCTGGATCGGAGAACAGATCCCCGCGGCGCCATTGATAGACCTCGTCCTCGCCGTCTCCGTCCTGATCCGAGAGCGTGAAGCGGTAGATGATCTGCGGCTCTCCGGTATCGGGCCGGCCGAACAACACCAGGGCGACCCGCTCGCCGACCAGGAATTGATGTCTCCCGTCGTGACGGATCTTGTACTCCCCGGGGGACAGACACGAGGCCCCCTCGAGTGCGGTGCAGAACTCGACGTTCAAGCGCATGAAGGCCTGGGTCACCCAGACCGGCTCCTCTTCATGTTGCTCTTGGAATTGTGCTTCCGTGACGCGTCCCACCACCACCATGTCGGCTGGGGTCGGGTTGCTGTGCAGGTCGCGAGGACTACAGGCGTGTGCCTCGGGAAGCAACGACCACGCGGAGAACGGCACGTGAGGGATCAGACCGCCTGCCAACAGCCCGGTCCACACGATCAGAGTTGTTTTCACGGTCCTCCTCATTCGTAGGCTCCTTTCAGATGGAGAAGCTTCCCTCGGGCCAGGGGACGGCCGTCGCTTGGACTCACCGCTCTCCACAACAGCGTGCCCTGCGCGTGGCCACCCAATGCCTGGCGCATGTGCCGACTCGTCCGCAAGGCCGCGAGATTGGGCGCGATCTCCTGATACAAGAGTCGGCCTTCGATGTCGAAGACCTGATAGATCCGTGGTCCCGATTGCGTCGCCGCGGGGTCGGATGCGGCCCACCCGCCGCTGCCCGTTGCCGGTCCATTCCCGCCTCCGGGCCCGGATCCTGGTCCATACATGCCGCCGGGGCCGTCGATACCCTGCACGGCGCCATATAGCTCGAAGTAGACCAGGTAGACTCCGTGCTCGGTTCCCCAGTGCCCCAGTTCGTGAAGACGAACCTCGAAGAAGCGGCCCGAGTCGCCGGTGAGATCCACAAACACCTCTCCGGGATGGTTGTAGATGGCGTACTCGGTCTGGGCGGGTTCGGGGCCGGACTCGGCATCGACGGTGAACTTGATCGTCGAGTGGACATTCTCACCCACGTCCACGAAAACATGGAAGAGCCAGGCGCCGGTCGGGTCGTAGTTGAGCTGCAGGCTGTAGTGATCGTGATCCATCACGTAGAGGTAGACGTCATGCAGTCCGAATCCGTCGTAAGCGCCGGTCTCGAGACACATCAGCGGACCCAGATAGGTGGGGGTATTGGGGTAGCTGTTGGTGTCTTCTCCGAGATCAAGGTCCAGGCGCAGGTGCAGCAGATCGAGGTAGATCTGGTCCCAAGCCAGCGGACCATGGGCATCTTCGCAGCAGACGCGCGAGTAGGCCGCCATGATGCTGTTGGCGGCGTCGCACGGATCGGAGTGGTCGGCGCCCAGAACATGCATGAGCTCATGTCCCCAGACCGTGCCGATGTCGATGTCGTCCGGGTCATCGGTTGGGGCCGCGCAGATGTGCCACTGGATGCCGAGGCTCGGACTCGTGTTGAAGACGCAATCGGCTACCTCGGTGCGCCACCAAGCGTCGGGGTGGCCGCCGTGATCGGTGATAACGGCTCCGGCACCGCCGATGACATCATCCCACCAGATCCAGTTCGTATCATCGTAGGCATTCCAGGATCCGCCCCCCTCGGGCCCCATCTCGATGACGACCGCGCCGGGAACGCCGGCCTGTGCGCAGACCATCTCGGTCCACGACTGGAGCTCTTGAAGCAATGCCCAGCGATCAACACCTTCCGGTCCCCGCCCCAACGTGAAGACGAACGGGGCATCCCGAGGAACCGAGAGCTTGCCGACGCGATCCTCGGGTGGGGCACAGGCCGAGAACGGGGGAACGTATGGAGGTTGATACTCAGCCCGGGCCGCGGGGGCAGCCAGCAACGCCAGAGGTGTCGCGACCGACAGCGCGACCGACAGCGCGCACGGCAGCGCGGCTAGCGGGGCGGAGAGCAGCGTCGTCAGCCGAGCGAGCGGCGCCGCGAATAACCGGACGAGCGGGCAGCCGAATCGCTTCATGGCGTGCCTCCTCAGATCGGTGGCCCCGGCGGGCACCCATCCCCTTCATCGTGTACGAGGGTGCTGTCGGGCGCCTCCTCCATGTCCAGGATGCAACCGGCGATCAAGGCCGTGCCGGCGACCGGAAGAGCCATGCGGCCCCCGAATTGGGCGATGCTCACTGCCAGCAACCAGATTGAGCCGAATAGAAGGATGAATCGTCTCAGGAGGGTGGTTCGTCTTCGCATACCGCGCACCTCCTTGTGGCGGGGAGGGCAGATCGCCGAGCCGTGTTGCAGGTCCTGCAGGCTGGCTACTGGACACGGATGCCACTTGAACGCTGCTGCGCGATCGGATGCGAACACATGCTGTGTCAGCAGGAGGGTGTGTTCATACTTTCATGTGGTAAAACGGGAGGGCATGCCTGTCAAGGGTTTCTCGCCGCAGATGCCATCGTGGCAATGCGGACCTGACCGGTGGGGCAATCCCGTGGTGTGCATCGGGCGGCCGCCGGTGGCGCCACCGAAGAGGCCCGGACGCACGCCCGGGCCCCTTCTAACTCCATGGGAGGCGAACCGCCTCCCGCACCTAGATGGATCACCCACCGCTGCTGCAGGAGGGTGCCGCCCCGCTGCTGCCCCGCCCGTAGGATCCTTCCGAGATGCCCGCGCAGAAGCTCGAAATGAGCCGGCGTGGTCGGCGCGCGCCGCACTCGGGGCAAACGAGCTTTTTCTCTTCCTCGTCCCGGCTGCTGACCGAAAGCATCATCTCAAAGTGGTGAAAGCACTTAGAGCATTCGTATTCGTAGAACGGCATCGACTCTTCCCTCCTTCGGCCGGATGCACACCGGTTGCAGCCGGCAAGTTCCCCCTGCGCCGTCCGGAATCCGCCATCTGAGCTGGACCGAGGGGATTCCGGTAGGCCCCCATCCCCGGCCGGCCGATATCGGATGGATGGAGCGCCCATGATGCTCGGCGGAACGTGTCAGCGGATCCCGCCAACGGAGCGCCCCGCGGATCAACGCCGCGAAGAGACCCGGTAGCAGGAGAGAAGATCCATGAAGAAGGCCGTCCTCACCGATCATGAAATGCCCCGGTCCTGGTACAACATCGCGGCGGATCTGCCCGAGCCGCTGCGGCCGCCCCTGAACCCGGCCACCGGAGAACCCATCGGTCCCGAAGCGCTGGCCCCAATCTTCCCCATGTCGCTGATCGAGCAGGAAGTCTCCATGCAGCGGGAGATTCCGATTCCCGAGGAGATCCTGGACATCTACTCGATCTGGCGACCCACGCCCTTGATCCGGGCCACGCGGCTGGAGAAGCATCTCAAGACACCGGCGAAAATCTTCTACAAATACGAGGGAGCCAGTCCCGCCGGCAGCCACAAGCCCAACACGGCCGTCGCGCAAGCTTACTACAACAAAGCCGCGGGTGTGAAGCGATTGACCACCGAAACGGGGGCAGGTCAGTGGGGCTGCGCGCTCGCCTTCGCGTGCAGCCTGCTGGGCATGGATCTGAAGGTCTACATGGTCAGAGTGAGCTTCTCCCAGAAGCCCTACCGCAAGAGCATGATCCAGACCTGGGGTGGAGAAATCGTACCCAGTCCGTCACCGGACACCGCGGCCGGACGGCGCATCCTCGAAGAGATGCCCGATACCCCCGGCAGCCTCGGCATCGCGATCAGTGAGGCGGTGGAAGATGCCGCCGGCCGGGAGGACAGCAACTACTCCCTGGGCAGTGTGCTCAACCACGTCCTGCTGCATCAAACGGTGATCGGCCTGGAAACGAAAGAGCAGCTGGCCCGTTTCGGCATCGAGCCCGACGTGGTGATCGGTTGCGTGGGTGGCGGGAGCAACTTCGGTGGCCTGGCCCTTCCGTTCGTGCGCGACCGGATCCACGGCAGCAAGATTCGGGCGATCGCGGTCGAGCCGACCGCCTGCCCAACGATCTCGCGCGGCCACTTCCACTACGACTTCGGCGACACCGCCGAGATGACCCCGCTGATGGCCATGCACACCCTCGGCCACCAGTTTCTGCCACCGGGCATCCATGCCGGCGGATTGCGCTACCACGGGATGGCGCCCATCGTGAGTCATCTCGTGCAGCTCGGACTGGTGGAGGCGCAGGCCTATGCCCAGACCGAGTGCTTCGAGGCGGCGGTGACCTTCGCGCGCACCGAGGCGATCATTCCGGCGCCGGAGACCTCCCACGCCATCCGGGCCGCCATTGCCGAGGCCGAGCGCTGCCGCGAGGAGGGGAAGGAAGAGACGATCATCTTCAACTTCTCGGGCCACGGCCTGGTCGATATGTCGGCCTACGACGCCTACTTCGCGGGGAACTTGAGCGACTATGTCTTACCGGACGAGGAACTCGAGAAGGCGTGGGAGCTGATCAAGTCTCTGCCGAAGCCGTAAGCCCGAGAATCATGGCCGCGGCATGGTGGCCGAGTGCCCTGGCGGCCCAGTGTATAAACGAGCGGCGGGGTGGTCCTCTAGGATCGCCCCGCCGTCTGCGTGAGATCCAGTTCGCGAAGTTTGGTCTGTCAACTCTTCCTCGCCATGTCCTTCCTGGACGACTCCGGCGAGATGATCGAGTCGGCGTCTACTCGATGCCGAGGATTTCGATCGACCACTCGCCCGGCTTCGTCTTCCAGTTTCGCCCCTCTTCGATGTTGTAGAGCAGGAACCAGATGACCTTCGGCTGGTCGAAACTGAAGTCCTCGTTATCGCTCACGAAGGCTTTCTGGGGCTCGGGGATCAAGAGGCGGCCACGAACTCGGCAGCGCGCGAATGCGTAGTCCTGGCTATTGGAGGCGATGGTGAGCACATACTCGATGTTGTCCGAATAGTAGCGCACCGAGCCTTCGAGGAGACTCGGATCGAAGCTCTTGTCGTGCAATTCGAGAACCTGGCACTCATCCATATGCATGAGACCGGTCGGCGAGAGCGTCGTTGGATAGGAGACATTGACGACCTTGTGGGCGTTCGTGATGATGCTTTTGGCTTCACCCTTCGACATCGAACTCACGTCGGTGGCGATCACCAGTAGAATGATGATGAGTGGAATGACGGCAAGGTAGAGCTTTTTCATGGGCGGACCTCTCCTCTTTGGCGTTTCGTCCTTCTCCATCGTCACTTCGGAGGTATTGCCTGAGGGGAATCGGACATGGGCCGAGGCGCCGGCAGGGCCGCTCGCGCGAAAGACGACCGGAGCTCAGTTGGGGCAGTCGAGGCCGACGGTCGCGATGGTTGGGGCAGTCGATGCCGCCGGTCGCGATGGTTGGCGCTGCCGGTGGGGACGGTCGATGCCGCCGGTCGATGCCGCCGGTCGGAACAGTCGATGCCGCGGGTCGGTACCGGCCGGATCAGCTCAAGGTGATTTCTTCGAACCGCAGCACCGACTCGCCAACGCGGATCTCGTCGCCAGGGCGCAGCGTGGCCCGTTTCGTGGGGTGTTCGTTCACGAATGTGCCGTGCCGGCTGCCGGTGTCCTCGATGACGTAGGCGCCGGACTCGGGATCGTGCGAGATCCGGGCGTGGTGCTTCGAGGCGGTGGGATCGCGCAGGTCGATCTCGCAGTCTTCGCCCCGGCCCAGGGTGAGGGCTTCCTCCAGCAGTGGGATGAAATCTCCGCGGCGCATGCCGCGGATGATCTGCAGGCGATGACGGAACGGCTCTTTCCACGATTCGGCTGAAGCGTCTTGTGAGACGTGCTTGGTGACGCGGGTGGGATAGGGGACCGAGATTCCGTGGCGCTGGAGGCTGTAGAAGATCTCACGATTGACATCGCTCGTGATCTCCCATACCCGGTCATACTCCTCGATCCAGATCACCACCCAGTAAAGAATCGAGTACTCGTCGAACTTGCGCATGCGCACGGCCGGCTTGGGACGGCGCAGGACCCCGGTCACGCGACCGGCGGCCTCCAGCAAGAGCTGCTCGGCGATCGTCGGCAGTGTGGAGTAGGGGAGGCCGATCTCGATGAGCTGCAGGTGCGCCCGGGAGGGGTAATTGACGTTGCGCATGGCTCGCTCGGCCACGATGCGATTGGGGAAGATGAGGTAGTCGTTCTGACGAGTGCGCAGCTTGGTCGTGCGCCAGGTGATGTCGACCACCTGGCCCTCTTGGCCGTCGATCTCCACCCAGTCGTCGCGGCGCAGCGGCTTCTCGACACTCAGGGTGACCCCGGCGATGAGGTTCGACAAGACGTCTTGGAACGCTAGACCAACGACCAGCGATAGGACGCCCGAAGCGACCAGCAATGGCGACAAAGAGAAATCCGGCACCGCCACTTTGAGCGCTACGACCAGAATGATGAGGTAGACCGCGAAGACGATGACGTTGCGTAGCAGGGGCGGCAAGTCGATTGCGCGCTGGCGGCTGAAGAAGACCGTAAAGATGAAGGAAACCACGACGTGGATCAGACCGCCCAGGAGCGTGGCCACCATCGCCGCGATCGCGTAGCTCTTCAGATGGTCGAGCCGGGCGACGTGAAAGAAGACCCACAGGGCGATCGCCACCGCCAGGAACTGGAACGGTCGCTTGACCCAGATGGCGAACCAGTGGTGTTTCCCCAGTAACCAGGCGAACAGCCAGGCGGCCGCCAGGATGCCACCGGCCACCGCGAAGGCCAGTAGCAATGTGCCGATCGTGTGGGTGTCCATCGTTTGCCCTCGGAGTGTCTTGGAATGTGCCTCAGAGCCGTTCCAGCCGCCAGCGCGCGTCACGAACCCCGGGGGATTCGGGTTGCGTCCGGATGAAGGCCTCGTACAAGCGCCGCGCGAGTTCGCGGTCGTCCAAATCGATGCGGGCGATCTCGGCCGCCGTGAACAGCGGCTCCCGTTTCGATTTCGGAAACTCGGCCGCCATCGCCTCGAGAGCGGCGATGGCCTGCCGGTGGCTACGAATCTCCCTCTTGTGCACGTAGAGCTGCGCCAGGCGCCAGTGGACTTCCTCGCGCTGAAGGTTCTCCGGACACTCGTCCAGCAGTTTCCGGTAGAGCGTGGCGACCTGGCGCCAGTGAGCTTCGTCCCCGCCGCTCGGCGGCTCGATCTGCTCCTCCATCAGACGAGCTTCGTGGAAGAGCGCTTCGGGTGCGAGCTCGTGTGAGCCGAACTCCTGCCGCAACCGGCGAAAATAGCCGAGACCGGCTGCCGGATCCCAGTCGCGCGCCTTGTAGAGGCCCGCCTTGAAGAGCGCCTCGGGCATGTGCTTCCTGCCTTCGCCGGTGAAGGTGTCGGCGTAGAAGGCATAGGCGGTGGCGGCCGCGGAGACGTCTTCGCGCATCTCGTGGATGGTCGCGATGCGCCACTGCGCCTCGGCCGCCTCCTGGCTGCGGTCGTCTTGCTGGGCCTGACCGCGCAACTGACGAAGCAGTGCCAGTGCGGCGTCGTATCCTCCGGCGGCCATCTGCTGGTCGGCGTCCTCGAGGGCATCGCCGTAATCCAAGCGTTCGGCGCGCGGGTTGCCTGCATCCGCCTTCTCTCCCGGCGAAGAGGGTTCCGGTTCCTCATCCACACCCGCGGAGGGCACTTGCGAGCTGGCTGCATCTGGACGTGGTGCCACCCGGGAGGCGGATGGAGCGAGGTCACGGCCGGGCAAGCGAATCAGAAGCACGACCAAGAGGACGACAGCCGCGCCGCCGAAGGCCCACAGGAGAGGGCGCCGGCCGGCGCCGTGGAGGCCGAAGAGACGTGTGGTCCGCTTGCTGATCGCGGTCTTGGCCTTGCGCGGCACCTTCATGACCGAGTGCGCAGCCTTCGCCAAGGCCTCGCGGTAGACGATTTCCTTCTCGGAGAGTTTCTGGAGGTCGCCCAGTAGCTCTGTGAAGGAAGGATAGCGCTCCGCCGGATCCTCCTGCAGGCAGCGAACCACGATCCGGCTCAGCTGGGGCGGCGTGTCGTCGCGAATCTCGTGCAGCTCCCGGAAACGGCCCACCGGCGGCCGGCCGGCCACCATCTCGTAGAGCAGTACGCCGAAGGAGAAGATGTCCGATCGCGCGTCGACCCGGCGAGCGTCCCGGCGCTGTTCGGGAGACATGTACTCCACCGTGCCCATCGAGATCTGCGCTTGTGTGAGGGTGTGGTCGCTGATGCGCTGTTCGGCCAGATGGGCGATACCGAAGTCGGTGACCTTCACCGTCCCGGTATCGCCGGCGATCAGGACGTTGGCGGGTTTGATGTCGCGGTGAATGACACCCCGGGAGTGAGCGTGCTCGATCGCCCGCGCGACCTGGATGGCGATGCCGACCACCTGGTAGATCGGGATGCGGCCGGAGCGGATCAAATCGTCCAACCCGTGGCCGTCGACATACTCCATCACGATGTAGTAGTGTCCGCGCTCTTCACCCCGGTCGATGACCTGGATGATGTTGGGGTGGCTGAGCTTGGCGACGGTGGTCGACTCACGTTCAAAACGGGCGATGAGCTCGCTGTTGCGCGCCAGCTTGAGATTGAGGACCTTGATGGCCACCGGTCGATCCAGCGACGGCTGAATGGCCTGGTATACCGTCGCCATGCCACCCTGGGCGATGGTGCGGGTGACCTGGAACGGACCGATTGCTTGGGGCGCATGTTCGTCGTTCACCGGGTATCTAGCTCCCCCACGCACGCGAGTTCATCCACCGGCGGTTGCCGGACGCGGTTGCTCCTTCCAGCGGGAATCTAGCGCGAGGCGCCGCGGGGCGCAACGCCGCGGGGCGCCTCGCCGCGGCCTGCGGAAGGGCGATCCGGTACGGCCAATCGTGGCTGCGAACCGTATGCGTTTGGGTTGGATCCTGCGCCCGGGTCCGCGTTCGGAGGCGGCGGCTGACAACGCGAACAGATGTGCGTTCCGCGTTGACCGACGAGCAACCGTTCGATCTCGGTTCCGCAGACCGGGCAGGGCAGGCCCCGTCGTCCGTAGACCCTGAGCTGGCTCTGGTAATCGCCGCCGCGGTAGATCCAGTCGATACTGGAGCCGTGGCGGCGAATACCGGCGCGCAGGACCCGGCGGATGGATCGCCACAGCGCCTCGCTCTGGGGTACGGTCAGCGTGTCGGCCGGGGTGAGAGGATGCAGACCGGCTGCGTGGAGGGCTTCATCGGTGTAGATGTTGCCCAGGCCCGCCAGGAAGGACTGATCCAGAAGCAGCGGCTTGAGCTGCCGGCGGCGTGATCGCACCCGATCCGTGAACGCCCGCCGGGTGAGCTTGGGATCGAGCGGCTCGGGCCCCAGGGACGCGAGCAGGTCGCGCGCATCCTGCTGGAGCCAGATCCGCCCGAACTTGCGGGGGTCGGTGAAGACCAGCCGGACCTCGCCGGAGAGGCGGGCCACAAAGCGGGCGAATGGTGGCAACGGGCCCTGGTCGGACTCGGCGATGACATCCCCGCTCATGCGCAGATGAAGCGCCAGAGTGGTGAGGTCATCGAGTTCGATGAGCAGGAACTTGCCGCGCCGGCCGAGGTCCCGGATGCGCCGGCCCCGGAGGCGGGGCCAGAATCGGCGCGGTGTCGGCGCGGCCAGGCTGCCCGTCCACAGCAGTCGGCCTCCTTCCACCGTCCGGTTCAGGACGGAGGGGCCTTCACGGCCTCCGTCGCGCAGGGCCCGGCGGATCGTCTCGACCTCAGGCAACTCGGGCATCCTCACTCCTTCCGTAGGTTTGCTGAACTAGCCAGCTGTAGCGGCCGCCACCCAGGCATGATACATATGTACGCGCATCCTGGTTCACATCATGACGGCTGTCCGGATGAGCCTCCCCCGGTGGCGGCTGTTCCCGGGCACCGGGTGGGCGATGCCGGCTCTCAATCGTACTATGTTCGTACCAGGTCGGCACCAGGTCGGTGGTCAGTTCGTACCAGGTCGGCACCAGGTCGGTGGTCAGTTCGTACCAGGTCAGCACGAGGTCGGTACCATGTCCGATTTCCGTTCCGGCGGATGCCTTGGGCGGCGTCCTGATGTAGAATCACTTTCTTCGCCCGTGGACGAGACCGTCCGCGGGCTTGGTGGAATCGAACAGGAGTGATGTGGATGGAAGTTGCCGGTAAGCAGATCGAGTTCGACCCGGACGGCTTCATGGTGGAGCCGGACCTGTGGGATCGGGGGGTTGCCGCCGCCATCGGCCAGGAAGAGGGCATCGAGGCGATGACCGACCAGCACTGGGCCATCGTCCAGTTCATCCGCGATTACTGGAGCGAGCACGACCTGGCTCCCCCGGTGCGCATGATGTGCAAGGAAGTGGGCGTGGGGGTCCGGGACATCTACAAGCTCTTCACCTCGGGGCCGGCACGAGGGGCATGCCGTGTGGCGGGGCTGCCGAAGCCCGATGGGTGCGTCTGAGGTGTTCCTCGCCACGCTGCTGGTGGTGCTGGCTTCCCTGTGGGCCGTTGTCGCCCTGACGGTGCAGGTCGTGCTGGCCTGGGGCGGCGGCCGCCCCGATTACAGCCGGCGCGCCGGCAATCCCCTCCGGGCGGCTCTCTACAACTTCACGGCTGCCATGACCCCGGCCCACAAGGAGAGCGTCCGGAATCATCCCCGCGAGTTCGCGGTGGGCATGCTCATGCATGCGGGCGTGATTCTGGCAGGTGCCGGCGTGTTGCTGCTCGTGATCTGGCCGGAGGCCGGGGAAGACCTGCTCTTCTACGGCCGCCCGCTGCTGTGGTTGGCGCTGCTCGCCAACCTGGCCCTTCTCGTCCGGCGGGCGCTGTCGCCTTCCCTGCGCGCGATCAGCTCTCCGGACGATTACCTGGCCAGCGCGGCGACGGCGGGGTTCCTGGCGCTGGCGTCCCTCCCGCCCTGGACGTCGCAACAGAGCGTTTTCCTGATCTACACGGCGCTCTTGCTCGTCTACCTGCCTCTGGGCAAGCTGCGCCACGCGGTCTTCTTCTTCCTCGCGCGCGGGGACCTGGGCGCCCGTTTGGGGCACCGCGGTGTCTATCCGCCGCCGCAGGCGGAGACGGAGTAATCCATGACGACGGAAGATTCGTCGCACGTTGATCGGATCGGTGAAGTCCCGGCCGAGGCCATCCTCGAAGATGGCGCGATCAGCACTGCATCGAACCAAGCCGGCGGCAGTGATGCGGTCCTATCTCCGGGAGGCGAGACACCGGATGAGGCTTTGGCGGTGGAGGAGGCGCGCAGGACGCTTGCCCGGGTGATCCGGGGCTTGGGCGCCTATCACTTGAACGCCTGCGTCAAGTGCGGGTTGTGCAGCGAGACCTGCCACATCTACCGCACCGATCCGGTGCCCGAGAACATGCCCCCGGCCAAGGCCGAGAAGGTCATTCGCCACTACCGGCGCTACCACACGGTTCTCGGCCGGCACCTGCCCTTCCTGGTCGGGGCCCGGGACCTCACTCCGCGGGCACTCGAAGAGGTGACTGACGCGGTCTACGGACGATGCACCGGCTGCGGCCGTTGTGGTATCCATTGCTCGGTCGGCCTGGACGTGGCGGCGGTCATCCGCGCGGGGCGGAACATGGTGGCCGCTGCCCGGCGCGTGCCCGACGGCCTGCAGCGCACGGTCGACAATCAGATCACGACCGGCAATCAGATGGCGATCACCCGCGAGGAGCTGCTCTCGACCGCCGAGTGGCTCAGCGAAGATCTCCAGATGGAGATGGGTGACGACGACGTCAAGGTGCACGTCGACGAGAAGGGCAAGCGCGTTCTCTACCTGATCAATCCCCGCGAGGTGAAGTTCTTCCCGCTTTCCTTGATGGCCGCCGCGGGCGTGTTTCACGCAGCGGGCGAGAGCTGGACGATGTCGAGTCGTTTCTACGACGTGACCAACTACGGTTTCTACGCCGGCGACGATGCTTCGGCCGCCGAGCTGACCCGGCGGGTCATGGAGGAGGCCGAGCGTCTGGAGGCCGAGGAGATCATCCTTTCAGAGTGTGGTCATGGCTTCCGATCGTTCCGCTGGGAGGGGGCCAACTGGATCCAGAAGGCCTATCCGATCCAGATGCGCAGCGTGCTCGAGCTGCTCGACGACTATTTGAAGGAAGGACGGATCCAGGTCGATCCCGCCAAGAACACCGATCGGGTCACGTTGCACGATCCGTGCAATCTCGTCCGCTGGGGTGGCGTCAGCGAGCCGCAGCGACGGATTCTCCGCCGGGTGACCAGCGACTTCGTGGAGATGACGCCCAACCGCGCCCACAACTACTGCTGCGGCGGGGGGGGCGGCATGCTCTCGATGAGCGAGTATGGTGAGCGACGTGTGGCCTCGGGCCGGGTGAAGGCCGATCAGATCGCCGCCACCGGGGCCAAGATCGTGGCCACACCCTGCCACAACTGCGCCGATCAGCTCATCGAGATTTCGAAGAAGTACAAGCTGGGGGTGGCGATTCAGGCAGTCGTGGAGCTGGTCTACAGCGCGCTCGTGTCGAGCGATCCGGCTTGAGATGAAACCGCCCGTGTGGGTGGGCGATCCGGCTCGAGGCAAGCCGCCCGTGTGGGTGGGCGATCCGGCTCGAGACAGGCCGCCCGTGTGGGTGGGCGATCCGGCTCGAGACAGGCCGCCCGTGTGGGTGGGC
>CAZNJE010000030.1:0-40701 GCA_964573295.1 uncultured bacterium | reverse complement strand
GATCCGGCCTGAGACAGGCCGCCCGTGGCGCTGCGTTCCTACGACAGCTCCACCTTCTCCGACGTCTGCGCTGAACTCGGGCTGGCCGACCGGTCGGCGGCGATCTCCTCGATGGCCCGGATCGCGGTCTCGATATGTTCCCGCGTGTTGAACGGTCCCACCGAGAAGCGCACCGATCCGCGCGGCACCGTACCCATGTGCTCGTGAATCAAGGGCGCGCAGTGCAGGCCGGTGCGGGTCTGGATGTCGTAGTCCACGTCGAGGATGGTACCGACATCGGATGGATCGTAATTGGCCACGGTGATCGAACAGGTCGCCACACGGTTTCTGGTCGAACGGGGACCCTGGATTTCGACGCCAGGGATCTGCCCCAGACCCGTCAGGAGCAATCCCAACAGGTCCATCTCGTGCCGGAAGAGATTCTCCATTCCTTGTTCCTCGATCCACTGCAGGCCCGCCGCAAGACCGGCAATGCCGGCCAGGTTGGGGGTGCCGGCTTCGAGGCGATAGGGGAACTCCTGCGGCTGGGTGAGAATCGCGCTGCGGACGCCGGTGCCGCCATAGATCGTGCCGCGGATCTCGGCCTCGTCGGCCACGCAGACCCCGCCGGTTCCGGTGGGGGCGAAGAGACACTTGTGGCCCGTGAAGACCAGGAAGCTCACGCCCCAGGCGGCCATGTCGATTGGCAACACGCCCGCGGTCTGGGCGGCATCGATCGCGAGCGGTACCCCGGCCGCGCGGCAAATGCGCCCGATGGCCGGAATGTCCTGCACGACGCCGGTGACATTCGAGCCGTGATTGACGATCACCAGCTTGGTATTCTTGCGGATCGCCTTGGCGATCTCGGCCGGGTCGACGTAGCCCTCCCCGTCGGGCTCGACGAAGGTGGCCTCGGCCCCCTCGGCCACCTTGTGGTTGACCGGACGGATGACCGAATTGTGCTCGACCATCGTCGTCACCACGTGATCTCCGGCGCCGATCGTGCCGTTGATGACCAGGTTCATGCCCATCGTGGCATTGAGGGTGAAGATGAGCCGGTTGGGATCTTTCTCCGTGCCGGCGGCGGTGAGGCTGGGGTTGAAGAACGCCGAGAGCTTCTTGCGCGTCTCGTGGATCATTTCCTCGGCCTTGAGGGCCAGGTCGCACCCGGTGCGGCCCGGGTTGACGCCGTAGGTGCTGTAGAAATCCCGGGCCGTATCGTGCACGACCTCGGGCTTCGGGAAACTGGTGGCGGCGTTGTCGAGATAGATGATCTTGGCCATGTGGGCGTCCTCAACTCTCCTTGGGATGAACTATCTTGCCAGCACCTAAGCGTACTATTGTAAAGGTAAGGATGCGACCCATTTTCGAGGTCCCCGTCCGTCCAGCCGTTCTGCGACCGGTTCTCTCGGGTCCCCGTCCGTCCAGCCGTTCTCTGACCGGTTTCTTCGGATTCGCCGCCGGCCGGTCTCCGAACCGGTTTTCCAGGGGCGTTGCTGGGTAGCCGGTCTCGGTACGGTGCATCCGGGAATCAGAGGATCAATACACCAGGATCCGCTCCGATTCCAGGGTCAGTTGGGCCAGGTCGCCCAGACGGGCCTCGATGACGCCTTCGACCAGGTCGCTCGAGGTCAGGCCGCGTACTTCGAGGCAGCTCCGGCAAGCCATGACCATCCCCTTGCGCAGGACCGGGGTCAGCATCCGCTCGATGTTGTAGTACCCGTTAGGCGTCCTCTGGCCGCGCTTACCGCACAGCACTCCGCCGGCGGTGAGGTAGACGGTGAGCTCCAGATCGTCCTCGACCTGCAGCAGGGCCCCGGCCAGGCGCAGGGCCTCGTAGGCGTGTTCGGAGTCGTAGGGCGGAGCGTGCAGGATGATCAAGACGCGCATGGACGTATCTCTCCTCGGAGATCGGTGACAGATGGCAGGACTTCGCTCGGACGGCGACCGTCGCCGGGGAGCATTCTAGCCGCGTTCGGGATCGCAAGCTACCACCAGCTCCATCGAACGACCCGGCCCCGCGCGACTTAGGGGGACGGGGTCAACCAACCATCGCAGGATCTGCGTGCCCGCCGGCGACCTCAATCTGTCATTGGTGGATCCAGTCCCGCCGGTGGGCTCGAGCGGTTGCCACGGGGATCAGGCCTCGGCCGTTTCCTCCAGCGCGATGAGGGAAACTCCCTCGATGCCCTCGACGGCCGCCAGGTGCTGTACGAACTCGCGGTTACGTTCCGGGGACTTCAAGCGCACGAAGAAGGACAGCTCCAGGATGTCTCCGTTCTGACGCGTGTTGATGTTCAGGAGGCTGTGCTTCTTCAGATACTCCCTGAACACTTTTTCGTGCAGCATCGAACCTCGTTCGCCGGGGGTGATGGAGAAGCGCAAGAGGAGATCGTGGCTGCGCAGCGAGCCGAAGTTGCCCCAATGGAGGGCCACGATCGAGAGGATCACAGCCGCCGTGCCGGCCAGCGCGATGACGTGGTATCCGGTGCCGGCGGCCATACCGGCGGCCAGGGCCAGGAACACGAAGGCGATGTCGCGCGTGTCCTTGATGACAGTGCGGAAGCGGATGATCGACATCGCGCCCACCAGCCCGAAGGCCCGCGCGAGGTTGTTGCCGATCACCATCATGACGATGGCGGTGATCATGGGAAGCAGGACGAGCGTGTTCACGAACGACACGGAGTAGTTGAAGCTGCGGTGCGTCCGGCGATAGGCGATCGCGACCGCCGCGCCCAGCACGAAGGCGATGGCCACGTTCATGAGGATGTCCATCAGAAGGAATCGTTGGCCTGCAAGGACAAGGTCGCTCAGCATGGCTTCACCGTCCTGCACAGAGGAGCGCCACGGACTCATCGGCCGGTTCCCACAGGTCGATTCCGTGGCAGTACTTCGAGATGGGCCGGTTGCTGCGGCCCAGGAAGCTCGTTACCGGGCGGAGCCAGGGAGGCATCGCACCGTTGAACTTGATCTCCAGGATGTCGCGGCGGTTTCCGAGGCGGCGCAGACCGCGCTCAACGAAGAAATCATCGTAGCTGGGTCGGCAGAGGCTACGCAGGTTGAGGTCGAAGGTGACCCGCACGCGATCCTGGTCGCGGCCGATCCAGGCCTCCCGTTCGTAGACGATGAGGACGACCGGCTGCAGCGGGAGCGAATGCTCTAGAAAGCAGAAGCGCTCGAGGGTGGCCCGGGCGGCCGCCGAGAGCGGCCGGTTCAGGGAAGGTAGCTCATCGATCCGCCGCTGGGGGGGGATCGCCAGCCATTGTTTCGCCTGATCGAAGCCCATGCCGACCCGTTCCTTGCAGATCGTGACGCCATACTTGCGTTTGATCTCGAAGAACGCGACCGCCTCCCGGCAATAGCGGTTGTAGGTGCGGACTCTGAGCTTCTTCCGAATGGCGGTGCCGGCCTCTTTCTCGTCGTAGAAGCGCAGCGAGGCCGTGTCCAGGTAGATGCTGCGCACGGTGTAGCGGCCCTTCGGACATCCCCGGCTGTGGGGATCGGCTTCCGTGAAAGGTGAGACCATGGCGCGCACGCGGTCGATCTCCGCTGGACTCACGAAGTACTTGAGCTCATATCGTCCAAATCGGCTTTGCACCATGATGCGGCTTGCCTTCCCCCGGCTGCCCTGAATAGGTGTCCGCCTGGTCCGTTACCTGTGGCCTGCCCACGATCGCGGAGTTGCCGGTCAGCCCAACGAACGATCCATCGTGTGCTTGAATCGGTCCTGCAACCATCTCAGCAGCGAGACCTTGTCACTGCTGAATGCCACTGTGCCCTTGAGGCCGGTCAGGGGCTGCTGCCCGGGATTGGGCACGGCGACGGTGACCCACACCAACGTCTGCCCCGCCACCGTATCGGCTTGCCGGTCGACCTGGGCCACGCGTCCCACCAACGCGCCCCGACTGATCGTAGCGGCCGTCACGCGCGCCCGAGTGCCGGCGGCCACCAGGCCGGCCCGTGCGGGCGAGATTGGCGCAATGGCATAGAGGGTGTCGAGGGTCGCCACGCGCACGAGCACCGAATCCCGTTGCAGCGTCAAGACCTGGCCGTCGATGGGGCAGGTCACGCGATTTCGCTCCAAGCGGCGCGTGGCCTGCTCGATCAGGGTTCGCATGTACTGGCAATGAGCTTCCCACGCCGCGACGACCGCGTCCTTCTCTCCCACCTGGGTGGCACGCAAACGGTGGCGGGCCGCCGCGGCGTTGGCCGCGGCCTGGCGGTAGGCCGCCTCGATGCGATCGCGCGCCTCGTCGCTCGTCAGGCCCGCCTGGTGAAGCTGCATCGTTCGCTCATGCTCGGCGCGAGCTCGCGCGTGTTCGGCCTCGGCGGCGTCGAGCTCACTGCGGGCCAGGTCGATCAGCTCGACGCGTTCCCCCGAACGGGCCGCCTCCAGGTTCGCTTCGGCCTCGGCGAGCTGGGGGGCCAGCTCCGAGATCACCCGGCGGCATTCGAAGGAGTCGAATCGCGCGATTTCCTGGCCTGCCGGAATGCGGGTTCCCGACGAAACCTCGGCCGTGATGCGGAAGGACACCTGATCGCCGCGCTCGAACCGGTAGATCTCGATCGCCGACCGGTTGCCGGCGGAGCGATCGAGCAGGCGTGCTTCGAAGGTGTCGGGCTGCGATTCCAGTAGCGTCCACTCCGCTTGCGCGAACAGCCGGCAGGGCCGGTTGAAACGAATCTCGACCTCGATCCAGCTCGCGACCACGACGGCCAGGATGAGAGCGGCCGCGATGCCTATCAGGGCGATGATTCGATGGTGTTTCATGGTCAGCCTCTACGGGCGAATGGGCGCACCGGCTTCTCTGTCCCGCCTGATGCGCGAGGTGGCGACATCTAGCGCAGCAGGAGCAGCCGGGTTCCACTGGTGAGGTTGCCGTCCGCCTTCGCTGCCTCGGTTGCCTCCGGCGTTCCGGCGGCCTGTGGGTCACCGGATGAGGCCGGCCGGACCCGGGCGCGCGCCCAGTAGATGCCGGGGGGTGCCGGCTGACCGTTCGCCAGCCGGCCATCCCATTGCCACGTCGCTCCGGCGGTGGCGGCTTCGAGACGGCGGCAGAGCCGTCCGGCCACATCGTAGATGTCCACGCGCCGGCCCGCGTATCCCTCGGGGAGCCGGAGCCGCACGCGTTCCTGGAATGGATTGGGGGCCGCCTGGAGGGCCGGGACGCCCTCCCCCGCGGGACCGAATCCCGGATCCGTGATCCCTTGATCGTTTCCGTTCGTCTTGCCCGGCGTGGGTGTGCTGAAGAACCCCCAGCGGTAATCGCCATCCGTGATCCGGCCGCGCGAGACATCGGTCATCTGCTCGCCGAAGAAGATCAGGTCGACCGGATCGACGTCTTCGGGTCCGGGTTCTCCCTGAACACCGCTTTCGAGCTTGTGGAGCGCGATCAGCTCGCCATCGCGGCTCAGCTTGAGGTCGGCGTGGAGCGGCCCCTGGGAGAGATCCTCATCGGCCCACACCAGCAGGTACCCGCCGGCGACCAGCGTCGTATCGGGGAATCGCCACTCGAGCGGGTCGCCCAGATCGTCGGTGAGGAAGTAGTCGCGCATGTCAACCGGATCCGGACCCGGGTTGTAGATCTCGAGCCAGTCATCGTACTCGCCGACTTCATCGGCGATCACGGTCTCGTTGTCCGCCATGAACTCGTTGATGTAGAGCTCCTGGGGAACCACGAGCTCCCCGACGTTCTCCAAGATGTACCCGTACCGGGCGTCGGCGACCATGCGAATCTCGCCGTTACAGTCGCGCAAGCGATCGTTTTCTTCCCAGTACCACTTGCGCACATCCACCTCACCGTTGGCCTCGACCTCGGCATGGGCCGCATCGATCGCGGCGTAGACCGTGTCCAGGGGAGCGAGCTCGATCACGTGCTCGTAGAGCACGGAGGCGTACAGGTTCTTGAGCACCGGCTGGTCCATCATCCGGTAGGCCAGTATGTTGCTGTAGATGGACGAGCCCTGGGTGAGCGAGTGCTCCCACGAGAGCCCTGGATGGAAAGCCATTCGAAGTCCCCAGGTCAAATCCTTGTCCCAGGGGAGGACCATCCAGAGATCCTCATCCAGATCGTGACAGAGATAGTAGTTCTTGCTGTAGGAGTCGCCGTCATCGACGGTGTTCAAGACGGCGTAGTACCGGAGCCACTCATCGAAGTCGAGCCAGTCCATGAAGGTCTCGTAAAAATCTTCGTCGGGGACAGCGTTGAGCGTTTCGATGAAGGTGATGAGGTCGGTCCAGGGTTCGTCCTCGTTGGTTTCCTTCTCGTAGTGCTCGTGGTAGTCGAGACTGTCATCGAGCGCGATCAAGCGGTCGTAGCACTTGTAGATGCTGGCGCCTCCGTCGAGGTCGTGGTTTTCCAAGAAGTACTTGTCCGGCTGTTCCACGTCACAGTAGTAACCCATGTACTGGCCGTTCAAGACCAGGGCTCGCAGGTGGGTACGTGGAGCCGGCACCCGGCAACGATCGAACAGCCACATGGAGAGGGATGAGCGCATCCCGCAGGGATCGACCATATCCGCGTTGCAGTTGAGCTTCGTGCGGTTTTGGTAGAGGGGTTCGGGTAGCCGGATCTTGTAGGACTTCTTGCTCAACGGCCGGGCCATCGCACCGCGGTAGCGGAGTTCGGCGTCGTACTGCGTGCCCTCGAGCGTCAAGGTGCAGGTGTAGTAGTCGTCCTCGTAGACATTCTGGTTCAGCAGCCACAGGGAGTCCGGATCGATTGCGATCGAGTAGACCGGCAGGGGAGAGTCGCCAAAAGGCCGCGGACGCGCCGGGAAGGGGCCGATCCGGGCGGATTCGTTTCCGTAGAGATCGACGGCGCTGATCTGGTACTCGTATAGATTGCCCAGCCCCACGGAGCGGTCGATGTAGCGGCTCACGAGGTTGGTCTCGTGCGGATGATCCTGCAAGAGCACGAAACCCCCGAACGGCAGTAGCCGCCGGTAAATCCGGTAACCGGCGAGGTCGGGTTCCTGGTTGTCTTCCCAATTGAGGATCACCTCGCCCAGGCCATTCAGGATCTCGGTCAACACCGGGGCCGCGGGTGGTTCGCTGTCGGGGACATGGCTGACCACCGAGATCGCGCCGATCTGCGTGTGGTCCAGCGGGGTGTCGTCGAGAAGGATCTGGCCGTCGGTGACCGTGACGGGGAACCGATAGTCCAGCGCGTAGTCGCGTTCGACCTGGGCGTAGACGTCCAGGTCATCGAGTACGAGATCACCCTCGATCACCCAGTCCATCCGATGGAGATCCGCGCTGTGCCCCCAGTTCTCGCTGAAGTGCAAGGTGACTGCGTACTCACCGCTAGGGACGTCGATCCGGTAGAGCCCCGGACTGGAATGAAAGCTCGTGTGGATGGCGTCATCCACACAGCCGCCGATCGGATGCCAGCTGGTGTAGTCGCCGTCCAGGTTCCAACCGTACCCCTGTTCAGGGCTGTAGGGACCGTCCGCCAGGAAGATCCGGCCGTCGGGCATGACATGCGCGGGGCCGCCTACATTAATATAGATCTCGTAGGCGGGCGCACCCACCGGCAGAACCGTGACGGCGAGGCAGAGCCACAACAGCAGGCTCGCGAGGCGGACTGCGCTCGGGCGGCCACATCGGGGGGGCTGGAAACCAGCGACCAGGGGACACGGTCGCACCGTTTTCGAAGATGAGGGCAACACACGTGCACCGCGCTTCCAAGAACCAGGTACCAAGAACCAAGCACAGACGGTGCCCAGACAACTACAGCGTAGCAAATGGCGACGCCGGGTGACAAGCGGGAGATTGGCGGAGGGGTTGCGCCTGGTATTCTCAACCCTTTTGATTGTAAGCAGTTGCGCCGTCCGCCCGCGCCAAGGAGGCCGGGCCGGATGCGACGTCCTGGGTTTCGCCGGCGAATGGGCTGTGCTATTCTGCGTCTTCTTGGTGCTCGCGCAATTCTGTAAGCAATTCATAGGTGGAGGAGGCAGGCATGGACCTGGTTTCGAGGTACCAGAATGTGGGAGTCATCGGTTCCGCCGGCAAGATGGGCAGCGGAATCGCCTTGCTGTTGTGCCAGCGAATGGCCGAGCTCAAGCTGGGCGACGGGAAGGGGAAACGCTTCAAGCTCACGCTGATGGATGTCAATGACGAAGGACTCGATGGGCTGCAGAGCTATCTGCGGGTCCAGCTGGTGCGTGCGGCGGAGAAGATGACGGTCGGCCTCCGTGGGCTCTATGCCGATCGCGCCGATTTGGTCGAGAACGCAGAGATCATCGAGGCCTTCGTCAACGAGGCCATGGGGCTCATGCGCTACACCACCGATCTCGGCGCACTTAAGGATTGTTCGATGATCTTCGAGGCGATCGCGGAGAACATCGAGCTCAAGGTCAAGATTTACAACCAGCTCAATGAGCAGTGCGCGAAGGATGCGTGGTTCTTCACGAACACCTCCTCGATTCCCATCAGCCTGCTCGACGAGAAGGCGGGGCTCGGAGGCCGGATCATCGGCTACCACTTCTACAATCCTCCCGCAGTCCAGAAACTCCTCGAGCTGATCACGAGTCCGAACACCGACGCCGAGCTCGTTGAGGCTTCGAAGCAGATTGCCGCCGATCTGCGCAAGAAGGTGATTCCGGCCAACGACATCGCCGGCTTCATCGGCAACGGGCACTTCATCCGCGACGGGCTCCACGGCATCGCCGAGGCCGAGCGGCTCGCGAAGGATCACGGATTCGCCCAGGCGATCTACATGATCAACCGGGTTTCCCAGGACTACCTGGTGCGGCCCATGGGCATCTTCCAGCTCATCGACTATGTGGGGGTCGATGTCTTCCAGTGCATTCTGGGGGTCATGGATCGCTTCATCACGGGTGAGAAGCTGCATAGCCGTCTTATCGACACCTTGATGGAGAAGGGTGTGCGGGGTGGCCAGAACCCCGATGGCAGCCAGAAGGACGGCTTTTTGCAGTACGAGAAGGGCCGGGTGGCCGGGGTCTACGACCTCGAGCGAGGCGAGTACGTCGCCGCGGACGATGCCTTCGTCAAGCCGCTGGAGGAGGCACTGGGGGCGCTGCCGGATGCGCACTATCCCTGGAAGGCGCTCTCGCGCGACCGAGGGAAGGACGCGAAGCTGGCCGCCTACTTCGCCAATCTCGCCCAGTGCGATGCGCTGGGTTGCCGGCTGGCGCAGACCCACCTGAAGCGCTCGAAGGAAATCGGGGAGCAGCTGGTCTCGATGGGAGTCGCCAACACCCCCGAGGACGTCAACGGCGTCTTGATGAACGGCTTCTTCCATCTGTACGGACCGATCAACGACTACGTCTAGGCCGTCGCGGGTCTGCCGCACGGTGAGGAAACGATGAGCTGAAACCAACGAGCTGGGAGGATAGAAATCATGCCGCTGAGGAAGAAGGTCTACATCGCGGCCGGGTATTACACGGTGTCCCTGGGCACGGGACGTCCGGAGTTTCATCCCCGCAAGCCACGGCCGGGACTGGAAGAGTACATCAAGGAAGCCGGCCAGGGCGTCATCGAGCAGATGAAGGATGTCCAGGCGATCGACGAATGCGTGGTCGGCAACTTCATGGCCGCGCGCTTCAACCGCCAGGGCAACCTGGCCGCGCTGATGCCGACGATCCATCCGTCGCTGGTGCACAAGCCCAGCGTGCGCACCGAGGGCGCCTGCGGCTCCGGTGGGCTCTCGGTGCTGACCGCGATCAAGAGCGTACTGGCCGAGACCGCCGATGTGGTGCTGGCGATGGGCACCGAGGTGCAGAACACGGTCAAGGCCATCTACGGCGCCGATATCCTGGCCGGCGCGGGTCACTACGCCGGGCAACGCAAGGCGGGCCACGCCTACTTCTTCCCGGCGATGTTCTCGGATCGGGCCGGGGCCTGCTTCGATAAGTTCGGCCACGACAAGGTGCGCGGCGCCATGACGCAGTGGTTCGTCAACGCCGTCGAGCACGCCCGGAAATGCCCGCAAGCCCAGGAGCACCACAACCCGGTCGAGGATCTGCATGCCCTGGGCAACACCCCGCCCAATCCCAAGGCTTTCTGCGAGCACATCAACGTCTTCGATTGCTCCAAGGTCTCCGACGGCGCGGCGGCCTGCCTGGTTTGTTCTGAGGAGGGGCTTCAGAAGGCCGGTATCGACAAGAGCGATGCGATTGAGGTCGTGGGTATCGGCTGTGCGGTGGCCGACGTGACGGCGCTGCCCGACGATCCCACCCAGGTGACGACCAGCCAGTCGGCGGCCGAGAAGGCGTATGCGATGGCCGGCATCGGCGCGGGCGATCTGGCGTTTGCCGAGGTGCACGATTGCTTCTCGATCACCGGGATTCTCATGGCCGAGGCCACCGGCATCGTGGGCCATGGTGAGGGCTACGACTTCATCAGCGAGGGGCATACCAAGATTACCGGTGACTTCCCGATGAACACCTCCGGCGGCTTGATCGGCCACGGCCACTACACGGGCGGGACCGGTGTCCGACAGACGATCGACAACTGGAGGCAGCTGACCGGCAAGGCGAATGACTTCCAGGTGACGATTCCGAGCGAGAAGCCCCATGGCCTCGTCATCAGCATGGGTGGCAACGACAAGACGGTCGTGGCCCTGGTCACACGCAAGACGAGCTAGGCAGTCAGCCATCCGGCGACATGCCCAAGGAGGGTGCAGCGGGGGATCCGGCAAGAGCGGGGTCCCCCGCTCCCGTAGCGGTCATGACACAATGGCAGAAAACCATCGGGAAGACCATCAGGGCGACCTTGTTGGTGCTCTTGGCCCTCGAGGGCCTCGTGCGTGCTGGGTACGCGCTGCTTCCCTTGCCCGGCGAGGATTCGGGCGCACGTTCCGCGGCGGATCCCGCCGCGGAGGCCGGCTCGGAGGCCGGCTCGGCGACCGGCACGGAGACATGGTACCGTATCGACCCGCAGCTGGGCTGGACGCGGGCCCCCGGCTTCACCGGCGAGGTCTATGGCGCGTCCCGTCGTTTCGGCGCCGAAGGATACCTCGATGTCGATCAGGAACAGGTGGCCGTTGCGGCCGGTGCGGGGGGTGCCCCCACGGTCTTGATCGTGGGCGACTCGCGCTCCTTCGGCAACCAGGTGCCCGTCGAGGCCACCTACGCCGAGGTGCTCGACCGCGAGCTGCCCAGCCATGCCGTCATCAACGTCTCGGTGCCCGGCTACTCCATCTACCAGGGAAGAACCTTGCTCGCGAAGCTGTTGCCGGAGCTGCGTCCCGAGATCGTCGTGGCCGCGTTCGGCTTCAATGACAGCCGCTACGTGCTGGGCGAAGGGCAGCGAGATGGCGAAGCGTGGTTCGGCCGCGTCTACCGAACCCGCACCGTGCTGGAGACGCTGATCCGGGCCTCCCGTCTGGTGCGTCTGTTGGCCGCGGTGGCGGGCGTCCGGGTACACGGCCGTTCCGGGTCCGGAGAGTCGCTCGAGCGCGCGCATCCGGAAGATGCCTCCCAAGCTGACGCCCTGACGCTCGACGAGGTCCGGCCGCGGGTATCACCCGAGGAATTCGGCGCACACCTGGCGGCCATGAGGGATATGGTCGAGCGCCAGGGAGCCCGCTTGATCCTTCTCTATCTGCCCGACAACCCCCGATTCATGCCGACCGAGCTGAACGACGGCATGACCGCGTTGACGCGCGGCAACCCCGAGGCGGCGCTCGAACCTCTGCGGGTCGTCGCGGAGTCTGCGCACTGGTACTCCATGCTTGCGCGGCGCCAGTGGGTGGCGGCGCTGCGAGCGGCCGGCCGGCTCGAGGAGGCCGCGCGCGCATCCCGAATCCCGGTGCCGCTACGGTCTCTGCACGGCGCGCTCCCGCTCCATTTCGATCAGGAGTACCGGCACGTCATGGGGCGGCTTGCGACCGACCCAGGGGTACCCTTCTGTGACGGTACGGCGGCCTTGTATTCCGCTCGCGACTACTTCGATCGCGATCCGTGCCACTTCGGAGTGCGAGGACATCAACGGGTAGCTGAAACCTTGTTGCGGTATGTCGCCGATAGTGCACGATAGTTGCATTTTCTCGCCCCAAAGTGCTGCATTTCAGTCACTTGTGAAGCAGCGTCGTCAGGAAACTAATGTTGATCTCCCTCCTGCCCGATCCATGCCTACGGATCGAGGACACCAGAAGGAACCGTCTCTTCGGGGCAGATGCGCACAGTGTTTCTCAGCCATTCGTGATGCCCCGGGGCGTGGCCCCTCTTCCGCCCGGAGTCCTGACCCGGAAGCAGTACCCACGTCGTGCCGTCTCCGTTGTGGGTGACGGAACGCGCACGATTGTTCAATTCGATCGTTGTCGTAAGGGAGGCGACCATGAAGTTGGGAGCGAAGATCGCGAGCGGGTTTGGTTCACTGATTGTCATCGCGCTGGTGCTCGGCGGGCTGGCGGTCTACAACATGAAGAACGTCGAGAAGGAGTCGGCCAAGCTGGCCGACGAGTACGTTCCGGAAGTCGAGTATTGCAACAACGTCGAGCGCGCCAGCATGAAGACGATGTATGCGATGCGTGGCTATGGTTTGACTCAGGAACAGCACTATTACGATCAGGGCGTCAAGGGTCTCGAGGAGGTTGCGACGTGGCTCCAGAAATGTGACGAGCTGGCCCAGGAGGCCACGCATCTCGTCAAGCTTGGCCCGGCGGTCGAGGCAACCAGGGAGAGCGTGTCTGAATACGAGGCCCTGGTTGCGCAAACCGTCGAGCTGGACCAGAAGATGGTGGCCAACCGCACATCGCTCGATGAAGCGGCCGGCATGTATATTGGCAACTGCAATACCTTCCTGACCGGTCAGACCCAGAAGATGCAAGAGGAGATTGCAGCCAACACGGAGGGGGACCAGCTCAAAAAGCGCCTCTACAAGATCAGCGAGATCAATAACATCATCGATGCCGGCAACGAGACGCGCGTGGCGTGCTTCAAGAGTCAGGCCCTGCGGGATCCGCAGCTCATTCGTCAGGCCAATGAGAACTTCGCGGCGATCGAGCGCATGCTGAAAGACCTGCGGCAGGTGACCTACGAGAAACAAGACCTGGAGGCGCTCGATAACATCGAGCAGGCAGCGGGCGACTACCAGTCCAGCATGAATACCTTCCTGGCCAACTGGGAATCCAATCTGGAGGTGGGGCGCCAGCGCACCAAAGTTGGCGATCAGGTATTGAGCATCGCCGGTGAGACCGCGCAGGCAGGCGTTGCCGGGACGCGCAAGATTGCCGATGGTGCCCAGAACGCTCTGTCAACCGCCTCGATGGTGATGATCATCGGCCTGGTGGTGGCACTGGCCGTGGGCTGCAGCCTGGCGTTCGTGATCGCGCGCAGCATCACCAAGCCGATTCATCGGATCATCGAGGGTCTGACGGCGGGGTCCGAACAGACTGCGAGCGCGGCGGGCCAGGTGTCCTCGGCGAGCCAGAGTTTGGCCGAGGGAGCTTCTGAGGCGGCAGCCAGTATCGAGGAGACGACCGCGAATGTGACCGAGATGGCGGCGATGACGAAGAAGTCGGCCGAGAACGCGACCGAGGCCCGGAACCTGACCGGCCAAACCGAGTCCGGTGCGGCGAAGGGCACCGAGGCGATGAAGCGGATGTCGGCGGCGATCAATGACATCAAGCAGTCGTCGGACGAGACGTCGAAGATCATCAAGACGATCGATGAGATCGCCTTCCAGACGAACCTGCTGGCGCTCAATGCGGCCGTCGAGGCCGCGCGCGCCGGCGATGCCGGCAAGGGCTTCGCGGTGGTGGCCGAGGAGGTGCGCAATCTGGCGCAGCGCTCGGCGGATGCGGCGAAGGACACGGCGACCTTGATCGAGGGCTCGGTCGGCAAGGCCGAAACGGGCGTGGAGATCAGCCAGGAGGTCGGCGCGGCCTTGGACGAGATCGCGACGCTGGCGAGCCAGGTCAACGAGTTCGTGGGTCAGATCGCGGATGCATCGAACGAGCAATCGCGGGGGATCGACGAGGTGAATTCGGCGGTCGCGCAGCTCGACCAGGTGACGCAGCAGAATGCGGCGAATGCGGAGGAGTCGGCCTCGGCGGCCGAGGAGCTCAGCTCGCAGTCCGAGCAACTGAGCAGCATGGTCGGCGACCTCGTGCGCCTAGTCGGCGGGGCCGACGGACGGGGCCACGAGCATGCCTCCCGCGAATCGAGTGCGCAAACCTCGAGCCATCACGGCTGGAAGGGCAAGCCGAAGCTGCGTGAGGTGCTCCATCGCGCCAGCACGCACAACGACGAGGCCTTCGACGATACGGATCAGAAAGCGGCAAACTTCTAATCCGTGAGAGCATGTCCCAGGGCCCGCCACCGGTTTCGTGCCGGCGGCGGGCCCGTTTCGTCAGGTCCATTTCGCCAGGTCCGTTTCGTCAGGTCCATTTCGCCAGACCCTTGGCGGGCTTCCTCCCTTCCTGCCGTGTCCACCGGATTCCAGGTCAACGATGCCCCCCATGGTTGGGATCGTGCCGGAAGCCCTTCCTGATGCCACGTTTGGCAGCTTTGTTGCGGAAACGAGCCACTCACGCAACAAAGTTAAGTTTTCGAGAACGTGCCGCCGATGACTTAGGCAGAGATGAGTACTGACGGTCAGGCATCTCGGCGAAGAGACGTTCACCGTGAGCACAGGAGCTAGCGAGCTCTTCGCCGCACGGGGTCGGTCCGTCTACCCGATGACACGAAGCTGAAACCGGCGAGGTTTGTCTCTGGCCTTCGCGGCGGTGTGCCCTCCGCGGTAGCGGATGCTGCGGCATCACGGCGACCGCGATGCAGCGTCTGCCCGGGTGCAGCGGTTGCCGTCAAGCAGCGCTTCGAACGGCCGTGGACAATGCCAGAAAACGACAGTACGACCTTGCTAAGGGAGAGAAGACCATGACACTGGGGACGAAGATCGCAAGCGGGTTCGGTTCGCTGATTGCCATCTCGCTGGTCCTGGGCGGGCTGGGAGTCTACAACATGAAGAACGTGGAGGGTGATTCGGCCAAGCTGGCCAAGGAGTACGTCCCGGAAGTCGAATACTGCACCGACCTGGAACGGTCCAGCCTCCAGACCATGTATGCGATGCGCGGCTACGGGCTCACGCAGGAGCAGCACTACTACGACCAGGGCATCAAGGAACTCGAGAACGTCGACCACTGGCTGCAGAAATGTGATGAGCTGGCCAAAGAAGCCGAGCATCTGGAGAAGCTCGGTCCGGCGGTCAAGGCCATCCGGGAGCAGGTTGGCCAGTACCGGGACCTGGTGGCCCAAACCGTGGAACTGGACCAGAAGATGGTGGCCAACCGCACCGCGCTCGATGAGGCCGCCGCGGTCTACGTCGAGAACTGCAATCGTGTGCTCGACGAACAGAACAAGAACCTGGCCGCGGAAATCGCTGCCGACACCGAAATCGCCAAGCTCGAAGAGCGCCATTTCAAGATCACCGAGATCAACAACGTGATCGATCTGGGCAACGCGAGTCGCATTGCGGCGTTCAAGAGCCAGGCTCTCCGCGATCCCCAGTTGATCCGCCAGGCCAATGACAACTTCGCCGGCATCGAGAAGATGATCCGCGAGATTCGCGAGGTCACCTACGAAGCCCATGACCTGGAAGCGCTCGACAACGTCCAGATGGCCGCGAATGACTATCAGGCGGCGATGAACAAGTTCCTCAACAACTGGGAGGCCAATGTCGAGGTAGGCCGCCAGCGTAACAAGGTGGGCGATGACTTGCTGGCCGTCGTGAGCGAAACGTCGGCCGCCGGCGTGGCCGGTACGCGCGAGATTGCCAACGAGGCCGAGTCCATGCTGAAGATGGCATCCCTGGTGATGATCGTCGGCCTGGCCATAGCCTTGGTCGTGGGCTCCGGTCTGGCGTTCGTGATCGCGCGCAGCATCACCAAGCCGATTCATCGGATCATCGAGGGTCTGACGGCGGGGTCCGAACAGACTGCGAGCGCGGCGGGCCAGGTGTCCTCGGCGAGCCAGAGTTTGGCCGAGGGAGCTTCTGAGGCGGCAGCCAGTATCGAGGAGACGACCGCGAATGTGACCGAGATGGCGGCGATGACGAAGAAGTCGGCCGAGAACGCGACCGAGGCCCGGAACCTGACCGGCCAAACCGAGTCCGGTGCGGCGAAGGGCACCGAGGCGATGAAGCGGATGTCGGCGGCGATCAATGACATCAAGCAGTCGTCGGACGAGACGTCGAAGATCATCAAGACGATCGATGAGATCGCCTTCCAGACGAACCTGCTGGCGCTCAATGCGGCCGTCGAGGCCGCGCGCGCCGGCGATGCCGGCAAGGGCTTCGCGGTGGTGGCCGAGGAGGTGCGCAATCTGGCGCAGCGCTCGGCGGATGCGGCGAAGGACACGGCGACCTTGATCGAGGGCTCGGTCGGCAAGGCCGAAACGGGCGTGGAGATCAGCCAGGAGGTCGGCGCGGCCTTGGACGAGATCGCGACGCTGGCGAGCCAGGTCAACGAGTTCGTGGGTCAGATCGCGGATGCATCGAACGAGCAATCGCGGGGGATCGACGAGGTGAATTCGGCGGTCGCGCAGCTCGACCAGGTGACGCAGCAGAATGCGGCGAATGCGGAGGAGTCGGCCTCGGCGGCCGAGGAGCTCAGCTCGCAGTCCGAGCAACTGAGCAGCATGGTCGGTGACCTCGTGCGCCTGGTCGGCGGTAGTCGCGATGCCAACATGCACTCATCGATTGCCCGCGAGCATACGCCGCAGAGGACTTCGGGGGCCAAGATCACGCATCTTCACGACTTCGCGAAGCAGCGTGAGCAGGCATCCAAGAGGGGGACGGAGGAAGCGGCGTCGTTCAACGAGGAACAGGCTGCCAGTTTCTAGCGTCCACCGATTGAGCCGGACTGAGAAGACTGGATCGAATGCTCGAATAGGAAAAGCCCCCCCCGGCCATCGGCCGGGGGGGCTTCGGTTCATCGGAGCACGACCAGGCGCCGGCTGGCTTCCCGTCCTAGACCCTGCAGGCGCACGAAGTAGACGCCGCTGGCAAGATGGTTGCCGCTCGCATCGCATCCGTCCCAGCTGACCCGGTGTTCACCAGGTTGATGGAGTCCCCCGGCCAACGTGCGGACCAATCCGCCGTCGATGCCGAAGACCTGGAGTTTCACGTCTCCCGTGCGAGGCAGGCTGAACGCCAGCTGCGCGACATGGCCCGCGCTCGCCGCACCACCCGTTGCTCCCAGACGGAGCGGGCTGGGAGAGACGGCGCCCAACGCGAAGCGTCTCTGTGGTCCTGCGCCACCGTCTCCCTCGATCGCGGCGGGGGATGGTTGTGACTCGATCGACAGGTCATCGAGAGCCGCCTCAATCAGCGAGTCGAAGCCGTAGTCGCTCGCGACGAAGCGCAGCACGACCTGGCCGGTCAACGCGACGTAGTCCTCGAGATAGAATTCGCGCAGCTGCCACTCGGCCGCTCCTTCGTTCGTGTACTCGAGGTTGACCCAGGTCTCGCCTCCGTCGGCGCTCACATCCACCTGCCAGTAGTCCTCACCCGGGAAGGGGCCGAGATGGTTCGCATACCATCGCCAGTAGAGCAGGCGGGGATTGACGGCCGAGCCGAGGTCCAGCACCGGAGAGCGCAGTGTCGTCTTGCCGCCGTCCACATCGCTCTCGCGGGCGGGCTGGCCCACGCCGCCCTGCTCGGTGACGAAGCAGTGGGTGCCATCGGGCGAGTGGTCCTCCTCGGGTGCGACGGGCGCGGAACCGAAGTAAGACCCCACCGGATCGACTCGCGTCCAGATCCCTGCGGTGGCGTTGTCATCGGGAACACCGACCACCCAGCCGTCCTCGGTTTCGAAGGCGTTCTCGTAGAGCGAGGCCACCGGAATCTGGAAGGTGGCGGAGAACGCCTGTCCGGCCCAGGTTTCTCCGGATAGCACGAGATCGAGCACCTCGTCGGTGGGCACGTGGATGTCCAGACGACCCCGGATCGGCGGTGTCAGATCACCGGTGCCCGCACACGGAATCAGTTCCACGGCGGCCGGATCCGGATCCAGATTGAGGAAGAGGTTGTCGCAGCTCAGGGACGCCGTCACCTCCCGGCCCTCGTCGCTCCCGGTATTGCGCAGGGTCACGCCGATGCCGACCGTCTCGCCCGGATCGAAGTCCCCCTCACCATCGCCGGTGGTCGCGTCGTCGATCTCCCAGCCGGCCACCGACAGGACCGGGGCATGCAGCGTGAGCGTGAAGTCATCTGTGCCGGCCCAGCGCTCCTGGCAGCTCAGGGTGAGATCGAGCTCGACGAGGTCGCCGTCGGCGATCTCGCTGGAGATCGTCACGACGAGATCATCGGTCTGGCTGCCGGTGCTCCCGGCAGGGATCGTTCCATAGGCGGCGGTGCCATCTATGATTGTCACCCGTTCGTCCTCGCACGTCAGCTCGAGCACGGTGTCGAGGGCGTTTTCGGCGCCCACGTTCTGAAGCGTGATCAGTAGTTGCAGGGTCTCGCCCAGGTCGGCGAGACCGTCGCCGTCGCCCAGGCTGCCTCCGCCCTGATCGTCATCGATGACCGTGGTCTGCCACACCAGCCAAGGGCCCGCTGCCGGGGCGACTTCCACGGTACCGGCAGCCGGCAGGTAGCCGGTCTTGACCGTCTTGAGATGCAAGGTCATCGGGTCGTGCGGATCCGGGGTCACGGCGGCGACCCCGTCGGGACCACTGGTGGCGCTGGCCCACACGCCGAGATCGTCCGAGTAGAGCGTCACGGTGGCTCCCTCGACCGGCTCGCCGTCGCGCAACACGGCGACCTCGTACTCGCCCTGGCCGATGACGTAACCGCCCCAGTGCACCAACTCCAGGTGGCCTTCGAATCCGTTCCACTGCACCATGGCCGGATCGCCCATGAGGCACAGCTCGTAGTGGCACCACAGATTCCAGGGATTGAGCATCCAGATGTTGTCGATCTTCGAATCGACGTTCATCCAGCCGATGGTCTCGATGCCCTCTTCATACCGGGCATCGACGAACTGGCGGTCGTAGTGCTGGGAGGGGCCGGAGGTGGCGCCCATGACGTACCACCCGTAGCGCGTGTTCCCCAGGAAGGCCGGCGCGGCGTTCTCGGCGAACAGGAATGCCTCGGAGATGGCGTCGCTCCCGGAGTTGTCGAAGTTGTTGTCGTAACAACCCTGCGAGGCCATGAAGCAGAAGCTATGGGTCACGCCGTCATTGGTGAAGTACTGCGTATCGGCGTTCCCCATCTTCATGCAGTAGGTCGTGCCCGAATGCCCCAGATGGTGGCTGGTGGGAAAGCCGCTGTTGAAGAGATCGATGGCATCCCACTTGCTCCAGGCTCCGTCCCGGTCATAGAGCGTTTCCTTCAGATACGTGCTGGGATATCCGGATGTGCAGTAGCCATGCGTGCAGCAGTAGTCCTTGAGTTCATCCATGTAGTTGCCGCCCCAGGTGGGAATGTCGTCGAGCTGCTCACCGAGGAAGAGCGCCTTCTGGATTTCCTCGACGACCGGCTCCTCGACATACATCCGGTTCTTGCTGAACCAGGCGGTGAATTCGGATGCGTGATTGATCGAGACGCGGCCCACGGCCACCTCACCGATCAGGTCATACTCGCCCTCCTCGCCCCAGTACTCATCGCCGTCACTGTTCCAGTTGCCATCCAGGCCCTCGTAGTAACAGTCGCCGGGGAACTGGTCGATGGTGCCGCCGGCGTCGACATAGAGCGGCCGGATGGGAACGACGTCGTAGTCACCGCCCAGGACGACGTACTCGGTCCCCCAGTTCTGGTAGGCGTCGAGGATGAAGTTACGCAGCTGCATGGCCAGATCGTCACCCGGATAGGCGCCGACCTCATCCAGGGTCACGACTATGGCGCGCAGGCCTCGGCTGGAGGCATAGGTGGCCAGCTCGCCGAAGGTCTCGGTGAATTCGGCCGCCGTCACGATGACATAGGGGTAGTAGTCGGGATCGAGGCGCGACCCATCCGCCCTCTGGGCTACGCACCCTTCGTAGCGGTCGAGCATGTCCGGGTTGCCCACCATGGATGCCAGGCGATGACGAACGGCGTCCGTCTGACGGAGGTTGGGCAAGGATGAGGGTGGGCCGAACCCCTCCCGGGGAGCGGTATCGATCTCGATCGTGATGCGCTCGTACCAGGCGAGCTCGCCGCTGGCCGGCCGATAGAGGACCGGATGCACCTGGAAGAAGGCCACCCCGTGTCCCCAAGCGGTCTGCTCGGTCACCAAGTGGGCGGCCGCGGCCGGATAGGCGCGATCGCGGTCATAGATGGCCGGATCGGGCGCGGTCGGCGGGAAGGGGCCCGGCTGGCTGATTGGCCGCGGCTCCTGGGCGGCCGCTACGTCATGCCGGCCGGCAAGGTGTTTGGTCTCACCCGGCAGGGCGCGAACGGCGGTCACGACCTCTCCAGGAGGCAGCAAGACGGCCGCCTCGCGCGCCGGCAGTAGCGGGGCGCCCGGATCGCCGAGCGTCACGCAACCGGGCATCGTCACCAGAGCGCCCGGATCGTTCGCCCCTTGCAGGGTCGGCTCGTTGAATTCGAGTTCGAGGCGGATCGTCTCCGCATGAGCCCCCGGAAGAGTGCAGACGAGCAGGACCAACCCGCACGCCACCATCCGGCCGATGCCATGGCACATGTTGAATCTCCTTTTCATGCGAGTGCGGGAAGATGGCCACTCAAGCCACGAACTATAATGATATCACAGAGTTGCGCCGCCGTCGACTGGCACTCCGGCTCGGACGCGGACTCCGAGTTCGATAGCTTGTGTGGCCTCTTCTACGGCGGGCGATGCCGCGCCAACCGGCGGATAAGCATGCCGACCAACGCGCGGGAGGGAATGCCGACCAGGGTTCAGGGGGGAATACCGATCAGCGCCCAAGGGGCGCCGGCCGACAAGCGGGGACGTAGATTGGCTTGCGGCGGCGCCACGACGCCGCCGCACAGAAGAGCATCTCGGTTCCTAAGCGGCCTTCGACATCTCTTCGATGCTGTCGCGCTCGTAGCGGAAGATCGTCGTCGGCATCGAGCTATGCTCGCGGATGTCGTACTGTCGAGCGAGCAGGTCGAAGACCTCTTCCAGTCCGGCCTCATCCAGCGAGGTCGACCAGAGGACCTTGAGTGCGTTGCCGCACGTGCCCTGTTCGATGCTGGCCACCGACGGGATGCTGGCCAGGACCGTGCCCTCGATGCCGAGCCGCCGCAGAATCAGGTAGGCGGTCAGAAAGTCCGCCTGCCGGCCACTCTGGAACTCGAGGTAGGTCTCGTAGGTGCGTTCGCCGCGCTTCAGGGCGCTCAGCACCTGTAGCTGGACGGTCGGCGATAGTTCGAAGGCCTTGCCGATCAGTTCACCGTCGGCACTGCCTTGATGGGCCGGCGTTCGGACATCGGCCTCCTCGCTCACCCTCGCGAGCAGCTCCTCGCTCGGTTTGACGGCGCCGCCCGGTAGGCTCGCGGCCGCCTCGACCAGATAGCTGACGCAGTCGAGCAGGAGATCGGACCTCTCGGGGGTCAGCGGAACGCGATCGCCGCGCAGATAGTCCATGATCGTCTCGACATGGTGTGCCAGCGAGGCGGCCGCCTCGGCGCCCAGCATCGTGAGGTTGCCCTTGGCGGCGTGCAACCGGCGGAATGCTTCGTTGAGGGTGCTGGTTTCCTCGGGATCGGATTCGAGCGTGAGGAGGGCGTCCTGCAAGCGCTGGACGTGGTGGCGCAGCTCCTCGACCAGGGCCGAAGTGTCTCCCGGCTCCAGATCATTGAGAGCTCCTTGGGAGACGCCTTTCTGCGAACCCCCATTCTCGCGAAGCGCTTTGTCGCGATCGGCGTCTTGCGCGGCGTGGGCCACGCCGACCACACCGGATGCGGGGGGTGCGGCCGAGGCACTCGATGCACCGGATACACCGGATACACCGGATGCACCCATGCCGATTGCGTCGTCACCGGGGGACGCGCTTTCCTGATCCAGCGACAGCGAGAGTCGATTGCTTGCTTGGTGTCCGTGGCCCGAGGCCACGAGCGCGTCGATGTCAACGGTGAGGCCCAGACGGCCGCCGGTGAACACCGTCGTGCCAATGACGCCGGGATCATGTTCCATGCCGTCTTCGAATGGGATGTTGACCAGCTTGGCCGGCCCCAGGAATTCACTGACGATCAGCGCCAGCCGGCCGGTGCGACCCTGGACGATGACGACCGGCAGAGGGTCGGTGTCCTCGTCTGGGGCAGGGGATCCGAGCAACTCCTGCAGATCGCGCAGGACAACGACCGATCCCTGGTAGACGAAGTAGCGCGAGCGGTCCATGGCCGTCTGAACCTGATCCCTGCGGATACCCAGCGAGGCGATCACCTGCTCAATGGGCAAGGCATAGAGGCTGGGACCGGCCCGAAGGGTGAGCGCGTCGATGATGTTGACCGCGCGCAGCTTCGGAATATTGAGCAGGAACGCCGTGCCCTTGCCGGGCTCGGTCTGCAGTTCCATCTCGCCGTCGAACTCTTCGACGACGCTGCGAACCAGATCCAGGCCCACGCCGCGCCCGCTCGTGGCCGTGACCGAGGCCGCCATCGTGAAGCCTGGCACACACAGCAAGTCGAGCAGCGGAAGACTGTCGACATCGGCTCTGAGACCGGCCGCGCGGGCCGCTTCCCGGGCATGCGCCGCATCGATGCCGGCGCCGTCGTCGCTGACCCGGATTTCGGTGTGGTGTTCGCGGTCCACCGCGGAAACTACAATGCGTCCTTTGGCTTCTTTGCCGGTCCGTGAACGTTCCATCGGCGCTTCGATGCCGTGATCGACCGCGTTGCGCAGCAGGTGGAGCAGCGGGTCCACCAAACGTTCGGCCAGCGCCTTGTCGATCAGCGTATCGTCGCCCTCAAAGACCAGATCCACTTCCCGGCCCAGCTTGCGGCACAGGTCGCGCACGGGCCGCCGGAAGAGCCGGAAGGTCTCACCGATGCCTATCAGGCGGATGGCCATGACCAGCTCGTGGAGATCTTGGCTGACGCGGCGGGCCGCCTCATTGCTGGTCTTGATGACGTCGATCCCCTCGGGGGGCAGCGGCCGGCCTTTGTCGGTGGCGTCGGTAGCACGCCGTTCCAGATCCTGGAGATTGGCGCTGGTGATGATGACCTCACCGGCCAGCGACAGCAGCTTGTCCAGGTGCTCGAGGCGCACCTGCATGCGATCGATCGTTCGCTTGTTGATCTGTGCGATTTCAGTCATGGGACAGCACCCTCCCGATCACCTGTGCCAGGACCTCACGGTCGAATGGTTTGGGGATGTAGTCGTCGGCGCCCAGCTTGAGCACCTTGATGACGCTGGTGGCATCACTCTGTGTCGAGACCATGACGAGCGGCGTGCCGTCATACCACTCGGCGTGCTGAAGCCGGTGGCAGAACTCGAAACCGTTCATCGTGGGCATCACGATGTCGGAGAGAATGATCTGCGTGGATCCGATTTCGCGCTCCAGGTAGGAGAGGGCGGCCGAGGCATCGTTCTCATCGTGCACCTCGATGCCAAAGGTCTCGAGCAGCTGGCGTAGGATTCGTCGCGTGGTCGCGGAGTCATCGATGATGACTGCCTTCGTGTTCGGCTCGAGCACGGCGCTCAAATGCTCTGCGTGACTCATCGATCTGGTCCTCCCAGGGACGGTTGCGTTCATCGCGAGGATGCCCCGATTCGTGAGGCCCGTAGTGACACCTCGTGGGTCGCTCCCGTGGGTCGCCCCATGGGTCGCCCCACATGGGGCGCATTGGTGCATCCTGCCCCAGGGAGCGCCCTCTAGTTACAATCGGCATGTGGGGGCCGACCCTTACAATCCTTTGATTTCGCGGCAGAAAGCCCCAATCTTTCCTGGAAACGCCCCGCAAGCGTTTTCCGGCGAATCTCGTGCGGAGTCTGGGGTTGATGTCGATCTGCCCAAACGAGAGAGCATTCGCGTGTTTTGCCTACGACCGTACGCGCGTAGAGGTCATCAGAACACTATCGACTCCCAGTCGCGAATTCTGGAAGGGGCATTGCGACTCGTGGTGCAGAGTGGTAGGGTGAAGCCAGTGTCATGAAATCTTAGAAGCAACACCTGTAGCTGACACCACGTGATCTAACAGCAGGAGGTATCTCCCATGAATCTACGGCACCTTGCATTCGTTTTGGTTGGGGTCTTCCTCGTCGCTCCCGTCGCCACTGCGCAGTGGTATGAGGATTTCGATTCCTATGAGCTCGGCAGTGGTCTGATCGGCCAGGGTGGCTGGGAAGGCTGGGACGGGTCGCCCGACTTCGATGGCTTCGTCAGCGACGACTATGCGTACAGCACTCCTCACTCGGCGCAGATCATCGGTACCTCGGACTTGATCCATCAGTTCACAGACTACACATCGGGGGCCTGGGTCACCACGGCCTGGGTGTACGTGCCCATGGACTTCCAGGGCCAGAGCTATTTCATCATGCTGAACACGTATTCGCATGGTGGGTCGGACAACAACTGGTCGGTGCAGATCATGTTCGACAGCGCCGGTATCGTGGACTCGTATCCCGAGTCGGCGCAGCTGCCCCTGATCCAGGGCGAGTGGGTCGAGCTCAGGATTGAGATCGACCTGGATGCGGACATCCAGACCTGTTACTACGACGACCAGATGCTCTATCAGAAGAGCTGGGTCGAGGGTGCGAGCGGGGGCGGCGTGCCCAACATCGCTTGCATCGATCTGTTCGGGAACGCTGCCACGGCGGTCTACTATGACGATCTCTCGATCGATGAGATGGGCGGCACCCCGGTCGAGGATACGACGTGGGGCGCGGTCAAGGCGCTGTATCGTTAGTCCGCGCGGCGCGAGGCCCCAGGGCGGCCTGCTACACGGGCCAGCCCTGGTGGTTACGCGCTAGTCCCGATCGAACTGCTCGTATGATTGGGCCTGCCTCCTTTGCGGGGGGCAGGCCCTTCTGCGGTGTGCGGATACTCGTGTGATTCTGCCTTGATTCAGGCCCCCGGGGGCGGGATCCAGGGGCCGGCGACCTTCGCTGGCCAGCCCCGTTCTTCTCCCGACTGCCTGGAACGACCGGTCAACGAATCCGGGTGAGGCGCTCCGCCGGCGATGCGCCCGCGGCGTGCACCAGGCGGTAGAAGTAGACCCCTTCCGGCAACGCCCGGCCGGCTGCCGAACGACCGTCCCATGAAACCACCTGCGTATCGCCCGCGCCGGCGAGAACGGGGAAGACTCTCACCCGCCGGCCTTCCAGATCCAGAATCTCGAGCCGAGGCGCCGCAAGACCCATCGTCGAGGGGATGCGGAACCGGGTCACAGAGACGAACGGGTTCGGCTCGTTGGGGAGCAACCGGGCGTGCGTGCCGGGGAAGAACGCCGGCGCGCCGGCCGAGGATGCGCCCAGCGTGCCGTCTACGTTCACGTTCTGAGCATAGAGATCCACGCTGCCGCCGCGGTCGTCTTCCCACACCAGGACGGCCATGTCCTCGTCGTTGACGACGACCGGGTAGCGCGACTTGCCGCTCGGATGGGTGGCCACCGCGACGATGTCCCCGGGCCACATCTGGGCGCCGCTGCTGTCGAGCCGCATGCCGATCAGCCGATCCTCGTTGTAGGTGCCGCTGGGCTCATCGCTGAGGAAGACCATCGCTCCGCCCTCGCAGGGCACGGCGCGGGGAAACGACTTGTACTGTGAGTTGACCGGCAGCAGTTCCAGACCGCTCACGCCCCACTCGAGCGCGCCGGCCGTTGACACGCGCTGCGCGTAGATACCCCACTGAGACTGGGCCGAATTGCGCTCGTTCCAGAAGACATAGGCGTCACCGGTATCCGGGTGGTAGGCCAGGGTGGGGTCGATGTGCATCCGGCCCGCCAGCTCGGTCACCCGAATGCCATTGTGGGGATGGATTGCCACGCCGGAAGCGTCGATGCGCTGGAAACGCGACTGGTGGTAGTTCGCTTCCGAGGCATGGAAGGCGGCCACCAGGCCGCCGGCGCCGTCGGACTGGATGCGGGGATGGTATCCCAGTGGGAGCGGGTAGGCGTCGTAGATGTAGACCGCATCGCCCCACACCGAGGATCCGTCGACGGCGAACCGCTCGGCCTTGAAGTAGCGGTTGCTGTAGTAGGAGGAGATATCCCGCACGCAGGAGACGATCACGCTCCCGTCCAGAGAGGGGACGATGTCGGTGAAGGCCGGGGACGCACCGGTCTCGGTGAGGACATCGATGCCCCCGTGCGGATAGCGTTCGGTGCCGTCGGGCGTCAGACGCTGGAGGCGAGTCGATCCATCCCCGGCGTCGGGCAGATAGGCCCAGGCGAAGACGAGGTCACCGTCTGTCGCGACGGTGACGGCGGCGCCGGGCTCGAACGCGTTGTTCGTCGACAGGGTGATCCCCCCGGTCCCCCAGAGCAGGTCCCCGCTGGGGCTCACCTTGTAGGCATAGATGTCCAGATCGGTGCCGGCGCGGGCATCGGAGAAGACCAGAATGGCGTTATCATCGCCGTCCACGGTCAGGTCCCAGGCCACAAGCGACGAGAGCTGGGGCTCGGTGCTCACCGCAATGCCGCCCCCGGCCCACTGCGCATGGCCTTGGGCGTCCAGCCGCTGCAGGTAGACATCGTAGTTGCCCGACGCCTGGTCGAACCAGCCGATGTAGCAGCCGCCGTCGGAGGTGACGGCGGGAATGGGAAGCACCTGTTCGCCGGCGGCTCCGGTGATGAGCAGATTGGCCGCGGGATCATCCGACCACTGTGCCTGCGCATGGCCGAGGCCCAGGAGGCCCAGGATGAGACAGAGCAAGACCGGTCGCACGCGGTAGAAGGGACGATTGACCGAATGCATGGTTGTGTTTCCTTTCCTTGCAGGGCGCGATCGCGGCGGGGCGCGTCACAGGGCGCGTCTCAGGGCGCGTACTGCCGATGGGGACGCCCATCGAAGAAGCCGGGAGAGGTTCTCTCGTGCGTCCCCATGATAGCACCTGGGAGGGGCGGCTGGATACTCCAGGCAGCCCACGTGTCGAAGAGCCCGCCGGCGCCCGGGAAGCCGAGTGCGATCTCTTCATGGCATCACTGGCGGATCGTGCAGTTCTCACGATGGCTGCTATCGGCCAGTCTGGAACAACCGCATCCGGGGTCGTTTGTTGCGGTGGAAGGCCCCAGCTGGCACTCAATGTGCAACCTGGCGGGTAGGCATTGCACCCTGAATCGACATCGATTGCGACAGATGATTGCACGTTGACCGTGGATTGCCACGAGGAGGGCCTCATGCCGTTTCGCGCTTGCCGTTTCCGTTCCACCTTCCTGGCCGTTCTCGCCCTGCTGGTCGCTGTCCCTCTGGTCGCCCGGGCTCAACTCATGACCTTCGATACGGTCGAAGGCGGCCCCTGGGGCATGAGCTATGGCACCGAGGCGGGCCAGCTGATCTTCAGCGAATCGGGGGTGGACGTCTACATTCACGAGTTCATGTACAATGAGATCCCGCTATTCGGATGGGTTCGCGCCCAGGAATCCGCCTACGGATTTGGCACCCACCAAGTTCTGGAGATGGGGAACGTGTGTCTGAGGTTCGACTTCCAGAACCTGCGCTTCCAGCCGGCCACGGTGTCGCTGAAGTTCACCGACTTCGGCCCCTCCCAGAATCCCGAGAACGTTCGCGTCAACGGCATGGAAATGTACTGGCAAGATCTCGCCGCCCTCGATGGAAGCACCATCGCCATGGACGTGCTCGTCTCGGTTACTCCGGATCCGTCGAGTCCCGGGGATGCCGGCACCGTGACATTCGAGGGGATCATCTGGGAACTCTGGATCGGCGGGCAGGAGTTCTGCATCGACGATCTCGACGCCGCTCCCGACGACACTCCTTCCGCGCTCACGACCTGGGGCGCGGTGAAGTCTCTATTCGCAGCGTCGACACTGGCCCACTAGGTCGACACTGGCCCGCTGGGTTGTGTATGATTCCGGTTTCGCAGCAGGCTTCCAGGGGATGTGAGGAAGGGAACCGACCGGAATGCATCATCAGCGATCGACCCGCCGCGCCGGTGGCTCTGGCGCGGCGATCTATCCCAGGCAACGCCGCATCGCGGTGTGTGTGCTGGCGTGGGTCGCCGCTGGATTCCTCGGCCTGCCGGGCAGTGATGCCTCGGCCCAGACCGAGTTCGACCAATGGCTCGACGCACTGCGTGAGGAGGCCCTCGCCCGGGGCATCCGTGCGGCCACGTTGGACCAGGCCCTCGTCGGCGTGACGCCGGTGGAGCGGGTGATCGAGCTCGATCGCAACCAGCCCGAGTTCAAGCTCACCTATCGCGGATACATCGACCGGGTCATGCCGCCATCGCGCATCGAGCGCGGACGGCGACTGCTCCGGGAACACCGCGATACCCTCCTGCCCATCGCCCGCGCCTACGGCGTGCCCGCTCACGTCATCGTGGCTCTCTGGGGCATCGAGTCCGACTTCGGCCGTATCCAGGGCGGGTTTGAGATCTTGCCGGCTCTGGTCACGCTGGCCCATGACGAGCGTCGGAGCGCCTATTTCCGCAAAGAGCTCTTGGACGCGCTCCACATCCTGGATGAGGGTCACGTGAGTCCCGACTCCTTCGTGGGATCCTGGGCCGGCGCGATGGGTCAGTGCCAGTTCATGCCTTCGACCTTCCGGCGCCATGCCGTGGATCACGATGGCGATGGCCGTCGAGACATTTGGAACACCCGAACGGACGTGTTCGCCTCGGCTGCCAACTACCTGGCCTCGGCCGGCTGGCAGCCGGGCTACCGGTGGGGGCGGCCGGTGCGCTTGCCGGCGGGGTTCGACCTGACGCTGGCCTCACTCGAGAACAAGAAGCCGCTGCAAGCGTGGCAGGCGTTGGGTGTGCGGCGAATCGGCGGCGGCGATCTGCCCATTGCGCCCGAGATCGAGGCCGCACTCATCATCCACGACGACGGCGAGGGGCCCGCCTTCCTCGTCTATCCGAACTTCGAGGTCATCATGACCTGGAACCGTTCCAAGCTGTTCGCAACGGCTGTGGGGCAGCTGGCCGATCAGATCGCGGTGGCGCTGGTCGAGGAGCAGTAGGCCGCGCCTGATGGCGAGAGCGCTCCATGCGGGGCCGCCCCACGCGGGATCGCTCCCCACGGGGCCGCGATCCGCACGGTGCGGTCATCCCGGTTCCCTAGCGAGCGAGGGAGAAGACGAAACCGACCGAGGCGTAGTGGACCACCGCGAAATTGTAGACTTCGTCGACATCCGCACCGCCTTCGAGGATGCGATATCCCGCCCGAACCGCCAGCCCCGGGCGCAAGGCTCGCTGCACACCGACAAACACATCCTCGGCCCTTCCTTGGCCACCTGGGGAGGCCAGTGCATCGCCGTCGAGAATCAGATTCCAGGCATCCGCCATCTGCCAGCACAGGGCAAAGGAGATCAGTGGCACGACGCCCACGTTGGTCTTGCTGGCCTGTAGCTCCGTAGTCATGAGCTCGATCTCGGCATCGCGGATCTTGGCGGTTACCCCGATATCGGCCCGCAGGCGATCGGACTGATAGACGCTGTACCGGTAGGTCAGGCGGTAGGAGTCGAACCGGTAGGTGGCCGAAATCTCTTCGCCGGCCGGGAAGTCGACGCCTTGGTAGTGAACCGTTCGGTCGAATCGGCCTTCCGAGGAAATCCGCAGCGGCGCCGCCAGCAGGCTCAACGTGTGCCGATCTCCCACGCGCACGCCCAGGCGCAGGCGGATGAACGAGGCTGGATCACTGGCCAAATCCTCGGTCAGGGAGAACTCGGTGCCGGTCTCGGGCGGAATGCGTACGTCGTTGTAGCCGCCCCAGGCAACGCCCCCTTCAATGAGAGCGAACGTCTCGACCGGGGAAGAGTCCGATGCCGAGGCGGCGGCGGGGGGTGTTGCCAGGCCGGCCGTGGCGCAGGTGGTCAACAGGATCACGAGGGTGCAGGCCCAGGTCCGGTTCGGGAACGGTCGGGAGCTTTTCATCGAGTGTCCCTCCATGGGTAGTCTCGGATCCACGCCGGATCGCGAGGAGATCCGAGGTGGATCCCATGAGGTGATCTTATCAAGTGTGCGACGGCCTGTCCGCTTCTGGGCGAAAACTCACTCAGCGGAACGTCCTTAGGCGAACTTTTTCGCCGAACCTCTCCCGTCAGACACCTTCTCTGTTCATCTAAATGGCCATTTATCAATCGATTAGATGTGCCAGAAAAAAATCGGTCATTACCTATTCAAAAGCTTGACAAGGACTGGTCAATTCGGTATTCTCCGCGTGTCGACAGAGACTCCTGCACCGCGGAGGTCGCAGGTTCAACGAAGGAACTGACGGACTGTTTGGAGGTCGAACATGAAGACGACGAGTTTGAAGAACCGGCTAAGCAAGGGCACTGCCCTTTTCGCAATCTTTGGTCTCATGATGGTGGGAGGCGCCTCCAGCGCCAGCGCGATGGAGACGCTGGATGGCAACGCCTACATCCAGATCATTCACAATGCCTCCGACCCGGCCGCGGCCGAGGTCGACATCTATCTAAATGGAGAACTACTGCTGGACGACTTCGCCTTCCGCACAGCCACCCCGTACGTGGAGGTGAGCGCCAACCTGGAGCTTCAGATCGGTGTGGCGCCGGGCACGAGCACCGGTCCGGATGACATTCTGGTGACGGTTCCGCTGACCCTCAATGAGGACGAGTATTACGTGGCGATCGCCAACGGCGTGCTCGATCCGATGAGCTTCGAAGCCAATCCGGACGGACGCGACATCGCCTTCGAGCTCTTCCTTAAGACCGATGCCCGTAACGAGGGCATGGATCCGGGCATGGTCGACTTCTTCGCCCTGCACGGTGCGACCGACGCTCCGACGGTGGATGTGATCGCCCGTGACGTGGCGACCCTGGTCGATGACGCAGCCTACGGCGACATCACCGGCTACCTGTCGGTGCCCGCGGCCGACTACGTCCTGGATGTGACCCCGGGCAGTGACAACGACACGGTCGTGGCCAGCTTCTCGGCGCCCCTCTCGGGCCTGGGCGGCGGCGCGGCGGTGGTCTTCGCCTCGGGCTTCCTGGTCCCGGAGAACAACCAGAGCGGCGCTCCCTTCGGCCTGTTCGCGGCGCTGGCCGACGGCACGGTGATCGAGCTGCCGGCCTTGACGACGGCTCGGGTGCAGATCATCCACAATGCGGCCGATCCGGCGGCGGCCGAGGTCGACATCTACTTGGGTGACACGCTGACGCTGGATGACTTCGCGTTCCGCGCGGCGACCCCTTACATCGACTTCCCGGCCAACCAGGCGGTCTCGATCGGTGTGGCGCCGGGCACCAGCACCGGCCCTGGCGACATCATCGCCAGCTTCGACGTGAACCTCCTGGCGGCCGAGACCTTCGTCGTGGTCGCCAACGGTGTCCTCGATCCGATGAGCTTCGAAGAGAATCCCGACGGCCGTGACATCGCCTTCACGCTCTTTGCGAAGGCCGATGCCCGTGAGGCCGGCATGGATCCGGGCATGGTCGACTTCTTCGCCCTGCACGGTGCGACCGACGCTCCGACGGTGGATGTGATCGCCCGTGACGTGGCGACCCTGGTCGATGACGCAGCCTACGGCGACATCACCGGCTACCTGTCGGTGCCCGCGGCCGACTACGTCCTGGATGTGACCCCGGGCAGTGACAACGACACGGTCGTGGCCAGCTTCTCGGCGCCCCTCTCGGGCCTGGGCGGCGGCGCGGCGGTGGTCTTCGCCTCGGGCTTCCTGGTCCCGGAGAACAACCAGAGCGGCGCTCCCTTCGGCCTGTTCGCGGCGCTGGCCGACGGCACGGTGATCGAGCTGCCGGCCTTGACGACGGCTCGGGTGCAGATCATCCACAATGCGGCCGATCCGGCGGCGGCCGAGGTCGACATCTACTTGGGTGACACGCTGACGCTGGATGACTTCGCGTTCCGCGCGGCGACCCCTTACATCGACTTCCCGGCCAACCAGGCGGTCTCGATCGGTGTGGCGCCGGGCACCAGCACCGGCCCTGGCGACATCATCGCCAGCTTCGACGTGAACCTCCTGGCGGCCGAGACCTTCGTCGTGGTCGCCAACGGTGTCCTCGATCCGTCCATGTTCGATCCGAATCCGGACGGCCGTGACATCGCCTTCACGCTCTGGGTGAAAGAGGACGCTCGCGAGATGGCGATGGATCCGGCCACGATCGACCTGTTCGTCGTGCACGGCATCACCGATGCCCCTACGGTCGACGCGGTCGTCGTGCCGGATTTGACCTTGGTCGACGGCGCGGCCTACGGCGATATCACCGGCTACCTGACGGTCGATCCCAAGATCTACCTGATGGCTCTTACCGACGACGATCAGACCGCCGTGCTCGGCAAGTACCGCGTCCCGCTCTCGAACCTCGCGGGCGGTTCGGCGGTGGTCTTCGCCTCCGGTCTGGTCAACACGCGGGATGAGAACGGTCCGCGTAGCTCCTTCACCGTGCTGGCCGCGCTGCCCGACGGCACGGTCGTGGATCTGGCCAAGGCCAATAGCATGGACTTCGTGGGTCCGTTCCTCGAGGGCGGCTCTCCGCTGGGTGGCCAGGGCAAGTCCGACGGCGGCAACTATCTCAGCGAGCAGCCGGCCGGCAACGGCCCGTTCGAGCTCAGCGACAATGAGCTCGCCTCGAACGAGGTGACCTACCGGACGGCCTTGACCGGTACCTATCCCAGCGTCGTCAAGCGGCAAGCTACGGTGGCCTTCCGTCTGGCGAGCGAGCAGCGTGTCTCGCTGTCGGTCCAGGACGTCAGCGGCCGCACGGTGGCCCGCATTGTCGACGGCGTCCTCGAGGGCGGTGACCACTCTGTGCGCTGGGATGTTGGCAACGTGAGCAATGGCGTGTACTTCTACCGCTTCAGCTCCGACGATGCCCGCGAAACCCGCAAGGTCATTGTTTCCCGATAGTCCGAACGCGACCGGCCGAAAGGCCCTAACCGGCACGCCTCCTGCCCTCTGGGCGGGGGGCGTGTTCGTGTGACCCGCCGGGAGGCATCCCCGATGCCCACCTGCAATCCGGATTCTTTTTGCGCGGCCCTCTGCTATAGTGATCGGAACCGAGGCGGAGCGGCCCCGTCGGCGGTACTGACCCCGGGGCGCCGCTGGTCCCGCCACCCACCTTCAGCTCTGCAAAGGAGGACTGGCACCATGTGCACTGAGCGTTTCCTCTCACTCGTTCTAACCGTGGCATGCTCGCTCTCTCTGGGCGCGCCAGCCGTTCTGGCTTCCTCATCGGGCTCACCGGCGGACGAGGCGGCCGGCATCGAGATGGTCATCTCGGACCACGCGGCCCAACCGGCCGGCCGGCCCGACTCGGACGTTCTGCTGATCCCCGACTCCTCGACCGATCGGGTCGCGATGTTCGATCCAATGGACGGCACCTACCTCGGCGATCTGATCACCGAGAATCCTGGTTTCTCGACACCGGTCAATGCGATTCCCGGCCCGGATGGAAACATCTACGTCTCCGAGCAGCTCAACGACGCCGTCTTCGTCTTCGATGATCAGGGGACCTACCTCTACACCTACGCGGACGCCACCGACGGCTTGAACAACATCCGCGGCATCGCCTTCCGGGGCAACGAGCTCTTCATCACGAGCGGAGACGACTACATCGCCCGCTTCGACGGTCCCCACAACCGGCTGCCCGACTTCATCGCGGACGACAGCGATCCCTACGACCTGCTCTTCTTGGAGGACGGATCGCTGCTAGTGGCCGACATCCAGGGCAGCGACGACAACATTCGCTACTATGATGCTGCGGGCGTCCTGCAGTACGAGCTTTTCGACGTCAATTTCCCCGAGCAGCTTCAGCGTGATCCCTTGGCGCCGGGCGAGTACCTGAACGCGTCTTTTTCGGCCGACCAGGTGACCGACTTCGATCTCGATGGCACCATCCACCAAACCTGGTTCTTCAACGCCGGTCGGGGGATCTATCGCCTCGGTAACGGCAACCTGCTGCTCACGGCGGGCGATGGGGTCTGGGAGATGGATCCGGCCACCGGCGAGCTGCTCGAGCAGGAATACGTAGGATCCGCTCGCTTCATCGAATTACTGCCCGGCCAGAGCGCCAGTGTCGAACCCAATGCGACGAACCCGCGCCTCGTTCTCCGGGCGGAGCGCACGATCACTGACGGGCGTCTGTCGCTGCAATTCGGGCTGGAGAGTGCGTCGCACGTCCAGCTCGATCTGCTCTCGGTTGACGGGCGCCGGATCATGCGCCTGCACGAGGGTGTCCTGGAGGCTGGTTCTCACGAAGGATCGTGGGCGCTGGAGTTTGGGCGGGCCGCCACCAGCGGCGTCTACTTTGTGCGCCTACGGGCTGATGGCGGACAGCGAACCCAGCGGGTAGTGCTGACCCGGTAGGCCGAGGGTTCGGTTTGCGTGGTCGCCGGCAGGGCTACTGGTCTGCGAATAGCTCCTTCAGCTTGGCGGTCAGCGCTTTGCCCGTGGCCGTCTCCGCGGCGGCCACCACCGAACCGTCACGGCCCAGCAGGATGGGGAAGGGGATGGCCGAGACGCCGCAGGCGCGCACTGCCGGCGATCCCCACTCCTTACCGTCGTAGACGAGCGGCCACTCCATGCCGTGCTCCTCGGCGAACTGGAGCAGATCCTGTTCGGTCATGATCTGGGCCTTGTCCAGGCTGATGCCGATGATCTCGAAGCCCTGGTCATGGTACTGCTCGTAGAGCTTCACCAGGGTCGGGATTTCCTGGCGGCACGGAGCGCACCACGTGGCCCAGAAGTCGAACAGCACGACCTGGCCGTCATTGCCGTGAGAGGTCCATTCGCGGCCGTCCAAATCCGTGACCGTGAAGGACGGGATGCCGTCGAGCGCCAGGACGTGAGGCTGGAACTGATAGCCTAGCTTGCGCAGCGTTGGGTGCGTGGCATAGCCGGCTTGGATGCGCCGGACCAGGGGCTCGGTTTCCGGTGAGCCCAAACCGTGGTAGGTGCCGGCCAGTGTCAGTGCGTCCATCAGCCCCATCAGGGCGCCCTGGGTGCCGGGGTATTGCTCATCGGTGGCCGTGAGTAGATCGATGCCGGTGGTGACCAGCGGCTCGGTGAGTTGCTCGTCCTCCCGGGGCTTCTGGCCGTACCAGAGGGCCCGGTTGCGGACGTAGGTGACCTCCGACGAAACCAGCGAATCTTGCGCGAACTGCTCTAGGAACTCGCCTGAAACCCGGTCGATCATCTCGAGGGTGGAGCGCAGCCAGGGCGTTTGGTTCGAGTTCTCGTATTCCATGGCCGTGGTCATGATCTCGCTCGTGATGCGGGCGCGCTCGTCGGGGCCGGCAACCTTGTCACGACGCTTCTCGAGGCCTGCCATCTTATGGTTGAGTGCGTCCCAGAGCAGGAGCTGCACCTCGTCGGCCGGATGCAGCATGACGAGCCGGCTGCGATGTGTCTTGACCGAGTCGTAGTGCTGCTTCAGCGCCTCGAACGAGTCGAAGGACGGCTCGCCCGCGGGATCGAAGCGCCGGTAGGTGGCGAGGTTCGCGGGGCGCGCCTCGGCATGAGCCTTCCGGAGCCGCTCCTCGAAGGCGGGCCACTCGGGCAGCTGCATCACCTCGTCCATGATCGGATCGTCCATGACCATGTAGATGTCCTTGAATCCCAGGTCAGCGGCCTTCTGCAATGCCCGGAAGGCTTCGGTCGCATCTCCCGATGCGGCCAGACCCACCGCCCAGTGCACGAACGGCATCGCCATCTCCGGGTACAGCTCGTGCACCTGCCGGAAGTAGTCCAAGGACTTCTCGTAGTCGGCGCCGCGCAGGGACATGTAGCCGGTGTTCAGCTTGACGACCACGCCCTGCAACTCATCCAGAGTCGGTATCTCCAGATCCGGCAGCGGCCTCACCACGGGCGCAACATCACCGCCGGCATCGCCCGTGCCAGGGCCCCCGGCGCCCGAGCCCGAGTCGGCCTGGTCGCGGCCGGAATCGCCCCCGCAGCCGCCCAGGAATCCGCTCGCGAGGAGGCCGGTCAGGGCGACCATCCCCAGAAGGCGCATTCCACCGGTTTCCTGCAAGGTACGTTTCAGCATCCAGACCATGTCGGCTCCTCCCGGTTTTCGTGGTTGGATTGGGGCTGCGTCCTACAGCGCTCTGGCCTGGCCAGCATGTGCCCGGGCGTGTTCGAGCGCGGTTCTCGATACATGCGCGCCATTCTCCCACGGGCTGCCCTGGATCGCTAGTGTCATTCGCGCGCGGGGGGGGGACTAGAAGTGGATCCGGTGCAGCAGGTTCAAGTGCACGACGATGATGCTTCCGTAGATGACCGTCAGCACGATGGAGAGCACCTTCGAGATCGGAAACCTCGTCAGGACGCCGAGCAACATGAATCCGGTCAGGGCCGGCAGGATCTTGATGAGGATGAACCAGGTCGTCCCTTGCTCGAGCGCCCAGGCCATCAGGGGATTGGCTTCGCTGCCCCCGTGACTGATGATGTAGAGCGTGGAGACGGTATCGAAGAGGATCATCCCCAGAATGATGAGCAGGACGGTCAGATAGAATCCCGAGGCGCGGTCGACATAATAATGAGACTGAGGATCGCTGTCCCGGCGATGGCCCTTTCGCCGGCCGCGCAGCGTGTAGCGCGAAAGAAACGGGGTCGGCCTTTGGCGCCGGTCGGTGGTTTTCCGGTGGCTGATGTCGCCATCGGCGGCTGGCGAACAGGCCGGGGTTTGCTTTGGCATCTGCATGTCGGCTCGCGGCCCTTCCTGAGCGCAGGTTCTCCCGAGCATGATCTCCTGATCCACCTAATCGGACCCCAAGGGCGCCTTTCTTTAGCAACGACGCCGGCACGCAGAGAGCGTTCTCGGAGGGCATTGGCGCCATGGGGCTTTCGAGGTAAAGCGGCCCGGCCGTGAAAGACCGAAGGCGGGGGATCGCCTGCCCCCCGCCTTCCACGAGTCGCGAGACCGCGCGCCCGGTTGCCATCGGGCGCCTGAGCCCTGCTACTTGAGCATGATCATGCCGCGCGAGTCCATCTCGTCACCGGCCTGGATCCGGTAGTAGTATTTGCCGGACGCCATTTCGTTGCCAGTGTCGCTGGTGCCGTCCCAGCGCATGCGATACTCGCCGCCCGGCTGGTGACCCCGGAAGAGGGTGCGCACGACGCGGCCGCTGACATCCAGGATCTCCAGATCGACGAGCTCTTCCTGATCGAGGGCGTAGGCGATCGTCGTGCTATGGGCAAACGGATTGGGCCGGTTGCTGCGCAGCTCGAGGGCGCCGGTCGGATCGGGCTCGTAGTCGCCGCCGAAATCGGCCGTGGTCGACTCGACCACGATCCCGATGCCACCGACCTCCACGTATTCGCCGGGAGCGTTGAAGTGGAAACGCAGCGAGAGGGTGATGGTGCCATCCACCGGCTCGGGGAACACCTCGCTGTAGTAGCAGTCCATGCTGGGCGTTGTGAGGTCAGTGCCGTCGTCGTGGATGACGGTGGCCGCGTCGGGAGTGGTCAGCCTCGTCAGGCGGACCTGGGAGATGTACCGGCTCGCGGCGGCGTTCTCGTAGCAGACGATCACACCAATGATCTCGACGTCGGAGGGGAGGGTGAGTGGGAAGTCGGCCCACAAGAGGTCCCCCGAATCCAAGGCCGTGACCCTCAGGCACTGCTGCGGAATGCCGGGCTCGATATCGAGGTCCGAGGAGAAGGCGGCAACACGTGCCGGGAGTGGGCTATGCCAGATCGTGTGTTCGGCCAAGACGGGCGTGGCGACCAGACTGGCCAGAATCAGGGCGGCAACAACGGAACCAGTGAATCGAAACATGACGTCCCCCTTATTGCTGAGCTACCTGCGAATGCTGCTTCATCCCCGCTCGGGACCTGGAGGACAACGGTCCCCCGGCGCTGCCCGAACGTGGATCCATGTCGGGTGTGCATGGGGTGAGACGCATGCCGCGCCGGCAGAATCACAGAAAAATGCTGGTGGCTCGCCGCCTGCCTGGCCCATGGACCGCCACCGTTGCCGGCAGGTATACTCAATGCAGGCAGGATGCATCCAGGGGGCACGGGAGGAGAGATGTCTGGCGAGCATGGCCGGAACCCTTGTTTCGGGACGGCGCTAGGATGCCGTTTCTTGGTCCGGATGATTCTGCCGTTTCTGGCGGTCTTGGTGATTCCAGCAGAAGCCGCAAGCGTTTCTGGCCATCTTCCCGCCTCCGCTCAATCTCTGAATCCACTTCCGGCCGTGCAGGACTCGATCGTAGTGGCCCGGCAGTGGATGCACGAACGGGATCTCCAGGCCGCTGAAGCATTGCTGAAGCGCTTGCTGCCACGGGCCGAGCAGGCCGAGAGCGACTCATCTGCCCTGGTGGCGGAGGTGCTGGACCTGCTGGCCGAGGCGATGTGGCAGGCCCGGGGACCGGCGGGAGGGCAGGAGGCTGAGCCCCTGGCCGAACGTGCGGTCTCCCTCAAGAAGGTCTTGTACGGGGAGGACCATCTGGAAGTCGCTTCCAGTCTCTTCAATCTCGGGGTCATACGTGCCATGAGCGACCGGTACGCCGAATCCGAAGCGGTTTTCCAGACGATCTACGAGATTCGAGCGTCGCAACTGCCCCTTGGGCATCCGGAGACCTTGACCGCCCTCAATGCGCTGGGCAACGTGAAGAAGGAAGCCGGCGACCTCCCCGGCGCCGCTCTGGTCTACGAGAGAGGCCTCGATGTGGCCGAGGCCGGCGGCACGCAGTATTCGGACGGGGCCAACCTCATTCGCGGTAATCTCGGCGGTACCCTTTCGGATCTGGGCCGCTTCGACGAGGCACGTCCGCTCCTGCAAGAGCGCGTGGCCCATTGCGATTCCACCGGCGACGCCTCGCTGTCCGGAGCGCTCAACGACCTGGCCAACTTCGAGGTCCGCACGGGCAACTACCCGCGTGCCGCGGAGCTCTACGAACGGGCGCTGGCGCTCGAAGAGGGACGGGCCGGTCCCGTGACGGTGTGGGCAAACCGCATCCGGGGCAACACTGCCGCCAATCTCGTTCGTCTTGGGAAGTACGCGGATGCTTGGGAGCTGCTCGAACGTCAGGCCGCGCTTCTGGATTCGACCGGCGCGTCCGGTCGGGCTCTGGGTCTAACCTACGAACGCTTGGCGCACATCGCTGCCGAACTCGGCGATGATGAGCGAGAGCTCGAGCTTCGTCAGCGGGCCCTCGCGATTCTGGAACAAGCTCTCCCGCCCCAGCATCCCCGGATCGCGAATGCGCTGTACAATCTGAGTAGCGTCTACGGCCGGATCGGCGATATCGATCGCCAGGAAGAGGTCCTGCAACGCGCGCAGGCCATCTGGGTCTCCCGTCTGGGGCTGCAACACGAGAGGCTGGCGGACTACCTCGTGGCCCTCGGCGAGATCGCCCGGCGCCGCGGGCAACCAGCCGAGGCCCGCGACCACACGCAAGAGGCATTCCGGGTTGCCCGGGATCTCTTCGGCACAGAATCGCCCCGAACCGCGGCGATTCTGTCCACACTGGGAAGTCTGGCCCATGAGGCCGGCCGCCTCGATGAGGCTCGATCCTTCATCAGCGAAGCGCGCGACGCGCTGTCTCGCAAGGTGGGCGCCGACCATCCGATGGCGGCAGAGCAAGAGCTGAAGCTGGCCCAACTGGAGCAGGCGGCCGGGGCGAACGAGCGCGCCGCCGAACTGGTCTTCCGCGCCGAAGCGATTCTCACACCGCACCTGCGGCTCACGTTGCGGAACCTGCCCGAGCGTCAGGCGCTGCTCTATGTGGGCGAGCGGTCGGGGGCCATCGATTTGATCGTCTCCTTGCTCGACGCCTCTCAAGATCCGGCACTGGTCACACGCGTGTGGGACGCCGTCATCCGAACCCGCGGACTCGTCTTCGACGAGCTGGCCTCCCGTGTGCGTCAGCACGCCGCGGCAGAGGGCGGCGCCACCGCGCGGGAGGATCCTGGCGCGGCCACGCTGGCAGCTTACCAGCGTGCGGCCGCGCTGGCGGCTTACCAGCGTGCGGCCACCCGCCTGGCCAATCTGGTCGTCATTGGGCCGCTGGAGGAGGATTCCTCCATCTATCGCACCCTTCTGGCCGGCGCGCGGGAAGACCTGGAGACCGCCGAGCGCGATCTGGCGGAGCAGCGGTTCCCGGACCCGGCGGGGCAACTGGTGGAGGAGCCGGCCGGATTCGAGGAGGTGGCCGCCACGCTCCCACCGGCGACCGCCTTGGTGGCCTATGTGCGCTACGAGCGCTACGACCGCTACCTGCGGAGTGATTGGAACGATCCGAACGAGTACCCCGGTGCGGCCGGCATGGACGCGCCCCAGGGCCGCTACCGGGCCTTCGTCTTGAATGCGGGGGAGGGCAAACCCCACGCGGTCGATATCGGCGCGGCGCAGGGTATCGATGCCTTGATCGAGGACTGGCGAGCGGCGGTCACGCATCCGTGGAAGCGCGATGGTGTCTCGCACGCCGAGACCGGCCGGCTCGTGCGGCGGGTGTTGTGGGATCCCCTGGCGCCCTACTGCGTGGGCGCCGAGCGCATCCTCATCGTCCCCGCCGAGCGTATCCACCTGGTCAACCTCGCCGCCCTTCCCGATGAGGGCGGCGCATTCCTCGTCGAGACCCCCCAGGTCTTCTATCAGCTCACCTGCGAGCGGGAGGTCGTCGATCTCACCCCGCCCTGGCAAGCGGCCCGGGAGGCGCTCGTGTTCGGTGATCCGGACTTCGATTGGCTGGCCCGCGCCCCGATCCGGCTAGCCTCACCTTCCTACTTATTCTGAAGATCCTCAAGGTTTGAGAGCGGCCATC